>CAZVJB010000004.1:0-182437 GCA_964627625.1 uncultured Halobacteriales archaeon
CCTATACCCAGGTCACACCAAAGATTTGCACATCATTACGGCTTCGGGCCTCCACGCCAGTTTCCCGGCGCTTCGCCCTGCCCAGGCATAGATCGGCTGGTTTCGGGTATCCAGATGCTGACTAATCGCGAGCGCACGATGTCCCTCGTAAACTGCGGACAATCGGTTTCCCTACGGCTCCGAGGTTGAACCTCTTAGCCTTGCCAACACCAAGAACTCCATGGATCAATTTTCGAATCGAACGCACAGATGCTGCTCCACCTTTTTGAGGTTTCGTTGCTTTCACACCTGTACAGTCTGTCACCAGATGGTTTCACGTCTTTGCACCTCCCGTCAGGGGTACTTTTCAACTTTCACTCACGCTACTACTGCGCTATCGGTTTCTGGGAGTGTTTAGGGTTCGGGGTTCATGCCCCCGGTCTTCGGACGGAATTTCCAATCCGCCCTACTCTTTGCTCTGGCATCACCCTCGTCTTACTTCTACGGGACTTTCACCCTCTACGGTGCCCTGTTCCAAGGGACTTCGAATTCCAACGGTCGGGTGGACCCAGGCCCCACATCTCCATGATCTCTCGACCACGGATTCGGCTTGCCCTGTTCCCTTTTCGATCGCCTTTACTAAGGGAATCTCTATTGATTTCTTTTCCTCTGCCTACTAAGATGCTTCAATTCGGCAGGTTACCTTTCGCTTGAAGCGAATCACCTTGCGGTGAGGAGGTCCCATTCGGCCATCTCCGGTTCATTGGCTCCTTGCGCCTACCCGGAGTAATATCGCGGCTTGGCACGACCTTCTTCGGCTCCAGAACCGAGTGATCCCCCATCTGGTTTGTAGCAACATTACTGAAGTTTCATTCACTCGTTTGAAATTAACTTCGACTTTCTGCTTTGTCCAGGCTGCGTATGCACGTCAATGAAATGGAAGTCGCTAGGAGCTTGCGCCCCCCACGACCCTATCACTGACCGCCATTATTGGCATTCCCGTCGCAAAGGACGGGCGATTCCCCGGGGTTGTCTAATATATCGGGTAGCCTAGGCGTTCCCGCATCCGACCTTGGAAGGTCGGTTGCAGATTTTTGCGGACCTATTGCGAGGTCCAGGCCTCTTCCTTCCGCAAGGAAGGAAGAGTGGACTCGTCGGGATTTGAACCCGAGGCCCCCGCGTTGCAAACGCGGTGCTCTACCAACTGAGCTACGAGCCCGTACGCGAGGCCTTGCGACCCCGCGCTAGACCCGCGTCGGTTGATACTCCATGGCACGAGACAGCTTTTTGGTGAACCAAGATCCGAGCGTATTGTGCCCGGGCGGCCCGCGGCAGATGCACCGAAGTGCACCGGCAGACCTGACGGTATGACACGATGATATAGGAGGTGATCCATCCGCAGGTTCCCCTACGGATACCTTGTTACGACTTAACCCCGCTTGCAAAATCGAAGTTCAAACACGCCAAATAAACGTGCCTTCACTCCGACCCCACTCGCATGGTTTGACGGGCGGTGTGTGCAAGGAGCAGGGGCATATTCACCGCCGAATGTTGATCGGCGATTACTACGCGTTCCAGCTTCACGAGGGCGAGTTGCAGCCCTCGATCCGAACTACGGTTGGGTTTCGGGATTGCCGTCCCCTTTCGGGGTAGGAACCCATTGTCCCAATCTTTGTAGTGCGCGTGTAGCCCTGGAGATTCGGGGCATACGGACCTGTCGTTGCCTTCACCTTCCTCTGACTTCGCGCCAGCGGTCCCGCCATTGTGCCCAGGAAGCGGACTTCCTAGTAGCAAATGACGGCGAAGGTCTCGCTCGTTATCTGACTTAACAGAACGCCTTACGGTACGAGCTGACGACGGCCATGCACCACCTCTCTACCTGTATTCGACAACGTCCTTCAGACGGAGTCACATTCGGCAGTCTCCCCAGGTGAGTTTTCCGGCGTTGAATCCAATTAAACCGCACACTCCACGCGTTGCGGTGCTCCCCCGCCAATTCCTTTAAGTTTCAGTCTTGCGACCGTACTCCCCAGGCGGCGGACTAAACAACTTCTCTACGGCACCGGCAACCCTCGTAGGATCACCGACACCAAGTCCGCAGCGTTTACACCCTGGACTACCCGGGTATCTAATCCGGTTTGCGCCCCAGGGCTTCGTCCCTCACTGTCAGAGCCGTTCTAGTGTAGCGCCTTCGCCACTGGTCCTCCCCGAAGGATTACAGGATTTTACCCCTACCCCCCGAGTAGCCTACACCTCTCCCGGTCTCGAGCCTGCCGGTCTACCCGGAGTTCGATACGTTGAGCGCATCGATTTACCCAGGCATCTAACAGGCCAGCTACGGACGCTTTAGGCCCAATAATAATGACCACCACTTGTGCTGCGGGTATTACCGCGGCGGCTGGCACCCGTCTTACCCAGCACTTTCTTCCCCAGTTACGAACACTGGAGGACAGCCAACACATAGTGCTGGCACTTGGGTTTCCCGCATCGTGGTTTCCCACATTGTGCAGTTTTCGCGCCTGCTGCGCCCCGTAGGGCCTGGATTCGTGTCTCAGAATCCATCTCTGGGCGATGTCTCCCAACACCCATACCCGTCGTAGGCTAGCGAGGACGTTACCCTCGCTACAACCTGATAGGCCGCAGAGCTATCCTAGGCCGCCGGAGCTATTATCCACCCACCGTTCCAGGACGGATGGACTACGGAGTATTATCCTCAGTTTCCCGAGATTATCCTCCAGCCTAGGGCAAGTTCTCCACGTGTTACTGAGCAGTCTGCCGAGGGCCGAACCCTCTCGACTCGCATGGCTTAAGCGAAACCCAATAGCGGTGGCCGCTGGCAGGATCAACCAGAATTGATCCTCCAAACGACCTTTTGGTCTTCTAGAGGATGATGTCACACGTTTGTGCATCACCCGTTCAGGAATCGGCGGACCGACCGGGTATCACACGCCCGGATCGGTTCACCTTGCGGACGAAGGCGCGTGTGCCTTCGTCCAACTTGCTGTCTCGTGCATCAGGCCGTTGAGGTCACGTCAGAGGTCGTCCGCCAAACGAATGGCGGGGACTTGTCGGGTTTCAAGGCCCTCATGGACTTTGTGCCACACCTTGGATGGCCGCACTCATCGACGGGCAAAACTGCCCACTTGTGCGCCCAACGAAAGGCGTGGTTTGTGGCCCCGGAAGCGGCTGCTTCCGGGACGGATCACCCTGGAAACGCAAGCGTTTCCGGGGCATGGGGCACCTTCGAGTGCCCCAGGGTAGAATCGGCCGAAGCCGGTCCCATATTTACGCATTGCCCTCTTCGAAGTTCCAAAGGAACTCCTCAGGAAATTGCGCTATCCACCTGAGCGCCAGACCCCCTTGCGGGGCGACTCGGTGTCCCAGCCACCATATCGGCGTGCTGGGTAGAGGCGGCCGACACGCGTCCCCTATATGAGTGCTTCGGGCCTCGGTCTTCCAGAGGGATTCCAGGTGGCGTTGGCACACCGCCTGGCAAATCCCCGGCCGGTTATTCCAGCCGTTCCTTTGCCTTCCACCCTATTGTGCTCCTCCTGGAATGAAGGTTGCGGACCGCACGGGCGGCCACCCTCCACTGTCACAACACTTGGCCGCGTAGGGCAGACAGTTCCGCCGGAATCTCTTCGAGACAACGCGTCTGGCATGCGGCGGCAAGGCGGCGGCGGCATTGTGTGTCAAGTTGGACCCGCGCCCGCAGGTTTTCCTCCAAGCGCTTCAGGAGCCGGCCGCCCGTGCGGTCCCAATCCACCAGGAGGACCACAGGGGGCGGATTGTGCGCGAGTTCCTCCAGCATCTCATCGAAGGGGCGACCCTGGTTCAAGTTGTAATGCAGTCCGCCGATTCCGAGCCATTCCAGCGCGGCAAGGTCGCGGCCCCCCTCGACGACGACGGTGCCGTACTCGGCGGCCTCGCGAAGACGGTCCACGGCGTCCTCGAGTTTCTGGAGCCTTGTTGCATCCGTGTCGCCGCCTCCGGCCCGGATCCAGCCCCGGCGCCTCACTTTTTTTCCTCCATGGCCAATAAAAGTCTTGCAACGGCTGCCTCGCGGTCGATTCCCATCAGGCGCACAGTCTTGCGTGAATCCGTCTGACCGGCCTCGATGTGTACCCGCGCAGTCGGGTGCTGGAAGAAGGCGGCAAGGGTTCGGATGATCTCCTCGTTGGCGCGCCCTTCCTGGGCGGGGGCCCGGAGACGGATGCCAATGCGGCCCTCGCGCCAAGGGTTGAAACCGTCAGGAAAACGCGCTTCCTTCGCTCCAGCCGTGGCCTCCAACAAGAGGCGCACGCCGCCGGGCGCCTGCTGGACCGCCTCGCGCCAATCGGCCACGCATCCACACCCCCAGCCCCCGCAATAAAGGATAAGGACTAGGGGCGCGTCGGCACGATTGCCCGGCCCGAAGGCACCCCCTAGTCCGCCTCGGCGGCCAGTGAAGGGGTGCGCAAAGGTTGGGCTACAGCCGAGCCGTAGGCGAGCTTGCTCGTCTGCGGCGTGGCATCCCGGCTTCGGCCGGAAACCCGGATCGATGCCCCTTCTTGGGGCGGCCCTCCCCCGAGCCTCTGGCGCGTCGTCATGCTGTGAGGGGGAGACAACCTCGACCCGGACAAGGGCCGTGAATACGCGAAAGCCCATCACCCGTAGCCTCTGCTGCTCCCGCAAGGGAGACGGCCCCGGGAGCGATGCGCCAGCCTCCAAGTCAAGGGTCCGACTGTCCCGTCATCGGGATTGGATGAAGGGCCCCGTTAAGGGGCTGGGCAGCGGCCACCTCTTTGGAGCCAAGCGAAGCGGCTCCGAAGAGGCCGAGCGGCGGCAGGCGAAGCCCCGCCGCGATGGAATCCGTGCGGCCGGCACAGCGCAGCCGACGGCCGCACGGTCAAGGCGTAGAGCCAAGCGAAGCGGCTGCGAAATGTGGACCCTCCCTTTGCTAGCGCGTCAGCACGAGCCCTGCGGGGGCCAAGGGGGACGGCCGTCCTCCCAGCGAGGGGCCGAACGGCCGCCCGCGGGCCGGCCTAGTGGGCCGGGAGTGGCGGAAGCAGGAGACGCGTGCGCGAAGCGCCGCGAGGTTGCGTGGGCCGCCGGGAGGACGCCGTATGGGGTTTGCCTGATTGACGCTTCGTCGGTTTATCCGGCCCATGGGCCGCCCCCGGCGGCCCCGCCATCGCGCGCTTCGCGCTCGGCTGCCACACCCGCGCGCGGCATCGCTTCGCGTGCCCGCGCGGCCCCGACCGGGGGCGTTCGTCTTGCATCTTTTTTAGAAGCACCTTGAGGGCCTGCAAGGCGAAGTCGCCGCCGTCGGTTTTGGCGAGCCCTGTCGTTGGTCTTTGTACCAACAGGTTTCGTGGGCTTCGTGAAATTCGTGAGGGACTGGATGAAGGGCCGCGTTACGCGACTCGGCGGCGGCGACCATTTTTTCTGATTCGCGCTGATGTGGGGCTGAGCGCAAGCGAAGCCTCACAGGCAGCGGTTTCGAAACCCGTCACGTCGCGCCAGTGCGCGACGAGGCGGCCACGTTCTCGTCCGGCCAGGTGAACCAGAACGTCGATCCCTTGCCGATTGTTGAATCGACACCGATTTGGCCGTGCTTGAGTTCCACGATGCGTTTGCAGATGGCAAGACCGATGCCGTTGCCGGCGTACTCGTTGCGGCCATGCAGTTGCTGGAAGATTTGGAAAATCAGTTTGTCGTGTTTCATTTCCAGGCCGATGCCATTGTCGCGCACTGCGAATCGCCAAGCGTCTCCGTCGCGCGTGGCTTCGACGTTGATGCGGGATGGGCGCTTGGGATCACGGAACTTGAGCGCGTTGCCAATCAGGTTTTGGAAGACTTGCCGCAGCTCGCGTTCGTGGCCGCGAACGGTTGGAAGCGCACCAATATGGACCTCGGCTCCAGCGTCACTTATGGCCGGAGCCAAGTCCGCCTTCACGTGCGCAAGAACAGTTGGCAGCGCGACGTTTTCGACCGGGCCAGGTTGCGCACCCACGCGGGAATACTCCAGCAAATCTTTGATGAGTCCTTGCATGCGCGCGGCGCCCGACACCGCGTTTTCAATGTACGTGTCGGCGTCGGCGTCAAGCTTGCCCTTGTAGCGACGCTGCAAGAGTTGTGTATAGCTGGCAACAGCGCGCAGCGGTTCTTGCAGGTCATGCGACGCGACGTAGGCGAATTCCTCGAGCTCGCGGTTGGAGCGTTGTAATTCCTGACGGGCGCGTTCTTCCGAAGCGGCTTCGGCACGCATGATGGAGGATAATTGTCGACGGCCGACGAAACCAACGATGACGAAGCCGGCAAAGGCGAAGACGATGAGGAAGTACACGAGGCCGGCCTCGTTGTTGAGCGGCACGGTCGTCAGCAAGGGCAATCGACTGCCTGCAATCACGGTGATGGGCAGGACGACGTAGGCGGCCAGCATGGCAATGACGACACGGTCCAGGGTCGCGGCGGTGATGGCAAACTGCGGCGTGGCTTGCCGCCGAAACGCCCGCGCATTGCGAACGGCCAGCAGGCCAGCGGCGGCGGGAATGGCAAGGATGACGAGGGCGAACGCGTAGGAGCCGGGCGATGAGTAGAGCGTAGTTGCGGACGAAAATACGATGCGGTAGAGGCCCGGTCCGTACAGGGCCGTTGCGTTGCCGGTAATCACAACTTCGCGTGCCCCGCCAGCCTCGCTGGATGCGAGATAGCGCGCAGGCAGCGTCTCGCCAGCGGGCCCGACGACATGCGAGAACGCGAGGTCGCTCGTAACTCGCACGTGGAGGCTGAGACGACCAGACACGCCGCCAAGCGTAGAAGGCACGACGACCTCGACCATTGTCGTTGATTGGACTGAACCCTCTTGGACCCCGACGCGCTCCTGGCGGACGTTTTCAATCGTGGCGGGAATCCCCAGCAGCACCACGCGGGCTTCGGTCACGGTCGACGAAAAGGCTTGGCCGAAGAGAGGGTTCACGGCCGCTTGGCCGAAGGTCTGGCCGACGTCGCCGAACCGCCAACCCAGCGTGACGTTTTGTTGGTCCGGCTGCACTGCGACTTGGAACTGGAACGGCAGGCGCGCCTCATGCTCGGCAGAACTGCGGTCAAAATAGTCGAAGGTGGCGACAACCGACCGTTTCTGGTCGTAGATGCGCAACTGCTGTTCCATGCTTTTGGGCAGGTCGAGTTGCGACGTCTGTCGGATGATGCGATCGGCCATGAACTGCACATCCACGGCCCGAGTGCCCGGCGGCAGCGGCAGAAAAAAGAGGGATTCGCCGCAGCCGTTCTCGGTCTGCTCTTCGTGGAAGCGGAACCAATTTGCGGTTCCATTCAAGGTGAAGTGGTCCCGACCGCATGAGCTCGTAGGCACCCTTGTCCCGCTTCCCGGCACTTCCTGGGAAGTCACCTGATAGAATGGTTGCAGTGCGGTCGCTGGGACTTGGACGTCGAGGCTGAAACTCGCATCGAGTACTCCGGGCGTGGCAGCGGATGTTACCCCACTGGAAACCGCCGCTGCCGCCGCCAGAATAAGGGAGCACAAAGAAACGCGGGCCCACCTTTTCATCGTGCCCTCACGCCGGAAAGGAAGACGAAGCGGCTGTTGAAGGATAGGTCCGTAAAGGAGGCGAGCAGGGGCGTTCCCGGCGGACAGGTCGTCGATCCGGCGAGTTTGGCCGCGGTGCTATCGGCGCGCATCGAACAGACGGCCCCGCCCGCTCCCGGTTCAATTGGAAACGACGTCTCGAAGAACCCCAAACCGGTTGGCGTCTGCTGCCAGAAGCGCAGTTGACCGAAATCCAGGTTGAGCGGCGTCGGGGCTGACCCCATCATGTTGACAAGCGTGCCCCGGTCGTCCGACAAGGTTGCACTCCCCGTGACCAAGCGGCCCGCGACCGGCATCGCGTCGATGCTTACGTTTGCTGGGAGGAGCCGCCATCCAGCGGCGCGCACGGCGCCGGCGAGTTCGTTCGTGTCGCCGTAGCGCTCGACTTCGTAAAAGTCGAAACGGGCGGTGCCGTTGACCTCCGGGACAACCGGATGTTCGACAAAGAGCTCAAGGAAGGCGGGTTGCCAAGGTTGGGGCTGCCCGCGCACGGTGCAGTCCAGGGTGACGAGCACCATAGCGGTCTTGCCGACGACGGCCGGATTGTCAAGAAGTTCACTCGCGTCGCGTGCATGGAATCCCGGTGGCAGGTACGGCTCAGCCGCGTCGAAATCCAACAATTGAAACAGGATGAGGTTGTTACATGCAGTCGCCTCGATGGCCACAATCAACGGCCCAGGAGCCGACGAGTTGGATGCCCCGTCGCTCGTCAATCCCGGGTCGCCGGCACAGCCCGCCAGAAGGACGGCAAAGAGCAGCGCATAGGGGGGCAGGGTCGCCAACGGAGGGGCCCAGACCTTTGATGGTAAAGGGTTTTGGCCGCGGCGCGCGGACGGGGGTTACCCCTGAAGTTTGCCGCTGCGCAACAAATCCAGTAGGTCGTTGGCAAAACCCATGTATCCTTCAAGGGTCAGCGGTTTGGCAAAATAGGCAACGGCGCGATTGTTACGGGCACGCTGGACGTCGGCCTCGTGCTGCGACGAACTTAGGATAATCACCGGCATGGTTTGCAGTCCCGGAACCCCCCGAAGCCGTTCCAAGAATTCGTGCCCCGAGGCTCCTGGAAGTTTGAGATCCAACAGAACGAGGTCTGGAAGTCGTCCACCTTTCTGGAGCATTTCCTCCAGAGCGTACATAGCAGCATCGGCGTCGGTACAATGGGTGACGCGAGGCCGTGCTCCGACCTCCCGGAACGCCTCCTGCAGAAGACGCGCGTCCTGCGGATTGTCTTCGACCAAGAAGAAATGGATGTCTCGACCGGTCTCCGGCACCATGAAAACCGGGTCGTGGGACGAAGGCGGCGTGCAAGAAGGTTGTGCCGTGACCATCGGGGCGTCACGCCTTTCAGCCCGGCCCGCCTGCGACGGTTATGCGCATCTGGGTCGTGAACAACGGCAGCCAGTGGACCCACCGCGAATGGCGCGTCCTGCGTTACCTCAAACAGGACACCCAAATCGTCGAGAACACCACCCCGGTTGCAGACCTGAAGGCAGCAAACCTCGACGGCATCATGCTTTCCGGCGGGGCGGCGCGCGTCGGCCTGGACGGCAAGCTGGGCGAAGTTGGTACCTATCTTGACGAGCTTGATATCCCGTTCTTGGGTGTTTGTGCGGGCCACCAATTCATGGCGCGGCATTTCGGCGGCCAGGCCGCGCCGGGCAACGCGCCAGAGTTTGGCATGGTAGAAATGGAGGTCTTGGAGGAGGGTGACATCCTGCGTGATGTGCCGAAAAAAACCATCGTTTGGGCAAGCCACCACGACGAGGTTTCCGTGCTGCCGCCCGATTTCAAGGTGCTTGCTCGCTCCGACGCTTGCCCTGTGCAAGTCATGCGGCATGAGTCGAAGCCGCTCTTCGGCATGTCCTTCCACCCTGAAGTCGAACACACGCAGGCGGGCGTGCAAATGATTGGCAATTTCGTGCGAATCTGCGAAGAAGCGCGCAAAGGGTAGGGCCCTGCCGGCGCGTCCAACCATTCGCTAAACCTTAGAATGCCACCTGGGTTGGCCGATGCATGGTACTGCCGGTGGCACATGGCGACTCCCGACCCGCGAGACGCCGGATGCTGCCGAAACAGAGCCAGGTCTTCTTTTTCGTCGTCCTCACTTTTTTCCTATATCTGACATGGCTCATTTTCGAGACGTTTCTCATCTACATCATTACGGGCATCTTTGTTGCCGTCCTGGCACTTCCGATCGACAAGTTCTGGGAACGCTTTTTCCGCAACAAGATGGCGGCCGGCTTTACGATGCTGACGATCCTGCTGCTGCTTACCATCCCGCTGGTCCTGCTGGGGATTACCATGGCAAGCGATGTGCAACGCCTTGCCGGCGCAGTCCAATCTGACGAGATCGAGAACCTCATTAACCGAACGGTGGACAAACCGTGGGTGCTCAAGGCCGTCGGCGCGGTAGAACCTAACCTCAACGAAACCGAACGGCGCGCGTACATCTCAGACCAGGTCTATGCAGGTCGTGATTGGCTCGTCGACGAACTCAACAAGTTAGGATCGGAGTTGGTCGCCGCCATACCGGACCTGTTCATCGGGTTGACTGTCATCCTGTTCATCGTGTACTACATTTTGGTGGACGGCGAGGCGTTTGTCGCGTACTTGCGTCGTGCACTCCCCATCCCGGCACGACAAGTCGACTTCCTGTTGCGCGAAGCCCGCGGCGGCTTATCAGCGGTCTTCATGGGCCAGATGCTTGTCTGCGCGTTGCAGGGCCTGCTGGGAGGTATCGGGTGGTACATCGCAGGGCTCCCCAATGCAGTGTTGTGGGGCTTTGTCATGGCGCTATTTGCCCTCTTGCCGGTGGTTGGAACAAACTTCGTCTGGATTCCTGGCGCCTTGTACCTCATTTTCCTCGAGGACAACTTAGCCGGCGGCATT
Organism: uncultured Halobacteriales archaeon; assembly: GCA_964627625.1. Lineage (GTDB taxonomy): Archaea > Thermoplasmatota > E2 > JACPAO01 > JAHFTW01 > JAHFTW01. The sequence continues at coordinate 10,460 of CAZVJB010000004.1, forward strand.
TTCCTGCTAGTGTGGGGCTTCCTCGTCGTCATGGTCTTCATGGACAACGTAGTTCGCCCGAAACTCATTGGCAAGCGCGCGGACATCCATCCCATGTTCGTTCTGGTCGGCGCTCTTGGCGGCGCGGTCGCCTTCGGCTTCATCGGTTTGTTCCTCGGCCCCCTGCTGATGGGCGTCACGATTGCCGTCCTCAAGGTTTACGAATCGGATTATCTCGACCCCGAAGTGAACCTCGTGGACGAAATGGAATTCCAGGCCGCAGGCGGCGACGTCGATGAGCCGGATCCTGAACCGCCATCCCAACCGTGACCTACTCAGGGTCCTGCCCACACAGGCGCCGCAACACGCGCCGCGTCGTTCGCACGTGCCGAAGCTCCCAGGCGCGCAAGAGCAGCACGATGCCAGGGACCGCAAGCAGCGGACTCCAAGCCTCGATGGCCCAACCCAGGAAATCCGCGAAGCCTGCCACAACGAACGCCGCAACCAAGAGCCACAGTCCCGCCGCCGCAAACCGACGCTGGCGCCGACGCACGGCCTTGTCGTCGACCTTTGCCAGCTCGAGAATCGATCGTTCGCGCCGCGTCAGGCCGTTGGCATTCCACGAGGCGGGTAGAGGAAGGTCCATGGCCTGTCACAGGGCGGGAGCCTAGGAAAAGGATTGGCGATGGGGGCACTCATCATGCCATCAACCTGATGCTTGGTGCTCAAGATGCAGGGCGGCGCCTTCCATCATCTCGGCGTGCACGTGCCACACGCTGGCTGCGACAGCCGCGCCGAGGATGGCCATGATGCCAAATACGTCACTCATGGGGTCGGGCGACGGCGTCGCGTAGGCGCGCCACAACTGCCACACGCTGCCGAGGGCAAACAAGGCGGCGGCACCGAGAGCGTACGCCCGCTGGCGTCGCCAGAAGCGGCTTCCCTTGGCAGCCTGCTTGAGGAACTTCGGTTCGGGCCCGAGGTCGGCCATGCAACCGACGAGCCGTAGCCGTAAAAAAAGGCCAAGGCGCAAGCCTAATCTGTGCACGCTGGTCGCCGCCGTATGCGCGCGATGCTTGCCCTTTTCCTCGTCCTGCTTCTGGCCGGATGCTCGTCAAATTCCACGGAATCCTCAGAGTCGAATCCATCTCCATCAACCTCCACGCATTCCGTGACGACCACAACGCTCAACACGACGACCATACCGCCTCCGCCTCCGGCAGTATCGAACGCCACGTTCCAAGAAACCGCAGCGGGTTGCAAGGAATTCATCGGCGTCTTCCAAATCCCCATGACGCAGGCTCGCAAGTTCGTGCCTGCCAAGTACGCGCCGCTTGGCGATGCTTCCGGGAAAGCCGTTGCTTTTGCTGGCCTAAAAATCTGCGACGACGTGAAGATTGACGGCGTCTCCATCGGTCGCGCCTCGACGGCGGACGTCGGGGTCCTAATCGCCTCGCCCGACGGGTCTGACCAGAACCATTACTACCAGCCCTGGTGGCTCAGCGACAACGAGATCCTCGCCGGCCGGCTGACGGCGCAGGGTTGGCGCGGCGGATACACGAACGGAACGACTCTCACGGCGACGCTCACGCAGGGCTTTGGCAACGTCGCTTTCAACGTGCCCTGGAGCAACGGAACCTATTCGATGGCAGGCACGGTTTTCTCGGGCGGGTTGCCTCCCGCGGCCACGTTTACTGGGTGGCATGACGGCGCAAATGGCACAGTCGCCGTGCGCAAGACGCTCACCTCCACTGCATTCGGCAGCGGTGTTGCGACTCTCACGGCAGCAGGCCCGATGGCGGAGTTCATTGGTGCAACGGCAACGGGCCTCGCGCTCTACAACGAGTACGCGATGGACGGAACGGTCGGCAGGAAGTAGCCGCAGCCGGCAAACCTGCGGGCCGCCACGAAGGGTTTGCCCTCGCCCACACGAACGCCTGCAAGCGTTGCCTTGGCATGCATGGGCGGGACGATGCGTGACTTGGATTTTCCTGTTGGGAGGGGGTGAGCGGAATCGAACGGAGGTTGGCCTACCCCGGTAATTGGCCAGGGGGCGGCCGACGTGCCGTGACGTCCTTGAGTAGTTCATCCAGCGGTAGTCCTGACAGGGCGCCCACAATCTCAATGCCCACGAGGCGGCGCTCGGCGTCGAAGTCTAGGACGACCATCGGGCGCGTCGACGTCTCAGCTTCGAAGTCCACGGGCCAGGATTGCCACTTCTCACCAGGGCGGTGTTCCCGCAGATAGACGTAGGCAGCATCGGCCCGCTCGTCGTACGTGAAACGCATGGCTTCCCCATGCACGGTGGCTAGAAAAGAATTGGAAAAGGGGAAAAGTGAAACTTGCCAAGCTCGGCCTAGCCGAACAACGCGCCAAGACCGGCGGCGGCTTCCTCTTCAGAGACGCCCTTCTCTTCGGGCTTCTCTTCGACCTTGGCGGCTGCGGCGCCAGCGGCGGGGCCGGCGGCGACTGCAACCGGCATGGCGGTGGCGTTCTTGATTGCGGCCGGGATGTCGGCGCCATCGAGGGCGGCAACAAGGGCCTTGACCTTGCCGGAGTCGGCGGTGACGCCAGCGGCCTTCAGAATGGCCGTGACGTGGGCTTCGTTGATCTCTTTCTTGGCGCTGTGCAGAAGCAGGGCGCTGTAGACGTATTCCATGTGTGTTCAGTCCTCCTAGTTTATCCGAACAGCGCGCCCAATCCGGCGGCCGCTTCTTCTTCGCTGACTCCCTTCTCTTCGGGCTTCTCTTCCTCTTTCGAGGCCGAGCCGCCGGCCGAGGCGGGAGCCGCCGCGGCCACTTGGCTCAGAATCTTTACGGAGTCACCGAGGCGCTTCTTCAGCTCCTCCGTGAGGTCCGCTTCCTTCTTGCCGATGGATGCCAGAATCTTGGCGTAGTCCGCAGTAACGGTTGCTTCGACGGCTTCGTCGACCGAGAGGTTCTTCTCCATGACCAAGGCGATGGCCTGCTTGTAGGCGCGGCCCAGCAGTGCGTCTGCGGTGTCAGTGGTGATCCAGCCGGTCTGCAGCGACACTTCGCGGGCCGTGCGGACGGCGACGCCCATCATTGCGAAGATGACGTCTTCGTCCACGGCGAGTGCGTCGGGCAGGAACAATGTGTCCTTCTCGAACGCGGCCTTGAGGTCAATCTTGAGTTCGACAGGGCGAATCTCCAGCTTGGCGAGCATGCTGGCCAATTCGGCAGATACTACCATGCCGGCCTTGACCGGTGTCGCGTCCTTCTGGATAACGACCTTGCCGCCGTCAATCTTGGCGGGGATACCGACCTTCTGCAACTCACCGACGATTGGGCCGGGGCCGAAGGGTGTCGGACCCTTGGGGACCAGGATGTCCGTCGGGCTGATTTGGCCCGCCTTCAGGGGCGCCATGGAGGCGCCGGCCTTGAGGGACTTGTACAGCTTGAAGGGGTTCTGGTTGGTGGCCAGGATGACGGACTGTCCGTGCAACTTGCCCGCGAGCGCCTCGACGCCGGGGCGGGTCTTGCCAGCTTCCTTCAGCGCGATTGCGAGAAGGCGGTTCTTGCTACCAAGGACGTGCACGTTGCCGCGCAGGCTCTGGCGCATGGCCTGCATTTGCGGGCCCGGGATGCCGCCGACTTCGGCGACTGCAACGACGGAGGCGTCCGTGATGATTTTGGTAAGCCGCTTGACTTCGTCGTGCTTCCACGGCGCCACGTGGGCGTGGTGCAGCGTTGTTCCCTTCGTCATCAGACCAGCCTCACGGAGGGGCCCATGGTCGTCTTGACGTACACCGAGGCCACGTTCATCTTGCCGTGCTCGAGCTTGGATTCGACGCGCTTGAGGATCGCTTCAATGTTGTCCGCGATGTCCTCCGCGGCCATCGTCTCCAAGCCCGCGACGCAGTGGAACACCATCTTGTCCTTGGAGCGCACCTTGACGGTGTTGCGCAGGTTGTTGATGGGGCCGGCCGGGTCGGCGCCGGGGGGAATGGGGCGGGGCATCTTGCCGCGAGGGCCGAGAACGACACCGAGCGATTTGCCGATGTTGGCCATCAGGGGGGCTTCGGCCAGGAAGTACGTCATCTGGTTGACGACGCGCTTGAACTGGCGCTTGTCCTTCTGCAGCCGCTCAAATTCGTCCGGCTGGATAACGACGTCCGCGACCTTCTTGGCCTTGGAAGCGCCGTCACCGGCCGCAAACACGCCGACTTTGGCCGGCTTGCCGCGTCCCTTCGGGAGAATGATGTCCTCGTCGATGCGGTTCTTCGGAATCGTGAGATCCACGTTCTTGAGCATGATTGCCAAGTCCACGGTCTGCGTGAACTTGATTTCTTTCGCCTTGGCCTCGGAAAGGGCTTTGGCGACAGCTTCTACAGTGGTTTTTTCGGCGATAGGCATCACCTTCCGCGGGGGTCCGGCACCTTGCGACGCCGTTGCGGTAACCACGCCGACACGGGAGTGCTATTTAGCGCTTTTTCCAGACGAAACAAGGGTAGGTGGCGCACTCGCTGACCGACGAACCGCGGCAAACAACAACCTCATGCGCGCGCCGTCCCTTGGCGCGTTTGTGACCGAAGCCGCCGACGCCCCCGACCTCCGGTTGGAAATGCGCACCCCTCGTCCCGTGTTGTGGTTCCGTCGCCATCGCAGTGGCCGCGTCGCGTGGATTCTTCGCGCCCTGATGATTATCACGATTCTCAGTTCGTTGTGGAACCTGTACCGCGTGACCGACCAAGCGGCTGGCCTGTATGGCCTCATGGAAGAAATCCGGGACGAGGTCGTCGTCCAGAACTCGGGCGCATACCCCGCACTCATCCAGGACGCGGTGCGCCTGCTTTCGGGAACGGTGTTGTTCGCGATGATCATGGTTCTACTAGCCGTCGCCATCCTGCCGGTACGGTACGCCTTCTTGTTGTGGGCCGTGGGCGGCAGCAGTCCTGCAACGTACCGCACGCTGCGTGTCTGGTCCGTGGTCCTGATTGCTGTTGAAGCGATGCGTTTGCTGTTCTGGCTGAGCCTCGTCGACCAGTACGAATCGATTGTCGTGACGTACACTCCTAGCCCGAATGGCATCTTGGGCCTCACCCTGTTGGGGTATTCACAAATGGGTGAGGTTCGTGAACAGTTCAACGTTTTCCGACTGAAGCAGCAGCCCATCGCAAAACCTGTGCCCAACCTTCGTGCCCCACCGCCCGATGACGGCTGGCTTCAGGAAACCGACAGCGGCGACCCGGCCCAGTCATCTTGGAAGAGCAGTGAGTAGCCCTGCGCCAAGTCGTAGGAGAACATGTCTCCCTCTGACAGCATGCCATTTCCGTCCGCGTCAAAGAAACTGAAGATGTCCCCGGTGTAATCCCATTGCGCGCTATCCAGGGTGTCGCTGCCAATCACGAAGCCGGAGGGGTCAAGAATCTCGAACCGCACATCCTGTAAGGGCACCCAAGCGGTCCCCAGCGTCGTCGTCGCTTCGGCAACCTCCCCGCCACGTGCGTTCATGCTGCTCGATGTCAACTGGAAAGCCAGATTTGCGGGGACGCGAGGGAGGTTACCGTCAACCTGGATGTTGGGCTTGTCGTGCGAAAAGTCCGCGACCCAGTCGTTGTCAGCATCTTGCTTGACGGTTAGTTGCAGTGGCCGATAGGGCGGCGCTCGCTCCGCAACGATGACGTTGCTACCTTCCAAAAACCGGATGACTTCGACGCCGTTCAGTAATGAGCACTCCGCATGCACGGACCCGAGGCCTGTCGCAACGTCAGCCAGGAAGTTGACGCCGGGACCGGTGTTCCCGCTGGGTGAGAACGATTTCACGAAGGTCGCGTAACGGTAGATGCTCTCGGGCCCATAATCGCGGCCGTAGCCACTTACAGTGCCTGCAAGCGAATAGAAGTCGCCGACGGCTTTGAGCGTCTCGCCGTTGGCTTGGACAAGTACGGCGCTATTGGCGGGGTCCATGCTAATCAAAACGTCCGTGGCCGTTCCATCCATTTTACCCTTCATCCGCATGGAAACGGTCTTGCCATTCATCGTCGAGAAGAACGTCTGCAAGGCATCTCCGGCCTGCTGTTTGAGCGCGGCATTGGGACAGAGCGCCTGGCTCGTCGGCGCGGGGGTTGTGATAATCGGCGCACTCGTCGTATCCGCTTCGTTGCGCTTGATGCCAACGCCGCCCCATTCAAAACAGCCTGACGACAGGACCGAGGCCGCAACCAGAACAAAGGCCCACGCCTTGAGCATGAACCCTTCCAGGCGGGTGGCATGATTTGAAGGCAGCGGCCGGCCTGATTGCCGGCGGCGCGGCCATCCTCTATGGGCGGGTCGTCTACCAATTCGAAGTGGCCCAAACACGGCGCCTTGCCGAACTGCGGGCCGCGCCGTAGCCCCGTGCGTCACACCCGAAAGCCCGCGCCCAATCGGCTCCAGCCTGGGTCAATCGGTGGAATCGCGGGCAATCGGCGGAATCGGGCTGCCGGGGGCGAGCAGAAGGCCGCCGCGCCCGGCATGCCCTAAACTTCCCAGGTCTCGCTTTTTTTCGGTTCGCCGATGGTGTCGATGCGCCCGCCGCCGCCCTTCATTTTACGCCCCGCGGTCAAGGTCGTTGATTCCGCAGCCGCTGCACCTGGCTGAGCCGTTCCGTTGTCGACCAGCGTCAGTTCACCCTTGGAGTGGAACGTGACAGGCTCCTTGCAGAGGCGACCGAGAAAGAGTTCGCAGGACTGAACGACTTTTTTCATGTCCATCTTGCGCTGCTCCGCCGGCGCGTCGGTCGGGTAGCCGCCGAAGTAGATGGTGAGAAATGCCTTCTCGAGCCGACGCACGAAAATGAGAGTCGATGTTGCGCGGCCCATCGTGAGGTGCGTTCCCGCATTATGCAGGACGAACCCGGTTTCGCCGCCGTCTTGCACCTCCCAGCCCTCGAAGCCCATCTCGCGTGCCTGGAGCGGCCCCCATAAGGTCATCTTGGCATGGCGGGGCGCGCGTGCCTCCCATTTTGAGACGTATACGCCGGCATCGAGGACGTCCATGTCGTTTTCCCCTGTTAAGAACCATGCGCATGACCCATGATGAGGATTGGCAAATTGTCGTCCGTACAAACGGCTAATTTGGCGGCAAGGCGAAATAGCCTCGCGCGAGTGGAGTGATATGGCAGTCAGGTGCCCTCAGTGCTCGAACGTGTTTTCGCCCGCTCTCGGGCAACCCCCCGTATGCCCCCGGTGCGGATACGGCGGCAGCGCACCTCGCCCCCCTGCCGTGAAGAGCCAAGATCGCTTTCCGGGCCCGCCCCCGTCCACGCCGATGGCGCCCTACGGTTACCCCGTGCACAAAAAGACCAATGGCATGTCGCTCGCTGGCATGATCCTCGGCATCGTGTCCATCTGCTTGTTCTGGCTGAGCATCTTTGACATTCCGGTTGCGATTACGGGACTGGTCCTGTCTCTTATCGGCCGGGCACAAATCAAGAAGAAGCCGCATGAACTGACCGGAAACGGCCTCGCCCTGACGGGCATCATCACGAGCATCCTGGCAATCGTCCTTATCATCATTGTCCTCATCATCGCGGTCAACCTCGTTGCCGAGCACCAAGCGTTCTGTAGGGCCCACCCCTTCGACACGAAATGCACGTAGGGTCAGAACGCTCCAAAGGTTCTTGCAAGACCATCCCGTCATAATGGCGTGGTCCTATCCGCCAAGTTCGGCAAGCCGCGCGCAGCCGCGATGGTTTTCTGGCTGTCGACTGTGACGGTCGGTGTCTACTGGTTCTACTGGGCCTACCGGAGCCAGAACGAACTGTATCGCCAATTCGAACTCAGCCGCGAAAACCGCGACGAAGGCGCCGTCTGGTTGATTTTCGGCGGTTTCCTGCCGTTTCTACGCTACATCTTTTACCACCACTACGTCGCGAACACCAGGTACCTACGCGAGCGCTTTGGCTTCGCCAAGAGCCTCAGCCCCGGCGGATTTCTGGGTTTGTCCCTCACGGCGGGCGGCATCTTCACCGCCCTTGGACTTGTTGCCGTCATCATGATTAGCAACTCGTTGGCCCGCGACCCATTTACAGGCGGCGTCATGGTGCGCGATGGCGACCTGCTTGCCATCGGCCTTGCCATTGCAGGTGTTGCGTCCTTGCAGTGGGTCGTACTCAAGTTCCTTGCCTTGCGCGCTCTGCAATCGGACGTTAACGAGATCTGGCAGGCCTACGACGACCGGGCTCGGCAGATGCTCCCGGCGGCATTTGCGCCCGCATCACCACCTAAGGTGCCAACCGCGCGCCCGCCGTCGCTGCCAACACCGGTGAAGGGGGCGGCACCCCAAAGCGCTTCGCGGCCTGTCGCTCGGCCAACCGCCGGACTGGTGAACCGAGAAACGCGAAAGCCGGAATCGCAAGGACAAGCACCACCACGATAGCGTAGCTCCAGCCTACGGCCACGTCGCAATTGCCCGCCGAACAGAATACAATCGACAGGACGACGCCGGCACCGTTGTTGAGGTAGTGCGCAAAGGCCGCCGGGAAAGCGGCAAACCAGCGAATGCGCCGATCCGAACCGGATTCCAGGATGTTGTAGAGGACCATCGACAGGGCCGAGCTTGCGCCATGGAACGCGACCCGGAACGCGTAATCCAGGTCCGACTCTTGGGAGTAGAGAAAATGCTCACTCCAACCGAATGCCGTACCGACCGCCGCTGCGACGACGACGCGGGCGATGCGCAAGCCGTTTCCTGCGGGCTGCGTGGACGCAAACGGGGACAACAACACGAGGGCCAAACCCACCTTGAAGAACTCTTCAAAGGCTGGCGCTCCCAAGGCGAGTATAATGAATGTGCTTTGGAGAATCGCAAGGCCCTGCAGTAGCGCGACGGCTGCGACCACAAGCGTCACAATCACCTCCAAAACGGGTGACAGAAGCCCGCTTACCACGAGGGGCACGACGTATCCGAGCCCGGTCAACTGGTAGAGCAGGATGCCAAAGAAGCCGCATCCGAACAACAAAAGGGCAAACCGAGAGCTGGATTGCGTCGATGCAACCAGAAGTGGCGGACGGTGCGCCGAGGCCGATTGCGGAAAAAACGCAGCCGCCGGCACGCTCGCATGTCGCGCGACGGACCGTGAGCCCCAGAACGCGTCGCGGTCCGCCGGGGCAAACCGTGGCACGGAAGCAATGGGAGCCTGCGCCCATGCCGCCGTCGCTGCCGCGGCTTTCCAATCACATGCAAGGCAAACCCAATGGCCCGTCCGCGCATCGGCAAACAGGGCGGCCGCGCAGCGGGGGCACGGGGGAGCAATCACGGACGCTTCCCCCGACCGGTGCCAATCATGGTGAGAATCCGTTCGACCGCCGCCGCCAGGTCCGCCACTTCTCCCTTCGGCCCGACGCGGATGGCCGTGATGCCGAACCGATTCGCCGCCTCGATGTCGCGGGCCTTGTCGCCAACCATGACGGCGCGCGCCTTGTCGACCTGCCCCATGGCCGCGGCGGCGTCCTCGAGCATGCCGGGGCGCGGCTTGCGGCGGCGGCCCCACGGCAGGGTGGCGGCTTCGATGCGGTCGATGCGGCCGCCGACTGCGCGCAGATCTTCGAGCATGCGGGCGTGGATGGCGTTGAGGCGGCGGCGGGTTAGAATCCCGGTGTTGGTCCACGGCTGGTTCGTGACCAAGCAGATTTGGACGCCTGGGCGATTCAGTTTGGCAACGGCGTCACGCGCGCCCGGGAGCCACTCAAACTGTTTTGGCGCAAGAACTCCGGGCCAGCGGTCGCGGTCGAGAACGCCGTCGCGGTCGAGGAAGATCGTGAACATCGGGGTGAGCATCGGGGCGCGCCGTCGCGACTGGGGGGTCATTCGAGGGCTCCAAGCGTCGTGCGCCGCTCGGCATACGCGTTGTGCTTGTGGATGGATTCTTCGGCTTCCGACGAAACGAAGACCCCGAGGTCGCCGAGTTTGCCGAAACGCTGCTTTGCGAGGTGGAGGGCCTCGCGGACGACGTCTTCCACGAAGCGGGGTTGCCCGTGGGCCTGCAAGACGAGGTCGCCTTCGTCACCGCGCTTGAGGAGTTCGAAGGTTGGGGCAGACAAGGAGTCCTCGCAGATATCGACGAGGTGTGCGGCCTCCACGTCGAGGTCGCCGGGAAGTTCCAGGGTCAACGTGACCTTGTTGCGCTGGTTATGCGTGATGACCGGCACGTCAGGAGGCAACTTTTTCCCTGCCGCGTTCAACGAATGGCGGACCGTTTCCATGGCGCAAGGGCAGGCGGACATACCAATGACCTCGACGCCGACGCGGCGCGTAGCGATTGGCTTGCGCTGTGCTGCCCCACGGAGCGCTTCGGCCTGGGCAAGCAAACGGTATGCTTCGACGCTGGCTTTGCCTCCCGGGTTCTTGCGGGTGAGGAAATAATCGGCGGCGGCGTGGACCTCGGCGTGGCTTGCATAATCATGGCGTTCCAGCAGCCGCAGCGCGAGGCGGCGGCACAGATTCTCCAGACTGGGCGCTTCCCCTTGAATCTCTTCGTCCAGGATGTCGGCAAGCGCTTCGAGGTTGCGGCTCATGTGCGTGCCTTTCTGCGTCTTTGGCAAGTCGACGAAGAGGTCGAAAGTGGCAACCACGCCATGGGGCTTCATCTTGGGGCGGTGGACCGTGACCGGTTTCTTGACGCCGCGCACGCCGACACGTGTCAGGGCAAATGGGCGCGGGCTCCTGCCGGCCTGGACGTCGGGGGCCCCCGTCGTTGCCTTCGCGGTCTTGTGCGCCACGCCGCGTGCAGAGTCAGCCTCGATTTAGAGGGAACGCAGGCGGCTGACGTTCCGCAAGACCCAAACCAGAGTTGGCCGCGCGCGCCTACCTGAGGCCCGGCTTGACGGCTTTGGGCGGAATGACGCCCGGATGGTACGGCAGGAAAACCGGCGTCCCCGGCGGCGGCGTGACGCGGGGGTTGAGGCCGGGCACTAGCGGCGGCGCGGGTTTGGTGTGGGCAAGGTGCGCCATGCCTTCGCGGTTGAACAGGAAGCCGTTGAGGCGGACCCGCACCTGCTGCCATTCGGGGTCAATGATGGAATACACGAATGCGTCCCGGATGAAGCCGTCCACCAGAATCCGCTCGCTGCGCATCATTCCTTCACGGACGGCACCAATGCGGTCGAGGGCGCGGATGCCCGCTTCGTTGCGTGTGTCAACCTTGAATTGGACGCGGACGGCCTTCATCGTCTCAAACGCATGCGTGAAGAGCAGGAGTTTGGCCTCTGTATTGGCCGGCGTCTTGCGGTGCGACTTCGCAAGCCAAGTGTGGCCAATCTCGATGCGATGGTGCCGCGTCGATATGCCGAACATCGCGGTGCAGCCAAACGCCTTTTTCGTCCTTGCGTCGCGCTGGAGGAACGGGAGCGCTGTCCCCTGTGCCCTTTCCTCTAGCCGACGTCCAATCCAGGCGGCAAGGTCAGCCTTGCTAGACTCCATGCCAGGCGCTAGGTGTTGGAACAGGCCGGGCTCAACCGCGTCGGGCCACAACTCGTTGACGTGTGTCAGGCGCAGAGGCTCGAGGATGACATGGCTGCCTACGAGGGTCACCTCACGCAGCTGCATTTCGGCTGGGAAGTCGCTGGCCACGACGGCGGCGACGGATAAGGGTTGAATAGGTTTTGTCAGGGGGCGGCGGCCTGACCCGTGGGTTCCGCCGCAATCTTTGCCAACGAATAGATGCCAAGCAGGAGGAACGTGGCATCGAGCAGAACATCCCACGCCAGGTCCATCGCGACAGGGTTGTGCTTGGACACGAGGTTGCGGAGTTCGCCCTTCTCTTCGGGCGTGGCTTGGCCGCGTTCGGCGCGGGCTGCAATCACGCCGACGCGCTCCATATCATTCTTGGTCATCATGTTGAGCCTCCGATTCGAAGTCAGCCGCCTGGCGCCGACCTTTGAAACCCACGACGTCCATTTCCGTCTCCAACTTCGTCATGCGCAAGTCTAGCCTATGAACATTGGCCTCCAGGCGCCGAAACTGCTCGCTTTTCTCCTTCCGGTGGTCAAGGCGGCGCTGAGCCGCCCAGGTGGCAATACCACCCAGCAAGGCGCCAGCCGCGGCTGCGGCCAGGGAAATGGACCATGTCTCGAAATCCACAGGCCACGCAGGCAAGTTGCGGCGATCAAGCCTGCCCAGGGGCCGGCAAATTCGTACACTCATTGGTGTGCGATTCCCCTTTCAAGGGCCTGGCCCTGGCATGTTGGTGCTGGAGCTGCGCATCGACGGTTGGCGAAAGGGCATCCGCTTCAGTTCCGCCCACATCACGCCGGAACACAAGAAATGCGGCCGCCTGCATGGGCACACGTACGCCATCCACCTGCGCCTGCAGGGGAAGCAAGACGAGTGGGGCATGGTCCTGGACTTCGGCGTCATCACGGATACCCTGAAGGAAATTGGCGACGAGATGGACCACTTGGTCCTCGTCCCCACCGAGTCGAACCATTATTCGAACCTCAAGGTCACGAATAAGGATGTCAAGTTCCGCGTGACGGATCCGTACACCGGCGAGCCGAAGGAGTTCAGTTTCCCGCGCCAGGATTGCTTCCTCGTCCCCATGCCCTCGACGACGGCGGAGGACCTAGCGAAGTACGTGTACCAGCAATTCATGAAGCGCACCAAGTTCACGACCGACATGGCCTTCGTCGAGGTTGGTGTTGATGAGGGGTATGGGAAGGGTGCGTGGTATTCGGATGAGAAGAAAGTGAAGGGGAAGTAGAGAATGGCCACCTGCAACGGCGGGCCGTGACTTTGATGCCGTGGTGACTTGCAAATGAAAATGCGCTACGCGATTATTCTTGCCGTACTCGTGCCCTTGTCCGGTTGTTTTGCTGAATCAGGTACCGGTTGTAAGAAGTCACACGAAGAATTTCCGGCGGGCGGCGGTGTCTACAAGTTCTGCGATTACGAATTTCGATTCGATATTTCGACGAGTCAGCTTGTCGTTCAACATGCGGGAAGCGCAAACCTACAGTGGAAGCAACTGGAGGTGCGGGCAGACGGAGTGCTCCATGCGGCGCTGAACCGTTCCGCAACGGCAAACGATGTAGGCGGTCAGACGATTTGGTTTGGACAAAGTGATTGGGGAACCATTAGGCAGGACCAATTCATCGGCCTGTGCGGACCGATAAAGCAAATTGCGCTGGCAGATGCCGCTTGGCAATTTGATGTTCCGCATGTCAACATGCAGCTGGAGTCATGCTAGAAATTGCAAGCCCCGTCATGGGGGACTCGGAGGGCCGTTTTGAGGAGCGGGATGCTTTGTCACAGCGTAGGCGCGGATGCTTCTCATGATGAAGCCGGCGGTCTGCCGCCCCCGCCGCCCACGTGAACCATCGGGCGTACCAAACCCGCCGAACAACGGGACGAGCGGACCACGGAAGTCACGAACCTCACGGAAACCGGGGCGAACAAAGGCCCGCGCCAGGGCCCAAGCGTTGCGACGGCGGCGACTTCGAGTTGCAGGCCCTCAAGATGATGATTGAGGTCGTACTGGAATCGCCCCCGGCCGGGGCGAGCAGGCCGGCCGCAGGCGCGGCCAAGCGAGGGCTTGGCAGCCGACGCAGGCGAAACCATGCGGATGGCGGGGCCGCCGGGGGCCTGCCTCCGTCGCCGCCCAGGTGAACGCCACTTCAAGAGTGCGCGTACTTTCACTGAAACCATTCATCATTACGTAGACTTTTTCCTGTCCTCGCCATCACACTCCACGTGACCCTTTACATCAGGCGCAGGCTGGAGCCATTCGGTCGCGACCTCATTTTTCCCTTCACGAAAGTAGAGGCCGCAGAACTCGGGATTCGAGCCGGCGATACCGTTCGCATCAAACTTTCCGTCGGACCCGCGGACGAAGTGGACGAAACAGGCAACCCAATTGCTTTCGTTGAGGCCCAGGTTCTCTCGCGAACACGAAAACGCACGAAGGCGCACCGACGCTCACGGAATCGACACGCTCGGCCTTAGGCCCCAGCGCCGCCAACGCCCATCGCATCCGCCAGAACGACAAGCCCGATGAGAACCCGGCCATCCAGAGGCGCAGCGGGATCGCGTTGCACGTCGTAGGTGTCGCCCCACATCTGGAAACGCTCGCGGACCGTGGCAGCGGAGCGCGGTTGGCCTTGGTCAATCAAGTCGAGCCGGTAGCGCGCCGGGACGAATGTCGCGATGATGTCCCCCCACCGGCGCATGAAGGAACGGAAGCCGCCCTCCTCATGGTATTTGCCGCGCTCTTGCCCGGTCGCGTCGCAGATTGTCCACTCGTCCTTCAGTAAGGATTTCCAACCCTTGCGCCGCACGGATGCAAACGTTCCCCCGGTGCCGGAGTCGATTAGGACAAAATTGGCCGCAAAATCCATGATGCGCTGGGTCGCCATGCGAAAGAGTTCGACCTTCTCCTGCTCGTCGGCATAAAATCTGATGTCCTCCCGCAGGCGGAACATCTTCTGGCGGCAGAACGCGACAAGGTTGCCTTTGTCGTCGAGGATGCGGTATTGGCGGCCGAGCGAGAAGCGGCGTTCTTCGACGACGTAGCGCTCGTAGGCCCAGGGACCTGCCGTCGCAGCAGGGACGGAACCCACATTGCGCACGGGAGGCGCCCATGTCGGGCTCTGAGTTTGGGCGACGGCGCGAGGGTCAGGCATGGCCTCGCACAGCCCGTCCGCCTCTTGAAATCGATTCCTGGCCGGGATGGTTCGGGCCCGTCTCCTTCCTGGGCGGCCGGCTGCGACGACGCGGGCAGCACGGGTGTGCAAATTTTCCACACCCCTGCCGATTATATCGAACACCTTCGTCCCGTTGCTGTGGCCAAGCCCCGTGCCGTGGTCCTCCTTTCCGGGGGACTCGACTCCTGCACGGCGGCAGCGTGGGCCAAAGCCGAGGGCCACGACCTCGTGGCGCTCTCCTTCGATTACGGCCAGCGTCACCGAAAGGAGCTCGCGTCGGCTCGCAAGATTGCCGCCGCCCTGAATATCAAGGCGCACAAGGTCCTCAAAGTCCCGATTGGCGACCTCGGCGGGTCGGCACTTACCGACAAGACCATACCGATTCCCAATGCGCGCAAGAAGGGCAAGATGGGCGCTTCCATTCCGGTCACGTACGTTCCAGCCCGGAACACGATTTTCTTGTCCTTCGCGCTTGGTTACGCCGAAGTCGTTGGCGCGTCGGCCATCGTCATCGGCGCAAACCACCTCGACTACTCAGGCTACCCGGATTGCCGGCCGGAATTCCTCGCGGCATTCGAGACCATGGCCAACCTTGCCACCACGGCCGGCGTCGCAGGGCGAAGGGTCAAGGTCATGGCCCCGCTCCTGCAAAGCAGCAAGAGCGACATCGTGCGGCTCGCAATCCGGCTCAAGGCGCCTCTCCAACTTACGTGGAGCTGCTACCGCGGCGGCAAGCTGGCTTGCGGCACCTGCGAGTCTTGCGTCCTGCGCCTCGCTGGTTTTGCTGCAGCGGGCCGCAAGGATCCAATCGCGTACCGGTTGGTGGCCTGAGTGACGCCCTGGGACGAATTCGTAAACGACACGACGATTGTCCTCGCTCTTCTCGTCCTGGAGGCCGTGCTGTCGTTCGACAATGCGGCCGTCCTTGCCGCCATGGTGCGCAAACTTCCAATGAAGGACCGCCGCAAGGCCCTCCTCTACGGCCTTGGGGGGGCGTACGGCCTGCGCATCGCAGCCATCCTGCTTGCCTCGTTCCTGATTGCCAACCCGATCCTCAAGGTCTTGGGCGGTGGATACCTCATTTTCATCGGTGTGAAGCATTTCGTGGCTTTGGCGCGGCATAAGGGGGGCGGTGCCAAGCATGTCACCGGCGGCGGCGGCATGTGGTTGCGTCTGGGTATCCCTGCCCTTGTGGCCACCATCATTCAAATCGAAATTATGGACCTGGCCTTCGCCGTGGACCAAGTAATCGTCGCCGTCGCCTTCACCGAAAAAATCCCGCTCATCATTATCGCGAGCATGATTGGCATCCTCTTCCTGCGACTTGCCGCCGCCGTCGTCGCCCGCATCATGGACTGGCTCCCGACGCTCGAACATTTGGCGTTCGTTGCTGTCATCTATGTGGGGATCAAACTCATTCTGCTCTACCCGTTCTTCGTGACCGGCGCCGTGATGGGGGACATTCACGGGCCGAGCCAGGAGATTATCGGGGGCGCATGCCGCGTATCATTCATCCCGGTCGAGCACGAAGTTGCCGTCGGCGCCCAGCCGGGCTGTGAAATTCCCACGCCAATATCTATCGGGATTACGCTAGGGCTCTTTGGCATCCCAATCATCATGAAACTCCTCTTCGGCTTCCCACGCAGCGAACCAGGCAGCCACCCGGCCGCCTCCAGCCTTGATCCTCCGCCGACAACGCCCGACCCAGTCAAACTCGGCGTCGCACATACTGAAATCAAATCGGGGACCCGCGAAATCGACGGCGTCCTTGAGCCACCGCGGCGCCCTGAGTCGTAGCCGGCGCACGCGACCGCAGCCCCAACGCGTAAATCGTGCCTTGATGTCGGACACCGCGTGCAGGTAACGGAGGTCTTCTACTCAATTCAGGGGGAAGGCCGCCGCATGGGCATCCCCACGACGTTCGTGCGTTCGACGGGTTGCCACCTGCGTTGTGTGTGGTGCGACGCCGCGTACGCATTCTACGGCGGCAGCAAGAAGTCGCTAGACGAACTTATGGCCGAAGTCGCACGCCAGCCGACGAGGGAGGTCTGCTTCACGGGCGGAGAGCCGCTGCTGCAGAAAGATGCCTGGGAGTTCGTGGCCCGCCTCCTGGATTCCGGCTACTCCGTTCTGATTGAGACGTCCGGCAACATCAGTTTCGCCGCAGCGAACAAATTCCCCGCCGAACAACGCGGCCGGCTCTGCATCAGCATGGACGTCAAGTGCCCCGGCTCCGGCATGGCGGACAAGAACGACCTCGCCTTGCTGCAGGATTTACGGGCCCCGGATCAACTCAAATTCGTGGTCGCCGACAGGGCCGACTTCGATTTTGCGGCCGCCGTCGTGCGCGAGCACGGACCCTTCCCGTGTCCGGTTTACCTCAACCCCGTGGGCGGACTCGACCCGAAGAACATCACGGAATGGCTGCTGTCCGAAAAGGAGCCGCTTGTCGTCCATGTCGGCGTCCAGTTGCATAAGTTGGTGTGGGGAGACGTGGCGGGCCGCTGATTGCGGATTCCACAGATGGCCCGGGCCGCCACCGATTGCCAGTCATGCCACGGCATCCATGTTGAGCCGCCAATAATCCAACGAAAACGGCGGCGCATCACGCGCAGCCTGCTCGACGATGCGGTCCATGAAGGCCCTGCGCTCGGCTTCATGTCCGATGCGGGCAAGGTGCGGCCGCAGGACTATTCCTGCTACGAAATCGCGAAACTCGGCTGCATCGGCAAACCGCGTCGACTTTTCCTCAAGCCATACTTCAATGTCGCCGAAGCCGGCCGCTGCGAGCCGCCGCCTCGCCGTGGCCACATCTTGAAACTCCCATGGCTCGACCCAATCTTTGAACCAAGGCGCAAACGCGTCGTCGCACATCAGGTCGGCCGCTCGCTTGTGCAGGCGTTCCAGGTTGGGCCCGCCGCCGCATTGCGCGTGGAGCCGACCGCCGTCACGAAGCGCGTGGTGCAACTCGTTGAAGAGGCGCCGCTGGTCTAGGATCCAATGAAAGGCGGCCGTGCTGAATACCAGATCGAAAACGTGGGCGAAGGGCAACGACAAGAGGTCGGCGCGCACGACGTCGGCAGCGCCGGCGAGGTGGATACGCGCCTCCTTTGCCATGCTCGCCGACAGGTCGACGGCCACGACGCGGCCCCTGGGGACGCGCTTGGCAAGCTCCGCCGTAAGACGGCCAGAGCCACAACCGGCATCCAAGACACGCTCAGTCCCTGCGAGCTGCACGCGCTGCAGCACTTGCAGTCCCCACTCGAATTGCGGGCTTGCGACGCGGTGGTACAGCTCGCCATCCCAATCGGCCACGCCGGGGCATGCGTGGGCGTCGCTTATTCCTGTTTGGCTTCCGGTTCGGCCGCGCGGCGCTTACGGGCGCGTAGAAGTTCGTAGACGATGTAGGCGACGATGAGGACCAATAATCCGAGCCCGACGAGGTCGAGGTAGGGCTTCGCGGCAATCGCGGCGGAATCGCCGAACTGGTAACCAATCCAGAACAGGAACATGTTCCAGATTGTGGCGCCCACGAAGGTGGCAAGCAGGAAGGGGCGCAGCGGCATGCGGGCCGAACCCGCGGGAATGGAAATGACGTGGCGCACGCCGGGGATGAAACGGCAGATGAAAATCGCCCAGGCGCCGCGGCGCTCGAACCACCGGTGCGCGGCCTCGATGTGGTGCTTGTGCACGAAGACATACTTGCCATAGCGCTCCACCATGGGAAGCAATCCGTATGCCCCCATGAGGTAACTGAGGTAGGAGCCGACGATGGAGCCGAGCGACGACGCGAGAATGACCGCCCACATGTTCATCTCGCCTTGCTGGACCAGGTACCCAGCAAGCGGCATGACCGCCTCACTTGGCACGGGGAAAACCATGGATTCCATTGCCATGAGGAGAAATACCCCAAGTGGGCCCAGGCTCGTCATGACATCGGCGGCAAACTGTGAGAGCCACGCAAGGATGTCGCCGATTCCCACGAACCGGGCAGGCAGACCGGCGCTAAGGATGTTCAGGTTGATTGGGTAGCGGAACCAAGGCTCCGCCGGGCGTGGCGGATGCTAGGAGGCCGACTGAGGCGTGCCCGGAGGGCACGGCGAGGGAGGCCGACGCCGCAGCCGGCCGCCCGGCGAAGCCGCAGGTGCTACACAATCAATCTGGACGTCCCTAAAGGCCTGCGGCGACAGCGGCAAGTTGCAGAGCGAAGAGGAACAGGAGGTCGGCACTTACGACTTCAAGGACTGCCGGGAACCACTGCCACCGCTGGGCGCCCCGCGACACGAGGAAACTGAAGGTGAACACCCAGCCGAAGATTGCCACCATGAAACCCGCAACGCCCCATGCGCCTTGGGCTCCCAAAAACGTCGTTCCTGCGCCGATCCACCATGCGTACTGAAATGGATTCGTTAGGGTGACCGCCCAGACCGCCCATGGCCCTGCAAGTTGGCGGGTGCCGGCGCGCAGTCGGACCGTATCCCAGGCCAGGTAGGCCATGAGAAGGGCGCCGACGGCCGCTAACCATGGTGCTACGGCCTCGAGGTGAACAAGCCGCGGCAGGCCGACGAGGACGAGAACCATGTAGGCCGTATCAACGATTGGCGCGGGGATTCCGGCGCGCACCCCGGCCGCCATGCCGTGCCGGCTTGACTCTCTGGCAATCAGCGCATTGACGGGGCCCGGCGGGCCGGCAAGGCTGGCACCGAGGGCGAAGCCGAGGGCAAGATGGACGATGGGCCCGAAGGCCTCGGCCAATTCAGTAATGGTAGTCGCGCTCGTTCTCCGGCTCTAGGTCGACGCCGAGGCCGATTGCGAGCCGGTTTGCGAAGTTGAAGTAGCCGACGATTTGCGCCGCCTGGAGAATCTCTTCGTCCTTGAGCCCGGCTTTCCGCAGCGCCTCGGCCTGTTTGGCGACGCCTTTTGCGGGGTTGGCGGTGAGGGCGACGGCGTATTCGACAAGGACTTTTTCGCGCGGCGTCTTGGCGGATTTTGGAGCGTCCTTCACGACCGCTGCGACCCATTGCGCGTCTTGGGCATGCCGCAACAGGGCTTCCTGGTGGTGGGTCGTGCAGTAGACATCGCCATTAGCGGCTGAGACGGCGACCGCGATGATTTCGGCTTCCTGCCGGGACAAGCCGCCCTTGCCGAAGACCGTCGTCATGTAGAGATCAAGATGGGCCCGCATCGCCTTCGGATTGAGGCTATTGAGGCGCAGGATATTGGACACGCGGCCTCGGTTGCGCTGGATCTCGTCGTAGATCTCGAACAGCTTACCCTCGGCATCATCTTCAGAAATGGTGCGGATATAGGCCACGGCGTCCTGACCCGCGTTCCATAGAAAACGGTTCGGGAACCGGAATCGAGACCTACAAGCCCCTACTTGTTGTTCGTCCGGCGGGACAGCCACAGGACCCGCGCGGCGACGGAACAGTAGGGCGACCAGGCTGGCTGCTTTGCCATCATGTAGGCTGCAGCCGCGTCCGGGTCAATGCCGTATGCGTTGGCGACCGCCAGCCGAAGACCTAGGTCCTCAGGCGCAAGTACATCGGGCCGTTCCAGGTGGAACATGAGGAACATCTTTGCCGTCCAGGCACCGATGCCCTTCACGGCCGTGAGTTCCTCGATGATTGCGTCGTCCGGCAGCGCGCCGAATTTGGCGAATTCGACGTCTCCGCGAATGGTCTGTTCGGCCAAATCGAGGACGTAGGCGGATTTTCCGCGCGATAGGCCAGCGGCGCGGAATTCCTCAGGCGTTCGGTTGAGCACCCGCCTGGGCGTGACCTTGCCGCCGAGAAGTTTGACGACCCGGCCATGGATGGTCTGGCCGGCCGCGAGTGACACTTGTTGATGTGTGATTGATTGAACGAGCGCAGAAAAACCATCGGCGCCGGCTATTGGCGGCTCCGCCGGGATGCGATTTTTCCGGCTGAGAGCCGCGAGGACCTTGTCGGTGTTTGCCCAGTGTTTCTCGGCGACGGGTTGCAGGCTGCGCAAGGTCGCGTTGGTCATGCCGCATCAGGGCGGCGCCAGGGCGGGTAGCGATTCACGAGCAGCAGGGCAACGCCGAAAATGAACAGGGCGTTCACGACATGCAGCCCGGCGACGGCAAGAAGCGCCGGCGACGGCGGGGGGTCCAAGGTCCTGATGGCCGCAAAACCATACTGCGCCACGACTGCGAGCAGCAGGCCGACACTCCACCAGCCGGCCGCCTTGCGACCGCCGAGGAAGGCGAAAGCAATCATGCCGACGGGAATGATTTCGATGACGTGGACGAATTGCTTGTGCCAATCTATCGAATCGAGGGCGCCGAAAAGGTTCGCGCCGGCCAAGTACACCTGGATGACCACGGCAATGAGGAACGCGACTGCGAACCACGGGAAGACGCTCGCCGAGCGGCGACGCCAACGCGGCAACCCTTCGCGAGGAGCGGCGAGTGACTCGGGCTGCCAAATGGTTTCCTGGCCCTGCGCTTCGTCAGGAGTCGGCCGTGCCGCACGGGGCACTTCTTCGACGACGGGAAGTTCGAAGACTTGTTCCGAGCGAGGTGAGGAAATAATGGTCTCGGGCCCCGTCTCGACCGGGACCGCGACCCGTTTCTTGGCTTTCGACTTTGACGGACTGAGGCGGCGGGCCACGGGGTCGCAAGGCGACAGCGGGCCTTCACCCCTTCGGCGGAAGCGCGACGCTGGACCGATGGCCGGCTCAGGCGGCAAGAGCAGGCATTGCAACCAGGGGGGTCCCCACGGGCGGCAGTACCATGACGACGGTTTCCTGGCCGTTCTCGATGGGCTTGATGCGGGGTTTCCAGCTTCGGACTTCCGTCATCGGGACGTGGAGGGCCATGATGCGTGCCAGCAGGGGGAGGTCTTGAGGGCTTCGGCGAGGTGCGTGAAGGTTTCGCTCGCGCACTTCAGCGCGTCATCTTGAATTGCTTCTCGTAGTATTCCTCGAAGAGCGGCGCAAACCGCAGGCGCTGGTCCTTGCCCGTCGCCGTTTTGGGGATGGCCTCAACGAACTGCACGACCTTCGGCGATTTCTCCCATGGGACGCCCTTGGCCTTGAACCAGTCCATAACAATCTGTGGGTTCAGTTGCGCTTCCGTGGTATCGGCTCTCCGCTCGATGACGGCACCAATCTCTTGGCCGAGTTTCTGCGACTTGAAACCGTACGCGAGGGCGTTCTCGACGCCCGGAATGCTGCGCAACAATTGGTCAATCTCGAAGGTGCTGTATTTTTCGCCGCCGCGTTCGATCAGTTCCTTGATGCGGCCGACGATGAAGAAGAACGTGCGGCCCTTCGCGTCCATGGCGCAGAATCCTTCGTCGCCCGTCTGCAGCACGCCATACGGGAAGGCCTTGCCGTTGGCCTCGTCGTTATGGAAGTACTCCTTCATCACGCTACGGCCGGAGACGACGATTTCGCCCCAGAGGTCGTGCGACGCGGGCTTGCCAAACTGTGCGACGGGGCGGGGCTTGCCGGTGTCGGGGTCGATGATTCCCATCTGGTTGTGGACGATGGGAACGCCGATTGAAGGGAATCCGTGGAATGCGATTGCCGTTTGATATTCTGCATCCGTCAAATCGCTCGGAAGGAAGCACGAGTAGCACGTTGTCTCCGACATGCCCCAGCCGTGCGCGATGCGGATGCCAAACTTGGCGGTGAACGCTTCAGCGACGTCAACGTAGAGTTGCCCGGCGCCACAGACAATTGTCTTGAACCGCTTGCGTACATCCGTATATTTTCCAAGATCATCGCCGATGTCCGTAAGCGACTTCAACATCGCCGGAACGACGGAGGTGGCGCTGACGTTTTCGCCGTAAACGCGTTCCCAGAAGAGTTGCGGCTTCCACTTGCGATTAAGAACCACGTTTGCGCCGCACCAGAGTGCGGTAAGGCACGTCGTCACGATGGAGTTGACGTGGAAGAGGGGCATGGCGGTCATGAATGTGTCCGACTCCGCAAAGCCGTGGTGCAGCGCGATGCCGTGCGCGTCGTAGAGCATCTCGTGGGTGAGAACGACGCCTTTGGGGTTTCCCGTCGTTCCCGAGGTGTACACGATGAGGGCATCCGTGTCCAGTTTCTGCGGGCCAAGATCGAATTCGCCCTCGACGCTGAAAATCATCTCCCCCCACTCGGCGTCGTAGAACTGTCGCTCGCATGATTCGCCGTACGAAACGATTGTGCCTGCTCCGGCCTTGCGCGCGAAGGGGGCTACGCGCTTGGCGTACGCGTCCCGAACGAACAGCGCCTTCGCGCGGGCATGGGTGAGAATGAATTCGAGGCGCGCGTCGTCCTCCTTCAGGTTGAGAGGCGCAACAACGATTCCGGATGCCCAGGCCGCGTACAACGTGATGAGCGTATCCGCGTGGTTGAATTCGTCCGCGGTTGCGATGCAGTCGCCGGCAACGAGCCCGAGATCAGCCATGACCTTCGCAGCCTTGCGGACCTCGACCACGAATTCTTGGCGGGTCCAGGAAGCCCGGCTGCGGGCGTCGTCGTCATAGAACGCAAGGAACGCCATGTCCGGTTTCTCGCGAGCCCGGCGCTCAAGGAGGTCACCGATACCATCCACGCCGAGGTCAAACGATGGCCAAACGTCGCCGTGGAGGTCCTTGTGGTCTACGCGGTGGGCCTTGGCGATTAGTTGCGGGACGGATTCCGTTTGGGTGGCCCCGGGCACGCGTTGGGCAGGCGGGGGCGGGGTTTCAAAGTGATGGGGCGACGGGGGACTTTAAGCAGAACGGACAGGCCTTGGTGTGTGCGACCCCCTAGGTCAACGCCCGACCATCCGCCGAACGCGCCGACCCCCCCGACCGACGACACCAACAAGTGTCCCAATTCACCTTACCCACCAACACAATAAATTGTGGGCAATGTTTATGGGCGTTCACATGCAATACAGCATGACCATGGCAAAGCCCGCCGCCTACGAAGGAAGCCTCGACCACCGAGGCCGCGTGACGATTCGACCCGAATTCCGGGGCAAGTTGGGAACGCGGTTCATCCAGATTCTCATGCCCGATGGCGTGCACCTCTACCGGATTCCTGACAAACCGGGGTCGTATGGCGGGAGACTGCGTTCCACCGATGACCACAGCCAAATGGCGTACGAGCAATGGGAAAAGGACAGGGAGGAAACGAATGAACGGATCCGCGGACACAAACCTCGTTCTCGCCCTCATTAACGCAGACGACGCCCTCCACGAAAGGGCCCGCCGCCACGTCGCCACCGCCGGTCGCCTCCGGATGCCCCTATCCGTAGGCATCGAACTTCTGCAGGTGGCTCGAAAAAAGGACTTGCCCGCGCTCGAACTCTTGGGCCACGCGGCCCGCGACTTCGACGTCGACCAACTCGACCTCCTGGCGATTGCCGCCAAGTCGATGGCCCGGGGCGAAGTTACAAGCCCCATGGATGCCGTCCACCTCGCGGACGCCTTCCTGCACGGAACGCCCCTGCACACAGCCGACCGAAAGTTGCAAAAGACAGCGTTTCCGACGATGGCGTGGTAGGCGTCGCCGTTGACTGATCTCACTTCCCTCCCGGACAGAGTCATTACTCCTCCAGCCATCGTCTAGCGTATGTCCTACCTCTGCTCCGACTGCCGGTTTTCCTTCATCACAAACGACCCCTGTGAAACCTTTGTCGCCAACGACCTCGATCAGTGTAGCGCCTGTCGGCACGGCCGCGATTGCCACGCCGGCACGAAGGAGCCCCATGAATTGGACCTTGGGGCCCTGCATGATCTGGCGGTCCACGTCGGAGGCGGCCCCGTCGGCTTCAAGCAGGCGCAAACAGCCCTGAAACGGGTGGCTCGGCTGCTCGCGGCCTCCATGTCATCCTTCGAGTGGGGCGAACACCTCATCAGCGGCCCAGAGGGCGAACCGGGAAAGTGTCAGCACTGCGGCGCCACGTTCGAGGAGATTCTCGGGGAACTGGGCTGTTCTGCCGTCGACTGACCCCCAATCTCAAGACCCGGCCCCCTGTCGGGCTCCTCAAGCCGACGTCGCCTAACCCGGTAGGGCAGCGGTCTTGAAAACCGCCGCGCGCGAGCGTTTCCAGGTTCAAATCCTGGCGTCGGCGCTCACCTAGATGGAGAAACGCAGGTCTCACCGGCGTGGGGAGGACTTCGCGGAGACCAAGGGTTGTCCGATTTCACCCGCCCCCGGCTCGCGGTAAAGGCCGATAGGGCATTCTCCAATTGTGGACGACCTTGCTGCTTTCGTACTCCGGGCCAACCCCGTTGCGTTTCATCCTGGCATTGCCGGCGTTTTTGCCTTCCTAACCACCAGTTTTTCCGAGGTGGACAAGTGCATGTCGCGGCATCCGACGCTTGTCGTCTATTCCGTCATCATATGGGGCAAGACCGATTGGCTTGTTCGAGGACTGAATCCTGGAGCGAGAGGCTGGCTTCTGGCCCTACATGACGGCGGGCAACGGCTCAAGCTGTAACAGGCCATACCTTGCTGGCATACTGCCCCATTACGGCGCCGCGCTCGCGTATTTCCGTGCCACCCCACGCTTTTGGCCACTTTACAGGAATGTCCGAAACCATCTGCAGGCGCGGTCGATTGCCTCCATCGCTTTCATCGTCTGTGGACGATTTGCCATCGTACAGGCGATAGACACCATATTTCTTCAAAGGGTCCGCATTTTTCAGGCTCTGGTTGTCAGAATTTAGGAGCAGCGTGACGTTCCCAATGCGATGCACCATTCGGTCGTAGTCCTCCCCTTCCTTTGGCGAGTAGCCCTTTGGTTTCGTTTGGGGAAGTATATGTTCTACGTGCCAACGATCTGGTCCTACCAACTCTATGCTGTTGAGGGCCTGGTGCTCTGCAATACGGTAGAGGATAAATCGGGTCTGATCGACGTTTGAGCAATCGAGCTCGCCCCAATCCAGCGTCCCACCGACGCCATTCGCGTCACACATTTCATGACAAATGCGTCCCAACTCGCCGGCTGGATTTCCTTTCTCACGGGCTGCTTGGCATAATTTTCCAATCTTGGATTCGACTACACTGCCACGCACGTCCTTCGTGAAGAACAGCCGGACGTACACTCCTTCAAGGAGGCGAAGGGTGCCGGCCAACATTTTCTGTGATTCCTTTTCCGTAAGGGAGAACCCCTTGTTTCGAACGAGGGCCATGAGAACCGGTGTTCCTTGTTTGAAATCAACGTGCGACCAATCGCGAAGCGCTCGCTCTAGGGCTCGCTCCACTTTCACTTTCTGGTAGGCGGGATGATCGTCATGGAAACGTCCATGGGTAAAAGCCCAGAACCACCAAGCGTCTTCACGCCACTTATCGAGTGCGTCTCGAATGTCTTCCTTCGTTTTCAGCACGTCCCGATAGACACTGTAGACTTGCTTCCTGGGAACAAACTTGAAATTTGCCTCGTACCAATATCTTAGGAAATCTACACCGCGATCGGGCCCAACGACCTCCATGATTTCGTCCCACTCGGAAGCAATTTCCTCGCGAACCTTAGTTCCGGAAAGCCGACTCAATAGAAGGTTCTTGATCAAGTCGCTTTGTGCCAAGGGAAGGTTTTTGCTGTTCAAGGACTCAAAGACGGCATAGGGGTTGTGTGGCTTGCTAACCTCGATTACCCCGAATCGAATTCGGTTTGCGATTACGTCGTGAATCTCATCTGCCATTCTTACGACCTGCTTTCGCTGGACGCCTTCGTCCTCCAGGTCAATACCCCTGGTCCGCGCATCCGTATTTATGATCAGGTCAAGCTGTTCGTTTACAGTTTTCCAGCCCCGTAGAATTCGAGAACGCCCCGGCTTGGCACCCTTCCCTTTGCGAATCAAAGCCTCGTAGTTTGGATTGTCCCGCTGGCTGCACCGAAGGCGCAGCGGCGCGTTGTCTATCTCTTCAGTCGTCAGATTTGCGGCCGGTTCAGAATACAATAGTTGTAGCAGGTTTTGCTCCGTTGCTGTGCTTTCAGCCTTCGCCTTGCGGAGCTTGTGCACGAGAGCCGCCACGACCAAACTCAACGTGACCAATCGCTGCTGCCCATCTATGAGGTCAAGTTGGTCCGTCCCATCGTGCGGTTCATCGTTGAAAACGAGCGTTCCCAGAAACAAGGCACGGTCTGCCCGCCGTTTCGGAATCTCAGACTCAATATCATTGAGGAGTTCCTCGATGTGCGTATTCTTCCAGGAATAGTCTCGCTGGTAGATGGGTACCGAAATTGTATCTTGGTCCGTCATCAACGTAAGGAGGGTCCTGTCGTCTACACGGATACCGCCGCCAGCCATGGCACGCGCGACGGAGCTTCGATCTTTAGATCCTGCGGCGGGCGGCGTCGTCCCTCCCAATTGGTGCCTCGATCCCGACTACCCTGATGATTGACCGTTTCCGCACAACCTTCGACCTTTGTCTTACACCCTTTGTCCGATACGCGCCATATACCCTGCCCGAACCTATCAGCGTACGAGGCCGACACGATGCGCCGAACTCTCATCCTGGCAGGAACTATGACCGCCCTTCTGGCCTTGACCGCCTTCGTCCCCGCCGCAATCGCCGACGGTGACCGCAAGGAAATCAAGGAAGACCGCAAAGAGATCAAAGAGGACCGCAAGGAACTTCGTGAAGACAAGAAGGAGCTTCGCGATGACCTCAAGGCCTACGTCCTGAAGCACCGCCTGCACGGCAATACGACGCTGGAGCTTTCCGGTTCGGGCGTTGGCCGCGACAATGCGACGTACAAGTTCACGCTGGAAGCATCGGGCAAGGGCCTGGAGCGCTTCAACCGTGACGGCGAACTGCGTGCCCTTCGCGGCTACATGCTGGCCCACGTTGTAATCTACAACGAGACGGGCGACGTCGTGAAGGACGGCGACATGCGCCTCAAGGTCTTCGCCCGCCTCACCGACGACGGCGAATGGAAATGGCAAGTCCAGTCGTGGGGCAAGCGCGCTGACGGGATGCCTCGCTTGGTACTGCGCGGCGACGCGGAGAAACTCCAACCCGGCGTTTTCCAGTTGGACGGCGCTGGCCACATGACCGTGAAGATGGACGGCGACGAGAGGTCGACGCCCATCAAGGTGAATGATGTCTCAGGCACGTTCACCCGCGAACTCCGGCCTGCCCTCACGCCCGCAGCCGCCGCCTAGCCACTCAAGGGCCTGCCCAAATCAGAGCACAACCACACCCCGAACACCATAGGGCAGGCCTTCCCTCTTACCTCTCCTCCCGTTCGATTTCTTGCTGGTTCACTCGTCGCCTTGGTTCGCAGCCCGCGGACCTGGCACGAAATTCATAAGCGCCACCTGGCCGAACCCCGATTCCGTCCAGCCCACGGCGTTGACGCAGCCGTAGTCCTGCGCGAAGGCGAAGCACTCCATGTAGGACCGCTTGAGGACATGGCCGAGAATGGCGCGATTGGTCCCCGCGTGTGCCGCGAGTACTACGGAGCGGCCGCGGAATTCGGCCAGGAGTTTGGCGAGGGCGTCCTCGACGCGTGCTGCAAAAGCGTTTCCCGACTCGCCGTCGGGGCACGCAATCGAGCCCGGGTCCGCCTGCCACGCTTGCGCCTCCGCGGGCCCACGTTGCAAGATTTCGTTCCAGTGCAGGCCGTCCCACTTGCCGAAATCCATCTCCGCGAACGCGGGCCGGACGTCCACGATTTTGCCAAGAGCAGACGCAAGCGGACGCACCGTGTCCTTGGCGCGGCGGCGCGGGCTCGAGATGACGGCGTCCACGGCAGCGGACTCCAGGTAGGCACGAATGGCTTCGGCCTGATGCTTGCCCAAAGGAGAAAGGTCCACTTCCGAGGAACCGTTGAAGGCGCCGATCCTGCTGCCTTCCACTTCGCCGTGGCGCAGAAACCAGAGGCGGGTAGGCTGCATGGCGCGGCCGACTTGTACCCCGCTCATGACGCTTTGCCGCCGCAAGGTTCAAGTCGTAGGTATGACTATAGTATGACTACAGTATGACTTCAACCAAATTCTCCATCTCCGTGACGGCCGAACTGGCCGGAGCGTTGGCGCAGTTGGCCAAAGAACGCCGCGACGACCGGAGCCGGCTAATCGAGATGCTCCTGCGCGAGAATCCACTTGTGGCCGCTAAGGTTTCGGCGCTGCGCGGGCCCGCCAACCCAGGAACAAAGAATGGCCGCGACATCGAAAAACTGCTTGCCCTTGGGCGAATTGCCCAGCGGCAATGGCGAATGAAGGTCGACGCCGGAAAGTTGGGTTTCCTTGCCCGCTGAGGCCGGCACCGCGTTTCGCAACGAGTTGCGCCGCGTTCTTCCGGGACGATCGGAATCCGATCAGAAGTTCCTCCTGTTGGGAATTCTGACCAAGCATCTGGAAGGAATTGACCGACCCGTGCTGGTCGGCGGCTCGCTCGTTGAACTTTACACGATGGGCGCCGTCGCCTCCGCCGACATGGACCTCGTGGGCGACCACCGTAGTGTGGCCAAGTTGCTTCTTGCCGCCGGTTTTCAACTCCGAGGCCGCTACTTTGAAGGCGTCGAATTCCCCGTCCTGGTGGAAGTACCGGGTCATTCGTTACGGCCGACCGAATCCGTCGAACCCATCCTATTCGAGGGCTACACATTGTATGCCGTATCGTTGGAGGACTCCATCGTTGACCGCCTCCTTGCGGCCAAGTTTTGGCGCTCGACGACGGATTGGGAGCGTGCCGTGCTACTTGCTGCAACCCATGCCAAGGCCATCAAGTGGCCGGAGCTGATGAAGCGGGCCGCCGCAAACGACGTCGCCGATGTCGCCGCAGACCTCCGCACTGCGACAAGGGCCTGACCTCCGACGGCCTTTTCCCGCCGCCCGCATTCGTCGTGCCGTGGCGGGCTCCATGTTCGGGGGATTGTTCCGCTACGGAGAAACGGAACTCGAACCCGCGGTGCAGGCCGAGATACTGCTGGAATCGGCGCGCAACGAGGCCCGCGCGGCCATCCTCGAATTGCTCTTTGCGGTCGGGTTCGGCGTCTGGTACAAGTTTCGCGGCGAGGCGTTCCAGGCCGTCGCCATTTTTGCCGTCATCACCGTGTTGCCGTTGTTGATTGATGCCCAGCTGCGCCGCCGCGCCGCGCGCCGCCTGCTCGGCTTGGCACCGCATCCGCCAAAGCCGTTGAAGAAAACCGATTGACGCGGAACGAACCTTACTATCCCGAGCCTGCCTTCAGGTACGCAAGGCGGCCCTTTTCACGCGCCACGATGACCTGGAGGCCAGATTTCTGGCACTCAATCTGGAGTTTCTTGTCATTAGTGACGACGAGCGCACGCAGGCGCCGGGCGACTTCGAGGATGCCATCGTCTCCCATCCGACCGGTTGGCTCCGGCTGGCAGCGCTCCGACAGTTTGAGGGCCATTTTTGCCGCGCGTCCCAATTCGCCGCGATTTTTCATGAGGTTCTTGAGTTCGGAGACGACGCTTGTCGGAACGTGCAGCGTGTGGGCGCCCAGGAAATCATCGAGCAGTTCTTCGAGGCGCGTGCCTTCCGTGAATGGCAACAAGAGGGCGTTTGTGTCGAGTACGACGGCTTGCGAGGCGGCGGTCTCGGTCATGCTTTCAGAACGCCGTAGCCGATGAGACGCCAACGGCCACCGACGCGGCGGCTGACGGCGATGCGCGAATCATCTTGGACTGCGACGGGCAGTTTCAGGACCGCCTCGACCTGGTTGTTGACCGACTTCAGAACCATCCCGACAGTCGTCGCCGTGCCGACGTTGAGCATGAGAGGTTCCTTGACCTTAATCGGTTCCACGGCAGCCTCGTCTTCGGCGCCAACGACGCGGTCCAGAAGTGTCACGTTCATGACCATCCGATCCACCGTCTTCGGGAGTTTTCCCGGATAGCCGAGCGCGCGCCCGACAAGGTTGTCCGCCTTGGTGACGCTCGGATCGAGCTCAGTGCCGACGGCGATAAGGCCGCCGGGGCCGGCGCGTTCAACCTGTTGGTTGCCGCAGAACAGCGTGACGATCTTGCTGCGCAGCGGCTTGTACGTCGCCTTGCCGTCCGGTGTCTCGATGCGCAGGCCAGGCGTCACCTCAATTTCGTCGCCGACCTTGATGGTCCCCCGGGCTAGCGAGCCGCCCATGACGCCGCCTTTGAGTTTCTCTGGTCGGGTGCCGGGCTTGTTGATGTCGAAGCTGCGGGCCACCAGCATCACCGGCTCAGCCTTGGGATCATGTTTGGGCGTTGGGATTGTCCTTTCGATGGCCTCGATGAGGGCACTCAGGTTGACATCGTGGTGCGCCGAAATCGGGATGACCGGGGCGTGCTCAGCGACGGTGCCTTTGACAAACGTCTGAATTTCCCTGTAGTTCTCCATCGCCCGCTTTTCGTCGACGAGGTCAATCTTGTTTTGCACGATGACGATGTTCTTGGCACCGGCAATCTGCAAGGCCATGAGGTGCTCGCGCGTCTGCGGCTGCGGGCACTTTTCATTGGCGGCCACGAGGAGGAGGGCGCCGTCCATGAGGGCAGCGCCGGAGAGCATGGTCGCCATGAGTGTTTCATGGCCCGGGGCGTCAACGAAGCTCACGCGGCGAATCTTCTGCGGTGCGCCGGCCAAGTGCGCGTCGTCGATCTTCGTCGTATAAAGGTCGTGGCCTTCCTTGTCCTTGCCCTTGAAGAAAGTCGTATCCGCGTAACCCAGCTTGATGCTGATGCCGCGCTTGATTTCTTCCGAGTGCTCGTCGGTCCATTTGCCGGAGAGCGCCTTGGTGAGCGTTGTCTTTCCGTGGTCAACATGTCCGATTAGGCCGATATTCACCTCGGGCTGCTCAAAGCCGGCGACGGCCGCGTCGGAACCTGCCTCTTTGGCCGGTGCCGGCAGAGTCTCCGTCGTCGCCTTCTTCGTCGCCACGAGGCGGCCAGGAAAGGCCCGGTTAAAAGCGTACAGCGGTCGGGGCCATTACGGGCTCATCCTGATGATGGCGGGCGCAAGCAGAGCCGCCGCACAAATCAGCAGGACCACGACGACGAGACAATCGCCGGGCGATTTCTTCACCGGCGCCGCAAGGCAACCAGGAGAACCAATAGCCCAATGAGTGCGATTCCCGCCCCCGCCGACGCGTGTCCAGGCGCAGTGCCGGGAGCGCGGGGCTGGATGTCCCCTTCCCGCTCGATTCCGTATTGTGGCGCCGGGGATTGGGCAAATGAGAAGCCTGCCATGGCGTCCATCGCCGGTGCAGGCGGGGCGGATGTGGCGGTACCGGCAGTGCTGACTGTTGTTTCGCGCCGGCCGGATTGAGGTGCCTCGCCGTCGAAGTCCTTCAAGGAGGCTGGATCGGCCGGTTCAAGGTCAGCCAAAATCCAGGACGTGTAGGGCGTCAACTGCCGGGTCGCCACCGCGAGTTCCGTGATGGTGAGCTGCAGCCCGGCCGTTCCCGTGCGTTCCTGTGAGAGCAAATCTTGCACGACGGCGTGACCGTAAAGCGCTGCAGCGTCGTCATCGACGCGCAAGGAGGCCGTTTTGAAACGGAATTCTTGCCGCACAGCCCCGTCGGTGCCTTCGCCTTCGAGCGCAAGCACAACCTCCGGGCCGGAAAGGTCCGCCCGCACCGCGACTTGCGCGCATGAGTCCTCGGCAACAGGCGCCTGCCGGCCTCCGACCACTACGCCGTCTTCCGTCGTCACCACGACGTTGGCGACGAGGAGGTGCCCGACCGTGTCGTAGAGCCGCGAAAGGCGCTCGCCGAGTTGCGCATCGCCGGCCGCCATCGGGCTTACGGTACCTCCCGAATGGAGGGCCAAATCGGCGAGGAAAATGGCGTCTGCATCAAGGCCGATGGGCACCACGAAAATCGGTGCGTGACGAGCGTTGTTGGCGCGGAAATTGTCAATGATTGTTTGGTGATGGGTCACGCCCGCGCTGGGCAGGCCGTCCGTGACGAAGACAATCTGGGGCATGCGGCCGGAGCCATCAGTCGTTGCAAGCTGCACCAGGGCCTCCTGCAAGGCCCCGTTGATGTCGGTGCCACCGCGCGCTTCAAGGCCTGCAAGAGTTTTGCGGTCCTGCTCAATCTCGCTTGGCGTGACTGGCGTCATGCCCGTGACGAGTGGGTCGACGTGACTGTCGAAGACGACGACGTTGTACCAGTCTCCTTCGCGCAACGTCAGAAGCGCACCTCGCAGCGCCTCGCGGGCTTGCTCCCATTTTGCGCCGCGCATAGAACCCGAGCGGTCGAGAACGAATACGACGTCTCGGGCGAGCACTGGCGCCGACGACAGGCACAGCCGTGCGATTGCGGGAACATCCGTCGCGCCGGGGCCGGCGGGCAGCGACGAGACGAAAGTGGAGCGCCATGCAGAACCGCTTGGGGTCCAGGCGACGATGAGGTCTTGCACGGCGGCGGGTCCGGCCTCGTGCCGGCTGCCCGTCGCGCGGATTCCGGCCGTCGCGTCAAACGGCAAGGTGGAGCCGACGCTGCGGAGGTTCGAGAAGGCGCCCGACTCGCGTACCGTCATGCGCACGTCGAAGCCGCCCCACGCAAGCGGCATCTGGCCAAGGGGCAAGCGGTAGACGAGGTCGCCCGAAGCGACGGGGACCCATTCGATGTAGGCGGCGCGAAGCACGCCGGAGGAACCGGCTGGAATGGCAACGGAAAGCGTCACGAGTTGCTCACTCGTTTTCTCGATGAGTGCGGCTGCGCGGTCGGTGGCTTTGGCGGCCTCGTAGGTCGCGCGGGCGGCGACTTTCTCCTGAACCGTGGCCTCGAGCAGTTTGTCGCCGATTGTCAAGTTGAAAGCCAGGAGGGATGCGCCGGCCGGCAATGGAACATTCAGGATGGCTTCGGCGGTTGCGTTGCCCGGATTCTTGACGTTGAGTTCGAGCTTGGTGGTGGCAAGCCCATCCACCGCAGAAATTTCTGCCACGAAGTGGTCGACGGCAAGGGTTCCCTGCAGGAAGGGAACATTGGGGATGGGGACAATCGGGATGCAATCCTCGGGCGGACAGGGCGTATGGTTTGCCGCCACGGTCTGGACGGTAAGAAGCAGGACCAGCAGGACGACCAAGCGCATAGCCCAGGCAAGCGGTCGCAGGGTGATGTAAGCGCGTAGATGGTTGGGCGGGAACCGAACACAGGCTCAGGGGTCCTAGGTCGCGTCTCCAAGTCGCAACCGGCGCGTACAACAAGCGGATGCAACGGGACCGACGCGAAAGGCGCAACAAGGGCTCCTATCGACGGATGCTGGGCGGGTGGAAGCCCCCCGATGGCGGGCCGTCCAAGCTTCTCGACCGGCGTCTCTAGCCGGACGCTGGAGCGGCCGCATCAGACTCGCTCATGCCGACCGCATAGTCGGCGGCGTCCAGGAGCGCCCAGCGCGGCACTTCCCATGCGCGCGACGAGTAGCGCCCCATGACTTGCCGAAGGCGCAGTTCCTCGGCCGCGGTGATTTCACGGCGAAGCGATTCTTCGTAGATGGTGCGAATTTGTTCAAGGTCGTCGTATTCCATGACTCACCGCCTCCTAGGGATGCCGCGGAAACCTCCTTTGATTTCCAGGATGGAGATGCGGACTTCATGGTCATGAAGTTTGGCCTGCACGCCCTCGTGTCGGGACTCGCCCCTGGCTTTCTTGCCCAGCGTGAATTGCACAAGCCAGAGTCCCGCGGCCCCGCCCGCGGCGCCGACCAAGGACGCGAGGATTTCATTGCTCACGCGACGGCCATGGGACACCTGGAGATATGGGCTGGGCACAGATGGATAAATTCGGACACTGATTGGCTTGGCGATTGGCTCGGGGGGAAGTCCAGCCTATCGGCGGCGGCTTTCTGGCACGGCAGCCGAGCCGCGCCGGCGTCGCGCACGGGAGAGCCCCGCCGCCAGCACGCCCAAGACAAGAAGCGCCAAGGAAGCATCTGGCGTGGTGGCTGTCGCTGTGGGGCTGGAAGACGAGGACAAGGTCGGCTCGGACGAGGAGGAGCTCGGCACGTCCACCACCTCAATAGGCAAACTGGGGAACGAGAATGCAACCGAGTTATTCAGAGCCGCATCAAGGAGAATGAGTCGTGACGGGAGGGCGGAAACGGGCCCAGCGCCGAAGTCTTGATGCCGGACAGTCAAGACGGCAACCCTGCCGTCGGGCCCAACTTCGAGGCGCCCAACGCGCTCTCCCGCCTCGAGGGGCAAGTCGTATCGTCCTTCCCGGGTGTAGGCCCACGCCGCAGTCATATTGTCAGCCGCAACTCCGTACCCCGTCCACTTCAGTCGTCCATCGGAATCGTCATGGCCTCCCCAGGTCCAGTTCCAATGTCCGCGGTCGTAGAGTTTCGCCGACGGAATGGACGTCCCGCGTTGCAAAACTGCGACGCGGAAGCTTGTGCCATCCCCAAGAATCATGGTCGTTCCTGGCTCTTCCACCTGTAGGCGCATGCTCCCCACATCAGGCCATTCAAGTCCGGAGGGCCAAGGGATGGCTTCGAGATTTCCGGTCTCTGGTTGAAATCGGAAAACGATGGCGTGTGGCTCGGCCAGGAAGAAAAGGCTCCCCCTCGTTTCCCGCAACATCGTATAACTGGACGGAAAACCATCTGGAAGCGGAGAGTCACGTGTCACAGGGGGGTCGGACCAGGTGACTACCGACACCGTCCGCATCCCAAAGTCTACAACGGCCGCATGGCCAACCCACGCCCACGCCATGCCGTTAAATTCAGGCGGGTACGGGATTTGGTCGCGGTACACGGTTCCCCAAGTCCGAAGAGTCTGCGCGGCACCGTCAACCGAATGCTGCAAAATCCAGCCCGTAAGCCGAATGTCGCCGCCGCAGTCTCGCATCGGGGGGACATAGGACCCTTGAATCCGCGAACGATAGTCCGGGCTCGCTAGATTGTAGTAAACTTGAAGTGGCTTCGGCGGTATGGAAACGACGGGTGTGAGGTTTCCGGTTTCAAGTGATACCCGGTAGGCCTGTGTCCCAAGGTCCGTGTAGAGGAAGTTCGGATCCCGCCAGGAAAACGTCTGGTAGCTCTCAATTACAGATGCGTTGTCTGGTAGGCAGGCATTCACGAATGGGGCAGGAATGAGCAGAACCGCGAGAGCCAAACCCAACCAAGCTACGCGGCCAATCGCCATCTCTACGCTTTCTTCTGCTCGGCAAGCTGCGCGAAGTGCTCCCCAACCGGCTTGGAGCCGGCCTTGGCGACTTTCATGTTGACTTGGTTGATTTCCGCGCTGATGCGGTTGCCGCGCACGGATTGGCGCTTGCGCTTGCCCGTGTAATCCGTCGGGTGGAAGCCGACGCCCTCGGTCAAGAGGAGCCGGCGGCGGTTGGAGCCCTCGAAGTCGCCGCGCATGGGGAAGCCGGCTTTGTCGGAGCCGCCGGTGATTTGGAGTTTGTAGCCGGGCAGGTTAGCGTTGATTCCGTCAATCTGGTCCCCGATTTTCTTGCCGATAAGGTTCTGCGCGTGGTGGCCGGTCACTTCGAAGTTGAAGCTCTTGCCAGTCGCGGGGTCGTTGATCACGATCTTGAAGCTTAGGGATGCCATGGGGTTTCAGTCCTGCTCCCGGTATTCCGTCCGTCGCCGGACAGTTCACCATGTGGGGCTTCGGGAGCAAGGTTCGCGACAAAGCCCTCGTATAAAACGGGTTCGCAGGCCCTAGGCGTTGCGCCGGCGGGTCAGGGCGACCAGTCCGAGGACTCCAAGAAGCAGCCCGGGAGCCAGAACGGGGGCCTTGGCGACGCCGCCGACGGGTGCCTTGGAGAAGACAAACGTCTCATCGCGGTCGCCGCCGAGTACATCCGTGAACGTCACCTGGGATTTGTCAGCCGAAATCTTGGCATCGAGCGGCAGGCCGGTTGTTGCTGTGATGATGAAGCCGGGCGGCGCATGCACGGTGACGGGCACGGGGCTGGAGGGCGGGCTGGAGTCGGTGCTTGGCTTGTTGTGCAGCGTGTGCGTGTCGGCTGCGGCTAGAACGTACGTCAGCGTCCGGGTAGATCGCATTTCAATTGGAACGCTGGCCGTTACGGCGCCCACCAAGCCGGAGACCACCTGGCTCTTCGTCGTGGAGGTCTTGGCGGCCTTGTCGTCCATGAAGGGGTCATCCGAGGTGTCGTCATAAGCCGTGGAATCGTCCAACTGCTTGTTTATGTCGTCGGCCTCTTGTTGACTTACCACGCCGTTTTGGTTGGAATCGGCCTGTTCGCGCATGCCCTGCGCCTCGTTGCCCGAAAACTCAACGTTGATGGTCATCACCATGCGGTCGGGCGCCGTGAGATTGACATCGAGGGATTCAGGGGTAACCGCCGCCGTTGCCGTCGGGACGGCGGCCATGGCGAGCATGACGAGAAC
Source organism: uncultured Halobacteriales archaeon (assembly GCA_964627625.1). GTDB lineage: Archaea > Thermoplasmatota > E2 > JACPAO01 > JAHFTW01 > JAHFTW01. The sequence goes on from CAZVJB010000004.1 coordinate 47,351, forward strand.
CGCGGCAAGATGGAGTTTTACCATGCATCGGCAAGACCGGCGGAGACTCATCAGCTTTTCCACCCGGCTGGCGCGCGGCCTTCACGTTGCCAGCAAGACCGCCTGCATTCGTTCAGGCGGTTTCAAACCGACCCTCCGCCTGCCAGTCGCATGGCCGAAACCACCCCCAAGAAATTCTACCGTAGCAAATCGGACCGGAAAATCGCTGGCGTGTGTGGCGGTGTTGCCAACTACTTCGGCATGGACCCGACACTTGTCCGGATTCTCTGGATTGTTAGCATTTTCTTGGGCGGCCTCGGCTTGATTGCTTACGTCGTTTTCTGGCTTGTGGCGCCCGAACAGTGAGCCGCGGGCAACAGAGGGCGGGGCTAGGTTTCCACCGGAGGCCTGCCGGCGCCGTGTGGCCGCCGTAGTTTCCCGATGACCCAGGCGCCCATGGGCAGCAGGTAGGCAAGGTAGGCTCCGACTTCGAGCCACGTGGGCGACGGCCGGTACACAATCAAGCCGTGCAGGAATGCCCCGACGGCGTCGCCGAGGGTGTTGATGGTGCTGTCAGCGCCGCCTTTGTGCGGGAGCCACGCCGAAAAGTCGTAGGCCTTGTCGGTGGGGTCGGTGAATACTTTGGCGTCGCCAAGTTCGTGCACACCGTAGGCGAACAGGCCGGCCGCGATGACAACGAGAACAAGCCCGGTTGCGGCCATGAATTTCTCGATGGAGAGTTTGAGGAATCCGGCAAAGACCAGAAACGCGATGACGGCGCTTACAAGGATGCCCGCGAGGAGGGCAAAGAGCGTGACGCCGACGCCGTCGGTGGGAAATTTGCCCGCGGTGAAGACCACGGTCTCGATGCCCTCGCGCAATACAGCCAGGAAGGCAATGCCCGCCAACGCCCACGACCGGCCGTCTTGCAGGGCCTGCTTCGTCTTCGTGTGTAGGACGCCCATCATGCCCTGCGTGTGTCGGTACATCCACACAATCATGTAGGTAAGGACTGCAACGGCCAGGAGGGAAGCAAAGCCTTCGAAGAGGGCGTCGTTGCTCGCGTAGAGTTCCTTGGCCACGCCCTGGGCGACGATTCCCAGCAGGATGGACAGGACAAAGGCGGCAAGGGCACCCCACAGCAGCGGGCGACGAGCTTCAGGCGAGCCTGTCTTGACCGCAATTCCCAACAGGATTCCCAGGATAAGGAAGGCTTCCAGGGATTCACGAACGGCGACGAGGGCGGTGTCGACAAAAGCCATGATTAGGCGCTCCTAACATTTGGCCGGACGGAGGACGGGTATTTGGAATTTAGGGACGCCGAAAATCGACCGTCTTGGCGTTCGACGCTCCAGTTCGACCACGCCAACCGACCCCAAGCAGGAGCAGGACAGCAACCCAAGTCATGCCCGAGGGCAACGGGATAAAGAGGCTCATGGGCTGCAACGCTGACTCGGCCACAACCCTGCCCTCAGGCCCGATGTGCAGGAACCGCGTTGCATCGTGCGGGCGGTCATCGTTGACGAGCAGGAGCCAGAAGCCGCCATCCGGCGTCGCGCCGCTCCTCCATTCCGTCTCGCGCCCGTCGAAGTCAAGGGTGCGAACCGCAATGCCCTGCGCGAAGTACGCGATGCCGGTGTAGCCCAGGGCCAGAATGCCATGGCCCGTCCACGTTGCGCGAACCAATCCAGGATACGAAACCGAATCTGTCCACGCGGGTATTCCGGTGGTGCTAATCCGGCCAACCCAGCCCCCGCCCACAACGAGCGCCGTTGTCGAGTCAAGTGGCGTGATGGATTGCGCATGGTCGACGACGCCGTCGGGCGTTCGCGCAACCTGGGGCAAGGGTAGGGCCGACGATAAGCCGGTGGAAAGGTCCAGGACAAGCAAGCTCGCGTCAAAATTGGCCATTAGGGTCGTGGGGCCGGCAAGCCAGCGGGTTCCTGCGCGTTTTAGGGCGGCGGCAGCAGCCTCATCAAAAGCGACATGCTGGATGGAACCGCTCCCCGACCAGTCGAACCAATCGACGCCGCCCGATTCCTCGTCCACGAAGCCAAGGCGCCCGTCGGATTCGGTGTTGACGATGGCCTTCCGTGGCTGCGAAGCATTTCCCCAACTGTGGACGAAGGCATCGGCCCCCTCCTCCCGGATTTCGAAACCGTATGTGAAAGCCCCGTCGCCGCACAGGCAGCAGGAATAGCTCTGCAACTCCTTGAGGACGAACCGGCCGTATGGATTCACCAACGACTGCGCCTCGGGCGAGACCACCACCTTGACGTCTTCTGGGTAGGCTCCGATGATGTGCCACGACCCCGTGTTCACATCAATCTCGATTAGGAGCGACGCCAGGTTCGTTTCGAGCACCTCGCCCTGAAGCCTGGCGAACGACAGGTCATTTGGGACGTCGGGCTCTATGGCCGGGGAACATCCCTGGACGGACGGGGCCAAAAGCACGGCCAAGATTGCCGCCATCCACCAGCGGGACACCTGTTGCGATGCCCGCCAGCGGGCATAATGGTTTGCAAAACGTTGGGCCGGCGTGCGCCTATTGGACTCCAATTTGGTCCTTGACCTTGCGCGTCGTGTCAAAGGCGTGCCCCAACCTCTGCCGCAAATGCTCGGCCATCCACGCCTCAAGTTGCGGCGGAATCGTGTGCTCCATGTCACACGCGGCATCATGGGCTTGCCGGTGCTCCATGCCGCATATTTCCTGCAAGAACGCCTGCATGACGCGATGCCGGGCCAGAATACCTCGTCCGACAACCCGGCCGGCCTCCGTCAGCGTGACCCCCTTGTACGGTTCGTACACAACGAAGCGTGCCTTCTCCATTTTCTGGATCATGTCCGTGACCGACGGCGGCGCGACGCCGAGATGCAGCGCGATTTCTCCCGTGCGTGCCACCTTGCCCTCTTCCTCCAAGCGGTAGATGGTCTCAAGGTACTCCTGCATTTGCTCGGATGGTCCCTCTTTGTCCACGCCGCAGCCAAGGAGGGCCGCCTAACTAAATCTTAGGGTCACCTAAGGTGTAGCCGGAAACTCAATCCCGGACATCACATGCCGCTTGATGGCATCGCGCTGCATCTGCGCTGTCTCGCCGACGAACTGCAACGCGCGCACATCGCGAGCGAACCGCTCCGTTCCGCCTTCGCGCATGAAGCCCGTGCCGCCCTGCACGCGAATCGCCTGCCGCGTCATGGGCACGGCCATCTCGGCGCAAAACGCCTTCGCGCGGGCCGCCCAAACGCCCGCATCCGCTTCGCCGATGCGGGCGGCCGCGGTGCGCACAAGGCTGCGACCCGCGGCAAGCTGCATGTCCATCATCGCAAGCCCGTCTGAGACGGCTTGGTATGTGCCGATGGGCGCATTGAATTGCCGCCGCGATTCGGCAAACCGCGCGGCGGCGTCAAGCGCGCCGGCAACGCAGCCGCACAAGGCCGCGGCTGCACCGAGTTGCAGCCAGCGGCGCGCTTGTTCGGCCAGTGCGCCGCCTTGGCCGCTCTGGCCGATGAGAGCCGTTTCGGGCAGTTGCACGTCGTAGAGGTAGACGGTGCGGATGCCGCTGGCGCGCAATCCCAAGAGGGGTTCGTTCTCGCCCAGGTTGACACCGGCTTGGCCCGCAGGCACGTGAAACAAGGTCGGCCCGCCGCCGACGCCCGCCTTATCGCGACTTGCGGCCAAGTTGGCCAGCACCAAGAAATGCTTCGCCCCGGATGCATGGATGCCCCAGACTTTCTGGCCGGTGAGGGTGTAGCCCCCCGGCGTGCGCGTCGCCGTCGTGCCTGGGTGCAGTATGTCGGACCCCATGGCTTCCTCGGCGACAAGCCAGGCCGCAAGCTCACCCGCTAATAGTTGGCCCGCGATGGCATGCCCGGCTGCGGAGGCCGCGGCGAGGGCCGTGTTGTGAACCGTGAGAATGGCGGCAGCGCTCGCGTCGACTTGGGCCAATTCGTCGATGGCGAGCACAAAGGCGCTGGCGCCAAGGCCGGACGCCGCGTCGGAAAATGCGGCAAGACCCAATTGCACGGCGTCGGCCAGCACGGCTTCGGGGACGCGGTCGAAACGATCGGCCTGCGCGGCCGCTGCCAAGGTAATCCGGGTCTGGGCGAACTCGCGCACCACTTTCTGGATGGCAAGTTCATCCTCGGAGAGCGCGTAGGGCATGCGGGTCAGTTGTGGATGGGTGCCGGCCCGATAGCCCTTGCTGCCGCGGCGACGTTGTGCCCCTGAGGAAAACCGTTCAAACAACCCACGGCATGCTCCCGCATGGCCAAGCAACCCGACTCCGCCGCCCCCTCCGCCCCCGCCCCCGCCTATGCCGACGCCTCCTCTCCGAGCGCTGCCCAAGACGCCGCGTGGAAGGAGAAACTCACCAAAGAGCAGTACGAGGTGACCCGATGTTCCGCGACGGAACGGCCGTTTACCGGAAAATATTGGAACCACAAAGGCGTCGGGATGTACAAGTGCATCTGCTGCGGCGAGTCGCTGTTCAAGTCCGACACGAAGTTCGACTCCGGCACCGGCTGGCCAAGTTTCTGGGCTTCCGTCGACAAAAGCAAAGTGAAAGAAATCGAAGACCGCGAATACGGCATGGTGCGCACGGAGGTTCGGTGCGCCAAATGCGACGCACACCTTGGCCACCTGTTCGACGACGGGCCGGACCCGAGCGGGAACCGGTACTGCATCAACAGCGCAAGTTTGGAGTTTGATGGGAAAGAGAAGTAGGGCCCGGGCAGGGTTTTCGGCTACGACTGTAGCTTCGTGGTGGGCGTAAGAGGCAAACCGAACAGCGAGGAGCGTTGAGATTTTCAGGCGCCAAATCCGCAGGATTGACATTTGGGTTTGGCGTTGCCCGCGACGGTCACCACTGCCTTGCATCGTGGACACGACAAGCGGCGAAACGCAGGTGTCGGGGCGATGCGCATCGGCGCAGAGGCGGGGGCGGAGCTGGTGCTTTGCTCCAGTGTGGGCATCATGGGACGGCGCGCCCGCTCCCAAATCTGGCGACGACGTTCCGCAATCGCGCCGGCCTGCTGCTGGAAGGTTTGGCTGCTGCCCTGGCGCATGATGCGCCGGACGGTCCAGAAGATTCCCAGCGGGAAGAAGAACAGCCACGCTGCTACCAAGGCCCCGTTAGATTCCTGACGGGGAGGGGCGGGCGGTTGCAGGGAGTTGTATTCCCGTTCCAGCTCGCGTTTTTGGTCAAGTCCGGCGGCTTGCCACGACCTCTGGAAATGGAGCTTCACGAAGTGGTCATATGTCACGGTTCTACGGGCGGCCATGCGCGCCAATCCATACCCACTCTCCGTGCCTGCGCCTCGCCGCCCGGCCTCCCCGGCGAGGCGAAGCATGGCACGCCCCGCCGATTCGGGGGCATAATGTAACGGTCCCACGACCTCCTGACGCGAAGCCAGGGACCATCCCCAAGCCTCCATTTCTTGGATTGTCGGATTCTCGGCGTGCGGCGGAACGCTCACAACCTTGGACTCGACCGGCTCCACGGTTCGGACACGTTGGACCCGGTTTATCGGCCTTCCGCGAGACCAGAGAGGAAAAGAAGCAAAAGTAGAACCTGGGGGGCCCCTCCGGCTCATGGTCACGAATCGACATTGCCAAAATCTGGCTTCTCTCGCTTCGCGCCAGCAGGGGGACTCGTCCGCGTACTTTGCGCAGTCTGCGGTACCATCGGGGCGCGGCGGCTTGCAACGCACGACAACTTCGGGACCGCATCAGAGGTTCTGCAACCACTTCTAGTCTGGCTTCAGCCGGTACTTGGTCCCACGACGCACTCCTTCGCGTTCAAGAACGCCGACTTCGACGAGTGTTGCCAAGTCGCGTTGTACGCTGCGCTCTGGTATGTGCGGGATGGCTGCGTGCACGTCGCTGAACTTGACGCGGCGCGCCTTGTTCCAGCTCTGAATGCGTACGAACCACTCGACGAGTGCGTGCTGGCGCTCGGTAAGATTCGGGTGGTCGCGTTGGATGTGGAAGCGGCGCACGGCATCATAGTAGGTCTGCCCGAGCACGGTGAAAAGGTAGCCGACCCATGGTGTGTAGTCGTACCCGTTGCGCTCCACCAAGGAGAGGTTCCGGTAGTAGGGATCCCGATCAGCGTTGAACGTGTAATCCACCTGGGCATAGCGGATTCCCTTGTACCCCTGCGCGTGCAGGAACCAGGTGAACAGGGCGCGTCCGGTGCGTCCGTTTCCGTCGGGGAAGGGATGGATGCCTTGGAATTCGTGGAAAAAGAGTGCGGCCCGGAAAATGGGCGGAAGCGGTGCCTCGTGGAGCCAGTCGAGCGCCGCCTGGAGTTCCTTGGTCGTTGACCTTGGAGGGCTCGGGATAAAAATGACGACCTTCGTCCTGCTGCTGCCGATGAAGTTCTGGGTGTGCTTGATTCGGCCACGCTGCTTGAGAACGCCTTCAAAGAGGCGGGCATGGAGATGGCACACGTCATCGACCGTGCGGGGAAAGGGTCCGGCGAGTTCCTTCATGAAGGAGGCCCAATTCAGAATCTCCCGTTCATCCGGCTCTGGGTCCAGGGCGCCAGGCGCCGCCTCCAGGAGCGACTCTACGTCCTGAAGCGTCAGGGGATTGCCTTCGATGCTGGCGGTCCCGTAGGCGTTACGGGCCAGCGCGCGACGCAAGAGCCGGTGCGCGGCCTCGCTCGTCGCCTCGTAGTGGTGGAGGTCCTGGTCCAGCCGTTCGATGCGGCGTGCCTGGTCCAAAAGCCTCTGGCTTTGCTTGAACCGCGGCTGGAACCCCTTGGGATTGCGGCGCGCCGTCTCGGGGGTGACCCGGTAGGGCAGGAAGGGGTTATGCGCCATCAGCAAACAGAATATGGCGCATAACTACTTCAAAGTGGCGAATAACTGGCGGAAACGCCGTCAGCCACACCGCTCTTGCGACGTGGTCTTCGCCCCAGGCGTTGACCATGCCGTCCTTCGGACACGGGACCGCTGGGAAGGGGTTTGAAAACCCTACTCCAGTTCCGCCACAACTTCCACTTCAAACGGCACGTTGAACGGTAACTCCGCAACGCCGATGCTGCTGCGCGCGTGCTTGCCCTTCTCTCCGAACGCCAGAACGAAAAGCTCGCTTGCGCCGTTTGCAACAACGTGGACGTCCGTGAAGCCCGGGCTTGCGGCCGTGAAATTCACGGTCTTGAGGATACGCACTTTGTCCAACTTGCCGCCAGACGCTTCCTTCAGGATTGCAATGGCGTTGAGTGCGCAGACACGAGCTAGTGCTTGCGCGTCCACCACGCTTACGTCCTTGGCAACTTTCCCCGTACGGATTGCCTTGCCATCGACCAGCGGCACTTGGCCTGAGACGTAAACAATCTTGCCCGCGCGCGTCCACGGGACATAGGTGGCTGCTGGCTTCGGCGGCATGGGAATCTGGTGACCTGCCGCGGCAAGGCGCTTCTCGACGTCGCTCATGGGCCCAGGAGACCATCCCACAATCATGAAGCCAGCGGCGCATTTGGCAAAGCCGGTCTCGCGTGGTTTCGGCTTGCAACCCCCGTAAAGGTTATCCAAGGCCGGCCTGCATCGACCGGCATGCGTGGCGTCCTGGTTGCGGTTCTCCTATTGACCGTCATGATGTTTTCCGGCTGCACCGGCGACGTCGGAAGCGACTTTGCCCCAATCGCTAGTGCCGACTGGAAACCGGGATACCAATTCACCACCGCTGTTGAAATGCAAGGCTCCTTTGTCGGAAAGATGTACGTGGACGGCAACCTCATGATGGACGAAGCCGAATCCATTGGTCCGGAAACAGCCCCCGGAACGTCGCTGACGGTCCTGTCAACGACGATGCGCGACGGCGACGTGCCCATGTACCTCGTGCGCGCCCAACCGGGCCCCGATGACGGGGGTTATCTCATGGGCATCCGGCAAGAAGACTTGCTGGTGCGCATGGTCGATTTGAATCAACTGGCCGGCTGCTTGCCTTCCTGCACGAGCTTGAGTTTCCTGTCCCCGACCCAGCCCGAGCACGCGCTGATCAAGTTCCCGCTGGCACGCGGCATGACATGGACGACCGAGATCCCGGTCGAGGACGCCCCGATGGGAATCGGCGACACGTGGGCCATCACCTCGCGCGTCCAGGGGATGCAGACGATTGCCAGCAAATTCGGACCCGTCGAGGCCGTGCGTATCGAACACACGATTGAGATTCCCGACCTCGAGGAGTTGGAGCGCCGCATCGAGCAGGAAGGCCGTGCAGCGGGCGTCAAGAACGCTCAAGTCAATTTCGAGTTTTCGGGTTCGCTTGCTTCGCACTTCGCTCCTTCCCTGCATGCAATCGTGCAAACCGAGTTGCAGGTGACCTTCTCTATCCAGATGTCCGGCACGGACCCAGATGGCAGCCGCATGAGCGGCGACATCCACGGCGACATGCGCGTCACCGAAAAACTCACCGAGGCCCTGCTGGTTGAAACCCCCGAGCTCTCGCTCGCCGAAATTCTCGGGGTCGATGTAACACCCGACCCCGTAATCGTGCCTCCCCCGCCGGAGATTCCGTCCGCAATCGGCATCGCCGTGCGCGCGGACAAGAGCGACCTCAACGCAGCCGACTCGCCAAACGTCATGTTCCGGATTGAATCCAAGTTGGCGCCCGCGGCTGGAGACCGAATCTTTTTGCGCCTCGTCAACGCCCTTGGCGAAACCATTGCAGCGAAGGAAGGCACGAGTCTCGACTACACATTCGAAGAAATGGGCGCATACAGCGCCGTCGCCGAGCACATGTCCAACGGCGAATTGGTCGGCCGCGATGTCCTACCAATCCCCGTGCGTTACGAAGCCGACCACGAACTGCTGTGCGGCGTTGTAGTTTGGGACGTCAGGTCGTGCGAGCCGCTGCCAATCCCAGTCCGCGTCGGCATCGCCAGCCTCGAAATCGAGGCAGTCCACCGCCTCGTGCCGCTGCCGTTGGCTCGACTCGTCCTGAGCGACACGACGGGCGAGACCGTCGCAGGGACCACGTTTGATGGCGCGTCCGCAACCATTGCGATGACCGCCTTCACCGAGACCATGTTCGGCACGGATTGGAACCTGCAGTACGACACCGTGGCCGGCGTCAACGAGGCCCTTGATGTCCATGTCACGCTGCTACCTTACACCGGTGCGCCGAAGACCATCACCGAACAGGCCATGAACTTGCTGCACAGGATGCCCACGCCGCATCTTTGGCTGGACTGAACGGTTTTTGACGGGGGCCCCCGTCGCCGCGCTGTCCATGACCCGAATCGCAGTCCTCGTCAAGATGGCGCCGGACGTCACACAACTCAAGATTGACCCAGCAACGCAGGCGCCACGCATGGAGGGCCTTCCTTGGAAGGTCTCCGACTTCGACAAGAACGCCATCGAGGCCGCCGTCCGGCTGAAAGAAAAGGGTCAAGCGACCAAAATCACCGCCTACACCTTCAACGGCGGACCAAATGCCATGAATCTCATCAAGGAGCCGCTGGCGATGGGTTGCGACGAAGCCGTCGTCATCACTGGACCTGACACCGACGGCATCGGCATTGCCCGCGTGCTTGCCGAGGCCATCAAGAAGGATGGCGCCGATCTCGTGTTTGCCGGCGAAGTCTCCATCGACCGCGTCCAAGGCGAGATTGGCCCGCGCGTCGCAGCACTCCTTGGCATGCCGAGCCTGGCAAACGCGCAGGAAATTCTCGGCGTCGAAGGCGGCAGAATCAAGGCGACCCGAGCTGGCGACCCGGACGAGACCGTCGACGTGCCGATGCCTTGCGCTGCCACCTTCAATGACGAGGCAAACCGGCCGCGCCTTCCGGCTCTCATGCAAATCCTGTCCGCAGGGAAAAAGCCAATCCGCCAAACCAAGACATCGGACCTCGGCATCGCGGACGCGCTACTTGCTCGCCGGATGGCCATGACGAGCAACAAGGCGCCCAAGCAAGAACGAAAAAACATCCTCTTCACCGGTGCAGACGCTGCCGAACAGTTGGCCGCAGCACTGCGCAAGGAAGGTGTGGCATGAGCACCATACTTGTCTGGTCGGATGATGCGAAATTGCTTGCCCAACTGGCAGGCAAAGCCGCGACACTCGGGGCGGCACAGGCCTTCGATTCGACGGGGCTGCCTGACCAGGATTCCACTACCCTTGCCCTCGGCCTTGCCTCGGCTGCCAATGCGACCGACGCGCAACTCATCATGATTGGCGCCACGAAGAAAGGCAAGGATATCGGACCCCGGCTTGCCGCGCACCTCGACTTGCCTTACGCCGCAGAGGTCCAGGAAATCTCCGCCGACGGCGGGTGGATCGTAGCGCGAATGGTTCTTTCGGGCAATTCACGAGCCACCTACACGCTGGGGCCGCGCGCCGTCGTGTCGGCAAACCCCAAAACGTTCGAGGCCGGCGCCGCGGCTGCGGCAACGGTCGGGGCGACCGGCATCGCCGCAAGCCCGGTCAAAGTCGTCGGGAAAAAGGAAAAGCCGCACAGCGACTTTGACCTCGGCTCGGCGCTCGTCGTAATCGGCGTCGGACGCGGCTTCAAACAGCAGGCGGACATCAAACTCGCCGACGAATTGGCCAAATGTTTTCCTGGCGGCGCCGTCGGCTGCAGCCGACCAATTGCTGCCGACCTGAAGTGGCTAGGCGAGGAGCACTGGATTGGACTTTCGGGTCATGCCATCAAGCCCAAGGCGTACATCGCGTGCGGCGTGTCTGGCCAGATTCAACACGTCGCCGGGATTCGCGGCGCCAAGCTAATCGTCGCCATCAACACCAACAAGGAGGCCCCCATTTTCCAGGTCGCCGACTACGGCGTGATTGGCGACCTTTACCAGGTCATTCCTAAGCTTGTGGCCAGCCTCAAGCAGTGAATCTCGCCAATAAACCTAAGGCGGGGACGGCGCGTGTCCATGCCGTGCGTGTTGTCCCGTTCGTCGCCATCCTACTCGTGCTGCCGTTCTCGGGCTGCCTCGACTTCGGCAGCCACCGCGTCACGGCGACAGACTACCTGCAAGGTGATTACGGCAAGTGGCTCGTCGAAATTGATTCGTCCTCGGGCTCCCGGCCGGACGCGAGCCTCCTTACGTTCCTCGACAACCGTTTGACGCCGCTTGTCAACAAACCGAGCGGCATCGAGTTCTACTCAGATGATGCCCTGTCGTCAAGCCAGGCCGCGTGGGACGACGGCCAAATATTGGATTACGCGAAGTCGCACCGCAGCTTTTCGACGGGGGGAGACCAAGTCGTGACCCATCTCATGTTCCTCTCGGGCCACTACGCCGGCGATACCGGCCAAGGCAAGGTGCTCGGCATTGCCTTCGACCACGACCTTATCGTCATGTTCCCAGAAACCATCAAAGGGAGCTGCACAATCACCAATTTCTGTACGGATGCGGCGCCAATCATGCGCGCTGCGACCCTGCATGAATTCGGCCACGCCCTTGGCCTCGTCAACCACGGCATCGGCATGGTAACCCCGCACGAGGACTCCGGGCATCCCGGACATTCCAGCAACCAGCGGTCGGTCATGTACTGGGCCGTCGAGACCAGCAATATCGTGGCGTTACTTGGCGGCGGCATCCCGGAGGACTTCGATGCCAACGACCGGGCGGACATGCGCGCCGCCGGCGGCCAGTAGGCGGCCTCCCCATCGGCACACCTAAGGCGATGGTTCGGCTGGCAAGCCCGTGGAATGCGTCCCGAAGCCGGACGCCCCGTGCCGGGCGAACCTCGACCTCATGCCTGCGGACACGGCCATGTGGATGTACATTCTCACGGCCGTATCGCTTGCCGTGTTCGCCTACGGTTTCTGGGAGATGGTGAAGGTCTGGCGCCTGGGCCGGTCGTGGAAGCCCGGCGACTGGCGCCGCGGCCTGGCGCGGCTCGCAATCGGCATGGCCACCCACCGCAAATTCATGCAGGACAAGAAGCCTGGGACCATGCACTCATGGATTTTCTACGGCTTCGTCGTCCTCTTCATCGGAACCACGATTGTCGCAATCGACTACGACATTTTTGAGGCCATCTTCAACAGCAAACTCCTCTACGGCAACCAATACCTCTTCTTCGAGGCCGTCATGGACATTTTCGGCGTTGTTCTCATCGTCGGCACCGGCTACGCCCTGTGGCGGCGCTACGTCGAACGCCCATCGCACCTGCACCGGACGGCGACACCTGAGGCACCGCGCTGGATGATGGGCATCGAGGCCGACGCTTATGCGCTAGTTTTCCTGTTGCTTATCGGCGTCACCGGGTTTTTCCTCGAAGCAATCCGTCTGCGGTACCAGGTGATGCACGACGGCATCAACTACGAAACTTGGTCCTTCGTTGGTGCCGCCATGGGATTCGGGATTCGTGGCCTGGACACCGGCCAACTGCTGACCATCTACCCATTCATGTGGTGGTTACACTTCGCATTGTGGTCGTCCGTTCTGGCCGTCTTGCCATGGACCAAATTCAAGCACATCGTGACAAGTTCGCTCAACTTGTACTTCCACGACCCGCTGCGCCAGAGCCGCCCCGAATTGCCGGCACCATTCTCGCTTGCCAAAATCATTGAGTCGGGGTCGACAGATCTGCCGCCGGTAGGCTACCAGACCATTCGCGACTTCACGTGGAAGGACCGCCTCAGCCTCGACGCCTGCACCAACTGCGGCCGCTGCGAAGCGCAGTGCCCTGCCACCGCGGCCGGCCGCCCCCTGTCGCCGCGCAAACTCATACAAGACCTCAAGGCCGAGATGTGGAACGACTACCGTTGGGGCAAGGCCGCTGGAGCATCGCACACGCCGGCAAAGCTGACCCACGCGGCCGATGGGGCGGTAAGCGCGGCCCTGTCCGAGGCAACACTCTGGTCGTGCACCACGTGCAGGGCGTGCGTCACGGCCTGCCCCGTCGACATCGAACATGTCGACCTCATCATGGAGATGCGGCGCGGGCTTGTGATGGAAAACAAGCTCGACGAAAACCAGCAACGCCTGCTGGTCAACATCACAAACGCAGGAAACCCGTACGGCTTCCCGGCATCCGACCGCGCCAACTGGACAGCGGGTCTTGCTCCTGGCGTGATTGTGCCGACCGTGGCCGAGAAGGCGGCGCGCGGCGAAAAGGCGGACTACCTGTGGTGGATCGGCTGTTCTGGATCCTACGACCCGCGTAACCAGCAGGTGACCCGCGCCATCGCAACCATCCTCAACGCCGGCGGCGTTGACTTTGCCATCCTGGGCAACGATGAGAAGTGCAACGGCGACCCGGCGCGGCGCATCGGCGAGGAGGGCCGCTTCCAGCAATCCGTCATGGAAAACATGGCAACCTTCCAGACCCACGGCGTCGTCAAGATCATCGCGCAATGCCCACACTGTTTCAGCACGCTGCGCAACGAGTACGCGCAATTCGGGGCGAAACTCGAAGTCGTCCACCACAGCCAACTCATCGAGGACCTTGTCAAGGCCGGGCGCTTGAAACTAAAACCCGGCGCAGAACTCAAGATCACGTACCACGATTCCTGCTACCTCATGCGGCACAACGGCGTTGCCGACGCTCCACGCAATGTCCTTGCAAAGGCCAACAATGGGTTGCCGGTGCTCGAAATGGCGCAGAACCGCGAGAAAGGGTTGTGCTGCGGCGCGGGCGGGGCCAACATGTGGTACGAGGTCAAGGATGAGAAGGAACGCATCAACGTGATTCGCGCCAAGCAGGCTGCCGAAACCGGCGCGGACACCGTGGCGACGGCTTGCCCATTCTGCCTTACCATGATGACGGACGGCCTCAACCTCACCGGGCAGGAGGGCAAAATGTTGGCGCGTGATCTGGCCGAGATTGTGGCGGACCACCTCGACTGGACGCCGCCCGCACCGCCCGCACCGGTGCTGGTCGACGTCGCGGCGGGCGCAAGCGGCGGCGGATGGTCGGGCTAGCTCCCCACCGTCCGGCCCGAACCGCAGATTTCGCCGATTGACGATGGCATCGCGCTATGCCAGAACAACACATTCTGTGAAATCGGTTCCCGGTTAGCGGCCTGCACGACCATACAATTCCCACCAGGGAGCAGGTCCATGGTTCGGTGCAATCTGCGGTTGCCAATGCGGCGACCCGACGACAGCACCCGGCGACGGCCCAATGCGCGCCATGGAAATACTCAGAAGCGCAGGTCGCGCCACTCTTTAGCAATTGTTCAGTCGAACGACCGCAGGAGTTAAATGGCGCTGGACCAAGTCGGCAACATGCGCGGCAAGAGTTTGTTCTGCCTTATGGCACTCGGGGTCCTTTTCGTGGCTTGCGTGCCGGCCACAAGTGCCCAAACGGGGGCAGAAGGCCTCACGAATCCGACGAAGCCAACCATGACGTCGCTGTACTTCCACATCTTCGATACCTTCAACGCCTTCCCCATCAACACACAAGTTCCCCTACCGGACGGCTTCTTCGAGGTCGGCGGAACCAACTTTCCGACCGTCGTAAACGGCGAAGCCGAACAAAATTACGACTTCAATACAATCTACGGTTTTGCCACATCGGGCCCGGTTGAATACAACTTCCTTGAGAACGGCCAACCCCGTTTCCACCCTGAACGCGGCATCGCGAGGGAGGTCAAAATAGACCCGAACACGCCGGCCTTTGCCTACATCTACATCGATGTCCGCGATGTTCTTGGCGGACAATCGACGAACGTTCTGCCACGGTTCACCGTGAAGGTCATGATGCGCGACGGCAACCAGGTTGGCCCCGACAGTGACCTCGACGCCAACCCGGAAATCATGTCGGGCTCGTTGACGGCCTACCTGTGGAGCGAGAAAACCGCGCCCCCGGTCACGACAATCCAAGATCCCGGCTGCCCCGGCGGATCCTGCCCAGTCTTGTGGAGTCCCGACGGCACAATCGAATACAAAATTCCGCTCGTGTTCAAGGACCCGGTGGCGCCCAAGATCACGAAGCAGGACGCTTACAACGTCCGCGTCGACTGGTACCAGAACCCGACGGGCGACCCGGCCCACAACGACAAGTACGCGGAAGGGTATATGCGCCTCGTCTCGACCAACACGTACCACCCTCGCATCACGATGGCGGTCACGAACCCAGTCTACATGGCGTTCATCCACCCGGAAGTCGCAGCCGGCATCCTGATGATTCACACGGCTGCGAACTCACCGTGGGGCACGTACGACATCGATGTTGCGAACATGACGGTCGAAGTCACCGGCCCCTCCACGCCCCGTGACCTGCCCGTCTACGTCGCACAAAACATGCACGTGCACGACCTGCATGACCAAAATGCTGAAGTCACGTACCTGTGGCGCTTCCGCGCGGACGACGCGACCGTCGAAGGTGGACCGGCCCGTGAAGGCGACTACAACATCAGGGTCACCGTCCAGAACATGAACCACACAGCAACCGCCATCGCTGTTGGGTCGTTCCACGTGGACGCCAAGTCGGCTTATGGGATTGACGAGAACCGTCAGGTTGTCACCAACGTCATCGGGGAAGACCAAGGGCAATCGTCGCCGGGCGCGTCGCTTCTGGTCATCGTCGTCCTCATCGCTGGCGCGGTCGCCATCCGACGCCGCAAGGCCTGAGGAGGGAAGGCTACGATGAACCTCGCCCGCACGAACCAGGCGCCCCGCCGCTGCACACGGAATCGTCCGGGCATGCGACCCCTCACTTTGGTCACTGTCGGCCTTGTCCTAGCCGTTGCCATGGCCGGCTGCGCTGGCAAACCGTCCCCTGAGGTGACAACAGGTGGCCTCGAACCCATCCATGAGGGCAAGGGCGCCATTTCGGGGCTTGTAATTGACGACCGGTTCCGCCCAGTCCCGGACGCCCTCGTTCTTCTCACTCCGCTGGGTTTGACGACGACGAGCGACTCCGAGGGCCAGTTCCAGTTCGGCAACCTGGCCCCAGGCGCCTTCGTCCTCCAGGTCAACGCTGACGGCCACGAAGCGACCCCGATATCGGTCGACGTTGTTCCCGACGAATATACCGACGTGGAGGTCGAGGCGCGCCGCACCTTCTCTATCGACGGACAGATCATCGTGACGCAGTACTCCGTCTTTTCCCCCTGCATGCAGTCAGCGGTGTTCTACGCCTTGGTCGACAACTACTGCATGCCGGACGGATCAGGCGACAGTTACCGGCCCGGCATCACCGTCGACTTCCGCAAGCAGAAGTCAAACATCACTTATCTCGTCTCGGAAATCAAGCTCAACCAACCGGACACTTTCGTCTTCGTCGTGCGCTGCGCCAGCAGCGGCTTCGGCTGTGGAGAATACGGCTATGTCAACACGACGGGGACCGACTACGGCCGCGTCATCATGAAGAACAAGGCCAACTATATGCACACGGCGAACTCCGTCAACTGGACGAATAAGGATCCTATCGACGGCTTGCTGTTCTATTATGGGACCGGCGGGCCGGAAATCACGACCGTCGCACGGCCGGTGGGCTGCACGCTGCCGCCCATGGAGGATCCGCTAAGTGGGAAGCCGTGGCTTTGCCGCGACTACTACGGGGCCGGCGCCAAGTTCGGCGTCAAAGCCAAAATTGTGATGAGTGCCTTCCTTGGCGAACCAGAGGTCGGCATCGAGTCCTACAACGTGCTTGGCGGCCCCTAGGACCAGCACGGCCCTCTCGGAGGGAAACGCGGCCCCACGCCACAAGTTACTTGAGCCAGGGGTTCTATTTGTTGAACGTGGGCAACATGCGTACGCTTCCTGTCTTCGGGCTTGCAAGCCTTCTCGTCGTGACGGTCTTGGCCGGCTGCGCCAGTAATTCGTCCTCGAACCAAGGCGATGGGTCCGGGCTGCCAGAGCTTGCCGCCGACAAGGGCGCCATCGCGGGCATTGTCATCGACGACCGCTTCCGCCCCGTTCCTGACGCCCTGGTCCTTCTGACCCCTGGCGGCTTCACCACGACCTCGGATTCCGAAGGCCAATTTTCTTTCGGCAACTTGCCGCCCGGCTCCTACGTAATCCAAGTCCAGGCCGATGACCACGAAGCCGCACCCCAAAACGCCGACGTCGTCGCCGGAGAATACACGGATGCCGAGGTCGAAGCCCGCCGCATCTTCAGCGACGACGGCAACGTCATCACGACGCAGTTCTCCGTGTTCATCCCGTGCGCCGCCTCCTTTGTGGCCAACGGCGTCGTCGCCAACTGCTTGCTCGACGGCTCCGGCGACACGTACCGCCCCGGCTTCACGATGAAGGCCCTCAACAAGTCGCTTGACTGGACGGTCTTGGTGACCGAGATGCTGGCCAATCAGAAGGCGACCTACAGCGTGCAAGTTCGGCACGATAACGGCGAACCCGCCGGCGGCGAGCGCTACTCCGTCGCCCATGTCGACCAGGGCGTCTACGCGAAGATGGTCAACTGGCGCGGCAAGGTCAACGACGTCGACAATGCACAACGCAGCAACGTGCCATTCAACGGGACTAAGCCGTACGCCACCATCCTGTTTCTGACTGGCGATAATTCGGAGGATGCGCAAGAGGTGTTCGACACGGTGTGTCAACCGTCCGTTCCTGAAACCTGCCGCACGGCCACGGGCGCCGGGGCGGCGTTTGGCATCAAGGCCAAATTCGTGCAATCGCTCTTCATCGGCGAACCGGCAACGCCCATCGCTACCTATTGTACCCTGGCGCCCAACGGCTGCGCCTAGAGGCCCGCTGGATTGCACAAGGAAGCGCCTACAACATTCATAAAGGTGGACGGCACCGCCAGGGGTGATGAGAGCCCGCCGCATGCCGCTGTTCTTGGTCGTCCTGGCAATCGTGCTGGCGGGGTGCAGCTCCCAGTCCGCAAGTTCGGACGACGATGGCGCTCGTGCAATTCTTCCCCCGGACAAGGGTGGAATCGCCTGTATCGTCATCGACGACCGCTTCCGGCCAATTCCGGACGCGTTCATCCTCCTCACGCCGCTTGGGCTTACCACGACCAGTGACTCCGAAGGACAGTGCACGTTCCGTGATCTCGACCCCGGCGCGTACGTCATCCAGATTCAAGTCAAAGACCATGAAGCCGCACCCAGGGCCGTCGATGTCGTGGCGGGAGAATACACCGAAGTCGAGGCCGAGGCCCGCCGGACTTTTGGCAACGACCCCTACTCCGTGACGACGCAGTACTCGGTCTTCATCGGTTGCGCATTCAGCACCATCGATTCCACCACCATTGGAAACCCTGTCACGGGCGACGATTGCCTGCTTGACCAGTCCGGCGACTCAAGCCGCGCCGGTTTCGCGTCGGATTACCTCGTCCACAAGGAAAACGCCACATTCCTCGTGACCGAGATGAAATCCAACCACAAGGCGACGACCTCCAACGGCGCCTTCAAAGTGGTCGTGCGCAAGGCGGGCGTGCAAGACCCCCGGTACGCAAGCAAGTTCACGGTGGACGGCGACTACCTCCGGCTGACTTTGAAGTATGGCAACATCTCGCTGGACGACACCGAGAACCGCAACGTTGCGTGGAAGAACAAGGACGTAATCGAGACAGTCCTCTTCCCCCAGGGCGGATTCAAGTCGGAAACGCAACAGGTCCTCGACGCGGAATGCAGTGTTGACCCAACGGGCTTTGGCTGCTTTGAATCCCGCGGACTCGGCGCCCAATTCGGCATCAAGGCGAAATTCGTCCAGACGCTGTTTATTGGCCCGCCAAGCGTCAACATCGAGACGTACTGCGTCCTGGCAGAATCCTGTTCGGGGTAGCCCAAATTGGCGCAGCCCATATACGAGATGGGATAGCTTCCTTCGACAACGCCGCAACAAACTTCATATGTTAGGAAGGGCAGAAGTTTGCCATGGAGTTCAAGGGCTTAGCCCTCGGTCTGGTGTTCATCTGCGCAGTTCTTGCGGGTTGCGGCGGCAAATCGGACTCCAGCGGCGATGCCGGTGCACCGCTTCCACCGGACAAGGGCGCAATCCGTGGTGTCACGATTGATGACCGGTTCCGGCCGGTGCCGGACGCCGAAATGCTGCTTTTCCCAATCGGACTTACCACAACCAGCGGCGTTGACGGGGAGTTCGAATTCCTGAACCTCGCCCCCGGCGCCTACGTACTCCGGGTCCAAGCGGACGGGCACGAAGCTTCACCGATATCGGTCGACGCCGTGGCTGGCGAATACACCGAGGTCGAAGCCGTCGCGAGGCGCGTTTTCAGTTCCGAAGGCGCCGTCCTTGTGACCCAATATTCGGTCTTCATCGACTGTTCATTCGAGGCGCTTGCCATTGCAGGAACAGGCGCCGGTTGCATGGCCGACCAATCCGGGGACTCGACCCGGACAGGGTTTGACACGGATCTGGACCCAGCCGACGCGAACATCACCACGTACATGGTGACGGAAATCCTGTACAACAAGCAGGCCGACGCCCCCGGCCAGGGTGGCTACGGCGTCGTAATCGGCGTCCTTGACTCAAGCAACTTCTTCGAGATCTACTACGCCGAATCAGACCTCATCAAGGGCACCTACCAACGCATCCAGAACGAGGCAGGCAAGGTCAACAACCGGACTGACGAAGACGTTGGCGGCCGCAATGTCAAATGGCCCCCGGGGAAGCTGTTTACCACGGCGATTTTCCCGCACGGGACTGGATACACTGAACTGCAGAACAACCCGACCGGCATCGGCCTGTGGGGGGCCGGTGCATCCGTCGGCGTCAAGGCCAAAATAGTGCAATCCATTTTCCTAGGTCCCCCCAACGCCGATATCGAGACCTATTGCGTGCTCTGCCCCAAGTAGCGCGCCCCCCAATTGCTTAAAATCCCCCCTGGTGTCGCGCGCCTAGGAATATGGCAGGCGTCCGCCCTGCCGACGGGAGACAGCCCCATCGCCTCGGGCGACGCCGGGGTTTTGGGGAGGTAGCAAAGTGGCCATGCACGGGACTGCAGATCCTGTGACGGGGGTTCGAATCCCTCTCTCCCCTTGCCATGCTCGCCCAATGCCGCACGCACGGATTTTACAGAGGAGAGAACTGCCCGCTTTGCGATACCGCCGGTCGCTTCGTCATGAAGGACTTCGAGATTGACCGCATCGGCCGCATGATGGCCGGCATCCTGCGCCACTTCCCGGAGCGCTTCGGCCTCACAATGGATGGGCGCGGCTGGGTCGACCTGAACGAATTCGTGAACTCCATTCGCGCAAGCCGCCCGAACTACGCCCGCTGGCTGCGCCCCGAGCACATTCAGGCCCTCGTCGAAACGGACGAGAAGGGCCGTTACCAGATTGACGGCGGCATGGTTCGCGCCACGTACGCCCACTCGGTGAACGTCAACTTGGACGATCTGCCGGAAGCCAACGTGGACACCCTGTATTTCCCGGTCGCCGAGGAGGAATTGGACCTTGTCCTCGAAACTGGCCTGCGCCCCAGCGACCGCAACATGATTCACTTGTCGGCAACACCGGACAAGGCCTACAGTGCCGGCCGCGTGCACAACCCCGACCCCATCCTGCTGCAAGTCAATGTGCGGGGCTCAACCGACGCGGGCAACTTCATTTTTCGCGCCGGCAAATCCGTCTACATCACCCAAGCCGTCGAACCGGACTACCTTAGCAAGTTCGACAACGAGGACGCCATGGTCCAATTGCGCGCCGAGTTCGGCTCCAGCGCCTCTGATGCCGAGAAGAAGGCCGCGGAGGAAAAGGCGGCCGCCGAGCGAGCTGCGCAGGCGCCGTCTCCGGAAGAGGGAGAGACCATCGCCCCGAAGGCCGAAAGCGACGACGAATAGGCGCGCGGTACTACGACGCGAGGCGGCGCCGCAGGGCGAAAGCCAGGACGACCAAGCCAACTGTGAGCACAATTGGCGACACGCCCGGCACCGGTTGTTCATCGGCCGACGGAACCACCGTCACCGAGGTGCCATCTTGGTCCGCCGGACGGTCTTCGGCCGCAAACAGGCCGGGGCCAGACACCTGACGGAGAATTGTTCCGTAAGCGCCGCCGGATGTGCTCGGCTTCGGCTTGTCGCCTGAGCCGGCCGCATACGCTGCGTAGTCCGCAGCGCAATCCCCAATGCAACCGTCGGCAAACCCGATGTTGACGCGGCCTTTCGAGTCGATGTCCATGTCATTGAAGTCCAGAAGATTGCGG
Organism: uncultured Halobacteriales archaeon; assembly: GCA_964627625.1. Taxonomy (GTDB): domain Archaea; phylum Thermoplasmatota; class E2; order JACPAO01; family JAHFTW01; genus JAHFTW01. Next base: position 68,378 of record CAZVJB010000004.1, read on the forward strand.
CACGCACCGGCGCCGAGGCCGCCGTCATCAATGCCGCCGATTTGCACGGGGTCCTCCGACAAGCGTGTAATCGTCCAAGCCTGACCCGCGTCAAGGCTCTGCGCCAGATAGTAGTGCCAGGCAAGGCCGTCCGATTCGGGTCCACAAGAAAACGGCTTTTCACCCTCGTCGGTTGTCCCCATAAACGCGATAGCGACGCGGTCGTCGTCGCCGGCCTGAACGTTCGTAAACGTCGTAAAGCGCAGCGGCTGACCCGTCTTGGGGTCCAGATAGGCTGGGGCAACGTTCAGCCACGTGGACGGCGTGACGCCAACCGTTCGGTTGCCAATGGTGTCCCAGGTCTTGCCGTCGTCCTTGGACAGAGCCACATGCAAGCCTATGTCGTTGGCCAGGGCGTAGTACATCCAGCCTGACTTGATGCTGAAGCCGACGCTTGGATCGAACCCGACCGAATCGCCCATCCGGCTGTCCGAAAACGTGGCGCTGCTCCAAGTGAGGCCATTGTCCGCACTGAAGGCATAGCCGACCTTGCCCGCGCAGTTTGCAAAAGGTAGGACCGCAAATCCCGTCGCCTCGCTGACACGGATATGGCCGTGGTAGCCGCCGCAGCCGCCCAAAACCTCCGCAAACGGCTGCCAGGTGAAGCCGCCGTCAACACTCGTGGCGCAGGCCGCAGCGGGATCCGTGACGCCGATTACTACGGCGCCGACAAGTGCGCCCTGCGCGCAGTAATAGGTCGACCGAGCGTAAACCAAGTTTCGCGCCACGGTGTCCGGCGCGGTGGCCGACCAGGGACCAGAACCGATGGACTGATGGTCAAGCTGATGGCCGGTGCACATGTTGCGACTTGGCAGCCACGTTTGGCCGTCGTCGTCAGAAATGCCCATGAGACTACAGGGACCGTTGAGGCCACCAGCGAAGACGCGGCCACTGACCGGGTCGACGTGCAGCATTGGATCAAGATTGGTGAGACTGAATGCCGGGGTGACGTCGGAGCAATCGGCCTCGATCTCCGATTCTCCCGGGAGACTCACATTTGCCAGGGCGGAAAAGTCACAGCGATACGTGCTCGCGAACGCTTGGAAGAACACATGGTCGGTATCCCACGGAATGCCGATAGTTGGCTCGCCGGCGCCAGCAACGTTCGGCAGGCCTTCAGGAAGTGGAATCTCAAGGAAAACTGGAACACCAGGCTGCCCAAAACCAGCGCTCGGCCCGCCACCAGCGGCGACCACCGGCGCAACCGCGAGCAATGCAAGCGCCACGAAAACAGAAATCCAGGCCATGAAGACCCACGAGCCGCGCGCAGCCATGACCTTTCTGGTGGTCGGCCCAGCCACCGTTTCCCTTATCTACAAAACCCGTGTCGGCGCGGATTGCAGCCGGTCAACGACTGGCCCATCTGGGAGATTAGCCGAGACACTCCCCTGTCTGCTAACTTTCATTATCTTTGGGTGGGGGAAGAACGAAACCGGGTGTGGGGGTTTCGAAACATCAGATATACACGTAAGTAGAGAAAGGGAAACCCCCGTGAAGGGGGTTTTCCTAACGCAACTGACGACGTACGTCCGAGGTTGCAAAATCATCAAAAGCGGCTTCCTCAGCCGCCACTCAGAAATCAACGAAAGCAAGCTGATAGGAACATCAGCGCAAAACGCCACAAGCGCACCAAGCACGGGGCGCTCAAAAACCAAGCGGGGGGCAGAGTGAACACACGTCATGCCATCCGCGCCTCCCAAGTCAAAATCACGGACGCCCAATTGGGGTCCGTCCCAGCTCCCTCAAACCGTACCCGTCCAAGCGGGAAATCGACCGTCCATCCAGGCTGAGCGCAATGCGCCTGCCTGTCCCAAGCTAAGCTGAACCATGGCCTATCAGTCCGGGCCGGCACAAGGTAGCACGCGATTTCAGATTCCTGCGCCTTGGCAATCCACGGGTCAATCTTCGAATAAGGCGGGTTACACCACACCCGTTCATCGGCCCAGCTGGCGTGTAGGCCGTCCGCAAAGTGCTTGCCAACTAGGCGGCTCGAGGCGTCAGCCGCCGCGTCTACCGTGAATCGGAAACGTTCGTTCAGCGGCTCAAAGACGTCAGCCGGCGTCTGCCAGCGGTCGCCAGCCGCGGGTCGGTCATCGACCAGGCTCATCGAGCCGCCGCGGCATTTGTGACACCACGATTGCGGGATTACTTTGCCGCGTACGCGACGAAATCCAAACACCGCTTCAATTTGGGCCCTGCTCATGGCCGCAATGCCGCATCGTGGGCACGCCTTCTCGGTCACGCTCCAACCTCGTTTGTGCGTGTCCAGAAGTCGAGCGAAGAGCGCGACGGCTTTGCTGGCTCGGGGTCGACTAGCAGTTCGCGGTAGTACGTCAACATAGGGCCCAGGTTCTCCAGGAAGTATTCGACTGTGTCAGCTTGGCACGTCGTTGATTCCCTTTCGAAGGGAGCGAAGCGAAGTACCTGGCAGGGCGTAGCCTTCCTGAAGCAATTCGCCAACGGGTGGTCGCCGTGCGGCGTGGGCGGAGCGGTACAAAACGACCAGCCGCTGTCGGGCGGGCGTTCCATCGAGCCGGATGGTCGTGGCATGCTGTTCCACGAAGGGTAGCCGCAAACGGTCGAGGGCTCGACCTCGCCCTTTAGCCATCTCTGCTGCGGCAAGCGAGTTTCGTCAGTCATGTTCAGGCGCCTCTTCGCGGTCACCCGGTGTGATTGGCCGGGTTACGTTCGGAATCGTGCTCGCGGTCGGTGGAATCCGGCGGATGGTCATTGGTGGACCACTCCGTGGTAGGTTCCGCCGTGGTTTGCCCAGCAGCAGTCGTCGCAATCGCCGCAATCGGGGCACGGTGCGTTGCCGGCTGTCGGGTTAGGTCCGAAGATCAGTCGGCACCCGGAGCAACGGGCGGCGGTCATGGCGGCCGCTGTCAGGATGGCGTCCTGGGCGTCGTCCGTGTAGTACGACGTGTTTTCGTCGCCATCGGGGACGTTCACGCGGTATTCGCCGTCGAGGAATCGGGCCGTTGCCCCGGTGGCGCGAATGGCCGTCAGGGTGGCCTTGACCGTCATTATGCCACGCTCCAGTTGCATAGGCATGATGCTGAGTGTACGTGTGAATGTGCGATTTCTAGTTCGTTCGTCATCTTGTTCATCTCGTGTTTCTTGCTCTTCGGCAGGGAAGGCCAGGAGTCGCGTGGGCCGCTGGTGCGGTCGGAGGCGGCTCCTGCTCGGTGCCTCTTCGTGTAGGGTCCCGGCCAGTGAAACACGGCTTTCTGGGGGGCTCAGAAACCCCTCGCTCCCTATGCAAAACTCGGTGGTCCAGGGCGATGGGGTTTCGAGCCGCGAAGCCTTGCCCCAGGTTGCTGGGTTGAATCGGCCGGGTCCACGCGAAGAGGCGCAAGAGAAGCCGCCGACGACGGCAAGGAAGCGGCCCGGTATCCGGTCGCCAAATTCCTCAAAGGCCCGACGCATTCCGGCCCCGGAGCCCACGAGCGACGCTCGTGCAGGCTCCGAGGACGGTGGAGGGACCATTGAGGAGGATGGCGACAAGACTGGCATGCGCACGGGCGCGAAGGGGTTATTCCGGGCGCATCGCTCGGCGCCCCGTGGAATGTGAGCGCAGCCTCCATCGGCTTGCCGACCGTACGACCAAGGGGGCGCTTGGAGAAGCGCTGGTGCGGCGGTACTTTGAGGCGGCGGGCTGGGCGGTATCCAGTAGCGGCATCCAGGCCGTGGTGGATCACGTCGGAGAAGGGAACGCCAAAGGAGACTTGGCGCACTTACCCGACCTAGTCGTATCGAAGCTTGCCGGCGCTGCGACAAACCCAAAAACTCAGCCTCTAGGACAGGCGTTCTACACCGAAGTAAAAACGCTGGCGCGATGGCCGGCCGAGCCGGAGCGCAAAAACTTCGGTCGCTACCATCGGTGGGGCCGCGTCCTACTTGTGTGGGTGTCGCCCTACGGCCTACAAGCAACATGGGTCGCGGATGGCAACAATGCCGTCGTGGAAGAGGCAGATTTCCGGCCGATAGCGACCGTCGGCATCGTATCCGTACGACACTGCGACGACCCAGACTGCCAGCACGAACTGCGGCAGCATTACGACGCGGCAGCTGCGACTCTCGCTTGCCTGCCCGTATGACCCGAGGCCCCCGTAGCGGGTGGCCAGCGCGGCGGCGCTTCATGCCGTACCCAACGGGCAACGCGCCGCCCCGTATTGCGCACTCCCCGAAGAAGTATCGACCAACAATAGTCCACATGCGACCAGTTCCCGCAAGGCACGACGCGCCGAAGAAACCGGCATCGGCCACGCCGCAACGTGCCTGATGATATCGGCCTGCGACAACGGGCCATCCGACGCCACGAAAGACCACAACTGCTCGTTACGAGGAACGCTCAACGCCCGAGCCGCAGGCAAATCTAGCTGAATTGCCCCAGGAAAAAGAAAGCAACACCGCCCATCCCAAATGACTGAGCAATCGCCGGCTTCCTCCAACCGTCCCACCAGGTACGCGGTCACTTCCCTCCCGAAACCGAGCCCCTTGGCGACGGCGAACAAAGAACAACCAGGGTGGAGGGAAATGAAATCGAAGACGCGCTTTCGCCGGCCACCGCGGTCGACTCGTCCCAATTGGATAGCATTCAATGCCGTAAGAAAGCCATAAATCACACGGTATCTTAAGGCATTCCGTAGCATGAAAGGCGACGTGGGACGGAAACCGTCCAATCCGCACGGCCCGAAGGTCCACCTCAGCGTCAGCCTGGACCCCGACCTCGTCAAAGCCCTGCGGCGGGAGGTCGGAAGCGGCAGGCGCTACGCGAGCATCAGTCACGCCATTGACACCCTCATCCGCGACCGCGTCGACGGGAAGGGCAAAGCCGGGGACTAGGGCCGTTGCGGCCGTCCTCCACCGGAAGCAGGCGAAGCACCGGAAACGGCCGGTCCAAAGCGCGCTGCAACGCGCCTTAGTATGCAAGTGCGATGAAATCACTTGGGCCTCGTGCCCGATGTGAAACATGCAAACCGCACAACTTGAAGGCCCAACGAGGCCCGTCAAACCAGAAGACAAGCAATGGACCGAAGTCAAGCGCGAACACGGCGTCACGCGCCGCGTCCGCAACGCCATGACCCGCGGTGCCGAACACGTCGAGGGCCGCGCCGCCGAACTCGGCGCCGACACCAACGGCTTCGGCAGCAACCTCAGCATCGGAGTCGTCATCGCCGCCGTCTTCGGCGTCGTGATCGTCCGCCAGATGCTCGCCGACACCAGCATCAGCGCGAGCCTCGAACCGCTCGACCTGCTGGTGCTGACGTTCATCCCGGTCGTTCTCCTACTGAAGAAGACCGGAATCATCGGCAACAAGTCGTAGCCAGCCCTCCCCCCCTCAACCCGCCGGAGGGCTGGACGCCACAGGCGAGCCAGCTGGTCACACCACCCTCCGGACTCATGGCACCAACCATGCAACCCAACGCCAGCACAAAGGAAACACCAGAAAAACGAGCCCTCGTGCGCCGCATCGTCGGCTACGTCTTCCTGCTCAGCCTCGTCCTCGCAAGCGCCTGGGCCGGACGATACGCAGGAATGACGGACACCTCCCCGCAGGACCCGGCACTCATCGCCGCAGCAGCCGCCAGCGCCTTCATCGTCGCCGCAATCGCATGGGGCATCCTCTGGGCCAAGCGCCGCAAGGAAACCGCCGACACATCGGTCCCCGCGTACAACTTCACCGCCACAGAATGGGCCGCCATCCCACTGAAGGCCCGACGGGAAACCGCCATCCAATACGCTCAGGACTGCGAAGCCGCCCGCCTCGACGCCACAACCGCCAAGCGGCAACAAGCCCGCCGCGACGCCAAACGCGCCAACAAAACGAGCCCAAACAGCTCGTAGAAGACACCGCCCGCGACCTACCAGGGTTCAAGGGAGTCACGCTCCCCGCGGGCATTCATGGACGAAACCATGCAGAACCCGAAAACCGAGGGCGCTTCGCGCCGTGTTACCTCAGAACACCCCGAATGGAACGGCGCCAAACGCAGAGAAGTTTGGTGGCCGGTAGGGGCGTTAATAGTGGTCTTGAGCATGGCCGCTGCGTTTCTCGTTATGGCGGGCGCGGCAAACGCGCAACTCCAAGCTGAATGGGACAAGCAAATCATAAGCGGCCAAGTAGGCGGAGACATGGCGCGCCTGGACGTGGCGGGCCAGGATGGCCTAATCGGCATTGCCTTCGAACGAATTACGACCACGGATGTGGGTTTTGCCATCGGCGATTACGAGACTGGATTTGCGGTGAAGACCCTGGACATTGCGGTGGCCGACACTCTGATTAGTTTCCCATCATTGGCCAAGGTGAGCGACACAACGTGGCTAATCGTAGCTAAGGTTACGGCTACAGAGTTCAAAGTATGGAAGACCACCGACAGCGGCGCAACGTGGGCCGAAAAGCTAGTGCAGACCGTTGGCAGCGGAGGAAATCCCACAACGGTCCAGATCGTGGCCGACTCGGATGACCCTGAAATTATTTGGCTAGCATGGGACAACGCAATCGCTGGATCAACGCACACGCCAAATGTCGCGCGAAGCGACGATGCTGGAGAGGCGTGGACAATCACGCTGGCGCCGCCAACCGTATCGAGCCTGCAGACGCCAATGGCCCTAGCCGCCCACGGCGGGACAGTAACAATCTTCGCGACGGCAGGCACAAATCCAGCGTCCGCCAAACTGTCATGGACAGACACGGCGGACGGCTACTATTGGAGCACCTGGACCGACGGACTCGGGATAGGAATCCAATCGTCGTCGCCGTTGCAGTACGCATTCAACGGCCAGTATGCGCTAGCAGTCGTCTACGCAGATGACTCATCCGCGAAATTCTACAACCGCCTCCCAACGCCAGAAATTGCAGGTGAAGTCACCCAACTAGGCGCAGCGCAGTATTCGGCAGCAGGCACCACAACGAATTGCGCAATCGCCGGAAACGTTGCCGGGCACTACCTGTACGTCGATGGCACGTTGGCTCCGAAGCTGTGGTACGGCTACACGACCTTGGGCCCAACCTACGACTTCGTTACGCCAACCGAACAGACGGAGGTGCTCGATGCAGACGACAACACCGCATGTGCCGCCGTAACGAATGACCGCGCTTATGCAATCTTCAGCAGCAGCGGAATCGGTGGTCGGCTGGAGGTCTGGAGCGCGGCCCTACCAGCGGCGGCTGCGGTGCAGTACCTGGCCATACCTGACCTCACGGGATTTGACGTCTCCTCATTTGCGGATACGATGGTCGTCCGAGCAGGAGACCCCGTATCTGAAATCAAGACAATCGACGTAGGCTCAATGACGCAAATCGCGGAGGAAGAATCAACATGCGGACCCCGCGTGGATGGAGTCCTGGCGTACCAAATCCCAAGCGGCAGCAGACACATAGGCTACGTTTCGTGTACGGGCGACGGCAGCGAAACAGACTCACTATTCATCAGAAACGTGTACTTCGATGCGCCCGATGTAACTGGAACCGCATGTGCCAACTCGAACTTCTGCACCTTCAATCTAATCCCCGAAGGGATAACAGGCGTGTCATGCCCAAGTCCAAGTGTAGACAACACGTTCTCCACATTTGTTGGCCAAATCGGCTCGGTGCAAGGAATCGCAATCGACCACAGCCGTAGCGGCGGGCGCGATCCATTACTAGGCCCAGCCGGCTATAACATCGCGGCTGTAGGGTTTGCGTACCACAACATCGACAACGGCAAACTAGGAGTCTTTGTAGACCTCCTAGTGGACGACGATGAAGACATTTCATGCATTGTGGAAACGGATTTCGTCACGCCGGGCGGCACAGCAAGAATCTGTGCATGGCGCAACTCCGCAACCAACAGGGATTACATCATCGGTGCCGGAACCGATGGCGGAAGCCGCGTCTGGGAGATAGCAATCCAACCCAACTTTGGAGCTGCGATACGAGAGGCCCCCCAAATTATTATCCAAATTACGAAATCATTTACGGGCGAATATTCAACGCTCTTGAGCGCGGCTTGCGCGCGAGACTACGTGCTAGTGCACACAGTATCGGGCCAAATAGCGCGAATCAATCCATTCCAACCCGGCGCGTTCGTAGAATGGGTCCGGCCCGGAGGGTTGGGTTACGCCGGCTCACTGGCAACGAGCCAAGACGGACTCTGGGGCTCGTATCTGACGGCGGACACAATCAATGTGTTTGACGCCAGGACGGGGACGCTTACGTGCGGTGGCGTAGAACGCCCGACGGGCGCGTTCAGATACCTAGAGATGAGCCAAACAGGTCAATACGTCTTCTACGTAACCGACGCTGGTATCTACAAGATAGATGTCCAAACGGCCAACTGTACGACCGAAGAGGTCGTACCGTCCGGGTCGATATGCACGGTCATACTGTCCGGTGACGCATGTGAAGTGTCCGAAACGAATTGTGCAGACCCGCTCAACGAGTGCACCCAAGTCAACCCGGACGGCACCCCGCAAGTGCCAATCGCAGAGCAAGACGATGACGTTCCCGGATTATCATTCGGCCCAGGCGACGGGATGTGCATCGTATGCAGCTGGATTAATGGCGACGGATTTACCATCATGGACAAAACCGGCGCCACCGTCATGGGCTTCCTCCTCGTCGGAGGCTCAGTCATAGCCAGCCTGGTCCTCGCCAAACGAAAAGGCGTCAGCATCAGCCCCGGCACGAACGCCATGATCGGCGGCGTCGGAATGGGAGCAGCCTACGTCCTATTCCTCTTCCCACTCTTCATCATTCTCCTCTGCGCCGCTCTCGCCGCAGCCGTCATCGCCATCAAAGCCAAAGGAAGTGGAGCATGAGCGCCCTCTGGCCCAGCCTTCTCATCCTCTTCTTCATCCAAGCCATCGAAGGCTTCGCAACCGGCACAGGCTTCACACCCATGACTATCACGGCCCTCGCCCTCGTCGCCGTCGGCCTGGTTCTCTACGTCAGCCTCAACGGCAGCACCGGCAGCGACCTCTTCGGAGTCGGCGCAACCACCATCGCCGTCACCAAAAGCGCCGCTCTCATCGGCTACGTTGCCGGAGTCGCCCTGCTGATCGCTGCCTCGCTCGCGAGCACAGGCAACTTTCTCCTTGCCTTCCTTAATCTCGCCGTAGGAGGCTTCGCCTTCTTCGGAGCCGTCCAACAAGCCAAACCAGGAGCCGCATAACCCATGAAGACGCAAACCCGCAAAGCCGACAAGGAACTCTATGTTATCGCCGGCCTGGCCGTGGTCACCACCCTCGCCGTCACCGTCGACCAAGCCCTCCGAGCAACACCAAACCCCCCATACTCACCAATCTGGAGCCTCCTCAACCCCTTCTACACCACCCAAATGCCCTACCGCATCTACCTCGCAGCATTCGAACTCATCGCACTCGCCGGCATGATTTACGCCGTCCGCAACTGGAACCTCCCCCAACCCATCGCCTACCTCCAAGCAAGCGCCCTCATGGTCTTCAGCATCCTCCACTGGCACCAAAATATCACCGTGGTCGCCTTCGCATGGACAGCCTGGTACGCATGGCCCCTTGCCCTCCTCGCCCTGCAAAAACTTCCCCTCGGCTGGAGCCTCGACCTCCAAGACAAGCACTACGACTGCTTCACAAACTGCTTCCAATACGCCGACGGAGCCCAACACAATGCCTGGACTAGCCTCCTCGCCCGCGACACATTGCACACAGCAACCTATGTCCTGCTGGTCAGCCTCGCCCTCTACCCCGCCGCAAGCAGCTGGCGGGCAAAAAGAACAGCAATACCCCAACGCCGGGCAGCGCCGGGAGGCAACGCATGAAAGACACCACGCAACTATTCCCCGACGGGCGGCGCGTAAGCGCCGTCGCCCGTAAAGAATTCGCCAAGGATTTCATCCGACACCTGGCAATCGCTGGAACGGTGTTCCTTGCAATTATCGCCCTAACGCTCCTAGCGGCCCAAGACGCACACGCGGCGGGCGTCAATGCCTATGCAAGTTCGAACCACAACGTAGCGGATTTGGCAACCGTGCTAATCACTTACGACGCGGAAAATTTTGACACAGATACGATGCACGACAACACCAATCCGGGCAGACTCACAATCAATACGGCTGGCATCTACCTCCTGGCGGGGCAAATCTTCGTAGACGACCACAACGGAGCGTACATAGAATTACGACTGTCAAAAGGCGCTGGAGTGGTGCCGGTCGCAACAACAGCGGAACGAACCGACAATAACAACGGGTTATCCGCTACGGGGGATGCAACCGAACGGTCATATATTCAAGTGACCGCGACCGTGAACGCCATCGCAGGCGACTACTACGAAATGAGCGTGTTCCAGGACAGCGCGGGAACATTGAGCGTGCAAAACGGAATAGCGAATACCTGGTTCACGGCGGTCCAAGTCGGCGGTGCGGGCCCGGCCGGCCCAACTGGCGCAACCGGACCAGTGGGGCCAACGGGACCGACCGGCGCAACGGGCGCCACCGGCCCAGCCGGCGCCGACGGAAACGACGGACCAACGGGACCGTCCGGCGCAGAGGGACCAACCGGGCCAGAAGGACCCCCAGGCGCCCAAGGAACGTCCGGAACACCGGGCGCGCCCGGCCCCCAAGGACCACCGGGCCCGCCAGGCACGTACGTATGCGAAAGCGGGGCGACATGCGAAAACGTGTGCGACTCCGACGCAACGTGCGAAACGACATGCAGCCCCGGCAGCGTCTGCCCCCAGAGCGAACAAGAACAACCACTCGCAGAACGCGACCCACTCCTCTTCACCGCCGTCATGGCCGGCCTATGGCTCGGCCTCGTGGTCGCCACCCGGTTCATCAAAGACCCCAACGCACGAATGCTCGCAACCCTCGCCGGATACGGCCTACTAGCCATGCCGGTCCTGCCATTCGCACGAGGAATCTTCCTCCTAGCCCACACCGGACTCGTCGCCTACGACGCCTTCGGCAACGACGCCAAAACGAAACGCGCCGCAAAACGCGGCAACAAACCCAGGAGCTGGACCTAATGACCACCGCAACCCCAACAACAACGCAAACCGAAGAGTCACAGACCGACGACCAAGCCACTTGGCAACAACGCCTCCTCGAAGCCCTGGTTGGCAAGAACGTCCGCACACGCGGCCTCATGATCCGACAAAACGGCAAGCTCCAACCCGTCGGCGTCATCAAGAAAGACCGCTACCACGAACCCGGCCGCGGACTCTACCACGCCGCACCAGGCTACCGCCTCCACCTAACCAAGCACCTACGCCCCGGCCCCTACGTCCTCTGGCCCGAAGGCGACCCCTACGCCATCGGAGCCGGCGGAAAACAAGAAGTCGACGTTGACCCCATCACCGGCCGCCACAGCAAAGACGACATTGCCCGCCTCATGGACACCATGACCGGCGGCTACCTCCCCTCAGTCGTCAATCGCGGCCACAAAACCGGCGAAACACCCAGCTGGCTCAAAGGCGTCCTCATCACCGTCGCCATCCTCGGCGCCTGCGCCATCGCGTACTACTACGCCCACCAAAAAGGGATGATCTAACATGCCCGACGCGCCACCGCAACCAGCTCCACCCAAACCACCCGCCCAGGCGGCCCAGCCGCCAGCAAAGCCACCGGCTCCACGAGGCACACCAGGCGCCGACCCCAGCATCCAACACGCCGGCAGCTTCTGGGAACAAGGCGACTACCGCGCCATGACCCTCGGCGACCCCAACAAAGCCGAAGCCTTCGCCGCTCTTCACGCCTACGCAAGACCACTCATCAGCCGTCCCGACCTATACTTCCCGGAACTCGACAAACTCGCCGAAATGCTCGGCAATGTCTGGAGCAGCTACGGCGGCGACGAAAAACGCGCCCGCGTCGAAGCCATCCGCGCCGCCAAAACTGCGACCAGCATCACCAACCAAGAAGCACAACAAGGAGCCTAGCCGAATGGAATACCGACGCGTTGTCGCCCTCGCCCCCGTGCCGCCTTTCATGACGGAAGAACTCCAATTCGTGAAACTCACACCAGGACAAGAAGCGGTCCTCAGCAGCACCATGGCCGCCATCCTCGTCCGAGCCGGAGTAGCCGGCTACGCAACGGGGCCAACAGAATGACCGGAACCTGGAGCAAACCACCCATCCAGGTCGCCCTAATTGTGGTCCCGCCGCACGTCGACGTGCAATTCTGCGAACACGGATGCTGCGCCGCCGAAGAATGCAACCAGCACCCTTGCCCACCCAACTGCCCAGACCCACGCCAACAGGACCAGGATGTCATCGACCTCCTAAGGTCCTACGCTGACGACCTCCGACGCCGCTGGGAAAACGCCGAAGCCGACTACCAACGAGCGAGGGAGACCCTCCCATTATGACACTCCCGAAAATACTCCTCTGCCCCGAATGCCGCCGGCACCTACCCGCCGGAACAAACGCCCGTGCCGCCATGCTCTGGCTCCGCTGCATCAGCTGCGGCCACCGCACAACACGACGCGACGCAATCAAGGTGTCAGGATGACCTGTCGAAGTCATCCGAACCGCCCGTGCGCCAAGGACGTTCCGCTCCCGCCGGATGTACTCGCATGGATGGAAGCAGCACACGCGAAGAACCCTGGCGAGCCGTGGCCACTGTTCGGCAATAAAGCCGGTAAGGTGCCGGAATGACGTGGGAACCCATGAGCGAATGGGTCGACCCCGAAACCAAACGCGAAGTCCTACTCCACCTCGACGCCGCCTACCGCGAAGTCATGGACGAAAAATGGACCCGCCTCGGCATGTGGACCGACACCATGGACTACATCCGAGAAGTCTTCACGGATGGCCTGACGCGCAACGGGCTCGAAACAGCACCGCTCTTCATGGACAGCATCCTGGACCGCCTAGCCCCACCAGCACCCCAAACCGACCAAAACGAACACACCCGCCTCGTCGCAGCAGCCTTCACCGACCGAACCCAACGATTCCAAGACCACATCAACTACCGGCTCAACGACAACGCCAACAGCCTAGTAGAACTCATTGGAAAAACAGGCAGCCGCAAGAGTACAAACGCCGTGGCCATCGCAAACTGGGCCAAGCCAATCAAGCCAGAAAACCTACTCAAACACATCAGCATAGAATGGCACACCGTAGGACAAAAACTCCTTGCCCTCGAAAAAGGCGATTGGCTCGTCCACGACGAACAACTCGCCACAGCCGGCGAAGGCAGCCGCACAGACCTACTCAAACTCCGCAACATGATGGACACCAGCCGAAAACGAGGAGTAAGCGTCGCGTTCTGCGCCCCCGAAGAACGCGGCCTCAACAACATCCAAGCCGGCCTGGAAGCACTCGCCTGGAACAAACCCAAGATGAACACACTACAACTCATCTGGGCCGACGGACGCCCCCAAGGCGTAACCTGCGTCCCATGGATGCCAAAAGAACTCTACGAAGTGTACGAACCCTGGAAAGACGCCAACGTCGAACGAACCATGGGCGGACACATGAAAGACAACGGCTTCCTAGCCCGCAACACCGCAGCCTTCTTCAAGCACGAAAACGCCGTCGAATACCTCGCCGGAGCCCCCAACCGCCTCCAAAAGAAAGACCTCCGAGGCGCCATCAACATGTTCCACCCAGAAATGATGGCCGGCGCCCAAACCGACAGCCTCGTAGACTTCATGTACACCGTCCTCGACGGCGGCGAACGAATCCTCCCCCACTACGAAAAATGGTGGGGAACCGCACCACCCGCCGGACTCAAAACCGTCGCAGACGCCATGGCGAAAGCATGACGCCTGGCTACGCCCAACGCCAAGAAAAACAGGCCAAGATACCAGGCTTCGCCGCAAACGCCACCGTCCCATACGAAAACGACGCCTGGCCCAAACGCCACGACTGCCAAGGCCAATGCATCTACGGACGCGCGTGCCAGAACCTGGCACGAACAAACGTCCCACGAGACATCCTCGAAAAGCGCCTGGAGGCCACAATCACATGACCGCCATCCGAGAATTCCGATGGCACGGCATCCAAGTCGCCAAACAAGCACCCTGGATCATGCAAATCTGCAAGACCCCAGAAACGAGCTGCCTCAACACCCCATGCGGCAAACGCAGCCGAGACTGCAAAGGCGAACCAGAACAATGCCCAGAATGCCATTTCAGCTACTGCACCTGGCACTACAAAGCCCACCGCGTCCGCCTCCAAGTCCCCCGAGACGCCACAAAGACCTTCGTCCGCAAACTCTACCGAGCTCTCAACAGACGAGCCAACAAAGACGGCATCGTCCCCGAAGAATGGAAAGGAAAAACCACATGGCTAGAGTAAAACGAGCCGGCGTCGCAGCAAACGTCAACGACCGCCGCAACGCCATCATCAAAGAATGGGGCAAACATCGCAGCCTCCAGCAATACCTCGCCGACCGCTGTCCCAACGAGTGGGCGGAAATCCGAGAATGCAAAACCGGCTACTACTCCGTACAAGAAGACAACCTCCAGCCCGGAAGTCATCGCGTAAGCGCCGAACAAAGCTGCCATCAAATCCCCTGGTGCATCATGTGCGTCAGCGACGAAGAAAGCCGACGCCGACGCGACACAATCAACCTACTCCACCGCTGCACACCCGGCAACGACGAACCACTAGCCGGCCACTTCGTTCTCGAATCCATGATCCGTAACGACGACGGCACAGGATGGGGCAACCAAGCCGCAAACGACCTCCCACGCTTCTTCCAAGCCACAGGAGAACTCCTCGAAGAAATCTACGGCGAAGGCATCGGCTGGAAAGGCAGCTACCAACACTTCGGCGAACGTCCCTTCAAAAAAGACAACCCACACATCGACTTCACCCTCAACGGCTGGCGGCTCCAAGACGGCAAACCCGTCAAAGTCCAACGCCTCAACATTCGAGGCAAAGGCGGCGCCGACGACCTCATGAGAATCCAAAAACGAGTCCTAAGCCGCCACTTCAACGACGTAGAAGTCACCCTCCCCATGCATCTCGGCAAATTCGTCCCACTCGACCGCTACCACAACGCCCTCAAATACCAACTACGCGAAATGGTCGATCTACGCCAAATCCGCTACAGCCGCCAAGAACGCAAAATCTGGTGGATAGATTACAACACCAAACGCCGACTTCCCTACGAAATCCCAGAATTCGAAGCCGGCATCGCCGCCTACCAAATCCGCTATGGCCAATGGGGCTACGAACCCGAACAAGAACTCCACCGCGGCATGGGCCACATGGCCAAAGGCAACGCCAAGAAAACGCAAACCAGCATGGGAGGAAAAGAACGCCAACACCCACGAAACTGCGCCTGCAAACATTGCGGCGACTGGCAACGCGTCTTCATCGAAGAAGCAATGGATGCCGTCACGGCCGCCAAGCCTCTCCCCTACAAACCATGACGTGCCAACGCAGCCGCAACAGCGGCAGCAACACGCGCATCCAAGTCACGAACACCAACCTCAGCCCGCGACACAAGGCCCGCCTCATCCAACCCATGATCACGACGAACCCGAGCCCGGATATCCTCGTCACGCAAGTGAACATACGTCGCAGGCTCCTTCGACTCATCAGACCAACCAAAATACGCCCGCAACTCAGCCTCACCCCAACCAAACATCCGCACCTTCATCGTCGCACACGTATGCCGGAAAAGGTGCCAATGCAAACGAAAATCCGACGGCATCCGCGACTTCACACCAGACACCCGGCACAAACGACCGAGCACCGAAACACACGAATCGTACCCCTGCCGAACTGAACCCGTCCGGTCATCAAACGACGTAAACAACGGCGCCCCAGGCGCGCTACCTCGCGGATGCACAGACAACCAAGCCCCAATCGAACCAAGACCCTCCGCCACGTACACACGACGCGGCCCCGTCTTATGGTCTCCTTCGCCCAACAACGGCGCCTCCTCCCGCAGCCGAATGTAAGCCCCACCAGCATCAACCCCAACATCCCCAACATTCAACGACAACGCCTCAGAGATACGGAACCCACCGTACCGGCACACCTGAACCAGCGCCTGCACACGCTCCGTCCAGAACCACCGACGATACTGCACCGGAGCATCCAGCGCAGCAGCCAACACACGCCGCAATTCATCATCCTCCAAAACCGGCGCCGTGTACGCCTTCCGCTTAGGCGTCTTCGGCAACACAGCCGCACGCCGCAACGGATGACCCTGCGGCAACGGCCCATCCCGGAAAATGTCACTCAAATGCGACAACGACGCACGCATCGCCATCGCATACGTCCGATTCGTACGCGGCTGCGGACTCCGAATCTCCTGCAAAAACAACCGCACCTGCTCCGGCTGCAACTCAAGCAACGCGTGGCCCTTCGTGAAGGCATCCAACCGCTGCAACAACTGCACGTACGGAGCGGTCGTCTTCGGCGAGCGCCCCAAAGCAGCCATGTGGTCACGCAGCCGCTCCAACACGACCCGGTTAGCCGGGGACGTACGGTTCAGGGCGGCAGCAATCTTGCCGAGGGCTTTCCGGTTGTGGGGGGTCTGAGGCATCAGGCATCACCTTCTTGTAGTTCGTCGGCTCGGTGGGGCCGCCCAAGGCACCAGATGGGGCCTCCGGGCAACCGCCATCCTTCCCTGCCACTGGCGGGATAAGACGGCGGACAGGGGAGATTAGCCGAGACAGGTCCAAGGCAGCGGACTCTTAATCCGCCATTCACCGGTTCGAATCCGGTATCTCCCGCTCAACAGATATTCGGCGTAATGCAAGAGTTAGAAATCGCAGATGGGTTAGAACTGCCTTCCACGGGTTAGAAATGGCCCTTTGGACCGCAGAAATGGGCGCTCGCCGGCCCCCCGGAGAGCGTGCCTGAGAAAGTTGGCGACGTGCAACGCAAAAAAGTGGATGGGCGACCTGGCTCACGCTAGATTGACGCAGAGGTTCGGCCTCGGGCCTACTACACTTTGGTCAGGGCGTCGACGAGATCGCTGACGAAGTTGGGTAAGCCGAAGTATTGGCTGAGAGCGACGACGTCGTGTTCGGGAAACATGATGCCATGCATGAGGCCGTAGATGGCGAGGCAGATGATGCCGACCATGAAGGCGGCGACGCGTCGGAGGGCTTTGTGGGCGCGTCCGCCGTGGAAGTTGGCGGCGCGTTTCTTGAACCAATTCTCCTCCGTCCACCTGCGCGAGTAAAGTCGCTCGTAGCAAGCGATGTCGCGGGTGGGGTTGGGCGCGTTCGTGTAGAAGGCGAAGGCGTAGTACGTGGCATCCATCGTCACGGCCCCCTCGGGCAGGTCATCGCCCTTCTTGTAGGGTCGATAGAACACAATGAGCGTGCGTCGCCGGCCTGGGTCGACGGAGATGGGGCGCTCGCCCGTGACGTAGAAGATGTTGCTCCCGGGCCGAAGCGGGCTGGCCTTGGCGCGGTTGCGCTTGATAAAGTCCTCGACGTTCCAATACGTTTTCCCATCTTCGTCGCGGAAGGCGCCGGTCGCTTCGCGTTTGGCGGGCGTCATGTAGATGCAACCGTGTCGGTCGCAGTACTTGCCGACGCGACTGTAGTTGATGTTGGCGTGGTAGCCTCGGTCGAAGAGGATGACCTTCGGCGGCGGGTATATGGCTTCTAGGAGGCCGATGAAGCGGGCAATGATGTCCTCCGTACTCAAACCGGGTACCGCAATCATCGCATCCAGGCTTGGTCCGTTCTTGGCAACCAGGACAACGTCCATGGGGATGGTGACGCGGCTGCCGCGGAAGCACGCCACCATGATTTGATACGTCCAGGCGCGGAATTTGCCGGCGTACTTGTCCTTCTTTGAGGCCCCCGCCAATAAGCCGACTTCCGTCTTCTTGCGGCGCGTGTAGACGAGCGTTTGATGTTCGTCGATGTAGACTTCGTACCCGAGTCGCATCAAGCCAAAGCGTCGCCGACCCATCTGGAAGAGGAGCCACCAGACATCGCGCAACTGCGACTGCAACTCCTTTACAGCTATCTTGTTCAGGAGCCTCCAAAGGTTCCTCTGGCTGGGGCTGTTCTTGCGGCGCGTCACGGCGCGTTTGCCGGGTGCACGCCTTGTGCTTCGGCACGCGTTCTCAACGGCGCCTTTCTTGACCGTGACGGCGTTGACGAGGGTTTTGGCGAGTTGGCGGCGCGTGACTTTCCGGGGGCGCCCCTTCTTCTTGGTGGGGTGTGGTGTCTCGAAGAGCTCCTGAGTAATTGCCAGGATGGCGTCTGCGGCATCACCTTTGGCGACGTGGTTCGTGATGCGCGTTGCCAGGGCATTCCATTGCGTCGGCGTTCCACCCAGCGTCATTGGGTGGCCTCCGCAGTCCAGAAGAGTTCGCCGTACTCGTTCTGCACGTCTACTTCAGTTCCGGCTGCATTTTGCGCCGTCACTTTCCTGAGTAGTCGGCCGCGCCTTGCCAATTCATTCTTGAGCAATCCGCCGCGCATGGCGTCGTGGAAGGCTTCCTGCCAAGCCTTGAAGTCTACGTGGTCGCGCTTGAATTGTTCCGGCCGCCAAGGGCCGAGGTCCTTCATGGCATCCGAGCAGGAGGCTCCCGTTGCGCCCACCTTATCGTAAAAGTAAGTCGTCAACGATGCGACGTTCACGTAGTCCCGAGGCGTCGGAGGGCCCGTCGGGCGGGCACCGGCGTCGTGGCCGAGCATGCGCAGGCGTTGCTCGTTGAATCGGATGGCCTCGTCGCCCTTGATTCCGGCCACAACGAAGACGTCAATGACGTTGCCCTCTTGGTGGACGTGAATGAGGCGTGGCGGGGAGGCGTCCTGGATGCTAGCCAAGTCGCGCAGGATGTCGTGGACATCCACGATGCCAAGGCCAGGATTATGCGGACGGATGGAGGTGAGGCCGGGTTCGGGTTCCGAGGCTAGGTCTTGGACTCCGTCATGGCTGCGGCGGGGCGACAAGTGGATGGCCTCGGGCGGCGTGTCATCCAGTCCACCTGTGGGCATGGCCGCCTCTGCTGGGGCTGCGGAGATTTCGCGGCTGCCTTGGAGGCGTTGCTGCATTGGGGCTGGTCGCGCAGCGGGTTGCGGGGCTGCCTGCTCTTCGATGACTTGGAAGGCCTCGCAGGTGTGACTGGCGTTGCCGTGTTGTGGGTGCCTGCAGTCCGGCGCCGACATGCTGTACTCCGTGGCGCGCAGGAGGTGGACGGCCACGAGGCACGCGTTGAGGTGCAAGGAGTGCCAGTGGTCGTGCGTGTACCCCCACTTCTTCGTGGAGGATCTGGCGACGCTGTCGGCTTCGCGGAGTTCGGTGAATCGGTAGTTCTTGCCGGAGCGGCCGTCTTCCTCAACGATTTGTTGGCGGTGCTTCTCGTACAAGTCTCGGCCCCGACGGAGCGCTTCCGCCGTTGTCCAACTCGTCTTCGTTTCACCACGATGGGTGAGCTCGATTCGGACCACTTGGTGGGGGCCGGACCGCCGTTTCGGCCGTCTGGAACCGTCCGGCATCTGCACCATGGCCCGGGTGTGTCCTTTGCCAAGGCCCGTCGCCTCAGTCATGGTCGTGACTCATGACTTCAGTTCCTCCGGCAGGTTCGGAGGAGTAAGCTCCGGCGGCGCCCCAGTTGAAATGCGGTACACCGACCCCCGCCCAACGCGGTCGATGACGTAGTAAAGATCCCGTTCCACGACGTAGTCATCAATCGCTTCCCGTACCCGTCGCCACAACGCATGGTACTCCTTCCCTGGACGCTTCGTTTCCGGCTCCACCGACGGGACGGGGTGGCCGGCCCACGCACCTATGGCGTCCTGCATGCGAAACGTACGGTTAGCATCCAGGAAAGGCACGAGGCGCGTATCGCTTCGCAGAGTCCGGCCGACCCGCATCCGCACCATGCGACGGTCATTGCGAAACCGAAGTTCCTCCTGAGAGGCGACACGGCCACTACCTGAAGGGGGCTTCAGGTGGGCGGAATCGAGAGCATGGCTTCGCAGCTGTTCATGCAAGTATACGGCGAGCGCCACGGCTTCCGGGGACGTCCCAGAGAAGGTCACTGTCCCATCCGGTGTCACCGAAGCGCTAATGTCTTGCAAGTCTTGCACAGTCTAAAGTAAGGCAAACCGCCAGATAACAATGGTTGGGAGTGAGTAAGATTAAGTAACAATCTTGTTCATGTCATAAGTGTGCCAGGACGCAAAATTGGCCCCCTCGGGAAGCCAAAATCCAAACCGTGCTCCATCAGTTTGCCCCAGGACTTGCAAGACTGGATTTCCACGGAGCTTAGCACATCGCATCGATTCGCAAACTTCTCGCACGCCGTCGCGGCCTGCATCGAGCAAGAGATGTTGAGGACCCGACAGGCCCGCATCGCGGCCGGCCTAAACCCGTCGGCCAGCTAATTCGTCTTCGGAGCGCTGGCCAACCCCCTCCCGTTCGCGGCCGCACGCTGCCGTGGCCGACGTCCTCTGGCCTGGAAATCCTGCGCGCTTCGCTGGCCTGCGTGTACACGCCTGCTTTCCTACGAAAGCCGACGCGCATTCGCGACGATAGTCACCGGAATTGCTTATCGTGCTTCGTATTTCCGGCGCAATTCCAGATAGGTCTGCTCGCTGATGCGGCCATCCAACAGACCCTCTTCGAGGCGCGCTAGGTGATTATCCGTTCTTGGTCGCGGCGGCGGGGCGGGCCGCTGCACTGGACGAACATGGGGTTGGGCGAACGTTACCGCGGCCGGCTCCGGTGCTTGCCCGGGACCGTCATTTTGGGGTTGGTCCCATGTGAAATCGGGCAACTCGGCTGGTGCCTGTGCGTCCACGACCTGCCAGGAGCTCGCTTCCCGCCTCTCATTGGCGGCGGCGTGCGCCACAGGACCATGTTCAGGGCGGAACCCAACCAGGGCCGCACCGGTAGCCGCGGCGCCGAACAAGCCGAATTCAATGAATTTGAACGTCGACGAAAAGTCGCTGCCTGAGATCCGGCCGTCCATTACTGCATCCAGAGTCATTTGCGCCGCCACGGCAATCAAGGCTGCTGCGATGAATGCCGACACGAAGACAATCCTCGACGCCCTCCCACCGACGGCGTGTAGAGCGAGGCCAGCCAGACCCACGAAGCCCATCGCTTGCAGACCATGCAGGAGGACCATGAACTTGATCTGCTGAAAAGTTGAATCTTCAGGCAAGACTGCGAAGTTGGCCCCGATGATGGCCAGCAGAACCGTAACACCCCCCGCCGCGCGAACAAATGCGTTGTGTCGTTTGCTAACCGCTGCTGAATTTGCTGTGAGAAAAAGGTAGCCGAGCGTCATGGCCAACGCTCCAACAAGGAGCACCAAAAGGACGGTAAAGCCCCCCGCAAAGGCACCGACGGCGAGGATTGCAAAACCTAGGGCGATGCTGAGGCTGCCACGAGCATGAGGATTCATCGGCATCCCAAACAGGACGATGCGCAATTATCATACCTTCGGTCATTCCTGGTTAAGATTGGACACGCGTGCCACCCGGCATGGCTAAGGCCAAGACCAGCAAGAGTCGCGTCTCCGTCACAGTCGACCCCAAGCTCTTGGCATGGGTCAAAGCACGCGTGGGCCCCGGCAAGCCATTCGGTACCGTCAGCCACGCCTTCGAGAGCGGAATTGTACGACTCATGCAAGACGCCTAATCGCGTGGCGTTCCCATTGCTTGCAGGTCGCCATCTCGCCGCGTAAGATGCTGGCATTATGGGATGCCTAAACCGGCCTGGGCAAATCCTCCCAGGAAACGACGCTTCAAGTGCGGGGGCCGCATGGACCGTTTGCAGAGGGCAAGTCCCCGTGGAATTCTCTATGGACGTGGTTAACCGTTTTCGAATTCGCCAGGTTCGCCGCCCCCTTATGGCATCGGTGGTCGCTATCGTGTCGATTCAGTCGCTACGCGACAACATCGACCGGAACAGTTGGAGCTCCGTTCTCCCCACATTGATTATTGTCATTGCAACGACGCTCGTTTTTCTTGAGGTTCGCGACACGTTCAGGAAGGCCGACCGCAAGACCGACCAAGTTCTTGGTCGCACGTGCGCGCACCCCTGCCACACGTGTGGGGCCCCGCTGGGCCTAGAACCCTAGTAGGCGGCGCGTTCGGCCATGTTTGCAGCCACTCACGCCGAGAACACGGAGGCGTGTGCCAAGTAACGCCCCGGCCGAGCTCCTCGAAGCTCGTCTCCTGGCGGACGATATCGGCGAATAGTCCTACCCGGAATTGAGGGCGAAGGACGAGCGCTGAAACAGATAAAGTCATCCGCTTGCGTGCAAACGTCTCCACTGACGAACGCAGCGCGAGACCTACCTCGAACGTTGGTTTCAGGATGTCGCGTCGCCGCAACGAGGGGCAGACGGCTTGCGAGCAAGATGGAAGTCTGTCGTTCAGCGAAGCAGCTGTCAAGAGAAGCCCCCTGTAGGTCACCACTTGGTCTATTGCCCATGCCGGCATCCTCGCTTCGTGCCTACCCGCGGTAGCGCGGAAAACTTCCATCAAGCACGGGCACCGGGGGACAGATGAGCTTGCAGGGGCCGCAACATTGGGCGAGGTTGCAGTCGAACTGGAAGCTCCTCGTCACGCTCTGGTCGTTCGCCGTCGGATGCACTGTTTTGGGTACAGTTGAGATTTGGCAAGGTGGGGAACTCAATGCTTGGGCGATAATCGGGGCAGGTCTCGCCACCACGCTCGGCGTATTGGGTGTGGTCGGTTACCTGGATCTTTTCCAGGCAGAGTACTTCGAGCGATACCAGTCCTACCGAACCTATCTGTCGGCGCAGACGAGGAAAAGCACTGATCGGACGAGACAGATGTTCGTCTTGAACGGCGTGCCGGACGCGCTGGCCCAAAGCCTCGCCGAGAATCAGTCAGTTGGTCATGCTGTTGCTCTTAGTGACGTGCAGAGAGTAAGAGTCCTGCATGGCACCTTCGGGTCCGGCAAGTCATTGGCCATTGAGCGGACAATACAGGCAGTGGATTCCAAGGGCAAACGTCCTCGTCTCATCCCTGTGAAGTTTGGTCCTGGCGAGCTCGTGGGCGGGCTGAGTGATTCCATTCCTGCCGCTGCGGCGCAGTTGAACCGTAGGCGTTCCAGAGCGCTGCTCATTGCCATCGAAGATTTGCATGGCTATGCGGATGCCGCCGCGGTTGCCATCTTGGATGGCGCGCGTCGCCTTGCGGAAGCCGGCGCGTTCGTCGTTATCACGACTCGCCACCCGCCGCGCCAGGCGACGGAAGACGAGAAGACTAAGGTCGAAGATCTAACGGAGGAGGAGGCGAAGGAACTCATTGGGCGTATTCAGGGAGAGCGGCCTTCGTTCCATTCCTGGCACGGCTTGTCGGATGCGTTGCGAAACTCCCTGACAAGCCCGTTTATGGCGATTGCCTTTGCCGCATGTACCGTGGGTCATCAGGGTGAGTTTCCCCAAACGAGGGCGCAGCTCACCGCACGCCTACTCACAGTCTTGCAGGCCCGCGTCGCAGGCCAACCCAATGCCGACGGCATCTTGAGCAGCCTTCGCCGGATTTCGGTGGCTTCGACTGATGAAGGAGGCCGTCCCGTACATCCACCGGCCGAAGTTTCACAGGCTTCAATCGAGCTTGCGAACCGTGCCGGTCTACTTACTTTGGAGGGCGCTCGGGTCAACATTCCTCTGCCAATCGTCCGGGAATGGCTCGCGGCCGAAGCTCTGGTCCGAAACGAGTTCTCTTGGGCGGAGGTCGTACCGAATCTAGCGCACGCGATCAACTGGCGTGGAGCAGTCGAAGCCGCCATTGCAAGAGGATCGGCAAACCAAGTAGCGCGGATCCTCGGGCCTTTGGCTCGTCACTGGGTAGGCATTGCGGCGGAGGTAGTACACCGCATGACGGCCGGTTGGGGCCGCATCGCTGTCACCGACCAGCCCACCACTGCCGAAGCTGCCGCGCGTGTATTGGAAGCTATGCAAGCACTGGCGGATGGCCTTGGTGCCTCTGCGGAATTGTTTGCTCCGAAGCGGAACGGCCGGCTGCTTACGCTATCGATTTTGGCTAATGAGGGGAGCATTTCCTATCGCTGGCTGACGACCTCGAACGTGCCGTGGGAAACAATGTCCCCGGACACATTCATGATACCGACCCAGCCGATTTGGCGGGGAAGGACGGTGCATCGGAACCTCCAAGACTCGGCGGCTTGGGCATGGGTTACTGCTCTTGACATGATTGAGGACGAGATGGAGAGCTTCCTAACAAACCGAGTCCCCATGTTGGAAGGATGCGCTCCGTTTGTGGCGGAATTTACGTGGCGAAATCTTCGTGCGGCCACCGGGGAATTCAAGCGAGTAAGGTGGAATCCAATCCCTCTTGATAGAGCGCAGGCGGCCATTCAGGACTTGCATCCCGGCACCACCTATATGCCGCCCATTCTGGTCACTCCAGCCAGCCTCGCCATGATGGCCAGCGAATTGAGGCGGCTCGCGGATGCGGGAGTCACTGCCCTCGAAGATCCGCACCCATATCCGAGGACTGAACGACGGGGGCCATGGGTTTGGAGTGCTTACTCTTACGACGAGTTTGTTGCGCGGTCGGAGTCAATCCTTCGGGCGGCGGTGCAGATCTATCAGGAACTAGTTGCCCGTTACTTCCCGTCGTTGAGGCCGCAACTGCGAACGTCTTGGACGCTCCCGGCATTTGTTCATGTCTGGGTCATGCCAGGTAGTTTGGATGGTTCGGACACGCAGCTTTGGCCTCACGCGGAGTGGGTTATGACACGCAGGGAGGGCCCCACCTTGTTCGCAATCGAACGAGCGCCCAACCATACTAGGCAGTCCTGGGATGCGGTCAAGGTCGCCTACGCCAGGCATGTCCAAATTGATCCCGTGGCTGGTGACTGGTTTGGCGCACATTCCAATTCGTCGGGGGTTGACAACTTCCTGTGCGAGATGCCTGCAACCACTATAGCGATGGGCTGGCTCCGAGACGACCTGGACAAGGCCGGGTTCGACGTCAGTAGCCTGCTTCGCTGGCGTTACGGCGGCGCAAACTAGGTGAGCGAAACCGCGCGCCGGCGGGGAACCATGCTTCTCCACGGGCCACTGTCCCTATCGCGGGGCGGCGAGGTAGTTTTGCTGACCTGTACCTAAGGCGAAGCCCAAGCTTGGATTCGCAAACGAACAGGAAGGCCCGCCCCATTTCCATTGGAGATTAGGACTGCTGCCGATTGTCTGAATGAAGCGGAGAACGGCCGCCTCCACTACGTGGGCACTACTCATCCATCGCGTTCCATTCCGGACCCGGAACGCCTTGATGTTCGACGCGACATCATCACGGATTCTGAGACCGGGCACCGGTGCGCGTCATGACGGGAGCGAGCACGCCCCAGGACAATCCGGGGTCCACGCATCGGTCGTTTGACTGTCCGTCTAGCTAGATTGGGCCCAATGCCCGGCCCCTGAGGGCTAAGCTTTTTCGGGGGGTCTAGCCGTGGCTACCACCTGTGCCCAAGAGCAGCCAAGTGGTTACGCAGAAGAGCCACGTCGACAACCGCGGGGCAACCTATGCGAACCGAGGCGACGTCTACAACGCGCCCGTGACGAGCCAAACAATCGTTCACGACGGCTCCAAGACGTACAAGGTCAATCACGAAAACATCGAGGGCATCGAGTTCCTGTCCATTTTCGTGATGAAGCACCTCGGCGAGCGCAATGCTCTGATTTCTGGGCTGATAGCCATCGTGATGGGGGCGGGTCAGGTGGCAAGCGCCACCTACCGATTCCCCGCCCTAGTGGAGCGCTACGCAACTCCGCTGTTTGCTTCGGGCTTCGTGTGCCTCCTCATCGGAGCGACCCTCGTCTACCTCCGGAGATACAAGTACGACTCCCGCTGCATGAAGTGCAACAAGTTCTACGCAATGAAGGAGGTCGGCACCCCAGTAGTCCGGGAAACCCCTGTCCGCGATGGCACCAGATACGAGACAACACGCACCTACGGATGCCGCTACTGCGGCGAGAAGGTAACGCAAGCGTCCTCCCGGTTCGAGGCGGACGAGGATTAGGCGTCGCACCCACGTGCGTCACGACCAAATGCAGCGCCCCTTTGTGAGTAGACCATGACGGCCGCCTTGGACTTTGACGATTCAACGACGGAGGGCGTCTTCAAGGCCGAGCTCATGCTCGTGGAGGGATTTGACGCCGGCAAAGCTGCAGACGTCGAGGCGGGCTTGACGAACCTGTTCGGAAAACCGACCTCCGAGCACGCCAGCAGCGAACGTCTCAAGGAGCTCCGCGGCCGCCCGTTCCTGCTGGGAAGGACCGCTCGCAAGTCATGGCGCATTGATCCGCACCAAACGCCCATCGTCGAGCACTTTCGGTCGAACGGCGAAGCGGGGCTCCTTTGGGCCAACCAGATTCAGGAGATTGCTCTCCACTTGTGGTCGGTTGAGCACCTGCCCTACCTGATCTGCTACATCCAGGTGACCTTCCGCGATCTCCGAAGCCCCGACCTACAGTCTACCTCGTCGACCATCCTCTACGCCATGGATCGAACCCTGGATACCCTTCCCGGGCGGCTTCTGCCCAACATTCGCCTGCCCCGCGTGGCCCGCAGGTGGCAAGTCTGCGCCAAAGTGAGTGAGACGCGCATGAATCGCATGATGCAAGCAGCTCGCACCGCCGGCTCGATGTCATCGAAGGATTCAGAGAAGGAATTCCGTGCCGACTTGGTCGCCGCAACGGGCGGAATCGGCGTTGACGAAGGCGAGCTGCTCGTGGCCCAGGCCTACGGCACCGTGATGGCGGTCTATGGCGAAGGCGTCGGATACGCTGGAGCTACCCACGGGTCGTTCTCGGCATTGCTCATCTCAGCGGGCGACCCCCTGACGGATGGCGAATTCGCGCCGGAGGGGACGATCCAACTGTACGTTCCGGAGAACATCGCCTGCACTTCGTGGCTCGACCTCAACTTCATGCCCTACCTCATCACGGCGCAGCGGTTCGCAGCGCACACCTTCATTGAGGCAGGAAAGGCAGGCGAAAGCCTTGGCATCATACCGCCAGAATTGCGCCAGGCCAGCCTCGAAATCACGGCTCGCAAGCGGCTCAAGCACTGGAAGAAACTACAGCCAGCCCTCGTGGCCCTCAGCGCGCGTATTGAGCAGCTCATCGTGGACCTCGACCGCTCCGCCCACAGGACATCACGCGACCCGCAGGCAATCCTCCATCCGAAGCGGTTCGGTCACCCGCCTGTCCTGCGGATCCCACCCTCGGCATCCATGTGGGGGGCTACGGCAGGACACGGGTCGAACCTCCTTGCCATCTGGCTGCAAGACAAGCACGAGCAGGAAACTCGCGCCCGCGCACTCCTGCAAGACCATGGCGCCAGAATTCAAAGCATGCTAAGCCTCATGGCGACGGACTACCAATGGCAAGCATCAACCCGCATGCTCTTCTGGGCCGCCATCAGCGGGGCTGGAACACTGGCAGCCTTGATTGTGGGCGCCTGGGCGCTCCTCAAGGCCTAGCGTTGCTTTTGTTTAGCTCTCCGGCTCATGACATGAAGCCGGGCGAGTACGTTGGAGCCGCCGCGCTTGAAGGCGAATCACGGGGGCTGCGGCACCGCATCACAAAAATGGCACTTGGTTTCGCCCTGATTCGCAAAGAAGTGGGGCCACGGGTCCTTGGTAGCATCGCACCAGAACGAAGAGGTGAGTTCATCCAGGCGTTCCCAACCAAGAGTTGGACCGTACGTCAAGTCGAAGGCCCGCCGCGCACTGCTGCTGGCGAGAGGAGATGACCGAGAACTAGAGTGGCCCAAAAGGCGAGCCGCGTCCAGCGCGTCCTGATAGGTAGCGGCAAAATGCCGCGCCCGAAGGACGTTGAGATAGGTCACATCCTTGATGCTTACGAGTTCACGTTTGTCGGAGCCACCCCCGCGCATCTCGTGGCGAGCAAGGACGACAACCTTCCCTGTAGGATTGCCCTTGCTGATCCGATCCAGGAGCTTGGAGAAATCTGGTTGAATCCGAACAACGGACTTTTCAATGGATTTTGGCATTCACGACCGCTACCATCCCCGAGACGGCAAAATGCCGCTATCTTAAATACGTTGGCGACCATGGTGTGAACGGAGGGAGACCCGGCTAATGCAGCGCCGACAAGAACCGGTTCACGGGGGGCCCCAATGCTTTTCTGGATGCCCCCTGTCGCCAGGCCGCCGCCGTGCCATCGCCTCTGGGGGACGCGTACCATGAAACCAACTCCATCTGAGATTGCTGCTGCTCGAAAGGCTCTGTTGGCTAGCCTGCGGACAGACTCGGAAGTGGTGCGAAAGAACATGAGAGCGAGCCGCGCAGATGTTCAGTCACAGCAGCAGCGCCTCCGCAAGCAACTCGTGGTAGACAAGAATCTACTTCGCAGGACATTTAGCGTGTAATGCCTTCGGACACCCGTGTTCACCGTTCGCTCCTTTACGAAGGACGAATTCATTAGCGCGCTTGCGCGCGATGGCCGACAAAAGGATGAATGTTGGAACAAGCCACAGGTTTCGTATCTATTTGGCTATCTATCCGACAAGGAAGTCAATTGCCAAACCATGGTGGTCGAGCATGCCTATGTCGATCGAGACTACTTAGATGACTTCGCGGCGTACTACGTTCGGTGCTTCACGCTGTACGACAAGCATTGTGTCCGAATCCACTTCTTTGGGCACCCGTTTGCACAGGCGGATTTTGACCAACTCCTTTCCGATGGAAAAGGCAAACTGTCTGTGGAGAGCCTCGACAATTCGTACCTCGGATTCACAGTCCTGAAACCCCTGCCCGATGCCTTCATCGGGAGAACATGCCTTGAACCCTACCCAGCAGTCGATCGGCGCCACTTCCCGGCCACTCGCCTACATGTGGTGCATGTTGCTGGCATGAGGTTTACCGTCCAAGGCCTGGTATTTCAGGAACAGGACACCGTAATTGGTGCGTGCGCTACCTCGGCCGTGTGGTCGTCCTTGCATGAAGCGTGCGCCTTGTTTGAAATGGCCGCGCCCACGCCTGCCCAGATTACTGGCTACGCAGCACGGTTTACCGAATCCCTGAACCGGTCAATGCCTTCCTCGGGCCTAGACGCGATTGAGATTTGCAGGGCGATAAAAACCGCAGGTCTTGAGGTAGAAGTCCGTACAGATTCTGATGACGGGCTTACGGATCTTAGAGGTCTGCTCTATGCATATGGTCAATTCGGCCTGCCTGCAATCCTTGGCATCGAACTGATAGATGCAAAAGGCAAGCGCAAGGGCTTCCATGCAGTGACCGTGGCGGGCTACTCCCTAAGCAAGGACTACAAGCCGCTAACCTCGGGCCGCATCGAGAAGCTATACATTCACGACGATCAAGCGGGCCCGTATTGCCGAGCACCATTCGTTGACAATGCTACGGTTCAGACGCAGTTTCCAGATTCGCCGCCGCCCATCAACGGCAAGGTCTTCGCGGTGGTGATCCCAGTCTATCCAAAGGTTCGTATCACATACGAGCAGGCACTGGACCAACTGACTAACTTTCAGTGGTTGCTTACGAGCATGGAAGCCAAGCTTGAGTGGGATGTCCGCATCGCAAAGTCCACTGACTGGCAGGCGCACGTCTTCGCAAGCACCGACCTCACGGCCGAGACCCGAAATGGCGTCCTGCGAAAGCACTGGCCAAGATTCCTTTGGCTAGCTACGGCCCGGTTCAATGGCGTCGATGTTTTGGACGTAGTAATGGACGCAACAGATATTCATCGCTCCTTCTTTGTTAAGGACATTCTGTATTACGACACGGGGTTCCGAACGGCCATCCGTGACTTTCTCAGCGACCCGAACAAGTACAAGGACCTCGAAACCGACGGAATTCCGCGAGCGTGGCTGAGGCTGGCGAGCGAAACATCGGGAGTCCCGTAAAACGGGTTCGGCGTTCTCACGGGGGCAATGTCGCGATTGGGCGGACAGAAATAGGGGCTGTTCATTTCACAATGCATGGGCGTGCCCGGTGACCCAACAATCGAGTGCCCGCTTTGCAACAAGGTTTTCAGCCTCCAGCGTAGCCACTACCCGACCGGCGGGGCTATCGGAATCGATGGTTACCTGTACGAGGCTATGAAGGTCCATTGGGAAAAGTTCTGCAAGGCAGGCGGCACTTAGTCCCGGCCTTCGAGAATCGCTGTTGCGGACGTCATCCCACTGGCGGAAACGGAACCACTACGGGCCTATGTCAAGGGAGGCGGTGCCTTCCAGCTCAGGGACCTACTTGCGGCTCACGGCCTTGGCCACGCCCCACGCGAGGCCGGTGACGAGAGCAACGCCGCCCGCCCAGGCCAAGCCTTCCTTCACCTTGCGAATGGTCTCGCGTCGACGCGCTTGTTCTAGGGGCGTCAACTGGTCATAGGGCCTCCAGAGAGGTGCCGGCGTACGGGGAGGATATTCGCCTTCCATTGGATTGTTGAATGGCGGCCCATATCAAAAGCATATCCCATGCATTGAAACGAGGTGGTTATCCACAGCCCTTAAGTCACGATTTGCATACCGGCACCTATGCAAGACCTTGGGTTGCCCGCGGGGATTGACCAATACAAGGCCAGCAGAATTGCTCAGCTTCGGGCCCTCGGCTATGGGCAGGAGGAGATTGCCAAGACAGTAGGGGTCAGCCAAGGTACCGTCTCTCGATACCTGTCGTCGGTGAACACTGCCTCGAAGAAATCGGGCAATCCGGAGGCCTTCCTCGTAGCGCTCATCGCGATCGCTGCCGCCGGGGCGCTCGCGGCTTACCTACTGCGGGCGCGCCGCTAGTCGGACTCTGCCGTGGATGGGCGGAACGGCCCGGCCCGGTTTCCTGGTACCAAGCCAAGGCCACCGTCAAGCCTGCTCCGACGAAGACAGCAAGGAACAGGGTGTAGTCATCCTCTAGCGCCAGCAGAAGTGCTCCGAGCGTTAGGACAACGAGCAGGACCACCACGGGAATTTGCCGCAAGCGTTTCTTGGTTGGCACCATGAATGCCACGCCAAACAAGAACGCCCCCAGCACGAGACTGAGTGCAGCCAATGCCAGGTACGCGACGGAAAGCCAATCTACCTCCGTGAGACGCGACAGGAAGACGAAGCCGGGACCAGCCAGAAGAAACATGCCGCCCAAGCGGAGCCAAGGAATCCGGCGGAGGGGCTTCATCCTATCACAAGTGGGACGGCCAGCACGCCATATGAGCGTGCTCGCCTAGGGGCGGGCACGCCGTGGAATGCCCGCAGGAGGCTAAGCGATGCGCATGCATGTGGGTGCCTTGTGTACCTTGTTTACGTGGACGAATCAGGAAAGCCACATTACAAGTCAAAGGCTGGGCCACGAGCTTCCAAGACATGCGCAGATAAGGGCTTGGCGGGAGGACCGCCCCGCGGGGAACGAAAAACGAATTTCGGCGTGGTGTCACCTTCTGAAGCCAGACTGCGTTAAGGCCCGCGAGCATCGATTGCAGCCTTGCCACCATTCAATGCCCTGTTGTACGACATGGTGGCCCGGACACGCCGACTACTGGACGATCGACGCTCGCCGGGGCATCGTCCAGCAGACCATCCTCGATTCTCACCCGCCCATCAAACCCTGGACAACGCCATGATTGCTGTTAGGCCCGTCACGGTCGTTTTAAACGCGAGCACGTAGCGGGGTCCCCCGGGGGAGTCGATGGGTTTGGGTGGTTGGTCGGTTGTCGACATTTTTTCCCCCGGGGGCTGATTGGGTTGCGTGTTTCCTTCGAACTTGCGTGAACGGGATTGACGTGCTGCGGGGTCGATTTGGTTGCACGTGCGCCACCGTGATTAATCGGTGCGGCCGCGACCAGGCCGCCCGTTGCGGCCCACTTACTTGCTGGCCGCCTCGTTTTCGGACCGGTCGTCGGGCATCTCTGCCTGTGCAGTGGCCAGATTGGCTTGGGCCCGTCGTCGCCACAGCCACACAAGGCCAGCGACGCCGGCCACGAGAAGGCCTCCAATTCCGAGGGCCGGCCAGATCATCTCGTCGGTAGTGGTGTCGTTAGGGTTCACAGCGACGGAGCGTTCCTCGATGAGTTTCACCCTGGCGAGGTTCTCGACGGAGCTGGGGGTCCCTGTTGGATCCATGCCAGTCATCTTAATCGTGTAGTCGCCGGATGCCGTGTAGTGGTGGCTGGCAGCACCGGCTGACACCAGTGGGGGCGTCCCGTCCCCAAAGTCCCATGTGTTGGTTGACGCCGTACTGCTTGGCGTCACCGTGACATCGCCATTGGCTCCGGCGATGATAGTGAAGCCCAGTCCCGAATTCGTCATCTTGTCGGGCGGCGCCGTTGCCTGGATGGTTACCGTTTGGATGGCGAGACTGGATGCGTGGCCGTCGCTGACTTCCAGGACGAAGCGCAGTTGTGCCCCATCCAGGTTGGGCGCGGTGAAGGCAGTCTTGGCGGCTCCGGCATCGTCGATAATGACGGCTGGACCCTCCCACTGTGTCCAGTGGTACGTGAGCGCGTTGCCGTTGCCGCCGCTTGACGCCGTGCCGTCTAGGTCAACAAGGGTTCCAGCGGCGACTGTGGAATCGGGCAATACCTGCGCCACCGGAGGCGCCGTCTTGGACGCGATGGAGACCGTGACGCCGTCCGTACCGGAGCGCGAGCCGTCATGTACAGTAACCTCGAAATACAGTACGATGGCCGAGCCGGTAAGAAGTGGCGCTGTAAACGATGGAGTTGCCGTGTTTGCCCCCGTAATCGTAACGTGGGGGCCGTAGGTTTGCCTCCATTGGTAGGTTGGTGCCGTAGTACCGGCGACTGTGGCGCGCAGCGTCGCGGCGTCGCCTTCAAGGACCACTTGGTCCTGACCAGCATCGACGGCTAGCGAATCGGACGGAGGCGGGGGTGGGGGCGGGGGTGGGTTGCCGGACGTGGTTGACGTGCCGCTCCATGGCGGAGGATTACTGGATGGCGGAATGACGCGTATGGTGCGGCACGCGGCCGCCCCAACGGCGCCCCAGTTGTCAATGGCGGACAAGCAAGCATTGTAGCTTCCCGTGACGCCGTAGATGTGTATGGGGCTGGCCTGGTGAGCCGTGTTGCCGTCTCCGAAGTTCCACTTCCAGCCCGCAATGGAACCGCCGACGTCAGGGTCGGTGGACGCATCGACGAAAGTAACCGGCTCGCCCACGTACACCGTCATGGGGTTGGCGGAGAACATGGATGTGGGGGCACTGTTAATTTGGACGTGAATCGTGACGATGGCACACGAACTACTGACCAGACCCAACGCATCTTTCGCCTTGTAAGAGAATGACGTGTCGCCCACGAAGCCCACTGGCGGCGTGTACTCGAAGTGGCCCGCTTGGGGTCCGACGTAGGTGAAGGACGTCAAGGTACCCGTCCCTGGAGTTAGCCCACTGCACAATGGGTTCTCGACTCTGTTAATGTTGTTCTCGGCGTCTTCGTCATTGGCAAGAACGGATGGGCGACTCAGTGCGAGCGTATCGAAAAATTGGTTCTTGATGGCGACGTATTTGTCCAGCTTGGCCGTCGGTGGTGTGTTGGTGATGGTGACGTTGCACGTCGCGGGGGCACTCGTGCTGCCACCATTGTCGGTCACGGTCAACGTGACTGCAAAAGTGCCTGCGATTGCCCATGATGCAGTCGGGGATTCAGAACTGGATGACAGGGGGGCTGCGCTTGGGAACGCCCAGGACCAGGCCGTGATACTACCATCTGAATCGGACGATTCTGCGGAACTAAACGCGATGGATTGCCCCGGAATATGGGGCAGCGTTGTCGTGATGCCGCATGTCGCCGTCGGCGGCACGTTGGGGTTGCAACTGATGCCGATTTGCACGGTGACGGTATTCAGGAGGGTATTCGTGGTCGCGTCCTTGAGTTGGTACTGGAAGCTGTCTCCGGTGCCGCCACAGTAATCCGTCTTAGGCTGGTACGAGAAGCCGCCCTTGTTGTCGGCGTCCCAGGAGAATGAGCCGCCGGGGCTAATGTTGGTCGGACTCGTAAATAGGATAGCCAGGAGGGCGTGGTTGGCCGTATCTTGGTCATTGCATAGGACGCCCTTGTAGGGGCCGCCAATCGCGGACGGAACATTTGCGGGGCAGGCCGCCGCGGAAAAGAGCGTATTGATGGTTGCGACGTAAGTGTCTGCGACGGCAGCGGGCGGGCAGGCGATGTTGAGTTGCACCGTGACGGTATTCAGCAAAGTGTTGGTGGTTACGTCCTTGAGTTGGTACTGGAAGCTGTCTCCGGTGCCGCCACAGTAATCCGTCTTAGGCTGGTACGAGAAGCCGCCCTTGTTGTCGGCGTCCCAGGAGAATGAGCCGCCGGGACTGGTTTGGGTTGGGCTCGTGACAAGGATTCCAAGGATAGCGTCGTTGGCCGGGTCCAGGTCGTTGCACAAGACGCCTTTGTAGGGTCCGCCTGTCGTTGCTGGAACGCCCGCCGCGCAGGCGGGGCTGGAGTATAGGGTGTTTGCATCAAGGGAAACGGTGTCTGCAACGGCCTCCGTCGGGTTCGCGACGCCAATCGTGAACGTCACGGTTGCGACGTTGCTCCACTTGGTCGTATCCGCTGGGTCGGCCGCGTCGACGATGACGTACGTCAATTGCGCCGATGACACCCCATTGGAGGGCGCCGTGTACCGCAGCGTTCCGTCCCCGTTGAAGGCATTCAGGGTTCCAGCGGTGACTCCCGTGGAGATTTGGGCCTGCATCAGGGCCAAATCCGTCGGGTGGCAATCGTTGCCCAAGACGCTCTGGACGGGCACCAGGAGCGACAAATCAAGAATCTGCCCGGCACCGACGGTATACGCGTCGTTCATGGCGACGGCCACCCCCGTGTTGTCAACGTTGACCACATGGGTCGTTGTCCCTGTGGCGGCCTCTTCGTCCGTGACGCGCAGCCTCACGGTGTTTGCACCGCCCGTGCGGAAGATGTGCTGCACCGTGGGGTCAGTGGTGCTGCTGGAATCGTAGGTACCATCGTTCTCGAAGTCCCATTCCCACTGCGTGATATGGTCGGACGTGAGGGCGGAATCGGGGTCGCTGCTGCCGCTGCCGTCAAGGGTCACGGGAGAGCACAGCGGGACCGCGGCGGGCGTGTGCGTCGCGGCCGCAACGGGAACGCGGTTGATCCAGGTAAGCAGGATGCATGTTTCCGTGAAAGCCGCCGCCGTATCGGTGACCTTGAGGCAAACGGTCTTCGTTCCAGCCAACATGAGTTTCTGTTGGGCCAAGGTTTGGGTGCCAACCACGTATCCCGCGCCGGTATCCCAGGCGTAGGTGTAACTGGCCAATGTTCCGATGTCCCCGAGAATCGTGTTGGTGGCATCAAGATTGATTCCGACTCCCTTGTAGACGCTTGGAAACGTGTTCACGAGTGGAATGAAGGCCGGGACTACGCCCGACGTGGTTCCTACCGTAATCCTCGTCGTGGCGCCGTCAGTAGCCTTGATTACGGCGACGGGTGGCATCCTGTCCAAGACGACGAAGGCACCGACGGCGGTACCAGCTGCTGGAGCTGGATAGGTGAGGTAAGGTCCACCGACGGCGGGGAACGCATTGCTGCGCGTCGTCCCGGCGACGATGGTGCGGTCGCTGCTGTCTACCGCGATGCCCGCATCGACGCCTCTGCCGTCTGGACTGATGAAGGGTTGGATGGGGACGAGGCTGCGGCGCGTCGTGAGGTCGGCGCTGTAGGTGGCCACGATTCCTCCAACGCCACTGTTTTGCCAGGGTTGGCCGCGGTCGGCGGCCATGGGAGTAAGGCTGGCGGCAATGACCGTAACGTCACCGTTGGCGCGTTGCACAATTTCCTCGCCTACCTCATAGGCCCCATTACCCAGGTAGGTGTACCCTAGCATCGCGGTGCCCTGGCCGTTCATCTTGACAATCCATGCGTCGTTGCCGCCCCCGCCGTAGGCGGGCTGGTAGCCGGCAGGGCCGGCGACTTGAATTGCGGCTGAGGCTGTGCCGACTACGTATGCGGCACCGGCACTGTCCACGAAAAGATCACTCGCATAGTCGCCGCCTGCCCCACCGAGCAGGGTGGAATAGACGAGCGTGTCTGGACCATTGGGTTGCGTGACATCGAATTTGGCCACGAACCCCTCCTGGCTGGCCCCGGTAGCGCGGAATGGCGCGCCTCCTTCCCCTTTGGTCGGGAACGCCACCCCTGTGCCCGTGCCAGCAATGCCCGCGACAAAAACCTTGCCCGCGCCGTCCACCGCAATACCGTACACGCCCTCAAGCAAAGATCCGGCGAGAGTGCTCCCCCCGCTGCCCAGGAAGGAGGAATAGGCAAGCTGGTTGGCGGGAAGGGCGGCAGGGTCGAGGACCGCAACGAAGCCGTCACTGTACAGGCAGACGGAGGTGAGGCCACAATTGTACGACGGACCATTGATGACCACCTGGAAAGCGTTCGTGGACAGTGGAAAACTGCTGGTGCCCCCGGCCCGCCAATCGCTTGCCCCGCCAAAGGCAATCTGTGACCCGCGCAGCGCCACCGCGTAGGCATAGTCCGCCCCGGGGCCGCCGAAAAATGTGCCATACTGGAGTGTCTGGCCGTTGGCGGACAATTGCGCCACGAAGGCGTCCGGCCCCGCGAGAGTGCTCTGGAACGGGTTTTGCAGAGGGAAATTGGTCGATTGCGTCGTGCCGACGATGGTCACCTGGGTGGCCGTCACGGCGACGGCATAGGCGTCGTCGTAACCACTGCCGCCCAGATAGGTCGACCATACGAGCTGGAGAGTTGCGCCGTTGAAGCGGGCAACAAAGGCATCATTGCCGCTGCTGGCACCGCTCTGGTATGGGCTGAGCAGGGGAATCTTGGCGCCAGCGGTGCTCCATTGGTTGGCACCAACGACAATGACGTCACCGTTGGGTGCCACCTTGACATCCCGGATATTCGTGAATGAACTCCCGCCGTAGCATGAGCTAATGGATATGCTGGGATCGATGACCAGGGGCAGGTCGGGGCGTAGGCTGCCGAGTTGGAAGGTGAATACGTCGCCTTCCGGCAGATAAGCGCTTGGAACCAGGGTGCGGATGCCAGACTCCTCCTGGTAGGAGACGGGGGCAGGTAGGCGAAGCGATTCGCTTCCTGACCGCAACTCAAGCGAGCCGTCAGCCAGCAGTTCCGTCGCGGCGCCCGTAACCTGAAACCTGGCAAGCGATGTATCCGCGCCGGGTGCGAGGCGGAAGTCGAACTCAAGCGTGCCATCGCCTGCTACGTAGAAGACGACATCCATCCCGTCATGGATGCCAGGGTACAGGACCTCAGCCAGGCGGGGCACGCCGATTCGCCAGGCCGAAGGCTCGTTGCCCAACATGAAATTACTCACCCCAGGTAACGGCAATCCCGCCTCAGGCAAGACGGCGCCCGTGCCTGGGAACGAAATGACGACCTCTCCTCCGCCAAGAACCAGATGGGCTCCTTCGGCATCCAGTAGGACGGGCGTGGCAAGGTCGCGGCCGATGAAGCGGCCGTCGCCAAGGGCTTCAAAGTGACCCACGGACAGCGTGGCGGCAAGGGCGTGGGCTTGCTCACTAGCAACGCTGGCGCCCGTGGGTTCCAGGAAAAGGGCGGGGTTGGGTGCGCGCTCCACCATGATAGGCAACGAACCGAGGGTGGCCGCGATAAACAGGAACGCTACGAACTTGATTGACGTCGAATTAGACCGACGCTTTTGCGGCTTGAGCCACGCCAACACACCGAACATAGGCGGTACAGTAGGATTCGTCTTATGACTTTGGAGGAATGAAAGTTGGATACTGGCCTTTCCGTCCAATAATTGAACCCCACAAGTCATATACATTAAATCTCGGTCGTGTACTGGGGTCAGTATGGTGCCAGACAAAGAAAACCGTGCAGCGCGCTCGGCCATTCTCTCCATTTGCGGACTTCTGCTGCCGTTGACATTGGCCCTTCTTCTTGCCTCTGGAGCCACGGCCCAGGTGCCGCCGAACCCAGACCCACCACCGAACCCCATGGGGGTTGTGCAACGAGTTGAACAAATGCTGGAAGTCACTGCTCCGCCGCCCTTGGACCCCGGCCAAACCGTGCAGCAGTTGCAAAACGAGGCCCAAGCCAATTCGCCAATTCAGCCCGGCCCCGTCCTGCAGCAGCTTCAGAACCAGGTACAGGTCGGCCCGCCGACCTATCAGCCCGGTCCAGTGGTGCAGCAACTGGAGAACCAGGTACAGGTCGGCCCGCCGACCTATCAGCCCGGCCCGGTCGTCCAGCATCTCATGGACTCGGTGCAACCAGCCCAACCGGGTCCGACACCCCCGCCCGGACATCTGCTTGACATGATCACGACAGATGCAACCTTTCAGCTCACTGGAACCGGCGGAGCCGCTGGCTCAACGCTCGCCGCCGCAAATGGCCCGGGGCTTGGTGAAGATGGACAACCCGAAGCCATCATGCCCTCGCTCTCTATGATTCAATCGGGCGAGCCGGCCGTGGCTGGCGGCGTCGAAGCATTTGATTCGAGCCTCCTTCCAGAAGCCCACGAAGCGAATCCCGTCGTCAAGACGCACCCGGGCGACGCAAATCCGCCCGACATGCCCCCCGCTACTTTACTTCCTGCTATCTCGGAACCCATGCCTGGCCCCAGGCCACTTAGTCCTGTTGCAGGAGACGTCGTCACGCCGACGCCCGCGTCTCTATTGGCGGGACTGGCGGTGGCTGCCTTTGTCATTTCGGCACTGCTGAGATGGCTCTTCGGCATGTCGCTTCTGTCGCGCATCAAGCGAAAAGATTTGTTGCGCAATAAAAGACGCGCCCTCATCTACCAGGCCGTGACGGAGGCGCCCGGGGTGCATCTCAACGAGATTGTCCGCCGCTCCGGCCTGTCCCCGGGACAGACACAGCACCATCTGCGTGCCTTGGTCTCCGGCGGGTTACTGGTTAAAACGACTGCGCGTGGCTACCAGCTTTACTTCGCCAACGGCGAGACGCCGGCTCTACAGGGTGCCACCCGGGCCCTCAAGACGGCAAAGGCTCGCCGCGTTCTTGAGGAGGTCCGCTCGGCCCCGGGCCTTACGATTCTTCAGGCGGCCCATCGGGTGCCCTTCAGCCGAGCCATCACGTATTACCATGTCCGCCACATGGCACAAGTCGGACTTATCTCGTTGCAACGCAAGGGGCGAAACACGCACATGTTCCCCACCCAGTTGACCCATGACGCGACCGCCGCATGGGACTAAACGCCATTCGGCCCGCGGACGAAGGAAAACACGGGCACGATACCGTGCACCGGAACCGGCCGTCACGAACGCCCGGCGCCGCCATCGTTTGTTACGGCAGCCGCAATTCCGCCGGCCGCAGCGAAGCCGAATCTCTGCACAATGTGGCGGCATCGCAAAGGCCGGCGACGGTTGTAGGGCGCTCGTAGCGCTCCGCATCGCCCCCTGCACGGACGCCAATCTGCGTGCAGAATTCAACTTGGAAGCGCCTTAGAGGAGGCCAATACTCGTGTTCGCCTCGTCAGGTTTGCCCTGTGAGGGCGGCTAGCAGGCCGTCGCGTTGCCAGGAGCTACCCGCAAGGGCGAACCAATCAAGCTTCGGTCACCAACACTCCAGCCCACGGTGCCATCTGGTGGCGACTAGCCATCTACGCCGCAGGAAAATCCGACGTGGGGCGCTTTCAATGGGCCCATCGGCCCGGCCGACGCTTG
Organism: uncultured Halobacteriales archaeon; assembly: GCA_964627625.1. Lineage (GTDB taxonomy): Archaea > Thermoplasmatota > E2 > JACPAO01 > JAHFTW01 > JAHFTW01. The sequence continues at coordinate 107,983 of CAZVJB010000004.1, forward strand.
GCCGACATAACTGTTGGCGACCTTTCACGGGTTAGAATTGGGACTTATGCCGATTGTCTGGCTCAAGCATCGCCGGCGCTGCGCGCCCGGCGGCTGAGCAAGGAGACACCGGAACGGCGCATCGCTTCGCTCGCTGCGACCGAAAGCGCGGCGGCGCTTCCGGTCGCCGAATCCGGTATCTCCCGTTGCAATGTCGCGGAAGTTTGCCCGCAAGTCGGCCGTCCCCGGCGCGACCCTCACCCGTCGCGGGCCAACCTTCGTCCTGGTAGGTACATTGAAATACACCTATACTGCAATGTCATTCCATGCCCTTGATGATGCCTGCACCCCTGGACGGGCGCGGTCCCACTCTCTCCACGCTGCACGAAGTCGAGCGAATCCTGCGGACGGCGCACGCCACCCTGAGCCTGAATGAGATCAAGAGGCGCATGCGAGCCAAGGCAGTTCCCCACGCCACTGTCCGAACCGTCGTGGATGAGTTCAAGCGCCTGGGGCTTGCCGCAGAAGGATCGAAGGGCGTCCTGTGGGCGCTGCAGTCCGACGACGAGACCTGGAAGCGCAGCCGCGCCGCGCGGCTGGCATGACTGCGGCTGAAGTTTTCCTCAGCGAGGACGCCGCAAAGGACCGTGCTAGCCTCGACCCATTGCAAGACCGAAAGCTCCTCGCCCTGGCGAAGGAACTGGCGGCGGACGTTACCCTCGGCGACCAGCTCCGTCGGGAATTGATTCCGAAGGGCCTCCGCAAGACCTACGGATGCACCAACCTGTGGCGGCTTGAACTCCCAGGTGCGTGGCGCATCCTTTACACGATTCAAACCCGCCCGAACGAGGCCGCCACCGTAAGCGTGCTCCGAATCCTCCCGCACAAGGAGTACGACCGTCTGCTCGGTTACCGCACTTAGTGATGGGTAATTTGCGGACAAACTTAGGTGACAGCCGCCGGACTTTTCCTGCGTTGTCTGCACAAACCTTTTGCCTCGGCGACCCAAGGCAGACCGCGTGACCAGGTCGCGGCGTAGTTCGTTCTCGCGCCCGGAAATGGCTCTTATTGCCACTGCGGCGGCCATCGTCTTCACGCGCGTCTTTGCCTTCAGCCTTACGACTCTTGGCTTCACGGAGTATGCGAGGTCGCTCATGCCGGATGGGACGTCTGCCTCGACGGCGAACATCCTTGCCGGTGTCGCGTTTGGCGCGTACGGCATCACGATGGCCCTGGCGCAACTCGCAAGCGGCATTCTCTCCGACCGCGTGGGACGGCGCCCCGTGCTTCTGGGGGGAACAATCATTTTCGTGGCGGGCGCCGCCGTAAGCGCACTTTCCCAGAGCATTTGGCCACTTATCGCAGGCCGGCTAATCCAGGGGCTCGGCGGTGTTTCCAGCTCCGCCATGGCCGCTGTAGGGGAAACGATTCCCGCCGAGCGCCGCACGACGGCGATGGCCATGGTTGGTGTGCCGGCTGGCGTCGCCGTTTTCCTGGGCTTCGTCGTGGGACCTCCGCTTGCAACCGCGATTGGGTTTGCCAACCTCTTTTGGATTACGGCGGCCCTCGGTCTTGCGGCAAGCGCGCCACTCTTTGCGCGCCCGCTACCGGCACCATTGCCGGGTCTCGCCTATCCGTCGCGCAGCTTCACCTTGCCAGTCATGGCCCTCGCCTTGGCGGGCTTCACCATGAATTACGCGATGCTTGCCGTCATGTTTGACTTCCAGCGCGACGTATTGGCGGACATCGGCGCAACGTCTCTGGCCGGTATTCTGCTTGCTGCATTTGTCATCATGGGTCTCGTAAGCCGTGCTGTCGACAAGAGTGGCGGCGCGTGGCGCATCGTCATGGTGGCCCTCGTACTGCTTGCGGCCGCTGCCCCCGTGTTCCGTCTCTCGCAGCCATTTTTCGTCGTCGCGGCCGCCGGATGTATCTTCTTCGCCGCGCATGCGGTACTCTCGGCCGTCCTGCCAAGCCAGGTCAGCCGGCTCGCTGGCCGTAGCGGTGGACTCGGACACGGTATCCAACTTGTCGTTGCGTACCTTGGCAGCTCGGCCGGCGCTTTTGCCGCGGGCTACTTCGCCTCGCGCTCCGAGTTCTTTGATGCATTTGTGGTCCTTGCAGGCATCGCGCTAACGGCCGCGGCGCTTGTCGGCTTTGCGCTAAGGCCCCCCATGGTTGCAGCCGCCATCCCCGCAAACGAACGCAACGCGTGACGCGTGCTGCCACTCTAACCAAGCGCGCGGTTGGACTGTAGCTAGCTCGACGACCGGCCAAGACGGCGCCGCGAAACGAGGCGGACCCCGATGTTGAGAATGAGAATCATTGCAATGAGCACGAGCGCTGCTCCCCACGCCTTGCCTTGCAGGTCGCCGGGATTCTTGTAATAGTCATAGATAACGAAAGGCAGCGTCGTAACCGGTTTCGACGGGTCGGTCTGTAGGAACGTTCCACTCGTTCCGGCCGTCAATAAGAGTGGCGCCGTCTCGCCCGCGATTCGTGCCACGGCCAAGAGAAGTCCGGTCGCAACCGAGCCCCACGCCGCCGGCAGCACAACGCGCAGGATGGAATACCAGCGCGGTGCGCCAAGTGCCAGGGCAGCCTCGCGGTACGAGTTGGGAACGGTACGCAAGGCCTCCTCGGTTGTTCTTGTGACCGTCGGTACCATGAGCACGGCGAGGGCCACGCCTCCTGCCCAAGCACTGTAGCCATCATTCGTGAAAATGTTGGGCGCCGTCGCAACGACAAGCGCGTATCCGAACAGGCCGGCCACGATGCTCGGAATGCCTGCCATCGCATCAGCCGCGACGCGAACGACGGTGGAAAAACGCGACGGCTTGCCCTCAGCAAGGTGGATTCCGGCCATGACACCAAGAGGAGCGCCAAGCAGGGTTCCAATGCCGACGACGAGGGCAGTGCCAGTGATGGCGTGTTGGACGCCGCCGGTGGGAGTCAGACCGACCCCTTTGACGAACTTCTGGCCAGGAACGGTGGTCAGGAATTCCCACGACACCGACGACCAGCCCTTCTCCACGACGATGGTTATGACGGAGAAGAGCGGGTACAGCGCGGCAAAGGCAAAGGCGATGCAAACTGCGGCGGCAAACAGGTTGACGGCCTTGCGGCGGGCCAGCCGGTTCATGAGGCCACCTTCTTGCTAAACGAACGCACAACGAGGCGGCCAAGAACGCTGAGGATAAGGCTCACGAACAGCATCAGGAGGCCGATCAGGATGAGGCTGGAGCGGTGCAGGCCTTGCGCCTCGCCGAAGTCACTGGCAATTGCGCTTGCCATGGTTGCCCCGCCTTCGAAAATGTCAAGGAAAATCTTCGGCTTGAGGCCAATCACCATAATGACCGCCATGGTCTCACCGATTGCGCGTCCAAGGCCGAGAATCGCGGCAGCCAATATTCCGGATTTTGCATTCGGAAGAACGATTCGCCAGGTGACTTCCCAAGGAGTCGCGCCCAAAGCAAGTGCGGCGTCGCGTTGCGAGCGCGGCACTGCCCGCACCATGTCCCGCGTGATTGCAGTCATGATGGGGAGAATCATGACGGCTAGAACCAGACCGGCCGCAAGCAGGGACTGGCCGAACCCCTCTGGACGCAAATCGCGCACGAAAGGCACGATGACGGCCACACCCCAAATGCCGAAAATGATGGAGGGAACCGCCGCGAGGAGTTCGATGAATAGGCCAATCACGGGCGCCCAAATTCCGAGGAACCAGATTCCGGTCCGGGCCGCACCGCGCCGCACGAAACCAGGAATGATGCCAACAACACGGGCTCCACCCCGCCGTATGCCCGCAGGAAACCGTTGCCCCAACCGATGGAAGGCCTTGGGTGCTGCATCGGGCAGGGCGGGCAATAGTTCGACGAGGGCGATTGCCGTTCCAATTGCGACCGGAATGGCAAACACCAACGCCATGAGGCTTGTGACCAAGGTGCCGTACAGATAGGGCGCGGCGCCGTTGAAGGTTTGGCCGTTGTCCTCGAAGATGCCGCGGTTCCACAGAAATTCTGGTCCGAAGGCTGACCATGCTGGCCGGGCTTCTCGGCTAAGCAAGTAGACCATGATGACGAAGACGGCGGCGACGCCTGCGGCAAACGTGCCGGTCGTGAAACTGAAGGCGCGGTCGCCGCCGGACCAGCGCCGGCGCGTGATGATTCCTGGCTGGCCCGCAGTAGTCACACTACACCTGCAGTCGGCGCTCGGCTGTAATCATGTAGAGCGCCTTTTCCGCAATCTTGCACGCGTTGTCCGCGACGCGTTCCAGATGGCGTGAGACCAGGATGTAGTGCGAGCAGGGCCCAATCGCGCGGGCGTCCTCCATCATGTAGGTGATGCACTGCCGGAAGACCTGGTCGTCCAGCGCGTCGACCTCTTCGTCCTCGGGTCGTACGCGGCGGGCGCGGTCGGCGTCATGTTCCCGGTACGACTGCATCGCTTCGTCGAGCATGGATGTGGCCTTTTGGGCCATATGGGGAAACGAGGGGGGCCGAGGGACGGCATCCTTGCCTTCCAGAGCAATTGCGGCATTGGCGATATCGTAGCCATATCGGCCAATGCGGTCGATGTAAGTGATGATTTTCAGGCTGGCCCCGATCGCGCGCAGGTCCTTTGCGACCGGTTGGTTGAGCGCCAGAAGGTCGAGAAGATCGCGCTCGATTTCGACGTCCATTCGGTTGAGGGTCTCGCCCCGGGCGCGCACCTTGGCTGCGAGGGCGCCGTCGAGGGCCATGAGGCTTGCAACGCCCTGCAGAACGTTTTCCTTTGCGAGCCCCGCCATTGCAACGACGCGGGCTTCGATTTCTTCGAGACGGAGGTGGAAGGGTCGAGTCATTAGCCAAACCTCCCGGTCACGTAATCTTCCGTACGCTTGTCTTTTGGATTCTCGAAGATTTGTTTTGTGGCGCCGAATTCGACGAGTTCCCCCATGTAGAAGAACGCGGTGTGGTCGGAGACGCGGGCGGCTTGTTGCATGTTGTGGGTCACGATGACCACCGTGAGGTCGTTGCGCAGTTCCCGGATGAGGTCCTCAATCTTCGCCGTGGCGATGGGGTCGAGAGCGGAAGCGGGTTCATCCATCAGAAGAACGCTCGGCTCGACGGCCAGGGCGCGGGCGATGCAGAGACGCTGCTGTTGGCCGCCAGAGAGGGTCGTGGCGTCCTTGTCAAGCCGGTCGTGCACCTCGTCCCACAGCGCGGCCCGCCGCAGGGCGGATTCGACGAGTTCGTCCTTTTCCTTGTGACTGAGGCGGCGGTGCAGGCGGGGACCAAACAGGACGTTGTTGCGGATGGACGAGGGAAACGGATTTGGTTTTTGGAAAACCATGCCCACATTGCGGCGGAGTTCTACGACGTCGATGCCGTTGCCATAGAGCGCCTGCGATCCAATCGTCACTTCGCCCTTGACGGTTACGCCGGGCACGGTGTCGTTCATCCGGTTCAGCGTGCGCAGGAAAGTGGATTTGCCGCAGCCGGACGGGCCGATAATGGCCGTGACTTGGCGTTCCGGGATGTCGAGCGTGACGTCGCGCAGAGCGTGTGTCTTTCCATAATGCAGGTTGAGCCCCTTGACAGTGATGGAGGGCGCCTGCACGCGCGTGCGAGAAGGGACCGAATGAACTACGTTGCCTATAGAGAAACAAGAGTCCCGGGGGCACCAGCAATTCCTTGCTCACTGTCGATAACGATGATGGACGGGAGCAGACTGGTCCAACCAGGAACAACATGCAATACACGCCCGCCAACCGAAAAACCGGCCCTCGTTCTGGCCGCATCTACCCTCGCCGTGGCTCTCCTTCCGCGCCGCAAGGAATAGGCCATCTATAGAGAAACGGTAGTCTCTACCCATCGCCTAGAAATCGCCGGCACCTTGAATCTAAGTCAGAGGATACCATGAAATCGAACCAACTTCTCGCCCTTGCCGCAATCTTTGCACTCCTGTTGGCCGGCTGCTCCGGAGCACCGCAGCAGGCCCCGACCACGAACGCTACCGGGGACCTGACGTCTGCGCCCGCGCAGGTCACAAACCCGTACTCGATTCCGGGCGGCACGACGTCCATCACAGGCTCGGGCGCAACGTTCCCGAAGCCCCTCATTGACGCCTGGGCCATCGGTTTCAACCAGGAGTACTCCACGGTCCAGGTCGGGTACAACGGCGGCGGTTCCGGCAAAGGCATCGGCGACATCACGAACAAGCTCGTGCAGTTCGCCGCAAGCGATGCCCCGCTCTCCCCCGCTGAGAAGGCCGCGGCACCAGGAATCCTGCAGTTCCCCGACACGATCGGCCCGCTTGCCATCGTGTACAATGTCGACGGCGTGCCAGACGGCATCAAGTTGACGGGCGACATAGTCGGAAAAATCATGGTCGGCACGATTACGAAGTGGGACGACCAGGCCATCAAGGCGCTCAACCCGGGAGTCAACTTGCCAAGCGCCACCATCGGCATCGTGTACCGCAGCGACTCCAGCGGTACGACATTCGTCTTCACGGACTACCTCGGCAAGTCCTCGCCGGACTGGGCCGCCAAGATGGGTGCCCCGGCCAGCAAGAAGCCGAACTGGGCCGCAAGCACGGCGCGTCAAGTCGGCGGCCAGGCCGGCAACGACGGCGTCGCCTCGACGGTCAGCTCCACAGCCAACAGCATCGGCTACGTCGACCTGGCGTTCGTGCAGAACCTCGGCCTGAAGGCCGCAATGCTGCAGAACCCGGCCGGCAAGTTCCTGGCCCCGACGACCGCGGGCGCTGCCGGGGCAGCCGCGAGCGTTGCTGATTCCCTGCCGGCCGCTGACGGCGACTGGTCCAAGATCAGCATCATCAATGCCCCCGGCGACGACTCTTACCCTGCGGCGAGCTTCAGTTACATCCTTGTTTACGACAGCCTCGCCGCATACAACGGCAAGGCAACCGCCGACCAGCTCAACGGCATGAAGGCGTGGCTTTTCTGGGCCCTCCACGACGGCCAGGAATACTCCGAGACGCTCGGTTACGCTCCGCTGCCGGCCAAGGTCGTCGCAATCGGCGAGAAAGCGCTCCAAAGCATCGCGGTCTAGACCGCCAAGCCTGTCCTTTCCCATTTTTCTCATCCCATTCACTTGGCTGTGCGCTCGCGGGCTGGCGCTATAGTCTATATATGATATTGGCCAATCCTCTTTCCTCCCCAGGAGAATGAGACATCATGGAACTACGGAAAATCCAGGTCACGGGCGGCTCCACGCATGTCGTGAGCCTGCCCAAAAAGTGGATTGACCGCAACCGGCTCGGCCGCAGCGATCCCATCGCCATTCACGAAGAACCCGACGGCAGCCTGCTTCTGGTTCCACACGGTGAAGCCAAAGCCGCCGGCCGCTCGCTGTCCGTCGACCTTGTTGCCACGGCACCCGCCGAAGACATCGTGCGCCGCCTAGTAGGGGCCTACCTTGCCGGCGCTAACGAGATTATTGTCAAGATGGGCCCCAAGATGGACCCGAAAGTCAAGACACAAGTCCGCACCGTCACTCGTGCCTTGATTGGCATGGAGATCCTCGAAGAGTCAGCGGGCAGCCTCACCATCCACGACCTCGTCGGGGTAAGCGACATGGATTTGCGCAAGACCTTGACGCGCATGCACCGGATAGCCCGCCTCATGTACGACGACGCCGTGGCCGCCGTCAAAACGGGCGACCTCGCGCTGGCCAAGGGCGTTGTTGAACGCGACGACGAACTCGACCGCCTGCTCTGGATGGTGTCCAAGCAGATGCACGCCCTCCTCGAACAGCCCCGCCTCGCCGCCAACCTTAACGTCCGCCCCGCCGAAGCCCTGAACCTGTTTCTTGCAGCGCGCAGCCTCGAACGCATGGGAGACCACGCGGCCAAAATCGCCAACAACCTGGTCGCAATGGGAAAGAGCCCGATCCCCAAGCCGGTGCTCGAAGCGCTTCTCACACAAGCCGAGGAAGTCAAGAACATCTGGGAAGCAGCCTTCACGTCCCTCAAGAAGCCGGACTTCGACCAGGCAAGCCGCGCAGCCGACGCCGGCGAAACCGCAGCCGCCTGGCGCGCCAAGTTTCCCAGCCTACTTGGCAAATTAGACCCAGACCTAGTCGGTTCCCTCACGCTGGTTGCCGACTCCATCGACCGCACGCGAGGCTACGCCGTCGATATTGCCGAGACTGCGATGAACCAGACGTTCCAACAACAGACATGACCGCGTCGTGACGCGACCGGACGGCCAAATTCGTCCGCGGCCTTCCCCAAGTTTCATATCGCACCCCCCCTGCCTCCTGGAACCATGGAGAGCCGTCTCGTCTGGGTCCGCAGGCTCGGCCTGGCGAGCGTTCTCCTCACGATTCTCATCATGACATCCGGCTCATGGGTCAAGGCCAACGGCGCCGGACTAGCGTGCCCTGACTGGCCTGCCTGTTACGGCACGTGGCTGCCGCCGTTCCCATCCGCGGAAGACGGCGGCACCTACCAAGGCGCGCCCATCGGCTTCACGCAGGCCCAGATTCTCTACGAATGGGCGCACCGCGCAATTGTGAGCCTCGCCTTCCTGCCCATCCTCGCCTTCGCAATCATGGCGGCGGGCGGTCAGAATTTCGCGAAGCGACTTCGCGTCTTGCCAGCCCTGGCCGTCGGCCTCTACTTGTTCCAGGCCATCCTCGGCGCCGTCACAGTTGTTGCCAAGAATCCGCCATGGGCAACAACCTGGCATTTGTTTAATGCCACGCTCTTGCTGGTAACACTCACCGTCGCAACGTGCTACGCGTACCTTCTCAAGCCCAGCCCGGCTTTGGTGCAACGCAAATTCCAATTCACGCCCTCGGTCCACGCCGCCAGACGCGGCTTTACGTATCCCGGCACCGAAGGCCTCGTCGCCCCCGCCCCCGAGGAGCCATCTGGCCCTTTCCCCGGCGAAGCGAACCGTGAGGGCCGTCATGGGCGTTGAGGCTCCTGCCCAACGCAGCACGCGCGCCGTCATTGCAGACTACGTACAAATTTCCAAGCCGCGCATACTTCTGCTTCTGCTAATTGTTGCGTGGGCAGCCATGTTCGTTGCCCTGCCCGGTTGGCCCGACTGGTCAACGTTTTGGCAACCATTCACCGCTGTAACACTCGCGGGGACATTCAGCGTCGCATCCTCGGGCGCCTTCAACAATGTCCTCGAACGCGACCGCGACGCCCGCATGAAACGCACAAGCGCCCGGCCAGTTGCGTCCGGCCGCCTGTCGGTACGCCACGCCCTGCTGTACGCCTGCATCATGGCCGTGCTTGCGTTTGCCAGCCTCGCCGTTTTGCAACTCTGGTTCGCAGCAGCGCTTACGCTTGCAGCAATAGCCTATTATGTCCTCATCTACACGGTAGTCCTCAAGCCGGCAACGCCGCAAAACATTGTAATTGGCGGTCTTGCCGGGTCCTTCCCTGCTGTAATCGGTTGGACGGCCGTCACGGAAAGCCTGGCCTGGCCCGGCGCCTTGCCCGCTCTGGTGTTGGCACTTCTCGTATTCCTCTGGACTCCAGCGCATTTCTGGGCCCTGGCGTTGCTGTACAAGGACGACTACCAAGCGGCGGATTACCCGATGATGCCCAATGTTCGCGGCGAAGCATCCACCCGGCGCCAAATCGTGGTATACAGCGCATTGACTTTCCTCGGGTCGCTGGTCCTACTGATTCCGGGAATTGGCGGCCCCGGCGTGCGCGTTGCCGGATGGATTTACCTCGGCGTCGCCGTCCTTCTGGGCGCCGTGCTGGTTACGCGTTCCGTATTGATGTTACGCAAGCACACGCCGCAGGCGTATCGCAGTTTCTTCTTTTTCACCATCCAATACCTCGGCGTCCTGCTAATTGCGCTCATGGTGGACAGAATTGCGGGACCATCCATCTGAATTATGGCGGCAATCGGATGCCTCGACTTCCGCGCTTGCGCGGTCGCAATCAAGGATACTGCGGAACCCTGCCGGCCTGCGCTGCGAATTTGGCCTCGTACCCCGTTGCGATCGATGCGATTTCACCAAGCACCGTATAGACATGGGCACTGGTTGAATCGAGAAGGGCCTCGTCGGCCCCCGGCGTCGTTCCCTCCGGCTCGCGCGGCATGAATGCAAGGGGCTCAAAACGCGAACCGGGCGCGTTCAGGTTCTCGATGTCGCTCTTGGCTTCGTGGACGCGATGGAAACCGCCGATGGCGCGGCCGCAAACCATGTAGACCACCGGTTCCGCTACCCAGCGGCCCGCGCGCGTCTCGGACGGAATCGTTTCCTGCACGATGACGGAGGTGGTCTTGACGCGGCCCTTGCCACGATCCATCTGCTGCCTCGCCCTGGCGTTGAGCCCCGCTACGAAACCGGCTCCCGACGTGGCGGTCGTGATGGCCATGCCGTAAGTTCCCGTGTCGGCTTTCACGAAAACCGACGGCGGCCGCTTGATGCCGTATTCATCATACTTGGCTTGGGTCCGCGCAACAACCTGGTCAACTGCCGCCGCGATGCGGTCAATGCCGTCGTGCGCCTTGAAATCGAGACCATCGACGGTCGCGAAATCAGCGGAGACGAGCCACGGGTCGAAGCCAGCATAGGCGCCAAGCTGGCGCGCGAGTTCTGCGACGATGGCAAAGTGCTGCGATTTGCGCCGGCGGTGCCATCCCAGGGTGGAGGGCGGGGTCACTGGCTGCTCCAGGTCGCGCAGTAGGTCGGGCTCGCCGTCGGCAAGGTCGTTGTTGAGGACGACCACGTCAGCGACGACGCCCGCCGCAGAAAGCCTATTCTCCGAGCGCGCCACGCGGTGCAAATCAATGGCGGCGCCCGACGCCGTCGGCATGCGTGCGTGCTCGCCGATGTCTGGGTTCAGGCTGCCCAACCGCACATCATAGCCGGCTCCCTCGAGGATATCCTGCAAGATGCGCAGCGACTCAAAGTAGTGGACATTGCGGGTATGGCCCTCGGCGACGACAAGGACCCTCTTTGCTTGCGGATACAGGCGGCCAAGGTACCCGCGTATCGCCTTCGTCGCCTCTCCGACGCTGCGCGCGGCAAGGTTGTTGAAACCGGCCGGGAAGGCGTTGGCGTCGACGACGGCGGCCTTGTTGGTGTTGCGCCGAATGTCGACTGAGCCGGTTACGGGACAGATGACCTGGCTGCGATGGTAAGCCAGCAGGTCCTCAACGAGTTCAGCCCGGTCGGTGAGTAGGTCTCCAAGCGCCAGGAGGTCGCCACATGCCGCCCTCACGCCAGATCCTCCAACGCCAGACCCTGCCAGCGCCCCTGCCTTTCAATGAAGACCTCGTGCCACAAATCGTACATGAGACACTCGGCACTGTTTTGGAAAGCGCCAGCCATTGGATGGGCCTCGACGCGCGCCGGCGGTCGCAGACGCTGGGCGAGGGTCTCGAACTGCTGCACGATGCCAGGCGATGTTGCGCGCCCGGCGGGGACTTTCTTGCGGGCAATAATCTCTGGTGGCAAGCCCAGGTCTGCCATTGCCTTGCGTAGCACCCATTTCTCGACGCCGTCGCGGACCTTCCAATCCCAAGGGACAGCCTTGGACAAAGCTTGTGCCGTGCGTGACAGGAACGGGGCGCGGACTTCGAGGCCTTGCGCCATCGCGTTACGGTCCACAAGCCGCAACTGGAAGTTGCCAAGTTGGCCCTTCTGGTCCCAGCGGGCAAGGCTGTCGCCAGAAGCGTGCGTGGAATCAATCATCTTCGCCAGGTCCGTTGCGTGCGCAGGCGCCGCGCGCGCAAGGCGTCGGCGCCGCTCTGTTGCCAGGGCTTGTGGGTCCTGGTAGCGCGCGTAACCGCCCCACAATTCGTCAGCACCCTGACCACATAGGCCAACGCTGACCTGCGTTTTCATGGCCGCAAACAAGGGGAGGAAGAAGAATTCCGTGTAATTCGTGTTCTCGTTGTGCCACGCGTGCCGCGGGAGGTCGCGAACCATGTCGTCGAACGTGAAGGTAGTTTCATGGTGCTCGGTGCCCAGATGTGTCGCGACCTTGCGCGCCGCTTGGACGTCGTGAACGTCTTGCGATTCTGCAATCGTAAACGTCTGGATTGGTTGCGACGAGAACGACTGGTGGATGGCTGCAACCGAAGCCGAATCGATGCCGCCAGAAAGCACGACGCCGATTGGAACCTCGCCCATTAGTTGCTCGCGCACGGACTCCACCAATGCAAGGCGAATCTCGCGGGCGGCCTGCACCGTTGTCTCAAGACGAGGGCGCGGTGGACTCGGGTACGGTTGCGGGACAAAGTCTTGCGAATTGGGGCCGACCCTGGCCCAGGTGCCAGGCGGCAACTGTCGGACGTCCTGGAAAAGGGTGCCATTTCCGGTGACGAATTCAAAGACCGCTTGCTCGCGAAATCGGTCCAGGTCTGGGCGTGGCCGCAAGTCGGAGCCGGCAAACAGGGCCTTCTGTTCGCTCGCCCAGGTGAGCTGACCACCGACGAAGCAATAGTAGAGCGGCTTCTGGCCCCAAGGATCGCGAGCCAGCACGAGACGGCGTTCCTGCGTATCCCACAAGGCGAAGGCGAACATGCCCTCCAGGCGTGCAAGGAGACCACTGCCCCAAACGCGCCACCCTTCCAAAATGACCTCCGTGTCGCTTGCGGTACGAAAGCGCGCCCCCAGGAGTTCGAGTTCGGCCCGCAGAGCCACGTGGTTGTAGATTTCGCCGTTGTACGTGATGGCAAAGCGCCCCGAGGTGTCCTGCATCGGCTGCTGTCCCGTAGCGATGTCAACGATGGCAAGCCTCCGGTGACCCAGAGTCACCGTTGCGTCCGCCCAGACGCCTTCGCCGTCAGGGCCGCGATGCGCAATGGCATCGAGCATGCGCCGGACGAGGGGGCGGTCGTCGCGGCCCAGAATGCCCGCGATTCCACACACGGATGAACCTACGCACCGAAGGTCGTTTCAATGTGGCGGCAAATTTCGGTGAGGTCGTTGCTGCGGAAGGGGCCGTGCACAAGGACCGGGACTGATTGGCTGCCGAATTTGGCGCGCACGAGCGATTTGTCGCCGGCGGGCAACGTCACGGCCTCGAAGGCAACGTTGGATTGCCGCAGCAGGCGGCGCACTAGGCCGCACTCGTGGCACTGCGCGAACTGGTACAGCGTGGGAGCAACCATGGCCAAGGCGCAATGACGAACGGCAGTTCATAAGGGTCAAGGTGAGAGCAGACGAAGGCGGGCCCCGCGCTCACGCGGCCTTCGGCTCCGTGTGCCACGATTCGACAACCCACGTTGCGCGGCTGGGTGTCGCCTCGACGTGGCTTCGATCGACGACGAGGCGTCGCAAGTAGCATGGCGCATCCAGAACCAGCGTCTCGAATTCTCCGCCTTCACCTGCCACGTTCGGGCGCAGCGAGCTGGCGGCCAATGAGGCCAGCTTGGCGTCATCCAACCGCTTGCTGGCCCACGCGTTTGGCACGCCGCCGGCCGCAACACGGCTGAAGGCGATGTCGTAGCCGGCCGCCAAGAGTCCACGGACATAGGACATGGGCTCCTTGTGCCACAGCGGCGCGAACGACTTGAGGCCAACACGATGCCCGATGGCGTCAAGCCGCGTGCGCTGATACTCGGAGGCGATGGCCCCGGACACTAGGCCGTCCAGGTTGAAAGCACGCTTCGTACAGGCCAGCGCCCGTCCGAGTTCACTCACCTCCTCATCAGGGCCTTCTGCGACAGGCCATTCCAGCAATGGGAGGTTGAGGCATTGCGCAACACCACGCACCAAGTCTAGATTGGGGGTGTGGAACATCCACGCGTCGTCAGCAGCAGGAACCATCGTCAACCCCGCCACGACGTCCCACCCGAAGCCCCGCGCGGTCTCGACGGCGCAGACGGAATCCTTGCCACCAGACAAGAGGGCAATCACGCGCATGAGGCCCTACGGCAAATCCACGAGGTCTTCCACCCGCGCGTCGCGAAGCGTCGGCCGGAACTCGCGTGCCGGTGCAAGGTCATCCAGGTCGATTTCGGCCGTCGCCGTGCCTTCGGTCAACGGTTCGACGCGGGCAAGCCGCGCGCCTCGCGGGCCATACGCCTGGGCGCCGCCCCAGAAGACGATGCCATCCTGCGGCCCGACGACGTTGCTGTAGAGGGCAAAACACGCATTCTCGATTGCGCGCACCGGCAGGATTGCCTCGAAGAAACGCTGGCTGGTGGTCGGGCTAGCGCTGATGTTGAGCAGGATGTCGGCGCCGGCCAGTGCTTGTCGTCGGTTGAATTCCGGAAAGAACATGTCGTAGCAAATGCCGACGCCAATTGAGCCGAGTTCGGTTTCCCAAACCGGTGACGAGCGTCCCGGCTGAAAAAACAGGCCCTCTTGAAACGTGGTAAACGTTGCAAGGGCGCGCTTGTCGTACGCCGTCACCTCGCCGCCCGGCGTCACCAGGAAGGCCGAGTTATGCGTGATTCCCGTGCGGGGCCTGCGGGGGCCCCCGACGACGCAATGCGCGCCGGCTTTCCGGCATGCCTTGAAGATGGGGTCCAGCCGATCGTCGTCGAGACGCAAGGCAAGCCGCTGAACATCGTCGCCGATTGCATAGCCCGACAGGAACATCTCGGGAAATACGACGAGCGCGGCGGCGTCGGCCTTCACGGCATGAGCGACGGTCGCAATGTTTGCCTCGACGTCCCCCAGGCGTGGCGCCGCGGCGTGCAGGGCCACTGTGAAGGTGCGCGCCGTCGCCATGGAGGACTTCAAGTGATGCGCCTACTTGGCCGCTTCGTGGCTTCCGGCCCGAGTGCACTCCTGGGGCACGCGCCTCCCGAAGCCCAGATGTGGGAAACCACCATCACGCTGTTCCTCCGGCGGCATGTCGAGGCCGCTGGTGCAAAAGGCGTCGTCGTCGGAGTGTCCGGAGGCCTCGATTCTGCCGTCGTCGTGGCACTTGCAGTCCGGGCCCTAGGCAAAGATAAGGTGCACGCAATCATGCTGCCGTCGCCTGATTCCAACCCGGAGGACGCCGACCACGCGCGCCTGGCATGCCGCGCCGTCGGCGTCGAACCGGTCCTGCATGACATCGGCCCAATCGTCGACGGCCTCGAGGCGTCGCTCGGCGCTCGGCCGGAGGCACGCATCCGTGGGAACGCCAAGGCGCGCGCCCGCATGCTGCTATTGTACGCAGAAGCGCAGGCGCGGGGTGACCTTGTGTGCGGGACCGGGAACAAGTCCGAACTCCTTACCGGTTACTTCACGAAGCACGGCGACGGTGGCGTGGACCTGCAGCCGATTGGCGACCTGTACAAGACGCAGGTGCGCCCCTTGGCCCGATTTCTCGGTATTCCAGAGCCGATTCTCGTAAAACCCCCGAGCGCCGGACTGTACCCCGGACAGACCGACGAAGGAGACATGGGACTGTCGTATGAAGATCTCGACGCGGTCCTGCGCGGGATGGAACTCAATCTCGACCCTCCAGTCATCGCGCGCAAATCGGGGCTGCCACTTGCGACGGTTGAAAAGGTCGAGGCGATGGTGCGGCGGACCGAGCACAAGCGGCGAACTCCACTCATTCCTAAAATTGGGGCGCGAACCGTCGGCATTGATTGGCGCCGTTCGGTCCACTGGGATTGATTCAAGCCGAGTTGTTGGTGGGCGAGGGGGAGGCCTGTTCGGCTGCAATCCAGAAGTAAGTCTGGCGGGTATCCTTCAGACTTGCCCGCTCGCTGAGGAGGCCGATTTGCTTCAGACGACGCAATGCCTCGTAGACGGTGCGGCGCGGGAGTCCAGTCGTTTGGCGCAACTCGAGGCCGGTCATGGGATCGTGATTGTAGAGCGTGCAGAAAACTTCCTGGACGGAGGGCGGCACGTGGTACTTTTGCACGACATCGTGGCAGCCGGTCATGCGAGCACGTCCGTCGTGGGTGCGCCATCAAGCCGTACGAGCGTGCCACCTTGACGTTGGTAGTGGTAGACTTTTCCGGGCTGTTCATCGAGGGTGGCTTTGTGACTGCCGTCGCAGAAAGGCCCGTTGGCCGACAGGCCGCAGCGGCACATGTAGAGGGCGTCGCCTGGCGCGTCGTTCTTCAGGACCCTAAGCGGGCTTTGGGCGTCGAGGGGAATGAGTCGGGTCATTGCGGGTTACCATGATTGGTTAAGATTGTTGACTATTAAGACTGTAAAGTTTATACTGATTAACTGACTGCGAACCCCGTCTATGGCCCGCCCGACGCGTCCAGTCGCCCAAAAAATGGCCCCAACCGAGGAGGAGATGTGCAGTTGCTGCCCGTTCCAATCAGCCATCGATCTTCTCTCCAAACGTCACGCCCTCACCATCATCTGGTATCTGCAACGCGAAGGGACCGCGCGGTTTAGCGACATCCGGCGCGCCTTGGCCGTCAACCCGGTCAGCCTGACCCAGCGGCTCACTGAACTCGAAGGAGCCGGCGTCATCTCCCGCAAGGCCTACAAGCAGACGCCGCCGCGCGTCGACTACACGCTCACACCAAAAGGCAAGGAACTCGTTCCACTCATCAACCGTCTCGGAGAATGGGCGTTACGGCACGAGGAAGTCGCGGCTTGACCCTCACAATCGCAGGGCGGACATTGCACCTTCCCCTCGTCTTGTCTCCCATGGTGGACGTCACCGACGCGGCCTTTCGCAGCCTCGCCGTCGAATGGGGCGCCGACGTCACCTGCAGTGAGATGGTCTCCGCCGTCGGCCTGCTGCACGACAACCGATCCGCGTGGCGACACGTCGAACCATGGCCGGGGGAATCACCCTACGGCGTCCAATTCATGTGCGGCGAGCCGGGGGAGATGGCCGGCGCCGTGGCCAAACTAGCCACCCGCGTCAAGCCCGACTTCGTCGATGTGAACCTCGGCTGTCCCGCTCCGAACATCATGAAGGTCTGTGCCGGCGGATTTCTGATGAAGGATCCGAAGAAGGCGGGCGCAGTCATCCGCGCCGCCCGCACAGCCGCCGACGCGGCTGGCATCGCCCACGTCTCGGCAAAGATGCGGCTCGGCCCATCAGCGTCCAACATGACGTACGTCGCGGTCGCCCAGGAGGCGCAGGCGGCCGGAGCCGATTGGGTCACCCTGCATGCCCGCACCATCGAACAGGGCTATTCAGGCGTCGCAGACTGGGCCCACATCGGGCGGCTCGTCGAGGCCGTCGACATCCCCGTCATCGGAAACGGCGACTTGCGCACACCCGACGACGTCGTTCGCATGCGAGACGAAACGCACTGCGATGGCTTCTTCATTGCTCGGGCGGCGATGCGCGACCCAACGGTGTTTCGCCGCATGCGGGCTGCATTGCAGTCCGGCGCGGCGCCGCCCGAACCCCCGCTGCAGGAACGCCTCATTACGCTGGTTGCTTACCTCGACAGGGCTGAGCAAATCGGCATGCGCAACGTCGGCGAACTCCGCCGCCAGGCGACGCGTTTTGTCGCGGGCGCGCCAGGCGCCAAACGCCTGCGCGTCCTTGCGCAAGACGCGCCGGACGCAGCCGCGCTGCGCGACGTCATTGCCACCGCCCTTGCCGGGGCCTGACCTATTCGAAGTTGCGGCGACGAACGACGAGCAGCGCGGCCGTCTCGAACATAGCCTTACAGCCCTTCCGGCAGGACCGACCCAAACCGTCATGCCGGACGGCCCCTTCAACCGCCCACGCTTCTCGCTTTCGACGACACGGACAGCCGGGACGGCGGCTGCACGACGCATCTGGCGTTCCATGTCCTTCTTGCCTTGCCTGAACTGGCCTTGACGGGGATGCCACGACTCGTCCGACTCAATCCAAACGTGCCGTGGAAGACGCGCGGCAACGGCGCCGTTGTTTTGCCACTTGGCCTGCCGCAAGGCCCGGCGACACGGGTCGGCGAATTGCGCGGCAACGAGATTCTCGCCTTTCCAGAAGGACCCGCGGTCCAGCCAAACGACGCGCTGCTCGAACGCATCTGGGATGTCGTCCGAAAAAGTGCGCAGCCCGGCGCGCAGCCTTCCGTCGCCCTTTTCGCCGAGCAGCCACCCGCCGTTGCCTACTGGCAGACGGTGCGAACGAAGGTCGAGGCCAAGGACGCCCGTTCAGCGCTGGATGCCCTCGGTGCCTTGTACCGCACGACAACCGAACGGTCGCTTGTCGGCTGCCTCGGGGCCGCAGCTTGGCCCGGCGCTCCCGCGACCTACGAATTCATCGCCTACCGCGAACCACAACGGTGGGGAACGGAGCGGCAAGTCAGCCCCGCGGCGTTGCTGGGCCTCGATGGGACCGGGGCCACCTTTCACACGGCGGACCCCGAGGAGAACCGACTGGTTTGCGTTCCGCACGGGGCAGATCCGGTGCTGCTTGGACTGCGCGGCCGCGACCCCGAAGCGCTGCTGCAAGCTGCCGGCCGCAACCTGCCCCTGGCGCTTGGCGAACCCATCGACGGCTGGTTCATGTGGGAAACCAACCAGGCAAGTGGCGACCACATCACACCCGTGGCCGACATTGCGGCGGCACCTGAATGGGGATCCGTGGCCGTGTCGGCGACAGTTACCGCGAGCCCCGAGCAGCGGCAAGGAGGCCACGTGCACGTTGCGTTGCAGGACGCGGCAGGCGCAACGTTCGACGCAATTGCCTTCGAGCCAACGAAGGCCTTTCGCGCCGTCGTGCGAGCGCTGCGGCCGGGCGACGAGGTGCTGGCTGTCGGTGCGTACGCCGACGGCGTGGTGCGATTGGAGAAACTACGCGTCGACTTGTGGGCCGAGCATCGCATCAAGCAAGACAATCCGAAATGCCCAACCTGCGGGCGCTCCATGAAAAGCGCCGGCGTCGACCAGGGTTACCGTTGCCGCGAGTGCGGCACCAAGGCGCCCCCCGAGGCGGCCGGGTATGTAATGGAGCCCCGGACCGTTGCCCTTGGATGGCATGAGGTTCCGGTGATGGCGCGACGGCACCTGCATCGCCCGATTTCTTGGGACGCCTAGAGGGGCTTCACAACGAGGTCGTCGAACAAGGCCACTGATTCGCCTCGGAGGAACAGCCCGAGCGTGCCTGAATGGGGCACGGACTCGGATGTCTCGGTGTAGTCGATGACGAGGGTGCCGTTCCACCACGCCTGGATGTGCGACCCACGTGCCTCGATGCGAAGCTCGATCCACTCACCAAGGACGGGCAGCTCGGCCTCCACCGGGAGGGACGCCGAGTTCTGCTTGTCCGCCTCGCCGCCGTCGGCGACGAAGATGTGCCAGCCCTGTTCCGATGTGCTGAAGCGGATCAAGGTGTAGTGCTCCGGGTCCTTGAAGCGGAACGACAGGCCTGCGCCTTGCGGATGTTCGCC
Organism: uncultured Halobacteriales archaeon; assembly: GCA_964627625.1. Classification (GTDB taxonomy): domain Archaea; phylum Thermoplasmatota; class E2; order JACPAO01; family JAHFTW01; genus JAHFTW01. The sequence continues at coordinate 127,208 of CAZVJB010000004.1, forward strand.
GGACACGATCTGGAAGCGGACTTGGGCTTCGAAGTCGCCAAATGACCCGGCCGGGTCGAGCAGGAGGCTGGTACGTCCCTTCGTCGGCGAACCGGTGCCCTGGATGACGTTTGGCGTGCTGGGAGCGGTGCTGTTGGCGATGACCCGCCAGGTCGCTCCGGTGTTCGTCCAGTTGCTTGGGGCGGCGCCGACAGCCAGCGAGTCAAAGTTTTCGGTGAAAGCGGCCCCCGGAGGTGGGGGGGCAGCCCACGTTGGCGAAGAGCTGCCGGTCTCGGTCTTCCCGCCGCAGCCGGCCACGAGCAGGCCGAGGACCAGCAAGCACGCGGCGACGCGCATAGCGGATTCGAGCCAGACCCGGTTTAAGACAGTTTCTGCAGTTTTCGAACAATCATTATCTCCGGGTGGGGCTTGCCAGAGGGCATGCGTGTGTTGCTTGCGGCCCTTGGACTCCTTGCCTTGTCGCTCTCCGGCTGCTCCGACTCGGGTCCGGTCGTGCGTGAGATCGAGATTCGCATCGGCTACGCGTCGTACCCGACGGTGCAGTACTTGACCCCGAAAGAGATTGTCGTGAAAAAGGGCGAGAACATCCGTTTCGTCATCACCAACGCGGACAAGCCTGGCTCCCCGGATTCCTTCCACGACGTCGCCTTCCGCATCCCCGGCTACGACGGCCTCATCGAGCACGAGGTCAGCGCAGGCCGCACGACGAAAACATGCGTACCCGACTCGGACCCCGCCAGGGTCTGTGACGAGGACAAGTCCTACTTCACGCCGACCGAGACCGGACGGTACAAGATTTGGTGCGAGGCCGGCGGCGTCAAGGGAACCAACCCGGACGGCACGCCGATGACCGGGCACGAGCAAAAGGGCATGTGGGGCACGGTCATCATCGAGTAGGCTGGCCGGGTGACAACTGAACCGCAAGTCGCAGCCATCGTCGTGGGGGCGGTCGCCATGGTGTGCGCAGTCGTGGCACTTGCGGCATGGCGTGGCGTTCTTCGCACAGGAAACCGACGCATCTACTTCGTCGTTGCCGCCTTCGCCCTGCTTGCGGCCAAGAATCTCCTGAAAGCCGTCGACCTTGCCTCCGGCTTCGACGGCGGCCCTACCGAAGAGTTGGCATTCAGCGTCGCCGACCTCACGGCCGTCGGCCTCATCGCCTGGCCGCTTCTGTGGAGGCGGCCTTGATGCCGGCCCGCGCCCGAGTCCAAGAGTTCGTGTCGCGCTATCCCGGAATCCATGTGCGCGAAATCGAACGACGCCTGGGCCTTCCGACGCGCCTTGCCGCCTACCACCTCGAACAATTGGAACATGAGGGCAAGGTGCAGTGCATCCAGGAACCTGGGTATTCGCGGTATTTCCCCAGTGTCGGAAAGCCGCGGTGGTCGCGGCGCGAAATGGAATTCCTCTGCCTCATGCGTAACGCCGTCGCCCTGCGGATTGCTGTCCTGCTTCTGACCGAAAGCGAACTGGCACAGGGAAATCTTGCCGGACGCCTCAATTTGGCAAAGGCAAGCACGAGCTACCACCTCACGCTTATGCTGGACGCGAAACTCGTCAAGGCACGAAAAGCAGGCCGCCAAACCTTCTACAGCCTCGCCGACGCGTCCTATGTACGCGGCATGCTTGCCAACTTCACGCCAATTGCAGAGGATCTCGATTCGTTTACAGGGATGTGGAATGACTTATTCGGCTGAGGCGGAATCCACCGACCCTGCTGATTCCACCGATTAGCGCAAGGGTGGGCTCGGCACTCCTACCGCGTATCGGTGGCATCCGCCGGATTCTGTGGTCTCTACATGGCCCAAAACTTGTCTTCCTTCCGCCGTACCTTGAGAAACTCCACAAGGACATCTTTCTCTTCGGGCGTGATTTTTCCCTGGGTCAAGAGCCACTTGGCATCCGTCTCGGGGATGTCGAGGTAGAGGATGTCCTCTTCGTTGATTTGGCGTCCGATTGTGGGGCCGTGCACGCTGATGGCAATCTCGTCGCCAAGCTTTGCCTCAGTGACCGTTTTTTGGTCCTTCTGGATAGATTTGATGCGGCCGACTTGTTTCCCGTCGTCCTTCAACAGCATGCGGCCGGGACGAATGGAGCCGGCCAAGACGCGCACACCGAAGACGGCGGGGTCGCGCATACGGAAACTGCAACCAGGAAGGAAGCGGATCTTGGCGGGGTGGATGTGTTCAACGCGCTTCGCCTTCTCCTGCTTCTCGGCTTCCGCCTTGCGCCACGCGTCGTAGTCGTCAAGCAGTGAGTAGATGATTGGATTCGTGAAAACGGGAAGGTCCCGGACTTGCGCCTCGGCCTCGACATCGGGAAGCATTTTTACCGAGAAACCCAAAATGGCTCGGCTCAGGGGTTCCGTCATGCTGGCGGCGGACACGACGTCCCGGCGGCTTACGTCGCCGACTTGGGCATCGCGAATCGGGATGCTGCGCGCCTTCAGTTCGCCCGCGAGGGCCTCGAGCCCGCCAATCGTGTCGGCCTTGATGAAGACCCCAACATCAGCCAATTCCACTTGGGGCTTGCTTGCGGCGGCCACCGCTTCGTAGGCTTCATCGTAGTTGTCGCCACGAAGGACGCGAAGGGGCGCCCCGGCGACGACGCCTTCCAGGTTGGGTGCAAGGAGTTTGAGGCCGGCGGCCGCGATGATCTCATCGGCCTTCGTGAAGGCCTTGCGGGCATCGCGCATCTCATCGTTGGGTGCAGGTTTAAGAAGCGCCTTGATGGGCGTCTCAAGTGGTTCGTTGCTGGTGCCGACGAGGATGCGGTCGCCCTTGCGGATGCTGCCTGCGTACAGGATGACGTCCAAGACGGTGCCGAGACCCTTGTCCTCCTTGACCTCGAGGACGGTGCCTTCCCCCGGCATCTCCTCGTCCGTCTCAAGGCGGCCCTCGAGGAACTTCTGCGCAAGACCTACCAACATGGCCAAGAGGTCTTGGATGCCTTCCCCAGAACGGGCACAGGTGGGGACAATTGCGATGTTGCGCGTGAAGTCGTTGATGCGGTCGTAGCGTTCCGACGGAAGACCAAGTTGGTGCAGCGCCGCAATCAAGGTGTAGAACTTGTCATCGAAATTCGCCTGCGCCGTCGGCCCCTGGTCCTTGACGTTGAGGATAAACGGCTTGTCCGCCGTCACCCAGCCCTGACACCGGTCCACCTTGTTGGCGGCGATGATGAAGGGCGTCTTGCTGCGCTTCAGGATGTTGATTGCCTCGAGACTCTGCGGCATGAGGCCTTCCGTCATGTCGACCACGAGGACCGCGATATCTGCGAGTTGGCCGCCCCGCGACCGCAGGCTGGCAAAGGCGTGGTGGCCCGGAGTGTCGATGAACAGCAGGCCGGGGACCGTGAATTTCTTGCCCCTCAGGATAGGGCCACAACGCTCGTAGATCGTGGAAAGCGGCACTTCGCTTGCTCCGATGTGCTGCGTAATCGCGCCGGCTTCGCGATCGAAAACCTTGGTGCCGCGAATGCGATCGAGAATGCTGGTTTTGCCGTGGTCGACGTGGCCCAAAACCGAAACGATTGGATGGCGCGTGTAGGCGGTAGCAGATTTGGCCTCAAGCGCCGCGAAAGTCTTGTCCGCGTCACCCTCCGTGGCCTTCTTGGCCTGCTCCTTCGCCTTCGCGACCGCCTCGGCAGAGACCTCAATCGGCTTCGGCTTCGCCGCTTCCTTCTTTGGCTCCGGCTTCGGGGCCGGCTCCGGATGACGCTCGCCTTCCGACGATTCGGCCTCGCCTTCGACCTCGTTGGCAAACTCGGCCTCGAGCTCCGCCGCAAGCTGGTCCGCCAACTTCTCCTCGGCGGTGCGGTCGTCAGCCGGCATCGGCCGGTCCACAGAGGCCCGCTATTTGCGGGTTTTGCACCCTGCCCCTGGGCCAATGGTCAAGCGCGCCTTGGCCATACACAGGTTATGCAACTCTCCATCCCCGTCATCCTCGGTACCATTCGCGAAGGGCGGAAATCCGAGAACGTCGCCACCTATGTGCACAAGCGGCTGACGGGGCGGCCGGGGGTTGCAAGCCCTTTCGTTGACCCCCGCGAACTTGGCTTTGGCGACCTCGTGCAGCGCGAATTTGAGATGACGGAGCGGCCCCAAAAGGTGGCCGATTTTGTGCACATGATCGAGGAGGCGGACGGATTCGTCATCGTGACTCCCGAATACAATTACAGCCTGCCCGGGGCATTGAAGAATATCCTCGACATCACGTTCAAGCCCTGGAACCGCAAGCCCTTCGCCCTGGTCGGCTGCGGCGGCGAATCCGGCGGTCTTCGAGCAATCGACATGCTTCGGCAGACCATTGCGGGGCTGGGGGCCATCACCGTTCCTTCCCACGTGCCCGTGTTCAAGGTCGCCCAATCATTCACGGCCGACGGCCCTGTTGAAAAAGCAGCTTTCGACAAGCGTATTGATGGCCTCTTCGAACAGTTGGAGTGGTATGCAAAAGCGCTCAAGGCGGCGCGGGCCACCCTGCCACCGAAGTAACAATCCGCCTGGCTCACTCGAACAAGAACGGGTCCGCGGCCAACTTGTAGCTTGCTGCGCCCTGCGGGAACCACAGGCCTAACTCGAACTTGGCCGTCTCCGCCGAGTCACTGCCGTGGATGATGTTGCGGCCAATGGTCTGCGAGTAGTCGAAGCGAATCTCGCCCGGCTTCCCCTGCACAGGGTTTGTGGCTCCCATCAAAGCGCGACTTACCACGATGGCGGATTCGCCTTCGACAAACATCGGCACAACCGGGCCGCTTGTGATGTACTTGATGAGGGCACCGTAGAAGGGGCGCGCCTTGTGGACCGCATAGTGGGCCTCCACGACCTTTGGGTCAGCCATCTCCAGCCGCATCGCCTTCACTTTGAGCCCTTTGGCCTCGAAGCGGGCAATGATTTGGCCGACGAGGCCCCGCTGCACGGCATCCGGCTTAATCATGACGAAGGTCTGCTCGAGGGCCATGACGACGCCGACTTGGAGGTCATATTTGAGCGGTGTGGCGCAGCCCATTGGCGCCCACAAAACCGGCCGAGCGGCTTCAGAGAGAAATCCGATGTTGCGCGTCGGAGGGTGCCCGAAATCTAGCGACGCACCTGGAAGCCAACGTAGGGCTCGCCTGCATCTTCCTCGCGCTCCACGATGCTCTCGACGTGCGCGTCCGGCGGTCCGTGACGGCACCAGTCAGTAAGCGCGCGTACCGCTTCGGCAGCGCCGTCGAAAAGGGCTTCCACGCGACCGTCTGGGCTGTTGCGAACCCAGCCGGTGATACCGCCGCGCTCGGCCTGGCGGCGCGTTGCTTCGCGAAAGTTGACGCCCTGGACGCGCCCCGAAATCCAGAGATGCAGACGCATGTCGGTCTAAGCAGTCGTTGACGCGGCTACCGGGAGCAACGCGTTCACACCGAGGTCGAAGGATCCCTGTTGGAAGCCCATGCCGGCAAAGAGCACAATGCTCCACTGGCCGGCGTCCGGCTCCTCAATCAAGACTTGCAGCGACCCGCCGGTGGCGGGCTCTTCCTTCCAGCAGCCGGCATCGCCGCAGCCGGGCGGCAGGAAGCGCACGTTGACGTCCCCGGGCAGTTGGCCTTTGACCGTGATGTTGAGCCAGGCCATCGTGGCGCCGTCCGGCACAAGGAAGTTGCGCGGACTCGTTGCACTTTCGGCGTCAAAAGCCGTATTGGTAATGAATTGGCCGCTGTAGCGCTCTTCTTCCCAGGCAAGCGGCGGGGCCGCCGGGGTTTCCGGCGGGTCCGAAATGCCAGGATTTCCGCCGGCTAGGCCCTGCAGTTGTTCCAATGTGGGGTGGCTGGCGTAATTGTTCGGGTCCGTTCCTAGAGCCTGCTCGGCGAAGTCGTTGATGCAGTCGCCGTCAGAGTCCGGGGGGATTTCGAGGCCTTGCTCCTTGACCATATCAAGAGCGGCGTGGTAGGCTTTGTCGAATTCGGGCCCGTACTCGTCAGGGCATTGCGACTTCTTGGTGGCACAGCCGGCCAGGAGGCCAGCGGACAGGACGACGGCGAGCAGGATTGCGGTTCGCATGGAGCCGACGACGAGAGCCGCGCTGGAAAAGCCTTGTCGTGCCTGGCCGGACGTTCAATTGCCGGTGCGGAACACTTGACCGACGTGCGCCTGGTCGGTCGGATACAAGACAAGTTCCTGGACGTTTACGTGTTCGGGCCGGCTGCAGCACCACAAGATGGTCTCGGCGACGTCGGCCGTGTTGAGGGGGCGCGTGTTTTCGTAGACACGCTTGGCTTTCGCCTCGTCGCCCTTGTGGCGTATCAGACTGAATTCGGTCCCGGCCACGATCCCTGGCTCGATGTTGGTCACGCGGACATTCTTGCCAAGCAGGTCCATGCGCAAGCCTTCCGTCAGGGCGCGCACAGCGGCTTTGCTGGCGCAGTAGACGCCGCCTCCGGGATACGTCCAACGCCCGGCAACTGAACCGAGGTTGACAATGTGCCCGGCGCCCTTGCCGCCGGCCCGCGCGACCATATGGGGCACGACGTGCCGCGTCATGTAGAGCAGACCTAGAACGTTGGTTTCGACCATTTCTTCCCAGTCGTCGAGTTCGGCCGACTGCATGGCTTCTGTGCCGCGCGCTAGGCCGGCGTTGTTAACCAAGATGTCCACATCGAAGAGGCTCGCATGTTGTTCAGCAATGGCCTCGATGTCCGGACGGCTGCGAACGTCAAGCACGACGGCGGCAACATCGGTCCCATACCGGTCGGACCAGCCTTTGGCCTTCTCTTTCAAGAGTTCTTCCCGTCGGCCGGTGACAATGATCTCCTTGCAACCTTCACGGCAGAACGCCTCAGCCGTCGCCTCGCCGATGCCCGAAGTGGCCCCGGTGATGAGCACGCGGGAGTCGACGAACGGAGATGCCATGGCCCGCCATGAGGGCCCTCCCCTAATGAAAGGAACGAATCCCTTCGACGGCCTCTATTCGGCGCCCTGGACGCCGCCTACGGGAAGGCGCATCGTGAAAACGGCGCCCCTGCCGACGCCTTCGCTCGTGCAAATGAGAGTGCCACCGTGCCGTTGGGCGATGCCACGGCTGATGTACAGTCCCAATCCGGTTCCGGTGGCCGTGACCTGGTCTCGATGCAGCTGCACGAAGGGCTGGAACAGCCCATCGATTTGTTCCGGCGACAGGCCAACGCCGGAATCGCGTACGTGCACAGCAACTGCGCCCGGTTCGGAACGCAGCTCCACATCAATCGAGCCGCCTTTCGGCGTGAACTTGAGGGCGTTGGAGACCAGGTTCACCAAGACTTGCGTCACCCGGTTGCCATCTGCAATCGTCGTGATTGCTCCCTCCGACGCCACTGCCATGCGAATGCCGCGCTGCTTCGCCATCTCCTGAAACGTGTCGACAGTGTCGCGCACCAGGCGATCCATGTCGCAGGGCACGAGGTTCATACGCAGGCGACCCGATTGAAGACGGGCCACGTCCAGCATCTCTTCCACGAGTTCGGCAAGTCGGTTGAGATTTCGCTCAAGCACCTCTATCATGGCACGATCCGCCTCGGGTGCCGCACCCATGCGCTGCTTGAGGACCCGCAGCTGCAGCTTGAGCGGCGTAAGCGGTGTGTTGAGTTCGTGGGCCGGGGCATTGATGAACTCGCCCTTGAACCGATCCATTTCACGCAACCGAGACAAGTCCGACTCGTCTTGGAGGGCCTGGGCCCGCCTGACCTGCTCGCCCAAATGGAAACGCTCTTCGAAAACGCGGGTCGATTCGCGGGCAAGAAGCGAGCCGAGGGCGCCAAGCAACAACAAGTAGCCGTTGCGTACCGCCATGTCAAAGGCATGGGACGGCAGTCCACCCGTGGCGGCTACAAGGCCCGTATAGGCCACGACGTAGAGGCATGCCGCAGCGGCTGTCGCCCGCCAGTCGTAGCGGAACGTGACCGCCACGAGGGAGAGAAACCACAGGAGGTAGAAGGGCGATTCCACGTCGCCAGTGGCGTGCAGCCAGACGGTGATGAGAACACCATCGGTGATGGCCGTCCACAAGCTTGTCACAAGGATGGGAAAGCGTCGGTATGGTTCGGCCAAAACGTCGTAAAGCGCGTAACCCAAGGCCACGACCGAGACAACGGCAGCCAGCCATGGCACTCCCTTGGGGTAGTAGGCGGACCAGTAGACGATTACGCCAAAGACGATGACGGCAAGCCGAACCAAGGAGGTATTCTTCTCAGCGGTGAAGGCCTTCTGCTCGGCGGCCGTGCTGCCCCGTTCGGGGGCCTCGTTCTCATCCGCCGGCATCCAATTACCATCCGATTGCCGGGTTTAATAGGTCAAGGCGAAAACCATAAGTGGGCTAGTCGTGCGAACTCTCGTGGGCGTCAACCTCCGGGACCTGTTCCCCCAGCATCCCGTCCCGGACAGTTGGTACCACGGCAAACGCATCGCCGTTGATGGCCACAACGTTGCCTTTCGCTATCTGACGAGTTTCCGGGGGCGTGACGGCGATGTCCTGCGCAATCCCGACGGTCGCCCAATTGGGCACCTGATTGGGTACGTCAACCTGGTCCGGCACTTGCGCGAGCGCGGCGCCGAGCCGATTGTCGTCTGGGATGGCCAAGTGCACCCGCGCAAATGGGGAACGGTTGAGGAGCGCATCCAGAAGCGACTCGAGGCCGCCCTCAACGCCGAGGAGGCCCTGGCTGCCGGCGACCACGCCGCGCACCACAAATTCCTGCGCGCCACGACGACGCTTGACGGCACCATGATTGCGGATTGCAGCCGGCTCCTGGAATCCCTAGGCGTCGCAGTCGTGCGGGCGGATCACGATGGCGAACGCTACGCGGCCGCCTTGTGCCACGCCGGCTTCGCGCAGGCCGTGGCCACGGAGGACTTCGACGCGCTCGTCGCCGGTGCGCCGACTGTGCTGCGCAAGGCGGGCAGCCCGGAACCGTTCCTACACCACTTGTCCGACCTGGACGGGCATGGCCTGAATCGCGCGCAGTTGCGCGGCATCGCCATCCTGTGCGGCACTGATTGGAACGATGGCGTGCGAGGTTTCGGGGCAAGGACCGCCCTGAAGGCGCTGCGGGAACAACCGGATCTGCGCCAGATGATTCGTGAGGCTGGCGCGGGCGGCGCCGGCCGGTACCACAAACTCATCCGGGACAGCGGCATGACCATCGCCGCTTTCGATGAAATGGACGCGTTTATTGCCCACCTTCCAACGCCCGCCGAACCCATTGCGCAAAAACCGGACCCGGCCCGTGCGGCCGGCATCGCGACGGCGATGGGACTCGAGCGGGCGAGGGTCCTCGCCTGCTTCTGCTAGACCACCATTTCACCCCAGGATTTCGTGTCCAGACCTCTTTTGCCAAGGGCGGCTGGTCCGCAAGGTTCCAAATGAACCAGCGGTTCCATCGGAAATGGACGGCCTTGGTTGAGCCTACCTCGTGGCGGTTCCTGGAGCTCCTTTTAGGCCAAGGTAGCCGACGGTGCTCGTAAGCAGAATCGCCAGAATGGCGCCCTGTGCGGGCGGCAGCGCGCACGAGGCCGCACCAGCGCAGAGCGGTTCGGTGCCAAAATAGTCGAGGAGCAGGCCAATGTAAGCCACCATGGCAAGGACGCTGATGACGAAATACTGGACTTTGCCGAAGTCGGTGCCGTCGGCGTCGTCGACCTCGTCACCACTTAGCATATCGATTGGCCGCGCCTCGTGGCGGTCCAAGTTGACGACGAGTACTCCCTTGTGCGCCTGGGCCAGGTAGCTCTCAAGGTACGCGAGAAAGCCGCCGATGTCCGGGCCAATTCCTCGCGGTTTCTTTTCGCCGGGTTGCAGCCGGCTGCTAAGTTGGGCGCGTAACTGCCCTAAGCTTTGCGGCTCATGTTCCGCCGTCGACGTCAAGGTCTTGACGAGTTCCTCTGGCGGTCGGGTATCGAGCTCGACGCCGTAGGCGGCCGCGGTTTCGCTGGTTCTGTAACTTGACCAGAAGGCGTCAATGTGTTTGCGCACGTAGTCCAACTGCTTGGCGTCCAAGTTGACGGGTGTTCCCTTGTTGCGTGCCTTTCCTGCCGTGATGGCCGCCGCACCGGTAAGGGCCGCCACAGGGAGCCCCATGAGAAGGACGAGTTCGTTGCTAATGGTGATGTCTCCGGCGGCCGCCGTGTTGCCGAGCCGCTCCAGCCAGATGGTCAGGATGGCCGGAAGGAGAATGACGGTCCAAAGAAGCGCCTGGGTGATACTGAGGCTCCAACTCTTCCCCTTACCGCAAAAAATACCCTGTGGCGCGCCCGACAACAGCCAGCCGATTGCGACGAATACCGCCAAAAGGCAAAGGGCGAAAATCAACCAACGCAGCCACGGCAGGACGGCAACGAAGGCGAACGTCGTTCCGACAGCAACAGCGCCGACGAGGAGAATCGCGGCGACAAGGCGACCCATGCGCGGCTACTTGCGTGCCGCTTTGTAGCCTTGTCGCCGCGCGACGGCTCGAGGCGTCGGGCTCGTCGGTGTGCGCCGATTCATGCCTCGTCGCGCTTGCCGAACTTGGCATCCGCGTCGGGACGCTCGCCTTTTCCGGCGCCCGTTTCCTTGTGGGGGTCATACATGGCTTGTCCCTTTTCCGCGGCGCCACCCTTGCTATCTGGCGACTTGGCGGACTTGGCGCCGGGGCCATAGGACTGTAGGGAATCCTTGCCGGCCTTTCCAGCCGTCTCCTGCGTGGACCCTGAAGCTGGCTTCAAGGTCCCTTTGAACGATTGTTGCTTGTCCTGCGCGTCGGCGGTCTTGCCGGTGAACTTGCCGCTTGGCATCTGCTCCTTGCGGCCAATTCCCGCCGTTTTCGGCGCGTCACGGTCGATGCACTTCAGGTAAACCGGCTCATTCACCTGCGCGGTCCGGTCAATCACATCCTCCGGCATGCAGGTCGTGCCCTGAGAATCGTTCTGCTTGCGCAACCGCACAACGTCGAAGGTGTCGGCCGCTTTTCCGCAGGCTTCCATGATTTTCGAGACCTGGGGTTTTGGGTCGCCCTGCAGCGTGACCCGCGAATCATTCACATATACTGGAGCAAGGTTTGTTGCCATGGATTTTCCTCTGCGACCGGCGGCCATAACCATTGGCCAACGTGCTCGGGGACAATTTTGGTGGACAGCCTTGGTACCGTCCACCACAGAGGCGCGGACTTATCATGGAGCGCGAACACAAGGTGGGTTATGCCTCCCAACCCAGGCCTCCCAGGCCCGCGCCCCGGCGATGTACCGCCGCCACCGAAGCCAGGTGTTCCCGGTCAGCCGGGCAAACCGGAACGCCCAATCAATCCTGAGAAGGCACCTCGGCCGGGCGAGCCGGATAAGCGCCGTGCTCCCGGACCGCATGAACCGGATTCGAAGCCGCCCATGCCGGACAAGAGCCACGATAAGAAACCGCCGAAGCCGTCAGGCGGACTAGAGTAAAGCCGCGGTCATCAGCGACCCTTCTTCGGCGCCCGCGGCCCGCGTGATTCCCGTGCCAGCGCCGTGTAGGCTTTCTGCCGTCGGGCCAGTTCGCTTTCCGATTGGTTTTCGAGGTCCATGACGCCGCGGTCCGCGTTCCCGGTGACGCGCAGCAGTTCGTCAAGCTTGATTTGCATGGCCTCGGTGTCACGCGTCTGCGAATGCTGGATTACGAAGACCATGAGAAACGTCACGATGCCGGTTACGGTGCTGATTGTCAGTTGCCAGGTGTCACTGTAGCCGAGGGCTGGGCCGGCAATGGCCCACGCGATAATCACGGCGACGGCTATTGCAAATGCGGCGCCGTGCCCTGTCACATGAGCAACCCACCGGGCAAAACGATTGAACCAGGATGACGAAGGGGCCACAGGCCAGGTCGTCCGGTGTGCGTTTAACGTAGGGTGGCCAAGGCAAGCCGCAGATATTTGCGGGCATCGCGGCGTCACGGATCGACCTGGCCGTCGCGAGCTTTCGTGCCCGCATCACGTCTGTGCCCTTCCTCGTCATGGCCCCGTTTCGCGCCGAGGCCCTCCGCCGGCTTGGGCCTTTGTCAGAGGATGATGCACCATTCGTGGCGGCCTGTTTGGCCATCGACGCCAACCTGTGGAGCCACGATGCACGAGTGGCCAAGCTTGTTGGGGTCCCTGTTCTCAGCACAGCCGATGTCGTGTCCCGACTGTAGGTGGCATGAACGCCGCATACGGCGGCGCGCAGGAACCCGTTGGGGTGACACCAAACTAAATCCAGATAGGCGTTCGCACGACCGTGACGGGGCGCGTTGCGACGGCGTTGAGAATTGCGGCCGCGGCAGGCGGCGCCCTGATTGCGGGAGGCGCTTTCGGCCCGTGGGGCGCCTTGTCGACGGTGCCAGAACAGCGCTACATACATGATGGCACCATCCCAATCGTCATCGTCCTTGCAGTCGCCGCAGTCGCAGCGGCCACCGTCGGAATCCGTCCGAAACTCGCCCTGCTATCCGTTGCACTTGTCGCATTCGCCTTCGCTGGCTTCCTCATCTGGAGCTACATCGGCTACGAGGAGATGCAAACCTTCCACTACTCGCAGAAAGGCGCGCCACGCTGGGGTTTCCAGGTCGGAATTGCTGGATCACTGCTCGGAATGGCATCATGCCTAGATCAGCTGACCCTTGAGATCCGGAAGGCCAACCAGGCGCGCCAAGCGGAACCCTAGCTGCAACCCATCGAGTTCCCGCAGTTGAGGCACTTGTAGCAGGCCCCGTTCCTAACAGTCGTGTGCCCGCATTGGTCGCAGTCGGGCGCGTCCCCGCCGAGGCCGGCGAGGAACTCGTTGGGGTCCGTCATGCTGGTCTTGCCGAGTTTCTTCTCCAGGGATTCCGTCGCCTTCGGTTCGAAGTCAGCCAGCGTCTTTTCGCCTTTCGGGCGGTGCTTTGCGATTGCGAGGATTTCCAGCGTTTCCTTGCGCGTCGGAACGTAGTCCGCCGCATTCGGGTCCGGCTTGACCGACAAGAAGTTGGTCTCGCCAAAGTACTCGTAACGCAGCAACTTTCCAAGCAGATCCTGGATGCCCAGGGCGCTCTTGATGTATTTGTGGTCGGTTTGTCCGCCTAGCGGTCCATGCTCCGCAATGAGCTTGCGCGTCAGTTCCTCAAGGGTCATGCCGAGTTGCAGATTGCGGCTGTAGTTCTTGCCAATCTCCTTGAGGAAATTGTCGACGAGTGTACCGGATTTGCGCGCGCCCACGAAGATCTCGCAGGGCCGGCCGTCGGCGTATTCCCACACTTGGATGTCGACCTTTTCCTGGCCGTAACCAGTGAAAATCGTGACCGTGCGCTTGAAGCCCTGGTCGTTTTCCTGCGGCGGCCGCTCGACCTCGCCGTGCGCGAGGCGCGGCGCCACGCTTGCCGCCTGGACCGGCGACGCGACCTCGGCCTTCGCGTCCTTGTCCTTCTTAGACTTCGCCGTTTGCAGGGGTTGGCTGAGTTTGCAGCCGTCGCGGTAGAGCGCCACGGCCTTCAATTGGAGGCGCCAACCCATCTCATACGCATCGCGAACATCAGCCACCGCGACCTCGTGCGGCATGTTGATGGTCTTCGAGATGGCGCCCGACAGGAACGGTTGTGCCGCGGCCATCATCCTGAGGTGGCCCGTGTGGTGGATGAAGCGCTCGCCGTCGCCGCACTTGTTGGCGCAGTCGAAAATGGCAAGGTGTTCCCGCTTCACGAGACTGCCTTCAACGGTCTGGTGGCCCTCGACGTACGCCTGGAGCGCGTGGATTGCTTGGCCGGTGAAGCCCTTGTCCTTCATGGTCTTCGGGTTCAGTTTCGGCGTGTACTCGTTGAAGGATTTGGCGGCCGCGACTGCGTCGTAGGCCTCCTGATACTCCTCCTCCGAAAAGCCCTTTGACAGGAACGTCTCCTTCGTGACGGCCGCGCCCTCCAGGGTTCCATGGCCGATTGCATACTTCTCTACGGCCTTGATTTCGCCGTCCGCGTAGCCGAGGAACCGCAGCGCCGCGGGGATGCTCTGGTTGATTATCTTGAAGTACCCGCCGCCCGCGAGTTTCTTGAACTTCACCATCGTGAAGTCCGGCTCGACGCCGGTCGTGTCACAGTCCATCAGCAGGCCGATTGTGCCGGTGGGTGCAAGAACGGTGGCTTGGGCATTGCGCCAACCGAACTTGTTGCCAAGGGCCAACGCGGCTTCCCAGTCCTCGACCGCAGCGTCGAACAACTCCGCATAGATGGTCAGCGTCTTGTTCTTCGTGGCCTGCACGTTTGCCATACCGAGGTCGGCAAGGCCATGCGACTTGAGGTCCATGCCGTCCATCTGCGGCAAAGGGGAGCCCGTTGCACGCAGCAGACGGGCGGCCGCAAGGTGCATTCCAATGACCTCGGCCATGTATTCGTGGTTGCTCTTGCCATGAGCGTCCTTCACTTCGAGGCCCTTGAACCCGCCCTTCACCGCTGCCATCTCGGCGGAGACGCGGTAGGCGTGACCGGTGAGGATGGCCGTGAGGGCTCCTGCAATGGCCCGTCCGTCGGGAGAATCGTACGGGTGGCCTGTTGTCATAAGCAAGGTGCCGAGGTTTGCGTAGCCGAGGCCGAGGGGGCGGTACTCCTCGCTGTTTTTGGCAATGTCCCGCGTTGGGTAACTGGAATACCCGACGAGGATTTCTTGCGCCACGAAGAAAACACGGATGGCGTGGCGGTACGACTCAAGGTCAAACGTGCCGTCCGACTTCAGGAACTTCATCAAGTTCAGACTCGACAAGTTGCACGCCGTGTCATCGAGGAACATGTACTCGCTGCACGGGTTGGAGCCGTAGATGCGGTCCGTCGCCTTGCAGGTGTGCCACGTGTTGATGGTGGAATCGTACTGGGTGCCTGGATCGGCGCAGGCCCAAGCGGCGTAGGCGATTTGGTCCCAGAGCGCTTTGGCCTTGTAGGTCTTCACGATTTCGCCCGGGGTCATGCGGCTCGTGGTGTTCCAGTCCGCGTCGGCCTTGACCGCAGCCATGAAGGCGTCGGTGATGCGCACCGAATTGTTGGAGTTCTGACCGGCCACCGTGCCATACGCTTCGCCGTTGAAATCGGAATCGTAGCCCTGTGCGATGAGGGCGGCCACCTTCTTTTCTTCGCGAGCCTTCCAGTTGATGAAATCCTCGATTTCTGGGTGGTCCATGTCGAGGCTCACCATTTTCGCGGCGCGGCGCGTTGTGCCGCCCGACTTCGTTGCACCGGCGCCCGCGTCCAGGACCTTTAGAAACGACATGAGGCCGGAGCTGGTGCCGCCACCACTCAGTTTCTCATATTTGCTCCGGAGGCGACTGAAATTCGAGCCGGTGCCGGAACCGTACTTGAAGAGGCGAGCTTCGGATGCCAGGAGTTCGAAGATGCCCTTGCGCTCGACGAGGTTGTCTTCGACGCGTTGGATGAAGCAGGCGCTGCATTGCGGCCGCGTGTAGTTGTGTTTGACCTGCTCGATGTGGCCGGTCTCCTCGCTTGCGGCCCAGTTCCCGCCCGAGCCTTGAATACCATAGACGTGCGCGTGGCCACAGTTGAACCAGACCGGGCTGTTGAAAGCGCCCTTCTGGGTAATCATCATGTGCTTCAGTTCTGCCTCGAAAGAATCGGCGTCGTCTTTCGTGGCGAAGTAGCCGTGCGTCTCGCCCCACCAACGGACCGAGTTGGCGATGCGGTGCACGACTTGCGCTGCCGAAGTTTCGCCGCCAATTGAGCCGTCCGCCTGGGGAACGCCGGCCTTGCGGAAGTATTTGGAGACGATGATATCGGTTGCCAGTTGGCTCCAATCCTTAGGGACCTCGCAGCGATCGACTGCGAAGACTACGGTGCCGTCGGGCTCCTTGATGACGGATTTGCGCGTTGTCCATGAAATTTCGGCGTACGCGTCTGTGCCCGCCTTGGTGTAGTGCCGTTCGATGTGCAGGCCCTTGATAGGTGGCGTTGCCATGGCCGCAGAGGCCGCGGCGCCGGGTGCCTGGCTGGAATGGACGCCGTGGGCGCCGTGCCGCTCGCCTTCGCGCACAAGCGCTTTGCTCTCCAGGTGAATCTCAATTTTACTCATGTGGCAGCCTCTAGTTCGTAGACATGTGAATGGTCAATCGTCCGCCTGCGCCCATCCGTCGCCGACGTCATTCTACGTGCATCCCAACCTTGGGCAATGTCCCCCAAGGGGCAAGACCCGCCGGGCGATCCCTGCGTGGCTCGCATCCCCTCCCGGCACGGCCAGGACCCCGCATGACCAAAGGCCAGACGGGGAGCCGAACAAACCAGGGGGGGTTTATGCCCACTCTGATAACATTGCGGCCGGGCTCGACACAGCGGCTTCCTATTTGCAGACATACGGGAAATAGGCTCAGATAACACTCCCCTTGTATTCCTGCAACGGAAACGCGAGGGGGGTTGTGCCTGCGCAAAGTTGTCCATCATTGCTCAACTGCTGGTTGGCATCTTCATCAGCGCGTTTGCTGCCGGTTCTCATGATAAGGCGTCACATTGGGGCCACATGGTCGAACGTGCGACCCATCCGGGGCGGTGAAACTGCGACCAGGGCTTGTAACGAAGATGGCGTGTGCCTCGGCATACCAGGGAAATCACGGAACGGCACGGAAGGCCCCGGCACGCTGTTTCCGTGTTTCCCGTGACTTCCGTGGTTGCGTCGACCAACGGAGCACTTTCATGAGAACACCCTACGACGACCGAACTCCCGCCCCCCCCCCGCCCGCCCGCTTCGCCCATCGCCGACCGTTGCGCGTCGCCAACCACTTAGGCGACGGCGCGCTTGCGGCAACGTGCCCAAGCCTGACGGCGGCTACGTCAACGCCCGTGTATTCCCCATGCGCGGCCCTGATACCGCGCCCAAGCCGTGGCTGGAGGAACGCGAGGCGATTCTTTGGCAAGCAGGCGCCATCGTCGCCGTCGGCACGAACGAGGAAATCCGACAGCAGGCCCGGGACTGCGGCATCGAGGTCGAAGATGCGGGCGGCCGCGTCATCCTGCCGGGCTTCGTGGACGCCCACACACACTTCCTGCATATCGGCGTGAAGCGCCACCGGCCCGACATGTCGGTTTGCCGCTCCAAAGAAGACGCGCTTGCATCTGTGTTGCGTTGGCTGGAGAGCCATCCGGGCGCTGAACCCGTAATCGGCGATGGCTGGGATGAATCGAGCTGGCCCACGCCGGAGCGGCCAACGCGCCGCGAGTTGGACGCCGTCGTTGCCGCAGCCGCAACCGGCGGCGCCGGACCGCGCGACCGCGTGCTAGTACTACGGCGTGTCTGCGGCCATATCGCGGTTGCCAACTCGCCGGCCCTCGCGCTGATTCGCGCCCGCTGGAGCGACCCGACCATTGTCGACTTGGATACAGGTCTGTTGTTGGAACAGGCAAGCCTCTACCTCAACGAGGTCATCCCGACCGGGGACGCCCTCATCGACGAAGCCCTGCAGGAGGCGACCCAGGAATGCCTCCGCCTAGGCATCACGGCTGTCGGGGACTATTCCCAAGCGCCGTACCGAAAGGCATTGCAGCGCGCCGCCGCAGCGGGACGACTCCGGCTGCGCATCGCATCGAGCGTCTACGTGCAACAACTGGAGCACGAAATTGCTGCCGGATTCCGCACGGGGCAATCCCCACCCGCAGGAAGCGGCCGCGGGGACCAAACCGGAGCGGCACGGATTCCCGACGACGTAGCCGGCGCGGCCGGCACATTTCTGCGGGACGGGGGCCTCAAGGTATTCCTGGACGGCTCCCTTGGCGCGCACACGGCGGCCCTGCGCGAGGACTACGGTGATGGCGGCCACCACCCGCGCGGCCTTCTCAATTGGTCCGACACCGAATTGGGCCGCTTGTTTGCTCGCGCCCATGCCGCGGGCATCCAAATCCACGCCCACGCCATCGGGGATGCCGCCGTGGACCAGGGCCTGGCGGCTTTTGCTACCCTTGCCGCACGATCTGACATCGAGGCAGCGGGGTGGAACGCAAACCTGCTGCGGCACCGTTTCGAACATTACGAGATTGTGCATGATGACCAGCTGCGCCGCACCGCCGAACTCGGCCTGGTCGCTTCCAGCCAGCCCAATTTCGTCGGCACTTGGTCCAGCAAGGGCGGCATGTACGAGCATCGCCTTGGCCCACGTTTTGCCTTGAACAATCGCTTCCGTGCCATGCTTGCGGCAGGGATTCCAGTGGCGTTCGGTTCGGACGGCATGCCTCCTGGCCCGCTCGTGGGGATTTCGGCCGCAGCAGCGCATCCCGACCCTATGCAACGAATGGAAAGCCTGGAAGCCATATGGCATTACACATGGTGGTCGGCTTGGAGCCTGCACTGGGAGAAGGCCATTGGATCCTTGGAAGCGGGGAAGCAGGCAGATGTCGTCATCCTGGAGGACAACGCCGACCTTGCGATTCCCGATGGTTGGCAAATTTGGCGCGTGCTTACGGACGGAATTTCCCGCTGACCTGGCTAATGTT
Source organism: uncultured Halobacteriales archaeon (assembly GCA_964627625.1). GTDB lineage: Archaea > Thermoplasmatota > E2 > JACPAO01 > JAHFTW01 > JAHFTW01. The sequence continues at coordinate 145,636 of CAZVJB010000004.1, forward strand.
TCCACCGGACGGATGGAGGTTCAGGCCAGCCGGCTGATGGCTGCAACCAACCCCCATACATACACTCACACCATGGTGCTTCACACCGCCCCCCCCCAGACCCCATGGGTTCCGCTGCAGGATTTTTCCCTGTTGGATTCATTTTTCGCGTTTCTCGTGCCCGATTTTCTCGACGAACTCTTATTACGTCAACGTAACTTAGTGTTCTGGGTCTGACAAGTCCATAGGAAGTAAAGAAAACATGGCTCCATCCATTGTTGCCATTCGAGGCGAAACCATGGGGTTGGGGTCTTGCAAAACCTGTTTGGACTGCCACGCGCCCCATGGTCACCGAATAATCGGTGCTTTTGGCCGTGCGACCATTTGGCAACCGTTTTCCTTCCCTCCTGTCTAGAAGGAGTGCCATGGCTTCGACTCGCCGGACCCTGCCAAGTCCTCTACCCGGCGCCGAATTGGCCCGGCTCAAGGAGCAACTTGCCCCGCAATACGGGTCTGAAGTTTGGGATTCTGATGGGGCGCGGGTTCTCGTCGTACGCGTTCCCCGTGATGAACCCGACCTGGTCAATGATTTAGAGCAAGCCGTCCAATACTTGGCGCCTGCCGACGTTGCCGGAACGCCCAACTGCCTCCTTGTTGGGAACCACAAATCCCACCTCGTCCCCGCACAACTGTTGCAGGACCTCATGGCGTCCCGCGTACAATTCGACCACCGGCAGTGTGCCGGCCTGCGGCCCAACATCCGCCCTGGCCAACATCGCATTTACCGCGCCCCCGACGACCCGCACCGCCTTCCCCGGATGGTTGTCCGCGTGGCGAGGCCAACTGTCGCCGACCTCGACGACACAGACATCAATGCCCTCGTCAAGGAGATCGGCCCACGTGCCCGCGAATCGCCCTACGCAGAAGTCCGCGTCGTGTACCTCGTCGCCGACAAGGACGACGTACGCATCGAGGGTGACCTGTTCTTCCAGGATCTGCATGGCCGCTGGGTGGAGCAGGAAGAACGCCGCCGCCTTGCCACGGCGATCGAGGCCAAGGAGACGGCCCAGAGGAGCGCCCGCGAGGCCGACCGGCAGACCCTTCTTGCGGCACTCGAGGCGCGCCGCCGCGAAGTCACGGTGGCGGCCCCGCTGCGCCGCACCCAGCGCGCGGATTGGGAAGCCGAGCCTCCGTTGCGGCAGGGTGCGCGAGACGAAATGTATGCACACCTCGACGCCTTGCCAGAAGGGCGCATGGCGACGACGCCGGCGCCGGCAGGCGAGGCGCTGTGGGCGCGGACGGCGCAGCAGCCACGGGTGGCGCGCCCCGCCGCCGAGGGCACACCCGGCGTCTTGCCGGCCCCCACCACCCAATCGCCGCCTCCGCCCCCGCCCCCACCGCCTGTGCCACCGACGCACCTTGCCGTTCTGCAGGCGCGGCTCGAAGCACTCAAGTTCGACGTCCTGATGCCAGCGCCCATCCCTGGCATTGAACTCGCGGCGGAGCGCGCCGAAGGCTACCCGCAACGCCTCATCGGGTTCGCCCCCGACCGGCTTGACGTTGCCACGGCGCAACGCATCCTGAACGCTGCCCGCGACCTGGACGCCGACATGGCCGTCGTCGTAACCAGTCAGGCAGACGCGGATGCGAAGCGGATGTTTATCGCAACAAAGGCGCGGCACATCGGTCCAGCCGACATCGCCGCTTTCGAAATCTAAGGGCCCGCGGCATTGCGTCCAGGCCAGGGCCTGAGCCATCGCCTTCATCGCCCCCCGACCCCTGGCGGGTCCGTGGAGTACCTTCCGACAGACTCCCCCCTGGACGTTCTCCTGGACGGCGGTCTGGAATGCGACGCCATCACTCTCGTCTTCGGCGAGGGGGGCTCCGGCAAGACCAACCTCGCCCTGCAATGCGCTCGCGAGGTGGCCCGGCGCGGCAAGCGGATTGCTTACGTCGATACGGAAGGCGTCAGTTCAGTCCGCCTGCGGCAGATCTTCGCCGGCCACGAACCCGCAGCGGGCCTGGCAGGGCACGACAACGCAGACGCGACGACGACGGCCATTGGAATACCCCAGATTGTCGTAGACGCGGCCCCGCTCTCGGCCGGCCAGGAGCGCCTCGCCGTCGACCTGCCGGTGCCAGTTGAGTCGAGCAACCACGAGCCAAACCTCGAAACGCTCATGGAAAGGGTCCTCTTCTTCACGCCTTACACAATTGAGGAACAGGAGCGGCTTGTGCAGAACGCCACACGCGTCCCCGATTTGGGTCTCGTCGTCGTCGATTCCATCAACATGCATTACCGTCTGCACATCGACGGCGGCGAGGGCGCGGAGGGCGACGCCAGCAAGAGCCTGTACAAGCAGCTGCACCACCTCACGGGGTTTGCACGCCAGAACCAGGTCCCCATCCTCGTCACGGGGCAAGTCTACGGCGGCGAGGACACAACGCAGCCCTTTGCCCGCCGCGTCATGGAGCATCTCGTAAAGGCGCTCATCCGCTTCGAGAAACGCCCCGACGGCGGCCGGCGGGCGACCGTCATCAAACACCGCTCCATCGAAGAAGGCCGAAAGGTCGACTTCGCGATTGGGCAGTCGGGATTGGAAGAGCGCTAGACCGCTTGTTTCCCCCCGTTGCCAATCTCCACGTTTTTAGTCCCCGGCCACAAGCACTATATGGTCTGGCAGGGACATGACTGTTGTATGCGTCTCATGCCGTGGTTCCTCCTGGCCGGGCTCGCAATCGTCTCGCTTGCCCTGGCTGCATCGGCTGCCCCAACCGACCCTGACCAAGCCGTGCAGGCCGCTCAGGCCATCGCGCACGATGTGGCGTCGGACCCGCAGGCGGCAGCCCAGGATCCAACCACGACCTTGAGCCCGCTTGTTGGTCCCGGTGAGGCACCCAATCCCTCCCCGGTCCCCGGTGGACCTGAACAGGGCCAGGACCCTGGCTTTGCCGACCGCGTCCGCGCCTCGTTCCATGATGGGCTTGTGATTGCGAGCCTAGCTACCCTCGGGGTCGCCGCCCTCGGGGTTGCCGGCTTCGCCCTGGTTACACGCTACATCACTCCCAAGGAGGCGCTCAAGAACCCCCAGCGCGCCATGCTGTTCGGCTTCATCCGGGGCAACCCGGGCGTGCATCTCAAGAAACTCAGCGAAGAGTTTCACATGAAGACGTCGAGCATCCTGTGGCACATCCGCAAACTCGAGTCCGCCGAACTCGTGCACTCGGAACGCGCCAACGGCTTCCGCGTCTTCTACCCCTCAGAGGGCGGCGTCGAGGTCAAGAAAGTCGGCCGCGCCGTCACAGCGCTGCAAAACACAAACGCCCGTGCCCTGTTCGAACTTGTCCAGATGCGAACCGGCCTCGGCGCCGGGGAGTTGGCCCACGACTTGAAACTGCACGTCGGAACGGCGCGTTGGCACCTGAAGAAACTCGTTGAATTCGGGCTCGTCGATGAACTGCCGGGCTCTGACGGCGTGCGCTTTGCCGCAACGGCCCTTGGGTCCAGGGCACTGGCCAGCCTGACAGGCGCCCCCGCGGTGCCGGTCATGTCCGCCGTCGCCGCCTCGTAGCCTCCATGCGGGCGCCGTCGCGCCCTCGCGTTGCCCCGAAGGATAGCCGCGCCGGCCGTGGACATTCACGACTTATATCCCGGCGGGGCCTCGTCCGGGCGTGGTCGTCCTTCGCCTGGGTTCCCCGTCCGGCCGATTGGCCGCCGTCGCGGCCCTCATGATTTTCCTCCCGGCACTTGCGGGCTGTTTGGAGCCCCCGGGGCCGCCTGCCCTCTATGTGGAAGAGGATGGATACATCAAGGACAAGACGGGCTTGGACCCCAACGCCTGGCCAGATCTAAACGGGACCACGTTGAATTTGCTTGACAATGGCGCCTTCGCCGCGTTTGACACGGCTGCCGGCCAATTCGAAAAACTCACGGGCGTCAAGGTCACGAAGGAGAACGGCGGCGACGGCGTGAAGGCGATGAACACCCTTGCCGCGAGCGCTGCATCCGGGCAGTTCGACATCATCTACGGGATCGACAACGCCCTGCTTGGCAAGGCGATTCGCGACAAAATCCTGGAGCCCTACCGCCCCGCCCTCGTGGACCGCATCCGCCCGGAGTTCCTGTTCTTTCCCCAGAACGGTACGTTCTATGCCACCCCAGTAGACCACGGATACGTCGCTATCAACGTCGATGCCGATAATCCGGCACTTGATGGGGTTCCCGTGCGTGACCTTGCCGACGTGCGCCACTACGCCGACCAGTTCGTGACGGAGAATCCCACCATCTCGACGCCCGGGCTTGGATTCCTGCTTACAACCATCGTGGCCTTCGGCGAGGAGTCATCCTTCAGCCCGAACCGCTACGACTGGCACGATTACTGGACAGACCTCTTTACGGGCTCGTACACGGACCGTGATCTCGATGGAAAAATCTCGGGATGCGTCCTTGTCGTCGATGACTGGACGACCGCCTACGTGCAGCACTTCAGCGGCGGCTACGGCGCTAGTGAATCGGGTGGTGGTCAAGCAGACAAGGCAATTGTGACGTCCTACACCGAGTCGCCGGCCTACGAGAAGTACTTCGACCCGACCAAGGAGAACCTAGCCCAAGTCCTCACGAAGGCCAACACAACGTTTCACCAGATTCAAACCATGGCGATTGCCAAGGGCACCAAGAACCCAGTTGCGGCGCAGGCGTGGATCGAATTCACGCTCACCGACTTCTTCCAGAAACTCGCGGCACCTGAAGATGGCGTCTACCCCGTCGTCCCCGGCATCTCCGTCAGGGACACATACGGCGGCATCGACCCCGCGCCCGGCACGTTTCGCGACGCTCGCATGAGTTACGAAACCATCACGATTAATCTGGAACGGTGGCTTTCGGACTGGACGGCCCTGCGCGAGAAGTACGCCACGTGCCCGGTGTGACGCCGTGCGGGCGGCACTTGCACCCGGGCGGCACGCCTGGTTGCTCGCTGCGCCGGCCGTCGTGCTTGGGCTTCTGTTTGTCGTGCCGCTTGCGCTCGTGTTGGTGCATGCCGCTGATGCCGACGCCTGGGCGTGGGCGACCGAGCCGTACGCGCGGGACACGCTGCGCATCACGACTGATCAAGCCCTGCGCAGCACCATTCTGACGTTGGCCATCGCCTTGCCGCTCGCTTGGTTCTACCATAGCCGCCGGGTCCCCGGCCACCGGCTGCAACTTGCGTTGCACGCGGCGCCGTTCGTGATGCCGGTTTTCGTCGTCGTCTACGGCTTGCAAGCCATCCTCGGCCCGCGCGGATGGCTACAAAGCTACGTCGGCGGGACGGATCTCTTGACCAACCTCGGCCCGATGTCCGCCGTCGTCATCGCCCATGCGTACTACAATTACGGATTCGCCGCCCGCCTCCTTCATGCCGCTCTTGAGCGCCGCCCACACCGGCTCGAAGAGGCGGCAACGACGCTGGGCGCAAACCCCCGCGCCGCGCTTTGGCGGGTCACGCTGCCGTTATTGTGGCCGAACATTGGGGCAGTGGCGCTGCTGGTTTTCCTCTTCAGTTTCGCAAGTTTCGGCACCGTCCTACTGCTGGGTGGAAACGAGGTTCGGACCCTCGAAACGGTCCTCTACCTGAAAGTGAACTCGATCTTCCCAGAATACGGACAGGCCGCGGTCCTCGGCATCATCCAACTGGCTCTCAACGGCCTCCTCCTAGCGGCTTACCTACTGCTGCGGCGCCGCATGGTGCGGTTGCCGCGCGAAGTCGCGCGCCGACCCCGTCGCGCCGGGCCGGTTGGCCAGGCCGTCGCCTGGACAATCGTCGCCGTTGGGCTTGCGCCGATGCTCGCCGTACTCGTCGGCGGGTTCCGGCTCGGCGGCCATTGGAGCCTGGAACCGTGGCGCAATTTGCTGTCCCGTCCCGACGGCTTCGATCTGTGGCACGCTCTGGGTTTGAGCATCTTTTACGCCCTGACGGCAACCGCGATTGCAATCACTTTGTGCACATGCCTGGCCTACGGCTCGCGCGGCTTTCCCGCGTGGGGAAGACGCTGCGTCGAGGCCGCCGCCTCAATCCCCATGGCTGCAAGCTCCGTCCTCGTCGGCCTCGGCTTCATGCTCGCTTTCGGCCCTGGCTTGGTCTTCCGCCTTGGCGACGGAGCATACAGTTTTGCTTACACAATCTGGATTGTCCTGGCCGCGCATGTCCTTCTCATTCTGCCGTTCGTCGCCCGCGCCATGCTGCCCGCCTTCGAAGCGCACGACACGCGTCTTGACGAGGCAGCAGCCCTGCTTGGCGCGCCACCCAAATCCGTTGCCTTGCGTATCCACTGGCCGCTGCTGCGTGCGCCGCTTCTGGTTGCGGCCGGCTTTGGCTTGGCCTTCAGCCTCGGCGACTTCGGCGCAAGCACCATGCTTTCCGTCAGCGACACAAGCGGGCTAGCCGTGTGGACCAATCGGCTTGATGGCGCGTTCAATCCGCTCCTGCACGCACGGGCAACCGCCTTGGCCGGTCTGATGGGAGCCCTCGCGGCCGCCGCGTATCTATTGGTCGAACGCGCCGGACGCGCCGCCGAGGAGCCGCTGTGAAGACCGCCCATCCGGCGGGCCTGCGTGTCCAGGACCTCCGATTCGCCTTCACCGGCTGGCCGCCGACGCTGCGCGGCGCCAGTGTCGAGGTGCCGGCTGGTGAATCCGGTTTTCTTCTAGGCCCCAGCGGCTGCGGAAAATCGACCCTGCTGCGCTGCATCGCCGGCCTAGAACAGCCCGAAGCCGAGGGCGTTTGGTGGGGCGATGAGGCATTGGACGGCATGCCGCCGCATCGCCGCCGCGTCGGCATGATGTTCCAAGAGCCCGCATTATTCCCGCACCTCAGCGTGTGGCGCAACGTCGCTTTCGGGCTGCGCTACTGCGGCGTGTCCCGCCTGGACGAGAAAGCCGAGGCGCTGCGCTGGCTCGGCGAGGTTGGGCTCGCCGATCGGGCCACGGCGGGCGTCGACGAGCTGTCGGGCGGCCAACGGCAGCGCGTCGCGCTCGCCCGCACACTTGCCGCGAAGCCGCGCGTCGTCCTGCTGGATGAACCGTTCTCGGGGCTCGACCGCGACCTGCGGGACGAACTCGGACCCCATGTGAAGCAAATCCTGCATGGCCAAGGGGTCGCGGCACTTTGGGTCACGCATGACCGCGAAGAAGCGTTCCGTCTTGGCGACCGCGTTTGGCAACTCGCCGATGGCCAATGCAGGCCGCAGTCGAAACTCCCATAGCGCGGCGGAACATCGCACCTCGTGTGAACGTCCGGCTGCTCGTCCTGGCCCTCCTGGTGCTTGCAGCTCCTGCGCAGGCGCTGGTCTTGGAACCGGTGGAAGGCCAGTCCACTGTCGGCCGCAGCTCAACCACGCATTTTCTCTGGACCGTCACGGCCGACCAAACCGAACCGGACGCGTACCTATTGGCGAGCGTCCACCTGGAGGGCGACGGCAACTGGGAAGCGACGGTAGCGCCGGTACGTCAGACGATTCACGCGGGTGAAAGCCGGGCCTTTGATGTCACCGTTCGTACCACGAGCCGCCCAAGTCCGCACACGGTCCATCTGCGCTTCGAAGTGACCGCCGTTTCTGGTGCCAATGCCACGCAATTCGAGCAAGCCCTCAACATCACGGCGCGTGGCACGGACCTCGTCCTGGATCGCTTCGAAAATCCGCTGCCGCCGCCGCTCAACAACGTCTGGGGCGTTTTCATCCTCGATGTTGTCGCTTGGCTCGTAATCGCCCTCGCAGCGCGTCTGCTGGTCAAACCGACCCTGCGCCTCATCACGGCGCGCACGAAAAACAAGTTTGACGACGTTCTGGCCGACATCGCGGGCACGCCACTGTTTGCCATCTTGTTTGTCCTCGGCCTCAAGCAAACGCTGGAGGCCTTCGAACTGCCAGATTGGGCTTTTGCCACGATTCAAGTCACATCCCGGGTCGTGCAAATCACTGTCGTCGCGTACGTCCTCTATCGCATCTGGTACGAGGCCTTGCACGAATACGGCCGCCGCCACGCCGCCCGCATGCACAGTCGCCTCGATGAGCGCCTGCTGCCGCTACTCGAGAAGACAGGTGGCGTCGTCATTTCCATCGGCGCGCTCTTCTTCTTCATCGCCGGCCTCGGCATCGACCTCACTTATTTTGCCGCCGGCTCCGTTCTCATTTCCATGGTGGTGGCCTTCGCCGCCCAGGACACGCTGTCTAACTTCTTCAGCGGCGTCCATCTGCTCGTTGATCAACCGTTTCGCGAGGGCGACGACGTTGCATTGGAGTCTGGGGAAGTTTGCCAGGTAGCGCGCATCGGTTTGCGGTCAACGCACCTCTACCATCGCGCCAACCATGAGATGATCGTCGTGCCCAACAACCAGTTGGCCTCGAAGCGCGTCGTCAATTTAGTCAAGCCCGATCGGCGGTGCAAAATCACGATCGACGTCGGCGTAGATTACGGCGTCGACATCGCGCAAGTCAAACGAATCCTTGTTGAAATCGCCAAGGCCCACCCGGATGTTATGTCCGAGTCCGGCCTCGAAGCCCACGTGCGGCTGCGCCGGCTCGGGGAGCATAGTCTTGACTTTGCGCTGCGCACATGGATTGGCGACGTACGCAAGCGCAACGACGTCGAGTCCGACCTGCGCGAAGCCATCGTAAAACGGTTCGAGGAGGAGGGAATCAGGATGGGTGCGCGGCGGCCCGTGTTTCGTGAAGCTTGATGTCACCCATGGGCGCGGCGGCGCGCCACGAGAGCCAGCGCCGCTACGAGCACGGCGGTGAGGACGGCGCCCGGCATCGGAGTCGAGGCCTTGGGGGCATCCGGGACTCCGGACCCATCGAACGTGAGGGTGCTGCCCTGCGGGGTCGGTGACGAAGCCATGAAGGCCACGCTCGTCTTGTCGCTGCTCGTTGTGCCGGTGGCCGCTAGGCCGCTCGCCGATGTGATTACCGATCCCTTGGGAGCCGTGACGCTCATCGCGAACGTCCTGTTGGGCCGCGCCTCGGTTTGCATCACCAAGGTGTGCGTCGCGTTTCCTAAAGGCTGAAACGTGAGGGTCACGCGGAGCGTGACGTTGATGGCCGCCGTGCTAGATACGGGGCCCTCGGCGCCAAAGTACTCGATTTGCTCGAGAGCGATGTGTGTCGGGCCGGTTCCATCGACTTTCAGGTTTTCGGTGGCGCGAGGGTCGTGCACGGTTTTTGCAAACGCGTCCTTGAACATGACGCGGAATGCTTCGACGTCTGCTTGCGTCACTGTTCCGTCGCGGGTGCCGGCGGTATCGAAGTCCCTGCGAGCTGTTGCGGCTTCGTCGCCGTCCGTCGTCGTCTGCACCTGGTAGTGTGCCGAGGCGAAGGTCGTGAACGTGAGGGAGCCACTATCGGCGGCCTGTGCTGCCGGCAGAAGAAGGATTGCAAGCAGTGCTGCGACCCGTGCGACCATATACTGGCCATGACGGGACTTCCGGTTCATCTGCCTTCCTGGGTTGGCGGGGCAAACCTCAGCGGTGCGTCTGCATGAGTTCACGGACGCCGTCGAGGATGAGTTTGGTGTGCCATCTGCCCTCGCGCAGGGGCTGCGCCCCTACGCCTGACCTGCGCGTCGTGAGGCCTCATTCCATTTCGGCCCCACATAGCCCCGGCTATCGGTGAGTCTGCATCAAATCACGCACACCATCGAGGATGAGTTTGGTGTGCCGGATGTCCTCGAGATTGTATTCCATGAGGTCCAGTTTGATGCCTTCGCGTGGCGAGCGTTTGTACGCCTGGTACAATTTCAGCGCCTGATAGCCGTCTTTCACCTTGAGGCGCGGTTTCTGGTAGCCGAAAAACTTGGCCACCGTGTCGCTGGAGAAGTTCTTGACGGGCAAATAGATGCGCTGCGTTTCCGGGTTGCCGGTGTACACCACTTGGGTCTGCAGGTCCAGCCACTTGACTTTCCGCAGCCACGCCGTGTCCATCTTGTATTTCTCGCAGGCTCGCCGCAGTTGCACGACGTCGGAGGAGGTGCCGCCCCACGTGACGACGGTTGGATCCTCGTCCTTGCAGATTTTCTGGAAGTTGCGCAGCAGGTCCTCTTGCCCAGTGCGCGATGCGTCGAACCACTGCTCCTGCCGGCCGGTGTCGTGGTCGAGGAAGCCGTACAGGAAAATCTCGGCCGCTGGGCCGTCGAATTCCAAGTCCAGGTGGATGATGGGCTTCTTGAGTTGGAAAATCCGTTCATCGGCGGCAAAGACGACCGCCTTGCCAACGGCGTGGGCATGGGCGTAGCCCTGCAAAAGGGGCAGTTGCCCAAGCAGGCCGTCGTCGGTCGCGAAGGCCGGGTGCGCAGCGATTTTGGCGATATCCGCCTTCCACAACTTCTCGACCGTGTCGATGCCTGCAGCCTTGAGCCGTTCGGCGCGCCCCGCTTTGACCATGGGAAGGTCCAGCAGTTGGGGCTCCACCTTGGCCTGGGCGTGGCTCACTGGGGCAACGAGCGGCCCGTGGCTAAATCAGCGTGTCGAAGCCGGGGTGACCTTATCGCCATAGTCATTTCGACTCGATTTCCTGCCGCAAGTCCCAATACTTGTGCTCCGGAATCTGGCCCGCTTTGAAGCGTGCTTCAATGTGCGCTAATCGTTCCGCCTTCTCGTCTGGAGTGAGGCGAATCACGTCGTAGGCGACGGCGATGCGGGGCCGCAGTCTTTCACCCCTTGCCGACGCCGGCTTCTCGAGCCGCCACGCAATCCAGAGGGCGGCGCCACCGGCCAGCGCGAAGGCTGCCACGGAGGCAACGGTTGGGCCATTCAGGGTGGCGCCGATTGCTAGGAACGGCCCGGCGCCAGCGATGGCTGCGGCGGCCCCGAAAATCGGCTGGACGGGTCTGGACAGCAGCCAGAGGGGCAGGGCGATGGCGGCGATGGCTAGAATGCTTGCAAGGGCAATCACGACGCGGTCACCGCCGCCCGTAAATGCAAGGATGAAGGAGGCAAGTCCGCAGATGACGCCAGCAATCAGGAAGGCGCGGAACCGGCGGTCCGCCGTGGGTGGGTCCCAGCTCAGAAGGAGGTAACCAGCGAGGGCACCGAGACTGAGAATGCTATGAGCCGCACGGATGTCGGCGATGGGCCGCATCGTTGCGACGGCGAAGACGGCCAGTGCAATTGCTCCCCAGGCGGCTTTGCGCACAGGTTGCCGATACGGCGGGGGTTCCTGAAGGTGTCGCGTGCGGCAGTTCGCGTGTGCTGACGTTCACAATGGTTCGCGTGGACTTCTCGACCGTGGCGATGTTGGCGGCGCTGACGGGGTCGACTCCGCCTTACTCTAGGGAGGTCGGTGGATTGCAGGCCGTTGGGTTATGCCTAAGGATTTCGCAATAGCCGGGACAGGGTTAGGCTAGGGCAACACCTGTTGGAAATCTCACCGGCGGCCCCGCAGGGTTTTGCCTTTTCGCAGCCAGCCCAAGCTCAGCAATGCTTTTGTGCATGGCCCGGTGTGCGGAATCTGGTGTCTTCGACATGAGAGCCTTCCCGTTGGCAATCGTCTGCCTGCTAATTGCCGCCCTTCTTGCGGGTTGCTTTACCCCCTCCGATCCTCCGGCGATCCCCGCCGCACCGGCACCGGCTTTCGTAGAGGTCGTCCAGGACGTAATCGGCGATGCCACCGTAGGCGGTTCCTACGAGTTGCAGGCCTTCGCGGCCGATAAGTGCCGCAACGTGCCGCTTGCGGCACCGCGGTCGGCCTGCTGGGAAAACGTCGCGACAAAAGTGCAAGACGCCGACGCCCCTTCGGCCGGTGGCACACCGGAGCCTACTCTCGATGTACTTGGGTTGAGCTTCAGGGAGACGCCAACGACCCTGGATGTGCGAATCGCAATTGCGGAGTTGCCTGAAGGTCTGGCCGCTTGGGCGCCAGATAGTGAGACATCGAGCGTCGTAGGCGCCTGCTGGGTCGTCGGCGAAGATGCGGACAAGGGATGGGAGTGCGCCTACATCTACGCCTACGAGGAGGCTGGCACAAAACTCATCGAGAATGCCTATGACCGCTACTCACCTGACTGCAACGACTGGTGGTGGTGCACCTGGCACGTCCCCTACACCTTCGAGTACGGCAGCCCGGGCGCCGTGACCCTATCCATTCCGCGCGCCATTATGGGGGCCCAGAACGGGACCCTCACGCAAGTCGGCGTAGTCTCGTCGCAAAACACCTGGACCGAGTCGGAGCCCTCGTGGAGTGTTGCGACCGCCGACTCCCAGGAGTTTGGTACCCTGCGCATGCGGACCTCGTATAACATCGACGCGACCGACGAAGTCTCCTACACCTTCCAGACTGTGGCGGACAGCACGTGGGAGTCCACGCCGAGTTTCGCGGACACCAAGGGCGACGTCATGCGCTCCGACATCGACCTTCTCGCCACCACAGTGACGGAGACTGCCGACGGCATCATCATCGGCTTGCAGGTTGCAGATGTCTCCGAGTCGCCGAAGGATCATGGCATGTACGCCGCCTTCGCCGTCATGGGCGGCAGCGTGCGGGAAGTCGGCTACGATGTCGTGGACGGCAAGATGGAGCCGTGGGGCGGCTACTGTACAACCCCTGATGCGGCCGATTGCGGTTGGAAGGACTTCACCGTGGGAACCCACATTGTGCCGGGCGCCGACGGCTGGGTGCATTTTACCATCCCGCGCGCCGAACTCGGCGACGTGGCCGCCGGAGATCTCGTATCGATGGTCTGGTCTGCCAGCATGGTCATTGAAGGGCCATCCGCGCCACTCGGGCCCGCGACGGCGCGTATCTACACAAGTATGGGTGGGGACTGGAACCCGCCATCGCCGCCGTACTGGCTCACGATGGGCGCGCCGGCGGAAGCCGCAGCTGCGGCTTATTGAGAGACGCTAGCGTGATCTGACGGAGACGATGCGCCTGGCGGGAGAGCGCTGCTGGTTCATGCACAGGCCGAAGCACCAGCATTTACGCCGTGCACGCCGAGACGAGTTGGTCGCATGACACGGACGTCGGCGACAGGAGGCATCGTGGCGACGGCGAATACGGCGAGTCCGACGGCGCCCCAAGCGGCCTTGCGCGCGCCTCGGTGAGGGCGGTCGCACTTGTGAAGGTGTCTTGCGCGGCAGCCGGACAGAAGTCTCGGCGCCGGATGCCTGCCTGGGGCTGCGACCTGGCCTTTACCGTGTCCGGCGTTGCATGACTGCAGCTACCGCCATGAGGGCAAACAGGACGGCCAGGCCGGCGTCGGGGCTCGACTTCTCGGAGGCCTTGGTGACCTTCGTGGTCGTTTTCGATGTGGTGCCTGATGTGGCGCTGCTTGACTTTGCCGCCGACGTTGGGCTCGTTGTGGACGCCTTCGAGGTCGTGGAACTGCTGGACGACGACTTGGAGGTTGTCGTGCTGCTGCTGGATGAAGTCGATTTGGGGCCGAACGTGATGGTTGCGTCCGGGAAGCCGGTGGCGGAATCGGTGTAGGTCACCGCGGTCTTGTTGCTGTTGATGGTGCCCTGCGAGGCGCCGGTGGCGCTTTTCACGATGGATCCGGAACCGGCGCGGATTGTGATGGTGCCTGTCTCGCTGCCTGTAGGTTCGCCTTCGCGTGAGATCAAGGTGTGTGTTGTGCCCGCTGCGGGAACGTACGTCGCCTTGGCGTCCAGCGTCATCGTGATGGTTGCGGTGCTGGAGACAGACCCGGCACCATTGGTGGCCTTCATGCTGTTCAGGACAACGGATGTCGGGTCCTTGCCATCAAGGGTAAAGTTGCCCCCGCTCATGCTGGACTGAATGCTGGTCTGCATGTAGTCCTTGATTTCGTTGATCATGGAGTCAATTTCGGCCTGCGATGCCGTGCCGTCATTATTGCCCATCTGGTCCGCGGCCTCGCGGATTTGTTGCGCATCTTGGCCCGTGGCTTGGGCTGCCATCTTCATAGTGACGCTCTTGTAATCGGCTGCGAAGGCGTAGTCAACTGTGTTCTCGGCCGACGCGGCCGGAAGCAGGAGGCAGGCGGATAAGGCGAAGATGATTATGCGCATGGGTCAAGCCGCCCGTTCCCTGCGGGGGTTTTTAGCCTTTTGTCAGGACGTAGGATGCTCGCCGTCGTTGCGGAAAACGTCAGGATAAGTGCGGCGGGATGGCCGGATTAGCGGTTCTTGACGGTGACAACCGGCTTCTTGCCATTGCTGGCCGCTTTGCCTTTCTTTCCCTGTGCCGGCACGACCGGCTCCGGTGCTTCGGCGAACTTGCCGGTGCGGCGGCTAATCTTTTTGCCGCCGAGTTCCACGAGTTCATTGCCGTTCCACTTGGGGCGCAGCAACTTTCTCGGCTTGCAAGTCGCGAGGATGTAGTTGGCGACCAGGGGCCACGCCAGAAGGACATCGGCGTACGCCGTTGCCTTCGTCGCATTGCGGTGCACTTTGCCCCACGCTTGGGCTTCTTCCAGCGTGCTGCCGCTTAAGCCGTTGAACTCGGGGCGGTCCATGGTGATGTTGACGGCGTACTCGTGGCCTTCGCGGTCCGTGTACTCGGTCGTTTCGCAGACGACTTCGCAATCGTTGACGAAGTTCTTCGGCACGCCGCCGCCGAGGTAGATGACGCAGGACTTCTTGCTGTTCCCCTTGAGTTGTGTGATTTCCCAGTTGTCGGCTACCGGGTCGTGGAAGAAGGTCTTCTTGGTGCCGGCGCGGGTGTGGCGCCAGTGGTTAATGCACAAGCCGATGCCCATCGAGCAGTCCGTCAAGGCCGGGATAAACATCGGTACCTCGTTCTTGGCGATGGCTGCGATGACACCGTTGTTCTGGGGCGTGAGGCCGTTGTAGGTCTTGCGGGCCAGGATGTTCTCGCCAAGCAAGTGCATGAACTGTCGGCTCGTCTTGGGCCCGGCGAGGCGCTTGTCATCGGCCATGTAGGAAATGTAGCCGTCGCAGGCGCGCAGGAAATCTTCGTCGATGTACGAGTCGTAGAGACGGTCAATCATGTGCTCGCGTAGCAGAAGATTGTCGATGGTGGGCCGGCCGATGCCGACGGGCCCGCCAAGCGAAATGTACAGGTCATCGTCGATGCAACCGCCGGTAGAGACCCAGCAATCGATGAAGCCGGCTTCGACCATTTTGACGAAGAGGTCGCGCATCCCGGTAGAGATGAGTGTTCCAGCCGTGGCCAGGACGACGGTTGGCCGGTCGGGGTCCTCCATGGCGCGGCGCAGAATGTCGCACACCATACCGAGCTGGCGCCCCTGGGCGGAGGTGTCGCGCATCATGTCGATGAGCTTCACGATGTCTTTCGTCGGCTGCACTTGGCGCACGGGCTCCGCGAAGAACTCAGGTTTGGTCCAGGAGTATTCGGGGTCGGGCGTGCGTTCAGCCATGTTGCGCGGCACGGAACGCATGCTTGAAGCCTTTCTCCTGGAGTCGCTTAGAGCCAACCTTGTGACTGGAGGAACCTGTATGCCAGACTCACGAGCAGCACAAGCGTAACGACCTCGAATAGCGGCTTGACAACCTTGTCGCCATGTTTCAACGTCGTGCGCGATCCCACCCATCCGCCGGCGGCCATGGCGAGGGCCATCGGGATGCCGACGGACCAATCCACCATGCCAACGACAATCCAGAAAGCAAGCGCGCTTACGTTGCTTGCCAAGTTGAGAACGCGGCCGAGGGCCGCGGCGCGCCGGAAGCCGTAGCCCAATAGGCCGACGAGGGCGAAGATCAGCATGCTGCCGGTGCCGGGGCCGAGCATGCCGTCGTAGGTTCCAATGTTCACGGCTGCAAGGCCCATTGCAACGAGGGGCAGCATCCCGGGACGAATGTGGTCCTGCGCACCGAACCGTGGACGGACCAGGACGTAGACGGCCATCGCGGCCATGAAGAGCATGATGACGGGGACGATCCACGAAGCGTCAGAGCGCAGGACCGCCCAAACGCCGACGGCGCCGCCGACAAGAGCGAGCGGGGCGAAGAGGAGCGCATGGCGAATCGGGACTGCGCCTTTGTGCAGGTAGTTTGCCGACGCGACCAGCGCGCTTGCGGTGCCCCCAAGTTTGTTCGTGCCAAGGGCAACCTGGGGCGGCAAGCCGGCGAGAAGGAGCGCCGGGAGACTGATGACGCCGCCGCCACCCACTTGGCTATCGATGAACGAGGAGCCGAAGCCGACGACCGCGAGCAAGGCGATTGTCCACGGCTCCATGCCCGTCGGACTCGGAATCTGGCTTTAAGGCCGGGCCAGCACCAGGAAATCGAAGGGCTTACGGTTGCTGCGACGTCGCCTGGGTAACCGTGGCGACGCTAGACGGCCCTCTGCGACGGTTGCGGTTGCGCCCGGCGTTGCTCGAGTCGCTGCGCGGGTACCGCCTGGCTGACTTTTCCCACGACCTGTCCGCGGGCCTCGTTGTTGGAGCCGTCGCGATTCCCCTGGCCATTGCATTCGCCATCGCTTCCGGGGCCTCGCCCACCAACGGTCTCGTCACGGTCGTCATCGCAGGCAGCATCGCGGCCCTCCTCGGGGGCAGTCGCTTCCTGGTGACGGGGCCGACTGGCGCGTTCGTCGTCGTCTTGGCCGGAATCGTGAGCAAGTTCGAGGCGCTGCACCCCGGTCAGGGGCTCGTCTACTTGTTTGTCGCGACCTTCGTCGGGGGCGCTCTTCTTGTCCTTGCGGGCGTGTTCCGGCTGGGCGCCGTCATCAAGTTCATCCCCTACCCCGTAACCACCGGGTTCACTGCTGGCATCGCCGTGGTCATCTTCGCCGGACAACTTCCCGACCTGTTCGGCGTCTCGCTTTCCCATCCCCCTGCCGAGCCGCTGCTCAAGGCCTGGGAGGTCATCGAGGGCTTGGCGCGCGGCCTGGCAAACCCCGCCGCCCTGGCCATCGCGGCCGGAACCGTCGTCATCATCCAAGGCATCAAGAAGTACGCGCCGCGCGTTCCCGGACCCATCGTTGCCCTCATCGCGTTTACAGCCTTCGTCTATTACGCTGATACAACGTTTGCCAACGTCCATGTGGTGACGGTCGGTGAAAAGTTCACGATTCCGACGGGGGTCCCTGCCCCGCATCTCCCGCCCCTGTCGTTCGACGTCATCCGTGAAGTCTTCCCCAGCGCCATCACCATTGCCCTCCTCGGCGCCATCGAATCCCTCCTCGCCGCCGTCGTCGCGGACGGCATGACGGGAAAACGCCACGACTCCAACCAGGAACTCATCGGTCAAGGCGTTGCCAACATGGCAAGCCCCCTCTTCGGTGGCATCGCGGCGACGGGAGCCATCGCCCGCACAGCGACGAGCATCCAGAACGGTGCCAGGACACCCGTTGCGTCCCTCATCCACGTCGTTCTCGTCCTATGCGTCCTCCTGTTCATGGCGCCTTTGGCTGGGCTCATCCCCATGGCCGCGCTGGCCGGCATACTTGTCGTCGTAGCGTGGAATATGAGCGAGCGCCACCACTTCCGCAAGATCCTGAAGATGCCGCGCACGGACGCTGGGGTCATGCTTGCGACGTTCGTGCTCACCATCGCTGTGGACCTTACGGTTGCCGTCATGGTAGGCCTCCTGCTTGCGACGGGGATCTTCCTGCACCGCATGAGCGCCATGACGCGTGTCGGCGCCGTGGATCCCCTGTCGGACACGACGCACACGGAGCACCGGTTCAAACCGGAGGAAGTGCCACCGGGAGTAATCGTGTATTCCATCGACGGGCCGTTCTTCTTCGGGGCCGCCGACCAGTTCTCGGCGACGATGGCCAGCGTGGCCGATCCGCCCCGCGTCGTGGTCCTGCGCATGCGCGACGTCCCGTACCTCGACGCTACGGGCCTCAACGCCCTCGAATCGGCCGTCAAAACGCTGCAGAGGCGGGGCACGCGCGTGATGGTCTCAGCCATCCAATCCCAACCGCTTGACATGATGCTGCGCAGCGGCGCCGTCGGCATCATCGGGGATGGCAACCTGTTCCGCGACACATCGAGTGCGCTCGCGGCGGCGCGGCCGCCAATCGCATCGGCCCCCAACGCCTAACCCCCCCGTGTTGATGACGAGTGTCTCATGAAACCATGGAGATTCATACGTCCATTGTGGCGCGCGTCCCTGTGTTGACTCGAGCGGCCGGAGAAACGGCCGACGGCGCGGTTTCGGGGCGGTCGAAGCAGGTTTGGCCTGTCCACAAGCCCTATGAGCCACCTGGCTACGGCAGGGTCCGCCAGCCGTGTCCAAGCCGAAACCAGCGGCCCTCGAGCCCGTCAAGAGACTGCCAAGTCGGCGGCGCAAGGCGGCGACCGAAGCGCCAGCCCCCGCTCAGGCCCCTGCCCGCCCGGCGGCCTCCGTCCCCTCTGGCACGCGCCCGTTTATCAATCTCTGCGGCGACTACCGCTTCCTGCGCGGCGGGTACTGGGCGCTCGTTGACGCCGAACTTAACGGTGTCGAACCGAGTCCGACTCCGACGCAGGCGGTGACGGCGCAAAACGCCGCCGCTTGCCTGCTTGTAGCAAAACACAATGGCATCGAAACTGCGGAATGGACGGTTGCGCGCTCGCCCGAGGACATAACCCCGCCGTCGCTTCTCATCCCTGTTGCGGGGCTCACGGAAGTGAGCTACGAAGTCAAGTCGGTCCGCAGCCGCGCTGCGCAGTGGCGAAGTGCCACGCAGAACGGGACGCGTGCAGCCATTGCGGTAAAACTATCGGGTGAATTGCGCAGCATGAAGATGATTGTTGGCGTGACAGCGCACGAGAATTTCCATTTGGCCTGGGATGTTTGGCGAACGTTTGGCGTCCCGCTTGCGACAATATGGTTCGTCGAAACCACCCGTGCGGAGTCGGCCGAAGGGCCGCGTGCGCTGTTTGTCGGGTTGGATCCGCTGCCGTTGCATGAACTAAGCGAACGCGAATTGCGTTTGTATGAGGAGGTAGCCCAGCGGCCGATGATGCCGTAGGCAACCACTATGGCGCACATTGCCATCATTTCAGACGCCTCCAGCCGCGCACGCGGCGTCGAACTCGAAGCCATGCAGACCTACATCCGGCAAGCCCCGGACCACGGCCACGTCGCCGCCATGGTCGATGTCGGCGATTTCCATCGCCTGCCCGAATTTGACGCGGCCTTCCTGCGCCTTGACACAGCCGTGCTCGGTCTGTCGTTTGCCGTGTCCCGCTACGCCTGGAAGCTTGGGCTGCGCGTCGTGGACGACCCCAAGTCCATGGTCACGTGCATGAACAAGGCCCATGTTCAAGGCCTCCTGGAAAACGCCGGCGTGCCCACGCCTGACACCGTACTTCTCACGCGCGCCGGGCGCGAGAAACTTGACGCGCCGGGATTGTTTGCAGAACTTGGTAGCCCCATCGTCGTGAAGGCCCCGAGCGGTGCCTTCAGTTCCGCCGTTGAGAAGGCCAATAACGAGACGGAACTGCAGGAATTCGTGCGCCGCTTCAGCCTGCAAAGCGACGTGATTCTCCTGCAACGGTATTCCCCATCGACGTTCGACTGGCGCGTCGGCGTGCTCTGCGGTGAGCCCATCTACGCGGCGCGGTACCACATCCCGAAAGGGGCCTGGCGCATCCACGACCGCCCGGAAGGTTCGGGGAAGAAAGAGTGGGCCAAGATCGAGCCTGTGGCGCTTGCCGACGTTCCGCCCGCCGTGATGGAGACCGCCATCGCTGCGTGCCGCGTCGTCGGGAACTCGCTGTATGGTGTAGACCTCAAGGAACTCGCTGGCGGCGGGGTCATCGTGATTGAAGTCAACGACAACCCGAATATCGACCCCGGTGGCGAATTGCCCCGCAACTCCCCTATCTTTGGGCGCATCATCGACCGCATTGCACGGGAGGGTCCGCGTGCCTAACAAAGCGAAGCGAAGCGTGCGAGGCCCGGCGTCACGAAAAGCGCCGGCGTCGACGATTCGACGCGCCACCCTTGCGGATCTGCAGGACATTGCGGCCTTGGAAGTTGCCTGTTTCCAAGATTATCGGCGTGCCAGTGAGCGCAGCCTGAAAAGCAGCCTGGCAAGCAGCGCAAAGCCCACGACCCGCACAGGCCGGCGCCAATCCGTCTGGGTCGTGAACCGCCGCGACGGCCCCGGCCTGGCAGCACTCCTGGTGCTCTGGCACTTCCCGCGCCGCCTGCGCATCTACGACATCGCCACGCATCCGGAGGCGCGCGGGCAGGGCCTGGGCCGCCTCCTCATGACGCATGCGGAGGTGCAAGCCCGCAAGGCAGGCTGCACGTACGTGACCCTGGAGGCGGAGGAAGCGGACCAGCGACTCGTCGCATGGTACGCGGAGCAAGGTTTCCTCACCGTCGCCCGCCTGCAGGACTTCTACCACGGCGGCTGCCACGCGCTGCGCATGGTGCGCAAGCTGGCCTGACCATGGACATCCGGCAAGCGCTCGCCGCCGCCGTCTTCGTCGTGACCTTCCTGCTGCTCGCCGTGGGCCGCATCGGGTCCCGCAAGGTGCAGCGCGGCACCGCGGCATTGGCTGGCGGCGCACTCACCCTTTTCCTCCTCGTCCCCGTCGGACTCGACTCCCACATCTGGCGGCTTATCGACTGGCAGATCATCGCGCTGCTCTCCGGCCTCATGGTCCTTGCTGGCCTTGCCGAGGCGGTAGGGCTCTTTGCGGGACTCCGCGGGCACCTCATCCACCTGCATCCCGGCCTCGCGCTGTGGCTTGCCCTGGCCGTCGTCGCGGTGACGAGCGCCCTACTCCTCAACGACGCTGCCGTCGTGGTCCTCGTGCCATTCTTCCTGCCCATGGTGATTGCCCTGGAGATTCCCGCCGTGCCCAGCGTGACCCTCATGGCCGTCGCCGCCAACGTCGGCAGCCTGCTTACCCCGTTTGGCAACCCGCAGGACGCGGTGCTCGCCCACGCGGCGGGATTGGGCGTCGTGGACTTCCTTGTCGTGCAGGGCCCCATCGTCGCATTCGGGATGGCCTTGCTTGCGGGCGCGTCCTGGACGTTTACAAGGCGGATTTCCCGCCGGACGCACGCTGCGGTTGCGCCCACGGTTGCCCGGGGGCGCCCATGGCTGGTCCTCTGCCTCGCGGTCTTCCTGGCCCTCGTCCTGTTCGGCCCGCGCTGGCTTGGCTTGGGAGGCGCCGCGTGTGCCAGCGCCGCCCTCGCCTACATCGGCCTGCGGCCGTGGCTGGGCCGCGCCGCCGACCGCGCGGCGTGGAAGGGCCTCGACTGGAATGTGCTCCTGCTGTTCTTCGGCTTGTACTTCCTCACGGCAGGCATGGCTTGGTGGTTCCCGGTAGACCGCTTCCCCCTGGCCAGCCTGTCGTCTGTCGGGTCCGCAACCGTTGCCACGACCGTTCTGTCGAACACCGTCGGCAACGTGCCGGCCATCCTGGCATTCCTGCGCCTCGACGCTGCGTGGACCACGACGCATGCCATGTTCCTCGTCACGGTGAGCACGCTCGGCGGCGCCCTCCTGCTCACCGGAAGCGCGGCGTCCCTGCTTGCCGCCGACGCAGCACGCAAGGTCGGCGTCGAGGTCCGCTTTGTTCCGTTCCTCAAGGACGCGGTGCCATGGGTTACCCCGATGTTGCTTCTCGGCGCCTACAGGACATGGGCCTGAGCAAATCTCTCAGCCCCAGCGCGCAACCACCAGCAGGCGCCACCAGGAGGACTCCAGGGGACGGCGCCGGGCCAAAGTTGCGCGAAACGTGATAAATAGGGGCCCCCGTGCAGTATTCATGGCGAACCTCCGCGCGCTGCTGTTCTTGGCAGTCGCCGCCCTCATGCTTGCACCTGCTGCCGCCGCTCAGGTTTCGCCGATTGCCCCCGTCGCCACAATCAACGGCTTCGGTCTTGCCCCCACAAGTGCGACCGTTCCGCTGGGCGGTTCCATGAACTTCACGATTGCCTTCGGTTCGCTTGTCGTGAAAAACACGATTTGTCAGGCGGCCGTCCCTGGCACCATCGTCCTATCCTTCAGCGACAACGGCCCTGTTGGCGTGACGGGCGCCCTGCCGCCGACTGGTATCCCAATCACCTTTGCCGCAAGCGCGGGTACCGATGCGACAGCGACCCGCACGGATCCAGCAGCGGTTCTCAACTTCGTTGTGTCCGCCGCGGCCAGCGCCGCCCCGAACCACGTCCACACCTTCCAGGTCAACGCCACGTACACGGGCCCGACCACTGGCTGCAACAATACAGGCGGCCAAGCCATGGACCCCCAGCCGACGGACATGGAAACGATCATGGTGACCATCACGACTGGCCCGAGCAAGGGCAACACCACGACGACGCCACCTATCGGCTGCACAGCAGGCTCCACCGCCGCCAGCTGCACGAACACGCCGGCGCCGACGAGCCAGGCATCGCCCCTCGCCGATGTCCCGACGGTCGCGCTCATGGTCCTGGGCGTCGCCCTAGTCGTGTCGCGCCGCAAGAAATAGGTCAAGTCGCCGGATGGGCCGGTTCGTCTGCGGCCTCAATCACAGAGGAATGCTCTTCACCCTCGGCAAGCAGGCGCGCTCGTGCAACCTGGAGACTGGACCCGAGTACGATGAGGCGGTCGCCTTCCCGCAGGATGACATCGGGGCGAACCGGCGTCGGGTGCCGGCCGCCCTTGCTCCATACACCGACAACCAGGGTGCCGGTGCGGGCCGGGACGTCCGCCTGACCGATTGTCTGGCCGACCAGGGCGCTGCCTAAGTGAACGGTCACTTCGACGACAGTTGCAAGCCGGCTCTGGGCCGTTAGGCGCAACGCTTCGCCGTGTGCTACGACGAGAGCCTCGGCGCGTTCCAGTTGGTGCGTGTCCCCCATGAGGACCACGGTGTCGCCGACGTAGAGATGTTCTGCGGCGCCCGGGTTCACGATTTCGTGGCCGCGACGCTGTAACACAGCAACCGTTGCGCCCGTGAGATCTTCGATGCGGGCATGGCCGACCGTCTGGCCTGCGACGGGGGACCCCGGCGGAATTGCCACGGCCGAGAACCGGACGCCCCAGGGATATTCGCCCATGACTCGGTCCAGGATTGCCGTTGCCTCGGCGTCTTGGCCGAGAACGCGTGTCACCGTTGCCTCAAGGGCGCGGTGGAATCCGCCCAGTTGGCGCCAAGCGATGGCCGCCAGAACAATGGCAAGCAGGACGCCAGCACCGAGCACAGGGGAGGCTACGGGAGGCGCCAGGAAGGCGACCGGGACGAGTAGAACGGCGATCATGATCATGACGGCGGCGTCGATGAGTCGGGTCTTGGCGCGAGCCGCGGCGTTGCTCTCGGTGCCGTCGAGTCCCACGAGACGATTTGCCAGGGCGCGGTAACTTCGGTAGGTTCCCCACATGAGTGGCAACGCGACGGCAAACGACAGGCCCGTCACGAGAAACGGCGCTAATGTCGGGAACCGGGGCAGCCGCTCAATCACCGTAGGCGCCAACGCTGCCGCAAGCGCGGTCCAGCCGGCAAGCAGGATGAGGTTGGCGGCAAGCAAGACGGCCGCGCGGTTGCGCCGAGGGTCGCCGCTTCCAGTCCGGCTCTGCCGTACGCTCTGGACCAGCCAGCGCAGCGGTTTGCGGAAACGGTCGGGCATCCGGTTGAGGCGGGCCACGAACCAAGGTACGAAGCGCAGCAGCAGCGGGACTGCGATTAGCAGGACGAACATGGCGCCGACCACGGCGGTGCCGAGAAGCGGGTGTGCAAGATTGCCTTCGGCGACTGCGGCTGCGACTAGGATGAGGTTGAACTCACCGACGGTCCCCAGGGCAAGGGCGCTCCGGAGTGATCCATCGATAGATAGGCCGGAGGCGAGGCCGGCCGGGACGTGGACAAGGAGTTTCGCGGCCAGAAATAGTCCGGCAACGCCGATAACCAGGAACGGATGGCCGGCGACCTCCGGCAGGTTGGTCGCAAGTCCTGAGGCGAAAAAGAACAACGCGAGCGCAATGTCGCGCACGGCTTGGAGTCCATTACGGATCACGAACCGACTGCCCGCCTCGGCTGCCGCGACGCCGGCCATGAGGGCGCCGAGTTCGGCAGACCCTGCCAGCATGCCGAGCCAACCGAAACCCAGGACCGCGGCGATGCCGACCAGGACCATGATTTCGTGCGAATGCGTTCGTGCGACGGCGTCCAGGACGCGGGGCACGATTAGGAGGGCGGCCGCCGTCAGCAGGACGAACAGGAACACGAGAGTTCCGACGGAGATGAATGGGGCAAGCCAGTCGCTGCCTGTGCGCTCTGGATCGCCAAGGATGGCGAAAACCGCAAGAAGTGCCACGGCCGCCAAATCCTGCGCGAGGAGGATGCCCAACGTGCGCTGCCGGGCCGGCAGCGGGAAGCCGATGGCCCCCGCGAAACGTTCGCCAAATAGAGTCGAGGAAAGGCTCAGAGTCAGGCCGAGGATGCCGGCCTCCAGCAGGCTCCAGCCGGCCAGGCGCGCCGCGGCGGTAATCAGCAGCGTCGGGACGAGAATGTCGAGCGGCAGGACGAGCGCGCCCTTGCGCAAGACGTCGCGCAAGCGCTTCAGGTCTAACTCAAGGCCGATGGCAAAGAGAAGAAACAGTACGCCAATCTGGGCCGCTGGCTGCAAAAGGTCGGGCGAAAACGGAAGGTTGGGGGTCTGCTGGATTGCTGGCGAAATCACGGCGCCCACGGCCAGATAACCGAGGGCGGGCGGCAGGCGCAGCCGGTGGCTAAGCCAGCCCGCGGCTCCCAGTCCGACGGCAAGCACCGCCAGAATGAGGATGAGCTGCGGCACCAGCGCGGCGGCCTGCACGAAGCGCCCAGGTGTCGGGCGGCAAAGGGGCTTTTGGTTTGACAGGTCCAGGCACGCGGCCCACGTTGCGCCAGGCGCAAAAGACGACATGCCGGCACGCCCTGTGCCAACTCGTGGAAGGGAGCGCCCAGCTCGAACGGGCCGTGCAGTTGCCATCGTGGAGCTGGAGCTACGTCGCTTTCCGCTTCGGCGACGGCCTGTCGTCTGCGGTCATCGCCCTCACCGTCGTCCTGCACTACGACCTGCCGCTGTGGGCGCTTGCCCTGTCCACCGCGGCACAGAACCTTGCAGCCGTGCCGGCGACGTTTGTCTGGGGAGCCATCATGGACCGCGGCATCCGGCGCCGGCCCGTCGTCGTTACGGGGTTCGCCGTGGCGGCCACGGCCATGGCGGTCCTTGCGACGCTGCCGCCGTTTCCCATCTTTGTGCTTGCAACGATGACCTACACCGTGTTTGGCGCCGCTACCGCCCCGGCGGCTTCGACGATGGTCCTGCAGCGCGTGCCCCGCGGACTGTGGGGTCGCACGACGGCCGCTTTGAGTCGCCGAACCGGCTTTGCCTACCTCACCGGGCTGGCCGTCGCCGTGGCGATTTCGTTGCCGCTTGACGTATGGATGCAAGCCGGCGGATTCGGCTCCTTCATGCTCGGCCTCGGCGCCGTCGGCGGACCGCATTTCGGCATCATCTTCGCCTTGACCGCGATGGCCGGGCTGTTTGCCGCCCTCGTTGCTTCGCGCCTCGTGCCGCCGTACCAGCCGCCGCTGCCCCACGAACTCGTCCAGGACGCAGGGCTCATCCAGGCTGGTCAGCGGCGCTTCGAGCGACCCGTGTTCTTCCCAAGCAGGTTGCGCAACATTCCCACTGTCCAAGGCCTTGTAGCGGCCCTATCCGGCCCGGGTCGGCTGTGGCCCGTCGGCTACGCGTTGACCTTCATGGGGTCCGTGTGCTTCTTCGCGAGTTATCCCGGCGTCCTGGCCGGCCAGTTGGCCATCCCGGCGGCGCTCGTCCTTATTGCCCAGGCACCCAGCAACATCGTCACACCGCTAACCTACCGCTGGGCCGGCCGCTTCGGGACGCGTCTGGGCGAGAGCCGCGGCATCCTAGAGGGTTCGCTGCTGCGGACGGTGACCTTGCCCCTACTTTGCGTGACTGTCGCCGTAATCGGTGCTCCCGGTTATGGCATTCTTCTCCTGTTGCACGCCCTGATGGGCCTGAGCTTCGCCCTCCTACAGGTCAACGGCCCGGTCCTGCTTGCCCAAATGCATCCCGGCGGCCGCGGTCAAGGCGTCGGCACCTACCACGCGGCAGTCGGGACCGGGACATTGCTTGGTTCGTTGTCGGCATTTGCCATCCTGGGCGTGGCTGATTACCGTTGGAGCTACGTCTTTGCTGTGCTCGTGGCTGGGGCGGGCGGCCTCGTCCTTCTAACCGCCGAGCGTCAAACGCGGGCGGCACGCGTCGTGGGTCATGCCGGATAGCGCGGCGAAAATGCTGCGCACCATACGAACATGACAATGCAAGAGAATTGCGTTACGCAGCCGATGGAACACTATTGCAGCGTGCCGGATTGGCTCCCGGTCGCCGGCGGTTCGGTCCTGCTGCCTCGGCCACCACCCCAACCTTCTAAGTGTTGAACGTCTGGCCGAAGGCGTGCTCGAAGTGCGTTCCTCTGATGGCCGCGCCCGGCTTGCCGATTGGCAGCCGTCGCCGGACCAGAAAGTGCGGACGCCTGGCCTCATCTTCCCGGAGACCTCGTTTGCCAAGGCGCCGACGTGGGCGCAGCTTGTCGTGACCTCCAGGGCCACCGGCCGCAAACTCCCGGTCGAACTGGTATCGGGAGGAACGTGGTTCTACCCAAACGACGCGGCAACGGGGCTCGTGGTTCCGGTCATCCAGCCCGCGCCGACGACACAGGTCCAAGTGATTTCCGTCGGTTCCGAGGTCGCCGTTTTCCACGACGCAGGCGGCTGGGCGTCGAACCCCAAGAACCTGGTCGCGGCATTCATCCAAGCCCGCCACGAAGCGACTCCTGGCCGCTTGTTTTGGGCGCCTGCCCTCGGCACCCCGCAGGACTATGCCCTTTGGGTCTACCTTGGGGTGGACCTTTTCGACGCAAGCCCACTTCTTCTTGCGGCTTCTCGCGGCGAAGCTCTCACCGTCGACGGCCCGCTTCCGGCAGCCGACGCAGCGCGCATCCTTGGAGATGGCACGCCGTGGGATAGCGCTCGCCTCGTTGCCCACAACTTGGAAACCGCGCGTCAGGAATTGGAACTTGTCAGGCATTGCATCGCAAATGGCACCCTACGGGCGCTCGTCGAGCGGCGGGCCTACGCGAAGGCAGCCAGCATCGAGATCCTGCGGCGCTTCGACCGCGAGTACCACTTCCTCGAGGCGGCAACACCACATCACCGCGCGACGCCGCTGCCCGCCATGACGGCGGATTCGCTCTGGATGCCGGAGGTCGAATCCTTCCGGCGCCGCCTGCGCGACACGTACCAACCGCCGCGTTCGGCCAAGGTTCTCGTTCTCCTGCCGTGCAGCCAACGCAAGCCCTACAAGACAAGCCGAAGCCACCGTGCCTTTGGCCGCGTCCTGGATGATTCTGGAATCCGTCCGCTTCTCCACGAAGTCATGGTGACCTCGCCGTTGGGTCTGGTTCCCCGCGAACTCGAAGAGGTCTATCCCGCAAACCAGTATGACATCCCGGTGACGGGCCACTGGATGCGCGATGAGGAAGCCGTCGTGAAGGAGCAACTCGCGGCCCTTCTCTCGGCCCACAACTACGACCACGTCGTCGTCCACATGGGTCAAGCGACCTTCGACATCCTGCGGCATCTCTTGCCGGAAAACACGCGCCACACCTGCCTGCACCACCCAACAAGCCAGGAGGATTTGAAACGCCTCGGCGAAGAGTTGGCCCGCCTCAAGCACGAACTCGGTGGAGTCGACGCGTGGTCAGCGGGAAAACAGCGCAAACTCGAGGACCTGCGGGCCCTTGCCACGTTCCAGTTCAATCCCGCCGTTGCCGACACGCTCATGGAAGGCGCCACCGCCCATGGCCGGATGCCGTTTGTAAAGCTCGAACGCCACGGCCTGCAAGTCGGCATGACGACCATCGACCGGGGCGTCATGTCCTTGACTCTCGATGGGGCCCAAGTCCTCGCCATTCACAAGACGAAGCGTGTCTTCATCGGGGATTTCAAGCCAAAGGGTACAAGCAGCCTTTTTGCCGTCGGCGTCGAATCGGCTGACCCCGACATCCGCGTCGGCGACGAAGTGGTCGTCGTCCACGGCGACGAAATGCGTGCATGCGGGGTCGCTGCGATGTCTGCCGAAGAGATGGCCCACATGGAGCGCGGTGTAGCCGTCCTGCTTCGCCACACGGTTTCAAGCAAGGCCGCCAACCCGACGCCGGCTGCGGCGCCCGAGCAGGTGGTCGCATGAGCCAGAATCTGCGCAACGTCGCCAACGCGAACACCGCCGCGATTGAGTCCGCATTGGAGCCTGCTGCCCTCAAAGTCATCGACTACAATGTCGTGAACAAGGAGCTCAACGCCGAGGCCCGCGCCATCCGGCAAAAGATTGCCATGCGCTGGGATCCCGGAGACTTGACGGAGTACACCAAGTGCTGGTCGGAAGAGGACGTCCTCGACAACCGTCCATGCCGCGCTCTCGTCGTGATCCTGAAAACGCGCGGCTGCACATGGGCCCTTGCAGGCGGCTGCACGATGTGCGGCTATGCCAACGATTCGGCCTGGACCAAGGTCAGCGAGGAGCAACTCGTCGCGCAGTTTGAACGGGCGTGGAAGCGCTACGCCAACGAGGAACTGGTCAAGATCTACACTTCCGGCTCCTTCCTAGACCGCTTCGAAGTCATGCCGGGAGCGCAGAAGAGGATTCTGGAAATCATCGGCAAGACGCCAAAGAAAGTGGCATTCGAATCGCTGCCCAACTTCGTACAAGACGACACGTTTGCGGCCTTGGATGGCATCTGCAACCAACTTGAGGTCGGCATCGGCGTCGAGTCGGCCAACTTCCGCGTCCTCAAGGATTCCGTGAACAAGGGCCATGACTTCGACTCGTTCCCCCGCGCCGCCGCCGTCTGCAAGCGCCACAATGTGAGCGTCAAGGCCTACCTCATGTGCAAGCCGCCTTTCCTGAAGGAATCTGACGCTCTCACGGACTCGACGGCGACCATCATCGCAGCGGCGCCGTACAGTCAGATGGTGAGCCTCAACCCGACAAACGTCCAAGGCAACACGATTGTCGACGCATTGTACAAGAAGGGAAGTTACCGGCCGCCGTGGCTGTGGACTATTGTGCAAGCGCTGCTTGACGGACGCACGACGGCGGAGGCAGCAGGGTTCACGGGCATGCTGAAGTCCGACGTCATCGCGGCCGGCCAAGATCGCGGGGCACACAACTGCGGCAAGTGCGACGAAACCGTCGGCGGCTACCTCAAAAAATACAAGGCAACGCAGGACAAGAAGTGGCTCGCCGAGTGCTGGGACAAGGTTGAGTGCTCATGCCGCGCGGAGTGGCAGTTGACGATTGAATTGGGGCCGCTGATTCCTGCGTACGCGAAATTGTAGTTTCGGCTGGCCGAGCGTGGGCGGCCTGGGATTCCAGGGATGGGCGAGGATTTCGGGAATTGCCGGCCCAACTGAACGATTGGGACGCTGCGTCGCAGCCTGGGGCAAGAGCGGTGCGTCGAGGACGGATGATTGGGACATTGGGGCGAGAGGAGGGTTGGGCTCCGGCAAGGCCAAGAGGCCGAAAGGCTCCAGGCTCGTGTGGAGAAGTCGCTGGGGCTGCTCCTGGCTTGTGTGCTCTGCGTGGGCTGTCTGAATCCCTTTGGTGGCGAGGCGGCTTGCCCGACTTGGCGAGCTACCGGCTTCTGGAGCGAGCCGGGATTGTGGTCGTGGGTTCACGAACACGTCAACGAAACAGGTCTGGAGGTCCACAAGTCAGGGTCTGAGCCTGGACCAATGGCTCTGCACGGGAAAGTGGCAAGCCCCTGGAACGGCACGGTCGAGATTACCTGGATTCGCTGGGCCGACTACCATGGGATTGTGTTTGAACTGCGAGGCTTTTCCGATTCCGGTGCGTCGTTCTTCGGGGCCGTCGCATCCGACTTGACCTCGGAGTCGATTCGGCCGCCCCTCACGTCATTCCTCGCATCTTTTGCAGTCAACGCCTCGTCGGTACGCCCATGGACCGACAAAGTCCTGTCCACTGCGCCAGCCAGGCAGTCCGACGCGAGCACGCGCCAATTCTATGTGGACCTCGACGGCCCAATGGACGCCCAGCGCTTCTTCGAAGGCCGAAACGCCACGTTCCAATTCCCCTACGGCCCAGGTCTGGGGGTTCTCAACGACGGAGGATGGTCGGTGTTCATGAGCGTTGAACAATGGCGGCTCGGGGCGCCGGGCGCCTACCCCTGGCTTACCGTCGATGCAGGCGACATGGTGGCGGCCGGCCAAGCACTCGGACCCTCACCACAGGATTCCGAAGTTCAAGCCAACGCAACCTCACTGTTTGCCCACTGGCATCTGCCGCCACCCACCTTCCAGCACTTCAAGGGCACGAGCGGCCCCACGTGCCCCGTCGAGTGAGGCCGCGCCCTAGGCCAG
Organism: uncultured Halobacteriales archaeon; assembly: GCA_964627625.1. Classification (GTDB taxonomy): domain Archaea; phylum Thermoplasmatota; class E2; order JACPAO01; family JAHFTW01; genus JAHFTW01. The sequence goes on from CAZVJB010000004.1 coordinate 175,934, forward strand.
CGGCAGCCCGCCGGTAAGCAGCCCTTCCAGACCCGTTGCTTCCCCTCATTTTCCAGAAGGAAGTAGGGTCGTGCCCCACCGGGCGCGTTCGGCAATCAACCTGAAACGGTAACGGCGCTGCCAAGGCCAACCATCGTCCGAATTCACCCACCTTGCAGCCAAGTCCAAAGTGGGCCGCGCCATCCCCCTGTCCGAGGTGTTAAGATTCCATCACCACATAGCCAAATCATGGATTTCCTGGTTGTGCTCGAACAGGACGAAGACGGCATCGTCGCCGACGTGCCCCAACTTCCGGGCTGCCACACGTCAGGTCGAACGCGGGCCGAAGCGCTGGCCAACATTCGCGAAGCCATCGAGTTGTACCTTGAAGTCAAGGGCGCGCCCCAGGGACCCATCGTTACAATCGAGCACGTGACCGTCGAAGCGTGATTCGAATGGTTCCCAAGATTCTTCCATTGCCCTACCGCAAGGTCCGCAAAATTTTGCGAGCCGCCGGATTCAGGGAAATCCGCCAAAAAGGCAGCCACGTGTTCTACGAGCACGCCGACGGACGCACGACGGAGGTCCCGAGGCACACGTATGACATTCCGAAGGGGCTCGTCGGCAAAATCCTGAAGGACGCAGGACTTGATCCTGACGACTTCAGGGGGTGACCGCCCTCGCCTTGCTTTGGAGGAATTGCCTTTCCGCGGAAAGGCCAACCACCGTCCGAATTCTCCCACCTTGCAGCCAACTCCAAAGTGGGCCGCGCGCTCCCCCTGTCCGAGGTGTTAAGATTCCATCACCACATGCCAAAATCATGGACTTCCTGGTCGTCCTCGAAGAGACCGAGCGCGGAACGTTCATCGCAAAGGTCCCGCAATTGCCCGGATGCCACACCCAGGGCAGGACGCGCATTGAGGCGCTCGCCAACATCCGCGAAGCCATTGAACTGTATCTCGAGGTCGAAGGACCGCAACCTGCCACGCGAGTCTCGGTGGAGCACGTCACTGTCGAGGCATGAGCTGATTGGTGCCGAAGATCCCATCGCTTCCCTACCGCAAGGTCCACCGAATCTTGACGAAAGCGGGCCTTGTTGCCGTCCGTCAGAAGGGCGGACACGTCCACTACCGGCATCCCGACGGACGCCGAACGGTCGTCCCACGGCACCCTGGCGACATCGACTCGAGTCTGGTCGCGGAGATTCTCCTGCAGGCCGGCATCGACCCCGAGACAGTTCGCCGCTAAGGTCGTCCAGCCCGCAGTGAAACGTTCACCGCCTCATGGAGAAACTCTTGACACACTGATGAATGGTCGTTGCGCATGCACCTCTACTTTCTCGACCGCTGGATTGCTTGGCTGTATACTCGTCGCCTCTACGGACGGCGCTGCGTTACGCGTGACATCGAAGACTTTGAGCCAGAATTGTTCCCGCATCACTGCCCCTCGTACACCTGTACTCGATGTGGCGGGTGCTTGGCGTGGGACGAGTACGACGAAGTCTACCGGTCGTGAGCCGCCGCTTCCTCGTAAATCCCCAACAGCTCCGCTGTGATGCGGTCCCAATCGAATAATTCCAAGCGCTTTCTGCTCGCTGTCGCCATGCGCCCGCGAAGCGATACGTCGGCTGCGACCTTCGAAACCTCGCGGGCCCAGTCCTTGGGGTCGTGCCCGAGAAGTGGCCCCGCGTCACCAACGGCTTCTGGAATTCCGCCGACCTTGGAACAAATCAGGGGAGCACCCGCTGCCATCGCCTCGAGCAGACTGAAGGGGAATGACTCAAAGCGTGCTGGGTGAACATAGACGGCGGCCGCTTTCAAGAGGCGGATTTTCTCATCCTCGCTCACCCAACCCGCAAAATGTACGCGCGTAGAAACGCCTCGTTTTGCCGCGCGCTTCTTCCAGGATTCTAATTCCGGTCCTTTTCCAACGAGAATTAGATCGAAAGGTTCTGGCACATCAGGCCAGGCGTCGATTAGGACATCGAACCCCTTGAGGGCCACCATACGCCCGACGGCGACGGCGAACGGTTTCTGCAGGTGTGTGGACGGGCGACCGGCGACGCATTCAATCTCTGCCACTTCGACGGCATTGTAGTTGAGCCGCAGTGACTCCGAGGGAAATCCATGGGCCACAAGGTCGCGGCGGACGCGGTCGCTCACACACACCACGCGTTTGGCCTGCCGCAACGTCCGCATGTACAGCCTGTCATTGACCTTGCTTGCAAGTCCGAGAAGTCCCTTGCCTTCGCCGTATGTGTTGTGATATGTGATGACGCCGGGACAAGTGAGTTCGCGAAAGGCCTTGTTCCAACTGGGCGACCAACGGAAGTGGAAGTCGACGACATCCGGCTTGAGGTTATTGACGTATTGCGCAACGCCCTTTGTGCGCACGGGCGGCGGATTGTAGAATCGTTTCAGGGGGAAGGAAGAGGGCAGCCGATGCACGGTCACCTTGCCTTCCATTTCCTTCCCTGCATTGGTACCCTCCAATTGGGCCGTCACGATGTGAACGTCATGCCCTTGCGCGGCCAGGCGCTGCGTGATGCTGCGTATGCGCCGCTCGATGCCTCCCGCGAAGGGAAAATAGAACGGGTTGAGATGGACGATTCTCAAGTCAACCCCAATCCTGTGTAGGGCCGAAGGCTTGTAAAGCCGCAGGCCCCACCCGTGATAATCGACCTTTCTGAAGGTCGTGGGAAATAGAATGGATTGAGGTGGACGATGCGCACGGCTGCCAGGTGTCCCACCCGCTCGCGGTTCAAGACCATCGCGGTGCCGCCGGCGCGCCGTCTTGAAGGGCGGCAGGCCAAGCCTGAAGACAAGGACCTCGTCGGCGGATGCGTGCCGCTGCCCGATGCCGCAAAGTCGCTGTGCGACCGCTGCCTCGGCCGGCGCCTGATTGGCGCGGCAGGAATCGGGCCGCAGCGTGTGGAAGGCGCCAAGGCGCGCGCGGCCGAAGGCTTGGCCGAAGTGCCCGAACCGGATTGCACGGTCTGCGAAGGCGCGTTTTCCGAATCGGACGCTTGGCTTGGCGCAGCACTGGACGCGGCCAAGGCCTACGAATTCTCGACCTTTCAAGTCGGCACCAAGTTTCCCGGCGAATGCGAAGGCTTGGAGAAGGAGATTTCTGCCTCCATGGGGCAGGAGAAAGTGGGCGAAACGATTCGCACTGAAGCAAACCGACTGCTCGGCGTAGCATTTGCGGCCAAGACTGGGGCCAAGCCGACGGCGGAGGGTGGACGCCCGGACATTGTGCTTGCCGTGGACACCCGGTATTGGTCCTGCGATGCCGAGGCGGGGCCGGTCTTCGTGCGCGGTCGTTACAATAAACTGCGCCGTGACATTCCGCAGACGCATTGGCCGTGCCGTCGTTGCCAGGGGAAGGGCTGCTGGGAATGCAAGGACACTGGCGTCATGTACGCGGAATCCGTCGAGGACGCAATCGGAGACCCCGCGCAGCCGCTCTTCGGGGCAAAGGGTTTCAGTTTCCACGGCGCCGGCCGCGAAGACATTGACGCCTTGATGCTCGGGACAGGCCGCCCCTTCATCCTTGAACTCGTTGACCCCCACCGGCGTGTCGCCGACCTTGCCGAGATGGAGCGCCGCATCAACTCTACCACGTCGACGTCGGGGGCAGGGGTCCGCGACCTTCGCGTGGCCACCCGCGAGGAAGTCGTCGCCATCAAGGAAGGAGAATACAACAAGGAGTACCTGGCGCATTGCTTGACGGAGACACCGATGACGAGGGAACAGGTCGAGGCCGTCTGCGCCAAGCTGGCCGGCACGACGCTGGAGCAGCGCACCCCGGAACGCGTGAGCCACCGCCGCGCCGACTTGGTGCGAAAGCGCACGGTGCACAGCATTGTCGTAGAGGAAATGGCGGCCGACCCAGGCATCCGCTTCTCCCTGCGCGTCCTTGCGGAATCCGGGACGTACATCAAGGAAATGGTAAACAGCGACGAAGGGCGCACTGTTCCGTCCTTCACCAGCCTGGCCGGCATCCCTGTCATGGTCGAGTTCCTTGATGTGGTGGCAATCCTGGACGAGGTTCCTCCAGGGCCTGGGGCGGGCGGGTCTGACCTGGAAGGGCCGTCGGCTTAGTTAGCAGTCAAGGGAAGCCGGGGCCAAAGCCGAACAGGAAAAACCTGATTCCTAACAGGAAAACCGGGCGGCGGCTACCGTCCAGGAGGGGCCGCCCCCCTGGGGCGGCCCCCAGAGGGCCGTTTCCTAACAAGATTGCCTCGAAGGCGCTGGTTGTAGCCGTAGCAACTACGAGTTTGCCGCCGCTACAGTTAATCCCTCCACGCCGGCCTCTAAGTGGGCGAGGGCCGAGCATGGTGTGGTGTCACTATGAATTCCACCACACAAACCAAGAACCAGTTGCGCGCATCGGACCTCAAGACCATCGGCACAGCCCTGAAGGCAACCCGCCGATGGAAGCGCCTTTTCATCGGCGCCGGGACGCTCCTTATGGCCACCGCCCTCGTGGCGACTGCTGCAGTGACGAGTACGGTCAATAGTAGCAAGGGCATGAAGGGCGACATCTACAGTTTCGATGAATCGACATTCACTATGACCAGCAGCGGCATGGACCTCCAGGGTGCCACGGTTGCAGCGGCAGGCGGCTCCGCGGGCGCCGCTGTCGAGATGGCGATCACGCCATACGCCGCCGCAAACACCGCAGTCGCCGCCGGCGATTGGTTCTACAAGGTCCAGGTCGTCGAGGCATCCGTCGCCGTCGTCGTTGTTGGCGCCTACCAAGTCGAGCTGTTCAAGGACGGGGTCTCCATGGGCGCTCTTCACATGACACAAGTCAGTGCCGACCCGTCTGCAATTGAGGGCGCCACATTCAAGTGGAGCCTTGGCGCAAGCCTGTCGGCCAACGCCGCCTACGTGGTCAAGGTGACCGCGGAATAGAAACGGTGACTCATCCCTCCGCCCGTTCGGTCTCAGGAACCGTCGGGCGGACGGCCCTCGGGGGGCCGACCGCACCACCCCACGGCACGCCTTAGGACGCGGTGATCGACCTAGACTGACCAACGGGCGAGACAGGGGGTGCCTCATTGGGCGAGGCGACTCTCAATTGGCTTCGCCTCATCTGTTTTCTCTGGATTTTACACACATCATGAATCGTCCGCCCGGAGATGGAATGAAATGTTCCGTCGCTTTCTTCCTCAGGACGTGGGCCAATTTGCCCCATTTCCTGAACGGGGCGGATTCGCTGGACAGCCAATCAGTGCCGACGGAGAAATCCCATGGCTGACTTGAGTCTTGAGCAACTTCGGGGCTTCCTTGGATTGACAGACGAGCAGGGCCATGTGTTCGCGGCGGCGCTCGCCCGGGATTGGCTCACGGGCCCTGGCGTTGCAAGCCTGCTGGGAAAGCCGCGCAGCCACGCCTACGTTGTCCTACGGGCCCTGGTCTCCAAAGGCCTTCTGACGGAACACCCGGGCAGGCCGCTCACCTACCATCCCCGCCCGATCTGGGACGCGCTTGCGGCGAAGCAAGCGGACCTGGAAGCCAGGGTTGCTGATTTGCGCGAGGCGAGCGCCGGTGTCGAACGGGATCGCTCGGCTCCAAAGCGCGAGGAATCCATGGAGCCTGAGTCAGTGGGCCTCTTCGTCGGAGCCGCCGGCATCATGCGGGAGGCAGGTCGCCTGATGGCAGAAGCTGAAGCGTCCATCGTCGTGACCGGGTACCCCATGCACAGCCAGGCGCCTGATGTGGGCATCCTGACCGGCGTACGAGATGCCATGGCCCGCGGCGTGGACGTCCGGCTCTACATCCCGTCGTCCGAGACAACGACACCATTGGCAGCTGCACTGGTGAAGGCGGTAGGTGTTGAACGGATCGTTTCCTACGACGAAGCCGAATTGCCCAAGATGGGTTTTCTCACGACCGACCATGCCGTGCTCTTCGTCTTTGCCGCCTCCCACCCCTCCCTGGGCGCCAGCGACAAGGTCGTGGGAGTGAGGATTCGTGGTTCACCGATTCCCCAATTCACCCGCAAGGCCATCAAGGACCTGCTCCACCCCATGCTGGCAACTCCACTTGGGCCGTCAAATCCAGACGGCCACGCCGCATACGTTGACGCCATGGCCGGCGCGACCAAGGAAATCAAGGTCATGGCGGGGTCAGGCTGGAGCTTGCTTCGAACAGAGGACCAAACCTCGCAACTGAAGGACCTCTACGAGAAAATGCAGGCCCGCGGCGTCAAGAGCCGCTTCCTATTGGACAACGACGCCATTGAGCTGGTCTTCATGCAGGACAGCAACTTCTTCGTGAACTTGGACGAGATTCGCGTGGGAAAATGGATTCCCGCCTTCGCGGTCGTAATCGACGAGCGGGAAGTGTTTCTCTCGGTAGGAGAGCCGGCGTCTGGTGTCTTCTTCCACTCTTCGCGCGACTTGCCGGAAGTCCAATGGTACCTGCACATCTTCGAACTCCTGTGGCGACGAGCCAAGCCGTTGCCACCTCGCCGAACGCAACCGGACGTCCCCCCCCCCCCCCCCCCCCCCCCCCC
>CAZVJB010000005.1:0-129230 GCA_964627625.1 uncultured Halobacteriales archaeon
GGCGGACCCAGCGGCGCGAGCGGCCCGAGCAGCGGCGGCGGCTTCGGCGGCCGCAGCTGGTAAGCCGGCGCGCTGTCAACCACGGGAATCGGTCGCAACGCGCGCGCAACGGCGTCAGCCCTGCTTTTTAATCTGGCCACCGTGTCCCGCCCCCCATGGTTGGCGCGATGAAGGCAGGCCCGATCCTGGTCGGCGTTGTGATGGGCAGCAAGTCAGACTGGGAATCGATGAAGAACGCGGCGGACACGCTGAAGTCGCTCGGCATCACCTACGAAGCACGCGTCCTGTCCGCCCACCGCGCGCCGCAGGAACTGCACACTTGGCTCCATGGCCTCGTCGCTCGCGGCTGCAAAGTCGTCATCGCCGGCGCAGGCGGAGCCGCTCACCTTGCGGGCGTCTGCGCCAGCCAACTCGTCATCCCGGTCATCGGCGTGCCCATGATGACGAAGTCCCTCGGCGGCATGGATTCCCTCCTGTCGACGGCTCAGATGCCCAAGGGGATCCCCGTCGCGACCGTCGCAATCGGTGACGGCGGCGCGGCAAACGCCGCCTTCCTGGCCGCGCAAATCCTTGCTCTCTCCAATCCTAAGCTTGCGGCCGCTCTGCTCAAGAAGCGCGCCGACGACCAGGCAAAAATCGCCGCCGAGACGCTTGAATGAGCATGGTTCGGCCGCCTGACGACGCCGCGATTGTCGAGGCGGCGCGCATTCTCCGGGCGGGCGGCCTCGTCGTGTTCCCGACGGAAACTGTGTATGGTCTTGGCGCCAACGCCCTCGACCCGAACGCCGTGCGCCGCATCTTCATGGCAAAAGGACGGCCGGCCGATAACCCCGTCATTGTGCACGTCCATGACGTTGCCGCAGCGCAGCACCTTGTCCGCGCGTGGCCTGTTCTTGCTCAGAAACTCGCGGATGCGTTTTGGCCCGGCCCTCTCAGCCTCATCCTGCCGCGAGCCGACATTGTACCGGCCATCATTTCCGGCGGGCTCGACTCCGTCGCCGTGCGCATTCCGCGCCACCCTGCGGCCCAGGCGCTGCTGCGTGAATCCAACCTGCCCATTGCCGCTCCAAGCGCAAATCGTTCCGGCCGCCCCAGCCCCACCCGCGTCCAGGACGCGATGGCCGACCTTGGGGACACCGTCCAGATGTACCTCGATGGCGGCGCAACGGACGTCGGCGTCGAATCCACCGTCATCTCGCTCTTGGGCCCGAAACCCATGTTGTTGCGACCGGGCGGCATCACGAAGGAGGCCATCGAGGCCGTGGTCGGTCCAATCGAAATGGTGTCCGGCCGCAGCGGGGCCACCGACGCCGCGGCTGCCTCGCCGGGAATGCGCTACCGCCACTACGCTCCCAAGGCGCATCTTATCGTGGTGGAACCTGACCGCCTGCACCGCGAGTGGGAAAAGATTCGTGGGCACGGCAAGAAGGCGGCGGCCATCGCGAGCAAGGAGTCGCGCTTGCTGGGCATGGATGTCACGATTCTTGCCTCCCGCAGCGATGCGGCGGCGTGGGCGCGTGGCTTGTTCTCGCTCTTGCGCGATTTGGACGCAAAGGGCGTCCAGGTTATTCTGGTCGAGGCTATCCCTGAGGATGGCTTGGGCGCCGCGGTGATGAATCGGTTGCGCAAGGCGACGGAATAGCCTCAGACAGGTGGCAGCGACCGAAGCCGCTCCGCCATGACGCCCATCGCCGTCGCCGTCTCCATGCTGACGTTGCGGCCCGTGAGTTCCAGATGGAGTGGCGCCATGCGCAAGAGCGACGGGGGTAGACCGCGCTTTCCAAGCCCCATGATAAGACAGATGCGCCGCGCATCTTTGCGTCGCGCCATTGCGAGCGCCGATTCGAGGTCAGCCTCTTTTCCGGCCGCGGGCCCCGATGTCGTTGCCACCGGTAGCCCAAGATCGGACCAGTCGGCGGGCGGATCCTTTGTCGTGCAGGGCACCAACATGACGCGACCCGCGGCGACGAGTTCGGTGAGGTAACGACCGCCGTCGCCGATGTTGGTTTCGCTTGCGGCCTCCTTCGCAAGCGCTGCGGCATCCTTGGCCGGGAACCCAAGAAGCGCCAGGTCCAGGTCGAAGGCGTAGCACAGGGGGGCTGCACGGGCAATGGCGCGGATGTGGACTTCCTTGAGGCCGCCCTCATAGGTGTCGTACAACGCCAGGACGTGCCGCGCCGAGGCTCTGCCCGCGGGCGCCGTGGATTCCCCAGCCGGTGGTGCAGTCGTAGATATAGGCGCCGACGCAGTTGGCAGCGCCTGATTCTCGGCCGCAGGCCATGGGGCCGGCGACGGTGGCGCCGCTGCAGCCGACGGCATCGGCGGCACCGCAGGGCCTGCAAGCCGGTCCAGACCCGCCCGGAGGTTGGCCTCGACTGCCGCACGGCCTTCGACATCAGCAATCTGCCGAGCCACCATTTGGCCCTGCTCCAGCCACGCGCGTGCCTGCCCGGCGTCGCGCAGCCGGTCCGCCCGCCCACCCGCAGCGGCCATGGTGCGCGCCTGCGGCTCGGCCGGCAAATCGTTGGCGGCCGCCACGATGCGGTGCAGCGCGGCAACGTTTTCGGTTGATGCGATGAGGCTGCGCATGATTTCGAGGCGCACTGTCGCATCGTTCACCCGCGCAGCGCTGTTGAGGGCGTGGTCAAGGACGGCGCCGGCGTACGCAGGGTCGCGCTTGGCCAGGTGATGGTGCAGCGCACCGAGAAGGCGGGCTCGCACACCGGCGTCGGGGCAGGTCTGTAGGCGCGCAACGACGGGGGCGACGGCGCCGACCGCGGCGGCCGCCTTGAGCACCGCTTTTGCGTCCTCCACTTCGAAGCCGGGGTTTGCGAGGGCTTGGCCCAAGAGTGCCTGGAGGCGTTCGGCCGGGGCGGCGTCCGCGATGCCTTGGATGGCACTCGACAGCGCTTGGCCGGGCGGCATTTCGAGAACCAACGCGACGATGCGTTCCTGGAAACCGTTCCTGACGCCAGCGGCGGTCGGGCCCTCGCGCCACTTTGACCCGCGTCGGGCAAGGTGCTGCAGGAGTTCGGCTTTGCGGAAGCCGCGTTCGACCTTGGCGGCGGCGGCAAGAACGTCGTCGAGAATGGCGGCCGCCTGATTCGTGTTGAGGCGCTGGTCCTGGCTGAGAGCGAACAGGGCTTCGGCGCTAAAGGATGGGTCAGTAATGGTGCCGGCGTCGACTATAAGTTCGCGCAGCGGGCGGCCATGACCCGACTTGGCCTCTTGGATGAGGGCCCGCGCCTGGCTGGGAGGATGCGGCCGGTCGGGGGATGCCACGAGGCGGCGAGCAGGACCAGAGAGAAAAGGTCACAGGGCAAGGGCGCCATTGCAGGCCATGGCTCATCAGATGCACCGCCTCCATCGGACCCTGCGTGGGGCGGACACCAATGTTTCGGGGCTCATGCTTGGCCAGGCCGTGTCCGCGGTGATTGACAAGGTGCGCGTGGACAGGCACCATGACGTTCCGTATCTTGCCGGCTATTCCTTGGACGGCAGGACGGTCTACATTGACCGTCATCTTCCGGCGACATTCCCGAGCCGAAAACGCGAGGTGCGCGTCGACCGGTTCCTCATCATGCACGAGGTGGTCGAAAAGACGCTGATGGACGGCCTTGCCATGAAGTACCAACATGCGCACCAGATTGCACTAAGGGTCGAACAAGCGGCGGTGCGGGCGGCGGGGGCGTCGTGGCGCGATTATGACCGCTTCATGCAGAAGTACATCTTGATGGCCCGTGGCGAAGCGATTTTTCGGCTGCCCAAGGACCTTGACCTCCGGCCGTACCGCGACGAGAAGGATGTGTACTTGCTATCCCGGATGACGACACGGCCATGAAGTGGGGCTCGGCCTGGACGAACGCGGGCCAACCAGACGGAGTTCTGAAACCGCCTCTAGCGCGTGACGCCGTTCGTGGAGCCTGACGCGGTTCGCACGGGGGTCCGGACAAACTGGGCCGCTTCGGTTGACCCGGCGACGGCGGAGGCGCTATGGATGCCGCCGCTAATCGTCTTGTACACTTCGTCGAAGTAGCCGGTGCCAACTTCGCGTTGGTGCCGGATGGCCGAGTACCCTTGCGGTTCGAGGGCGAACTCCTCCTCTTGGAGTTCAACGTAGGCGCTCATGCCGCGGCGTGCGTACCCGTGCGCGAGTTCAAACATAGACTTGTTCAAGCTGTGGAAACCCGCGAGGGTGACGAATTGGAAACGGTACCCCATCTCGGCCAGTGACTCCTGGAAACTCGCGATTGTGCTGTCGTCGAGGTGCATTTTCCAGTTGAACGAGGGGCTGCAGTTGTAAGCAAGGAGTTTGCCCGGGAATTTGCGGTGGATTGCTTGTGCGAAAGCACGGGCCTCATCGAGGTCCGGGGTGCTTGTCTCGCACCACAGGACATCCGCGTAGGGGGCGTAGATGAGGCTGCGCGCAATTGCGTGTTCAAGGCCTGGCACGACCTGGAGGTAACCTTCAGGAGTCCGCTGGCCAGTGATGTGGGCGTGGTCGTTCGGGTCCACGTCGCTCGTAAGCAGTGTTGCGGCGCGGGCGTCGGTCCGGGCAACGATGAGTGTCGGAACACCGAGGACGTCGGCAGCAAGACGGGCGGCCTTCAGGGTGCGTACATGTTGATTGGTCGGCACGAGGACCTTGCCGCCGAGGTGGCCGCATTTCTTTTCCGATGCGAGTTGGTCCTCCCAATGCACTCCGGCAGCGCCCGCTTCAATCATGCTCTTCATGAGTTCATACGCGTTCAGAGGTCCTCCGAAACCGGCCTCGGCGTCGGCGACGATGGGGACGAACCAGTCTCGGGTCACGCTGCCTTCGACACATTCAATCTGATCGGCGCGGCGCAGCGAGTTGTTGATGCGGCGCACTGCGCTGGGAACGGAATTGGAAGGGTACAATGATTGGTCCGGATACATGGACTCGGCCGCGTTGTTGTCGGCCGCGACTTGCCAACCTGAAAGGTAGATGGCCTTGAGTCCCGCTTTTACCATCTGGATGGCTTGGTTGCCGGTTACGGCGCCGAGTGCTGGCGTGTATTCGTCCCCGCTAAGGAGTTTCCACAAGCGGTCCGCACCGTGGCGGGCCAACGGGTAGTCGAAGTGCAGACTGCCACGCAGGCGGACCACTTGCTCGGCCGTGTAGTCGCGACGTACGCCTTGCCACCGCGGGTTGTTTTGCCAATCGCGGCGCAACGCCCCCACGGCAGCCTCGAAATCGAGGTCCGGGTTCGGGTGGGTCTTGTGGTTCAGGCCGTTGGTCGTCATGGTGAAGTCTCGGAAATCGTCGCGGCAGGCCGGGGCGCGGCAACCACCGCGTCATGGGCCAACCGGCCTCAATCGGGCCGCCGCGACCGTTCTTGGTTGGTCCACGCGTGGCATATCGTTTGGGGGCGCCGCACATGTCGCGCAGCATCAGGAGGCGCGGCCGCCGCTACATCCGGAAACTAGAGGGCCGGGGCGCGCGCAGTCAAGGAGGTCGAAGCATCGACGCCGGAACGGGGCGCGGGCCGTTTTCCGTCGTCTCGTGCCAGCCAGAAATAGGTTTGGCGCGTATCATGCAGGCTTGCGCGCTGCATGAGAAGGCCGCGCTCCCGCAGCGTCCGTAGTGCTGCATAGACGGTGCGGCGCGGCAGGCCCGAGACGGCGCGGATGTCGGCGCCCGTCCTTGGTCTGCCATCCTGCAGCGTGTCGAGAATGGCGCGGACGGAAGGCGCAACGGCGTCGCGTTCGGCCGCATCGAGGTTCAAACGGGGTTGACCACGTGATGTGTCGGCCACGCTTCGGGCCGAATCCGGCCGGTGGTCGGTCTTCATCGCGATGGCAACGGTCATGGAGCTGCGTCCGAACGGCGTCTCAATCAGGACTGCCGGAGCGATAATATGCCCCGCGGCGCGATAAGCAGGGGCGGGGCACGAACATGTTAGGTCGGTGGCCTAGGTGTGGCCAGTATCGGGGGAATCGCCCTCAACGGGAGAACGGCCGCGGGGGGTTGGCGCAGGTACGCTTTGAGGCCGACCACTGCGTCAATTTCAGCCGGGTCAACGCCGCGAAGGACCGCCGTGTAGTAGGACGTGTAATCGAGCAGTTGTACGGCGCGGGCCTGTTCCACGACGTGCGCGGCGAATGAATCGGTGGCACGGAACTGGCGGTGTTCCCATGGCACGTCCCAACTCGTGTAACGCTGGCGCATGAATTCGATGCGTCGCGTGATTTCCGGGTTCTGGCCCCTGTCGCTCAGGACCAGGACGGTAAAGTGGCTGCGGTTGGGATCGCCGCTCCAGCCGGTAAACGCGTTGTGGTTGCATTCCGGAATCTCGTCCACATCGGCGATCTTTTTGGCGTTCTCGTTCAAAAGCGATGCGAAGAACGTGCCGACCCCGGCGAAGGCGGGCGTCGTGTAGATTTGCGGAATTCGCTCGTGCAGGCGGCGTGCCAACTGCTTGGCCTCGTTTTCTGACTCAGGTACGTTTGGGCCGCAGGCGGCATCGACCTCATGGACGGCTGCAAGCGCTTCGTTTACTGGAATGCGTTCGGCGATTACGCCCGAGCCCTCAAGGAAGCCGAGGACGCTGAACCAGGCATGCGCAAGGGCGACCCGGGGCGGATAGCCATTCGGTTGGGTGACGCGCCGTGAAGCGATGGTTGCAAGTGTGCCGCCCGTGGTAAATGCCGTGACTGCACAACCCCGGCGCCCGGCCTCGCGCACCGCATCCAACGTCTCCTCGGTTTCGCCCGAATAACTTAGGGCCAGGACATGCCAGTCCTTCTTGACGAAATGGGGGACCGCGTGGTGTTGCGTGATTGCAAATGGGCATTCAAGCACGCGACTTGCGGCGTCGCGCACCAACATCGCGGTCGCCCCCGATCCGCCCATGCCGGCAAATAGCAGGCCAGCGGGATTGAGGCCCGGCTCGGCCTGCGCAAGGCCCGCCTTGTAGCCGGCCTGGATGAGCCGGGCTTTCGACTCGATCTTTGCCAGAAAGCCCGGATCGCGTTCGCTCGGCATGCCCGTCGCTCTGGCGGCGCGACTGCTAGGCCGTTGTGGGACGCTCCTGGCGCCCTGAAGTGCCAACATTTTCGTCGCCTGCCACCACCTGCCCGCACCTGTCGGGGGGACAATCGCCGGGGCCGCAGCGATGTCCCCGTCGTCATGTCCCCGTAACGATGTCGCCCTTGCCGCCCAAGAGATGTTGCCAGCGTCTTCCCAGGCCGCGCTATAGCAAGCCGCGCATCCGGTGTAAGCGGGCCTGGCATGGCCTGGAGACCTGCGATATGCCCATGGATGTGACCCTTCAACAGAGCGCGCTGCCCAATTTGCGACGCGGCACGGGTGCATGCATGTTGGAGAACTTGGGGGCGTGGAGCCCATAGCCCGGCGGCGTTCGGGTGGCGCCATTGCTGGCCGTCACCCAGGCCAAGCCAAGCGGGGCAATCCCGTTCTTGGCCTGATTGTCGGCGCAATGGCCGGATTCGCGACGTACTGGCTGGGTGCACTCTTGGCCGCCATGTCGGACCTGTCGCAGATGGCGCCCGACGAAGCGAGCCTACAATTCATCCGGCCGTTTACGACATTTACGGCGTGGGAAATCGCCCTCTCCACCGCCGGCGCAATTCTTGGCATCATCGTCGCGCGCTACCGGTGGCGCATGGTGGGCGTCCTGAGCTACGTCGGCCTCGTGTCCCTGATTGTCGGCTATTTGGCGTACTCCCTCACCGTCTCGATTCCGCAGGTGCCGATGGAGCAGCGCTGGCTGAGTTTCATCCTGCTTGCGGCGGAGGGCGGCGGCCTGATTCTCATCATGGTCTTCTCGTTCTATTCGTTGGACGCCGCAACGCGCCGCCGCTGGGCCCGCGTCGCGCAGGCGAGCGCCTTCGATCCTGCTTTGTGCCCCAAAGTCGCCTTTGAGGTCCCCGTTTTCAATGAACCGTTTGAGATGGTGCGGCAAACGGTCCTGCACCTCGTCCAACAGGACTACCCCCGCGACCGCTTCATGGTCGTAGTTGCAGACGACAGCACGGACCCCAACACCTCTGTCCCGCTTGCAGCGCTGTGCGCCCAGGTCGGCGCCGTTTACCAGTCGCGGCCCAGCCGACGTGGCTACAAGGCGGGCGCTCTCAACCACGCAACACGCCTTCTGCCCGCCGATTTCGAGTTCATCGCGGTAATCGACGCAGACTTCTGGGTTGACCCCGACTACCTGCGCAGCGTCGTCGGCTACTTCGTGGATCCGGCCCTGAGTTTTGTGCAGACACCGCAAGACTACCGCAACGTCAACGAATCGTTCTTGACGCGGCGCTACAAGCGCGCGGAGGCCTACTTCTATCACGCGATTATGCCGTCGCGCAACGAACAGAGCGCCATCATTTTCTGCGGCACCATGGGCATGCTGCGACGGCGCGCCCTCGAAGGCGTCGGGGGATTCGCGGAGGACCAGATATGCGAAGATGCCGAGGTGAGCGTGCGCCTTGCCGCGGCGGGATGGGACTCGCTTTACGTGGACCAGAGTTTCGGCAAGGGCCTCATGCCGGCGGTCTTCGACGCCTACAAGAAACAGTTCCACCGCTGGGCGTTTGGCAACGTCCGCATCTTCTTTTCGCGTGCGTGGATGATTGTCTTCTCCAGGATGAAAACCCGGCAGAAATTCGACTTCCTCGTCTCCAACCTGCACTGGTTTGACGGCTTTTTCGTCACGGCCATCGCCGGCGTGCTTCTGTATCTCGGCATGGGGCCACTTTTCGGGTACGACGCCGTCACCCATCATCAGCGCGAGTTGGCGTTACTAGCCTTTGTGCCGCTATTCCTCATGGTCGACGGCATTGTGCGCCTGCATCTGGTCCTGCGTCGCGCCGGCAAGAGCACGCTTGGCGAAACACTCATGGTCCAAGGGATGTGGTTCGCAATCAAGTTCACCAACCTCACGGCGGCAGCCAAATGCATGCTCGGTTTCCGCTCGCCCTTTGTGCGCACCTCGAAAAACTCGGGTCGGCGCCTCGGCAGGTTCCGCGCCTTCTTCCGCGCCTTGCGAATCACCAAAATGGAGAGCCTGATTGGCCTCACGCTGGCTGGGACCGCCGGTTACAACGTCAACCTGGCAATCCTGAACCCTGGCCTGGGTACCATTTTGCTGCCCATCTGGCTCGCCATGTACGCGCTGTTTTTCCTTTGTGCCCCAATCTACGCGTACCTCTCCTACCGCACGCTGGCGCCGATGCGGTACACCTCGGCGTCGGTTGTCGACGGCGGATTCCCTGTCACCCCACGGCTTCCCGCGTCGTCTGGCGGGGCAAACGTTGGTACCCACACGTAAGGCCGCCAAGGGCGTCCAGGTTGATTGGGTTGCCCAACCCAGGCTCCGACGGGCGTGGCGCATGAACGCCAGAGCTGCACCAACGCCTGCCTTGCCACGAACCATACATATACGGGGTGGAGCACGTATGAATAGAAGATTCGTGTATGGTTGTTTGCCTTGATTCTGGTTGCTACACGTGTAGCGAGTCACCGCCTAGAGTTGATGTCGCGTGACGCAAACTTATCTGAGAGGCACCGCCCCTACGGTCCATCGGATTGATTTGCCGTGTGAGCGCACCGGCTTTTCGACCCCACCCTTCGACGTCCATATCAAGTTCCTCCCGCCGGCCGCCGGCGAGGGCTGGACCCTAATCGCCCATGCCGCCGCGGGCAAACCCGATGTGCTTGCGGTCTGGCTTCGGCCGCACCCTGGCATTGAGCAGGTCCGCGCCGCCCCCGGTATCGCGCCCAAGCTCCTGCGAGCCAAAGCCGCAACGCTTCCGCCAGAGTGGGCCAAAGTCGCCTCCTACGCCAAGGTGCACCACCTGGACTTGTCGCCCGACGGCTCCGCCTCATGGTTCATCGAGGGCGTGCGCGAACGCATTTTGGCGCTTGTGCAACATTTGGAGCTCACACCGCAGACCGACCCGCCTGGACTTGGGATTCGCTGCCGGCCGGTCCAAGGCGATGGCACTGAGGCGCCTATCTCGCGGCGCCAATTCGAGGTCCTCTCGAGCGCCGTGTCCTTGGGCTACTACGAAATCCCCCACCGCATCGACCTGCGAACACTGGCCTCCCGGGCTGGCATCAGCCTTGGATCCGTTTCGGAATTGTTGCGCCGTGCCGAAGGTGCCGTTCTTACGCACTACGTGGATTCGAACCTCATGCATTGGCCTCCTGCTGCCGGGGAAGATTTCACGGACCCCCTGCGGCCCATTACAAACCTGCTGCACCGCTAGTGGCTGTTTCGCAGGGCCTTCACGCCCCTCCAAGGGCAGCCGCAGATTCCGCAGATTGCGCAGAATATGACCTGTGAGCATCTGCGAAATCTGCGCCATCTGCGGCTGGGCCGTTGCCGAGAATGGGTCTCCAACAGGGACGGCTGTGAATCGGATTCTTGTGCCGCGGGCGCGCCATTGGGGGGTTCGTCGCTTAGCGGCGGCGACGAAGGATTAGGAATGCGGCGCCGACTGCTCCTGCACAAGCAACCAGCATCGCCGTCGTCGTTGGGAAGACCGGGATGGCCGGCGTCGTCGTTGTCGGGGTCGGAGTCGGGGTGGTGCCGTCGCAGGGAACGCGCTGAATTGTATTGTTGTGCAGAGTCACGGCGCCATTGCGGGCCAGGGCGCGGCCATCTATTGTCGCTCCCGTGTCCAGTGTGATGCTCGTCAAGGCCAGAATCGTGCCCTCAAGGTGTGAGTCCGTTCCAAGGGTGGCAGAACTCGTGGCCTGCCAGAAAATGTTGCACGCCTGGGCCCCACGCGTCAAGACCACCTTGCTTCCCGATGCCGTGACAAGGGTCGAACCGGATTGGAAAATGAAGACGCTGTTGGGGTCGTCGAGGCCGTTCAGCGTAAGCGTTCCCGTGATGGCAAGCGAGTCCGGGGCATCACTGTCTGTGTAGACGCCGGGCGTCAAGATGAGGCCCCCCAAGTCGCCGCCTGCAACGGGGATACCTCCTGTGCGTCCCTGCGCGTCGTTGTAGGCAGTCACGAGGGCACTCTTGGCAGATTGTGTTGCCGGACCGTCAAACTGGTTGGCGCTCGGCGGTGTCAGGGTCACGGAGTCTGCGCCGGGGCCGAAGCCCGTCTGGGCCGGCGTCGGATGCGATCCAACGTCGCCCGCCACGGTCGTGCTGCCGATATTGGTGATACCAGCGCCGGCCAGGATGGCAAAGCCATCGGCCTGGGCCAATTCGACGGTGGCGTTCGTGGGGGCCGTGCACGCTGCAAGCGCTAGCGAAAGCAGGACAAGGGCCGGCAGGCCTAGGCGGAGGTTGGGGCGCACGCAAGCGAGAGATTGGACGCCGGCCGTGAAGCCCGTCATGGGTTGCCGACATGTTCGCACCGGGGGCCGCGTTTGTGGCCCCGAGTCCTTGGATTGCGACGGCGCCGTTTGCCCCCCGGAACATGTTCGTCTCACCGGCTTGCATATGTCGGCCATCTGGCATTGCGCGAAAGTCGACACCTAGGTGTTCGACAGGATTGTGCCACATGACAACCGACAACCTAGCTCCAGTCTATCTTGACAACAAACCCGTCAGCCTGCAGGACCCCAAACCGAAGGTTTCCGCCATCCTTTCCGCCGGCGGAAAGACGGGTGCCACCGATGTGAAGTGGCTGCAATTCCAGCCGGGCACCCAGGGCAAGTCGATGCGCCCCGAGGAAGTCCTCGACCGCACATCGGAGCCGAGCAAGCCCATCTACCTCACGAGCGCGGTCAAGGGACCGGCCACGGCCACGACGGGCCAGGTCGCCAAGACCGCCGGCGGTCAAGCCGCGGCCGGCGCCGGCACCGTGAAGAAATTCGAAGAGGACCCCCGCCACATCGGGACCCCTGGTCGCGAGCCGTCGTCCGGGGCCAGCCGCAGCGCTGCTCCGGTGGGCGCCGACGATCAAGAGGACGCCGACGAGGACGACTCCGAGGAGGGCTCCTCCGAGAACTACGATGGCGGCTCGAAGTCCAAGGACATGAAGGCCAGCGGTAGCACGAAGGCATCCGACGACTCTGACGCGGACGAAGAAGGCGACGAGGACGACGCCGGCGACGCGGACGAGAACCAGGACAAGAAGTCCCGCCAGTAAGCCTTGAGGTCCACTGAATTCTTTCCCCCCTCTTCCTCCCTTCTTCCTCCTCCCCTTCCTGCTTCGCCCGTATCGCTGCTCCCTTCCTCTCTGCTCCTTTTCAGGCGCGTTTTCTTGGGTCCTTCTGCTCCCGTTTGTGACATGTCGGCGTGCACGCTAGCAATCGAGCCACCCGGCGACCTCGCGCGGCGGGAGTGTCTTAAAATTCCGGCTGGCCCGCGGACGCTGCCGACGAACCGCGGAATTCGTGGAGAACGCGGAACTATTTTCCGCGTGTTCCGTGCGCTCCGCGGTTTGGTATCGTGGTGGGCGGCCATTTTCAGGACAATCGCTCACGCAGCATTCACGCACCCGGTCTCCCGTTGCGCGCAGGCAAAGGCCGCGTTTCGTCTGTCCGGCCTTGCGCAGCGTCGCAGACGGGGGTTTGCTACACTTTCGCTGCTACATCGGGCGCGGGCGTTGTTGCCGCAACCATGGCCCGTCGCACAGCTTCGACGAGGGCGTGCGGGCCAAGTCCTTTCGAAACGAACGCTGCCACGTTGGCCTCGCGGCGGGCACGGTTTTCCAGTTCGGGAACCGGCCCAGGGAACGCGGTTACAAGAACGCGCGTCGCCGAAGGACGAAGGCGAAGGCATTGGCTCAGAAACCCGATGCCGTCCATCCCGGGCATGCGATAGTCCGCCACGATGAGGTCCACGCCATCCAGCTTAGTAAGCGCCTGAGCGCCCGACTCCGCGGTCACGATCTTGCTGTTTGGGATGGATTCTTGCAGGAGTTCGCTGAAACTCTCAAGGACATCTGGTTCGTCGTCCACGACGAGGATGACCCACGAGCGGGGCGGCTTACTTGTCATCGTGATGCCGGGGGAAGATTTTGTGGATGTCATGGTTTACCATCGATAGTGGCGCCTTACTCGCGACACTGTGCGTTCTCATCGAGATTGGCCGGCGAAGAGCCCTTCTGCTCGCTTGTTCCTGAGGATGGACTCAGGCCCTTGCTGCGATTCCTCGTTCTGCGACTCGGGGGCGTAGCGCAGGAGTGCCTCAACCTTGAGGACCGTCTGGGCTGGGGTCAAGTTCTTGGCAAGGAAGTCGTTTACGACAGCTTCTGCGATAGCGCGCTGGGCCAGAGCCTTGTCGGCGAAGGCGGTGAACATCATGCGCGGGAGCGTCGGGCGCATGCGGCGGACCTGGACGAGGAATTCGATGCCGTCCATGCCCGGCATCTTGTGGTCGGACATGACGAGGTCGATGCGTTCGCGCTCCAATATATCGAGGCCCGCCCGTCCGGAGGCGGCCGTGAGAACTTTGGTGCCCGGGAGGGATTGCTCCAGGAGTTCGGTTAGGCTGTTGCGGACGTCAAGTTCGTCGTCGACGACCAAGATGACCCAGGGTCGCGCGGGCAACTGGATGGGAAGCGACGGGGCGGCCGTGGGGGCAGTGGGTGGTGGTGTGTTAAGCGTCATCTAAATTTCTCCGAGGGGGGGGGGGCGTTCGGCTCGATGCTCGTGCTGGGTGGATCGCTTGTCCATTCGCCGGCAGACGCGCCAGGTTCGGTGGCCGGATTTGGCCGGACTCCCGTCTTGGGCAAGGTGAACCAGAAGGTGGACCCCTCGCCTTTTCCTGGGCTTAGTGCGCCAATGGTGCCGCCGTGCAGCTCGATGAATTCCTTGCAGATGAAAAGGCCCAAACCCGATCCAGGGGCCGTCACTTCGGCCGTGTCGTGGACCTGAACGAACGGGCTAAACAGCCGAGGGAGGTCAAGCTTGGCAATCCCCATTCCGCTGTCCTTAACGCTGACGAGGACCGTCGCACCCTCATCCTTCAATTCTAGGCCAATGCGGCCGCCCTTTGGTGTGAACTTGAAGGCATTACTAAGCAGGTTCGCAAGGACTTGAGAAATGCGCTTGGAGTCTGCCACAATTGCGACGTCCCCATCGTGCGGGACCGTGAGCTCGATGCCCCGATTTTTCGCCATGTCCTCGTAGGCCTCGGCTGCCTCAACGAGCACCTGTGCGAGGTCCATGGGTTGCGGCTCGATGCCTTGCCGTCCGGCCTGCGATCGGGCTGCCGTAAGGAGATCCTCAACAAGCGTTCCGAGGCGTTCCAGGTTACGTTCCATGACTCCCAGCGCCTTTTTCTGCGACGCCGTCGGGGGATTGGTCGGGCTGTTGATGAGCAGGTGGACCTGCGTGCGCAGCGGCATAAGCGGCGTCCAAAGTTCGTGAGCAGCCGTGTTGATGAATTGCGTCTTGAAGCGGTTGACTTCCTGCAAGCGGCCAACTTCCTGGACGCGTTCGTGCGCTTCGCGGCGTTCTTTTTCGGCGGCCCGCAGGACCGTGACGTCGCGTTCGGTCGTTGCGATTGCGACAATCTTGCCTTGCTCATCCAGGAGTTTCGTGGTGGTGAGCCAGACGTCGAGGATGCGGCCGTCCTTGCTGAGGCGTTGCGTCTCGAGGGATTCGACGACTTTTCCCGTTTCGGCTTGACGCAGAAGATCGAGGGCTTGTTCGCGGCGGTCTTCGGGAACGGTGTCGCGGATGTTCATTTGGAGGGCTTCGGCCTCCGTGTAACCGTACATGGTCTGCGCGCCCTTGTTCCAAGCGGTGATTTTGCCGTCCAAGTTTTGGATGGTGATGGCGTCATTCGAGTCTGCGACGACGGAGGCGAGGCGGCCACGGTTGGCTTCCTGTTGCTTGCGTTCCGTGATGTCGCGTTCCGTGGTCGCAAAGCCAACGACCTTCTGCTGGTCGTCCAGGAGTTTGGTGATGGTGAGCCAGACGTCGAGGGTGCGGCCGTCCTTGGTGACGCGTTGCAACTCAAGGGACTCGACAGGCTCGCCCGTCCGGATCTGGCGGACTAGGTCACTAGCCCGGGCGCGTTCGGCCGTGGGGACGAGCTGACTATTGTTCGTCCCGAGGGCTTCCGCTTCCGTGTAGCCGTACATGGCGTGGGCGCCCTTGTTCCACGCAGTAATCTTGCCGTCGAGGTCCTGGATGATGATGGCGTCGTTGCTGTCTGCGACGACGGAGGCGAGGCGGCCACGGTTGGCTTCGTCTTGCTTGCGTTGGGTGATGTCGCGTTCCGTGGTGGCGATGGCAACAATCTTGCCTTGCTCGTCGACGAGCTTCGTCGTGGTGAGCCAGACGTCCAGGATGCGGCCGTCCTTGCTGAGGCGCTGCGTCTCCAGGGACGCGACGAGTTCGCCGGTCTCCGCTTGGCGCAGCAAGTCGAGGGCTTGTTCGCGGCGGTTATCGGGGACTGTGTCGCGGATGTTCATTTGGAGGGCTTCGGCCTCCGCGTAGCCGTACATGCTCTGTGCGCCCTTGTTCCAGGCCGTGATTTTGCCGTCAAGGTTCTGAATCGTGATGGCGTCGTTGCTGTCTGCGACGACGGAGGCGAGGCGGCCGCGGTTTGCTTCTTGCAGTTTGCGTTGCGTGATGTCGCGTTCCGTCGTGGCGATGGCGACAATCTTGCCTTGTTCATTGAGGAGTTTCGTCGTGGTAAGCCACACGTCGAGGATGAGGCCAGCCTTGGTGCGGCGCTGCGTCTCAAGGGATGCGACGACTTGGCCGGTTTCGGCTTGACGCAGCAAGTCGAGGGCTTGTTCGCGGCGGTCTTCGGGGACTGTGTCGCGGATGTTCATTTGGAGGGCTTCGGCCTCCGTGTAGCCGTACATGCTCTGTGCGCCCTTGTTCCAGGCCGTGATTTTGCCGTCGAGGTTTTGGATGGTGATGGCGTCATTCGAGTCTGCGACCACGGATGCCAAGCGGCCGCGGTTGGCCTCTTGCTGCTTGCGTTGGGTGACATCGCGTTCTGTCGTCGCAAAACCGACGACGTTCTTTTGCTCATCAAGGAGCTTGGTGATGGTGAGCCACACGTCGAGGGTGCGGCCGTCCTTGGTGACGCGCTGAAGTTCAAGAGAATCGACGGGTTCACCGGTTCTGATTTGGCGCACCAAGTCGAGGGCTCGGGCGCGTTCGGCCGCGGGGACGAGTTGACTGTTGTTCATTTTCAGGGCTTCACTTTCTGTGTAGCCGTACATGCCTTCGGCGCCCTTGTTCCAGGCTTCAAAGCGGCCCTCAAGGTCCTGCACCGTGATTGCGTCATTGGAGTCCAGAACCACGCTAGCCAGACGGCGAAGAGAACTTTCTTCCTTCCTACGCTTCGTCACATCCCGTTCCGTCGTGGCAAAACCAACGATCTTCTGTTGGTTGTCCAAGAGTTTCGTGATGGTAAGCCAGACGTCCAGGGTGCGTCCGTCCTTGGTGACACGTTGCAACTCCAGGGAATCGACCGCTTCACCTGTGCGGATCTGACGCACGAGGTCGAGGGCTCGGGCGCGTTCGGCCGCGGGGACGAGTTGACTGTTGTTCATTTTCAGGGCTTCACTTTCTGTGTAGCCGTACATGCGTTCGGCGCCCTTGTTCCAGGCTTCAAAGCGGCCCTCAAGGTCCTGCACTGTGATGGCGTCGTTGGAGTCGCGAACGACGCTTGCCAAGCGACGGAGTTGTCCGTCTTCCTTCTTGCGTTGCGTGATGTCGCGTTCCGTCGTGGCGATGGCCGTAATCTTGCCTTGTTCACCAAGGAGTTTCGTGGTGGTAAGCCAGACGTCGAGGATGCGTCCGTCTTTGGTGCGGCGCTGCGTTTCCAAGGACGCAACTACTTGGCCCGTTTCGGCTTGCCTGAGAAGGTCAAGGGCTTGTTCGCGGCGGTCTTCGGGAACCGTGTCGCGGATGTTCATGAGGAGCGCTTCCGCCTCCGTGTAGCCGTACATGGATGCCGCACCGCGGTTCCACGCTGTGATTTGGCCGTCGAGGTTTTGGATGGTGATGGCGTCGTTGGAGTCTTCGACGACAGCGGCCAAGCGGCCTCGATTCGCTTCGTGTTGGGTTCGTTGCGCGAGGCTGCCCGCCCGGTCCTGGATGACGATTGCGTCCGCGGGGGATGCCACGGTGGCCGCCGGGCGAGCCGCCACCCCTTGGGCCTGGCCGCGCTGGGCAACCACGACGTTGGGTGCCGCGGAAGCCGTCTTGGAGACGGGCTGGACGACGGGGGCCCCGTGGGCCACCAACATGTCGGGTTTCGGTTTCATGACGGTGCTCCTAGCCTGCGTGACTACTAGTCTCCCCAGCGAGCCGAACATGTAGGGATGCACGCAACGGGTGATGCGTCGGACCCCGCAGAGCCCAGGACCGATGTCGGCTGGCCGCGCTACTTTGTTGCAAGCCAGCGGGAAAGCGCCTCGAAGGAATCTTCGTAGCCAGGGCGAAGCGTTGCTGCGTCACCAACCAGCCGGAGCGCGTCTTCCCGGAGGCGCCTCTCAACAGACGCTACCAGAGATAACGGCCGGAGGCCAGCCCGGTTGTGGAAAACGAGATGGTTATTATCAAAATAAATAAACAAATCGGACTTTCAGAAGTTCCTTAGATATCGAAGTTCCCACAGGTGCTTGAATTAGGCTCAATGGTCCGGAAATCGGCGCGCGTCCTAGGGGGTGGTTACGCTAGCCGAAGGCGGTTGATGCCGGAGGGGGGGGGGGACAAGCCGCCACCTGGTGGTAGGGTGACGCGGAAGGTCGCGCCCTGCCCGAGCATGCCTTCTGCCCACACGCGGCCGCCGTGGCGACCCACGATGCGGCTTACCGTTGCAAGTCCGATGCCGGTGCCCTCGAACTCATCAGCGGCATGCAGGCGATGGAAGGGTTGGAAGAGTTCACGCGCGTGCGCCATGTCGAAGCCGGCGCCATTGTCTTTGACGCAAAATCCGCCCGCCTCGCGGCCGACCGTGATGCGCGCGTGCTTCGTGCGCCCCGTGAACTTCCAGGCGTTGCCCAATAGATTCTCCAAGAGGAGGCGCAACAGCCCCTCGTCTCCCACGACGTGCAGGCCAGGCTCGACGGTCCATTCGACCTTGCGTTCCGTGTCGCGCGCCTGTAAGGTCTGCAGGGTCGCGGTCGCGGCCCCGCTCACGTCGAACGGGACGTGCGCGAGGCTCACACTTCCCAGCCGGGAGAGCGACAGGATAGACTCGATGAGTTTGCCCATGCCGACGGCGTCGTCCGCGATTTGTTGCAGCATCCCCTTCGCGTCCGGCGATAGGGATTCGCCGTGCTTGCGTTGCAGGATATTGCTAAGACCGTTGATGCTCCGCAGGGGGGCCCGCAAATCGTGGCTAATCGTGTAACTGAAGGCCGCAAGTTCGCGGTTGGAAGCGGCCAAGAGTGCCGTGCGCTCCTCGACCAATCCTTCCAAATCGTCGCGGTGGCGTCGCAGTTCGCCCTCCGCGCCGTGGCGTTCGATGGCGGCAGCAAGGATGTTGGCAACGGCCTGCAGGAAGTTCGCGTCATCCAGGCTGAAGATGCGTGGGCTGCGCGTGTGCGCACCAAGGACACCGAACGGGCGAAGGCGGCCAGGAATGACAACTTTCATGCCGCTCAAAATCTCGTGGTCGCGCAGGATTTCCGAGGAATCGAAGCGACTCTCCGTGCGCTGGTCCGTCACGATGACGGCGGCCTTCGAGTTGAGTGCAAAACTGACCTGCGAATTCATGCCCCCAGCGACCCGTAGCGCACCGACGAGGCCCGCCTTCCACCCCACTCCGGCTCGCAAGAGGAGGCTCGTCTCGCCTCTTTGCAGTTGTAGCAAGTCGCAGGCATCGACGTCGAGCGTTTCTGCAACAACGCGCACGGCGTCGCCGAAGAAGTCGTCCATATGAGGGCCCGTCAGGGCGTTTTGCCCAAGATGGGCCACGGCCGCCTGTTGCCGGTTGCGGTTGCGCAAGGTTGTCTCCACGCGGTCGCGCTCGATTGCGAGGGCCATCAGGTTCGCGACGGCCTGCAGGAAGTTGCTGTCATCCTCGGTAAACGTGCGCTTGGTCTTTGAATGGGTGCCCACAACCCCCCAGGCCTGCTGTTTGCCGTGCAGGATGACGCTCATGCCGCTCACCACACCGTATTCGAGCGCGGCCGGCGCACCGTTGAATCGGGTTTCGCTGCGAAGGTCCGCGACCACGACGGGGGCCGCGGCGTGCAGCGTGTAGTTGGCCTGGGCATCGCCAAAGGTCGTAAGGACGCCGGTCCCGACGAGGCCCGGCGGCCCGCCAAAGTCGGCGCGCAGCTGGAAGGTCTTGCGGTCGGCACCCAACTGAAGGACCGAGCAGAAGTCCGCCCCTAGAGTCGCCGACGCCTCGCGGACCAGCAGGTCAAGCGTGTTTGCAAGATTGCTACTGGCCAGGGCCTCCATGCCCAGCCTGACAATCGTGGCCTGCTGCCGGGTGCGGCTTTCCAGGATTTCCTGGATGAGGTGTTGCGCCTCGAGGGCCTGTTGGAGGCTTTTTGCCAGGTCGGCCCGCCCCTGAACCGACTCGGATTGAGGCTGACTTCGGCTAGCGGTAACCAGGTTTGAGACGGGAGAGACTTCCTCGCTTGAATCCGTGGCGGCTGCCTCGTGGGGATTCGCTACGACTTGTGACCGGTCGACTGCGACGGGGTCTCGTGCGGGCATCATTGGTTTGTCCCTATCCCTGGATGGGGACAAAGGCCCACCCCTCCCCGAACATCTATGGCCGCGCGGAGCGAACGATGCGGTGGACCATCGCACCAAAGAGGTCGAAGTCCACCGGTTTCTGAACAATCTCCGAAACACCTAGGGCCTGGCATTGCTCGATTTCATCGGGCCGATTGCCGGAACTGAAGATGACCACGGGCAGGGCCTTCCATTTGGGGTGGGCCCGAATTTGCCGCAAAGCCTCAAGGCCACCGAGCCGAGGCATCTTGAGGTCCAAGACGACGAGATCAGGGAGGCCACTTTCAAGAGCCTCCAGTAGCAGGACGCCGTCGGCGACAAGTGTAAGGGCCAGCGGCACCGGGAGGGCGTCGATGGAATCTTGGATGAACATGCGGTCTTGGGCGTTGTCTTCCGCCCAAAGAATTTGCGGCTTGCCACCGGCCATGTGCGAGGTTTCGTAGGCGCCCCGCCCTAATAATTTTGGCGCTGGAAAGAAGGCGGCTTGCACTCAGGCGACGACCGGTTTGGGGAGTGTTGCGATGCCGCTCCAGTATTGTTCGATGCCGCCTACGACCGTGATGAAGTCGTCGAGGTCCACGGGCTTGACGACGAAACCGTTGGCCTGCAACTTGTAGGCCCGGGCGACATTTTCATCGTCCGCCGAAGAGGTAAGCATGACCGTGGGGATGCTGCGCAATTCAGGGTCCGCCTTGATCTCCGCCAGCACCTCAAGGCCGCCCTTGCGCGGCATGTTGACGTCGAGGAGGATGAGGTCGGGTCGCGGCGCCTTGCCGTTGGAGTTCTCGCGGCGCAGGAAGGCCATGGCCTCGACACCGTCGCGGGCGGAGTGCAGCCGGTTGGCCACGTGGGCGACATCAAGCGCCTCCTGCATGATGCGGATGTCCGTCGCATTATCGTCCACGAGCAGAATCTCAATGAGCCGTCCCATAGTGTGTCTCAGGCTCGCCCAACCGGGCCAGCAAGTCGGACTAGTGCTTTGTCCCTATTGTGGCTGGTGCCACCAGAACATGTACGGGTTGACATCGTGTGCGACGCACGGGTCAGGAGGAGACATCGAGCGCTGCCGAGGCCCAAAACTTGGTCACTACCGGTCGAGATTGCACCGGCGCTGGACCAGGTCGGGTTTCCGGCATGCGGCGGCCCACGCGCGCAAGCGGTTGCCCACGGCGGGATTACGACGCGGGACTGGACAGGGCGACTTCCTCGAGCGGGAGCATGGCCTTGGCCTGGAGCGGCTTGAAGGAACCCGTAATCGAGGTCAGTGCGGTCGGCAGCCGGGACGGCCGGTTTTCGGTCGGGCTCATGACGAACGCGGTGCACGAGCAATTGGCTGACTTGCACGGACCAGCTCCGAGGTTGAAGTGACCTGCCTTCCGCTCACCACGTAGGGGGTGATTACAGTCACGGCGGTCACAGGATGGATTAGCGCCTTGGAACCAGAATCGCTGCACGAACCCGCCTGGTGGCTGCTTCACTATAGCGCTGCCGGAGGGTACACCGGACATGTTCGCTGGAAGCGGGCGGTTGGGCTGATTCCGGCTTCTCGGCACGCACTAGCCGCGCGCGCCCGTCCTATACTTACATGAAACGCGCAGGACGGCATCCAGGCGGGTACGGGCCGTCGGGCGGACGCCGCGGGTGCACGCCGTTTGGGGCCCGCTGGCCATGGCCGGCCATGGCCCGCGTGGGCTAGTCAGCGCCGTCTTCAGAGAGCCAACCCTGTCAAAACACGGGGATAACGTTCATATAGCAAAGGTGCAGGAAAACCGGTCGTTTTAGACGGAGCGATGGGTGGTTAAGTCCAACGGTCGCCTACAGAGGTTTAGTTCGAAACGGAATGCTTCGGCGTACGATATGCGTCGTTCGAAGCAGGGCCTGACCCTCGGGTGGCCCACCTTGCGAACCTGAGTTCGATCATGAACACCCTACGAAAACGCCTACCGACAGGTCTTGCGACCCTCGGCCTCCTCTTGGGGGCCATGCTGGTGGTTCCCGCCTTCATTGCCGATGGCTCCGCGGGCGCCACCACGCCGACAACGCCCATCGCCTTCGGCATGGACGCGGCGTCGATTACAGCCCAAACTAGCGCCGGCGCCAAGCCGGACTATGGTACCTTCTGGATTGGCCCCTGGACACTTTCCTCGGGTTGGGGCGGGCCGGACGGGCAGCTTGCCACCATGAAGGCCGCCGGCGTCACGCCTGCGATTCACTTCTACTACTGGGGCGATGACATCACCCCGACCTGCGTCGAGAACGGCTGCTGGTCCTCCTTGCACAATGCGCAGAAAACCCGCGCTGGCTGGGAGTCCCTCGGCACGCAACTGACGACGCACCTCACCTCGAAGATGGCCGGCGAGCCCGTTGTCGTTTTCCTGGAATCTGAGTTCAACAAGGGCGGCATCTCCGCGTACGAGCCCTTTGACGGCTACATGGCCGCCATGACCGACAAGATCCACGCCGGCTACCCGAACGCAATCGTCGTCCTGGGCTTCGGCAACTGGGATAATGCCAAGTGGGGCAACTTTGACCGCGCCGCCGCCGCCGCCGACATGGTGGGGCTGCAAGGCATGCGCGGGTCCACCAAGGACACAGAAGCCCACTACAACAGCCTCTACGACGCGACGTTGACGGGCGTCCACACTTTGGGCGCGCTCTTTCCGGGCAAGCCCATCATGCTGACGGACATCGCTCTCAGCAGTTACCCTGAGCCAGCCTACCTGCAGAAGCAAGCCGACAACCTCGGCAAATTCTTCACGGGCACGGCAGCCCTCAAGGAAGCCGGTGTGACGGCAATGATTTACCGCTCGTGGCTCGACGCGCCCAACATGGACCTCGCCAACTACTACGGCCAGGCGGAACGCTACTGGGGTCTGGCTAACGGCGGCGGCGCCAAACTGGCCCAGAAGGTCTGGGTGGATGGCGTCAACGCAGAGCGCACCGCGAACACAAACAACTCGCCCACTGCGTCCTTCACCGCAACCGCAAGTGGCCTTGCAGCGAATGTCGACGCATCGGCGTCGAGCGACCCGGACGCAAGCGCGCTCTCGTACGCGTGGGCCTTCGGTGACGCCGCGGCTGGCACGGGCCGGACGGCAAGCCACACCTACGCTTCGGCTGGCACCTACACGATTCGCCTCACCGTCAGTGACGGTGCGCTCACCGCGACGACAGACAAGACGGTTACGGTCGTGCAGCCCAATCGCGCCCCGGTAGCCGCATTCGCTGCTACCGTCAACAAGCTCACGGCCAGCATGGATGCCTCCGGCTCATCGGACCCTGAGGGCGACGCGTTATCCTATTCCTGGACGTTTGGCGACAACACCGGAGGATCCGGTCGCACCGTCAGCCACACGTTCGTGGCGGCCGGCACGTACACCGTGCGGCTGACTGTAAGCGACGGCTCGATGACTGGCACAACGACGCGTTCCGTCACGGTCACAGCGCCCCCTGCCGCCTTCACGGCCTCCTTCGCGGTCGCAGCCGGCTCCAACGAGTGGTGGCAAGAAGTCAAGGTCACCTCGTCGGCGACGCCTGCAAAAGTCGAGTTCAGCGCCAACGGCGGCGCCTGGCAGAGCATGAGCCTCAAATCGTGGGGCAGCTGGGCAACCAGCGTAAACGTCGTCAAGGGGACCCCCATTGTGTTCCGCGCCACCGACTCTGCAGGCCAAACTGCAAGCTCGACTTCGCAGCCGTGGCTTGGCGCGGCAAGCCCGCCGCCCGCACCGACCTTCACAGCCACCTTCGCGCCGAAATCCGTCGGCAACAATTGGTGGGTGGAAGCCGGTGTCTCGAGCAGCCAAACCATCGTCAAGGTGGAAGCGAAGCTCAACGGCGGCGCCTTCGTCGAACTGCCAAAGGACTCGTGGGGCACGTTCGCCAAGAGCATCAATGCGCCCAACGGCACCCAAGTGGTGTTCCGCGCGACCTCATCGACCGGAGCCACGGCAACTAGTGCGACCGTCATCTGGACATGACGCGCTGGGGCCGCGACGGACACCCAGATTGATTGCTTGGCACTTGTTGCTTCGCCGTGCGGGCTGCGGCGTCGGCCTGCAACGCCTTGCTCCCAGGGCACGGCTCAGTCGTCCTTAGTCGCTGCCTCGCCTGAAAATCTCGAAGGTGCAGGCGCCTTGACCGGATGAATCGCAGGACATCTCGGTGACCCGCGCCCGGCTGGCCACTCGCCGCACGGCGCCTTCAATGAGTTTGCGCTCGCGGTCGCAACCATGCTCGCCGGCCCGGCGGTTGCGGCACGTTTTGCAATCGGCCAAGAAGAACAGGCAACGGTCGGAATCGGTGCGCAGGATCCGCCCGCGGCCAAGACGCAAGCGCTCGACCGAAGCCTCAAGCCCTGCAACCCATTCAGCGCCGGGCGGCGAAATTTCAGTCGCGGTGCCCACATTCTGCTCGTCAGTCTTTGGCCCCGTTATCGCCCGGAACACGACGGGCGCAACGTTGGAGCGGCGCTGTGCCACCAGGCCGAAGGTGGAGGGCGGCACGGGGCCGGAGGAAAGGCGTGCAATGAAGAGGGAGAAGGCCAGCATCGCGAGGCCGCCAAGGATGAGGATCAATGCGCCTTTGCCGTTCGGCAGGAAAGGCACGGCGGCAAGCGCCCCTTGCATGCCTCCCGCCACATCGTATGTCACAAGATACCTCAGACCCAGCAGTTTTACCTGGGAGCCGAGAGACCTAGTGGTTGCGGGGACGGCGGTGCGGCCCATAATGTTGCACGCCACACCTGTACGGCTCGATTTCGGCCCGGCCCCGAAACTGTCCCACAACGGCCATGTGTTTACGAAAGGACATCCAGGGTTGTGCCGCCTTCGGAGCCGATCGTCTTGGAGAACATTCTGGGAAAGAACAAGCTTGCAGCAGGCGCGATTCCGCCCGCCAAGACCGCCTCGGCGCCGGGACGCCGGCACGCGACCGTGTTCATCATCATGGATGCCGGCCGTGCCGACTACGTGCGCCCTGAGACGATGCCATTTTCCCACGGCCTCATGCAGAAGAGCATTCAGGGCTCCTTCGAAAGCCCGCCCGGCTTTGCCCAGCGCACTGTGCTGTTCTCGGGCCGCTACCCGGACACATCGGGCAACTTCAGCCAATTCGTCTTCGACCCCGAGACGTCACCGTTCAAGTGGGTCAAGGCTCTCGGCCCGCTGCGCAGCCTCGTCAAGCCCCGCAAGATTCTCTATCCGACACGGATGGCCATCCAGAAGATCACGAAATGGAAGACCGGCGCCTTCCACACGGACCCCGCTTGGATTCCGCCCCAATTCATGCCATTTTTCGCCATGTGCGAGGACATGAAGCCCATGTACGACCCGGGGGCCCTCGGCGCGCCCAGCATCTTCGACCTGTGCCGCGAACACGGGCTTAAGTTCCGCTACCTTGCACACCCCATCAGTGGCGACGACAACGAAATCCACCAGATCCTTGTGCGCGAACTGCGCGCCGGCGCCGATTACGACTTGTACGTCGCCCAATTCAGCGTCACGGACCAGAAAGGCCACACCGACGGCCCCTTTAGCGACCGCATGCAACAGGGTCACCTGCGCGACCTCGACGGCAAGTTTGCCAGCGTGCACGCAGCACTCGCCGCCGGCTACGACTCCTGGGACCTGTTCATCTGCGGCGACCACGGCATGGCGCCAGTCGAGAAGCACATCAACATCCTCGCGACCCTCAAGGGCCTCGACGTCAAGCCGGCCGTCGACTACGTCGTCTTCGTGAACAGCACCCTGGCGGTCTTGTGGTATCTCACCGAAAAGGGCCGCACCACAATCGAAGCCGCGCTGGGGGGAATTCCAGGCACACACGTCGTGGACGAGGCCGAGCGGCGCACCAGGCGCATTCCCCTCGACCGCCGCTGGGGCGACCGCATGCTTGCCGCTGACTCCGGGGTCCTGTTCTGGCCCGACTATTTCCACGTGACCGACTCCAAGATTGTCGGCATGCACGGCTACCTCGACAAGAGTTCCGAGACGCACGGAGTTGCGATTCTCGCCTCCAGCAATGGGCACACGGCGCCGCGCGGCCTCGGGTTGCGCCCTCTTGTGGACGTTTTCCCGACGCTCTGCGACCTGCTTGGGGTCCCGACGCCGGCCGGCCAAGAGGGCACGAGCCTGCTTGCGGGCGACCCGGCTGTCGTGCGGGTTGCGGGCGCATCGGCCGTCGTGCAGTAAACGGCAGCCGGCTTAGAGGTCATTGCAAAACTGCCAGGGTGCCGGCGTCGTTTTCCGGGCCGAGCCCCCGGCGGGCAGCCGCAGATTTCGCAGATTCCGTTCGGGGAAATCTGTGAATTTTTCGTCCTCTGCAGCCGCCATGCGCGGGGCCACGGGAAAACAGGATTGGCCCACAGGAGGTTAGGCAATGACCTCGATACCCGACGACGGAATTCGGTGCACTTTGCGGCGGTTCGCCGGCATCGGTTAGATCGGTTTCATCGGTTGATGGGTCGGCGCGCGGCGCCGGGCTCGTCAACCGATTGAACCGATGAAACCGATGGGGGCCCTGCCGGGCCTCGGCGGCCTTGACGTGTCAGGCGTTCTCGACCGCGCATGCAAGAGTCAATGTCGCCGTGTTTAGTGGCTGCCGTGCCTCGGCTTGCGGAAACAGGTTTCTTCACCGTGGCCATGCAGTCGTGCGCCAAGCGGGACGGCCGTCGGGCCGTTCCGTTTCGCACCGTTGCGCTCAGGCGTATCGTTGCTTCGATGCGTGTTGGACGACGCGCAAGAATCCGGCGCTACCGCTTGTGATTCTCAACGGCGTTTTCGAGAACCTGCTGCGTGCGCGTCGCAAGGGCGCCCCAGTCGTGGTCGCGAACTACCCGGGCCCGCCCCCTCTCGCCCATGCGGCGGCCCAATTCTTCATCCTCGAGGATCAAGGCAATCTTTGCTGCAAGATCGAGGTGGTCGCCCGGGCGTGCGAGGAGTCCGTTGTCGCCGTCGCGCACAAAATCGGGAATGCCGCCGATGCGCGATGCCACGACGGGGCGTCGGCAGGAATTGGCTTCGGCAAGTACCATTCCGAAGGCTTCGGCCTGGGTCGTGCTCGGCAGGACGACGACGGCTGCGCGCTGGTATTCGGTCACCAAGGCGTCGTCGGATAGGCGACCGGGGAGTCGGATTGCGCCGCCCATGGTTTGTGAGAGGACCTGGAATTCCCAGCGCCGGTCGCCGTCCCCCACCAAGGTCAGGGTGCTCTCGGGCCAGCGCTTGTGAATCCTCTGAAACGCGCGCAGAAGGACGTCCACGCCCTTCCAGCCGTAGGACTTGTCGAGGGGTCCAACAAACAGGATGCCGAGGCCGCGGGGCGGGCCATCGCTGCGGAAGCGCTGCGCATCGACGCCTGGCGGCACGACCGTGACGCGGCCGCGGTGCCGGTGCAAGGCGTGGTCGCGTACGAACGGTGACACTGCTATGAGTGCGGCCGAGCCGGCCAGCATCCAGCGTTCAAACGTCGCGCGATGCAAGGCCGCCATCATGTTCAGGACTGGTGAGGATCCGGAGAGGCGGCCCGCGTGGTATGTGGTAACGAAGGGAACGCCCATGGCCTTGGCGACTTGGTATCCCGTCTCGGCCGCAAACGGGACTGGCGTATGGGCCACGACGACGTCGGGAGAGAAATCACGCACCGCGCGCCGGACACCGCCGGCGAAGGCAGGATCGACGGGTGCATTGCCCAGGCGCATGCGAGAAGCCACGCGTTGGACATCGACGCCGTGCAGCGGGCCGCTTGCCTGGCCGGTGCGCGTGAGTGTGATGGCTTCCACGTCGTGCAGGCCATGGGCAAGGCGCTCAAGGATTGATTGTGCGTAGCGCTCCAGTCCGCCCCCCTCCGGGTTGTAGTAGGGCGTTACTGCCAAAATCCGCATGTGCCCTCACCTCCGGGCTTGCGTCACGAGTGGAGTCGCGCCGTGCTTGAGAACCTCGGCGTAGACCGCTTCCAGGCGGTTGGTGACGGCATCCCACGAGAATTCCTGGTGGATGGGGGACGCAAGGGCGTGGCCGCGAAGGAGCCGGCCGGGCTCGAGGGCATTTTGGATTTGGTCCGATAGTTCCCGCGCGTCACCTGGCGCCGCAAGCAATCCCCCGAGGCGCGCCAAATCGGCGACTCCAGGCAAGTTGGATGCCACAACCGGCGTGCCGCACGCCATGCTTTCCAACAGGGAGATGCCGAAACACTCCTGGCGCGTGACGCTGGGAAGCAAGGTCAGTGCCGCGCCCGCATAGAGCGCCGGAAGGTCTTGGTCCGGCACGTGGCCGAGGAAACGAACGTCAACGGCAAGCCGCTTGGCCATTGCCTCCAGGTTGCTACGCAGCGGCCCGTCGCCAACGATGTACAGCGGGATGCCTGCCGAGGCGTGCGCCAGGGCGCGCAAGAGGACGTCAAGCCCCTTGTACGGAACGAGGCGGCCAACGAACAGAAGGTAGTCTTCTCGTCCGCGCACGGCCAGGGGCCGGAACCTAGTCGGGTCGACGCCGTTAGGCACCACGCGCCAGCGTTCTTCGGGAACACCGTCGAGGCTCGCGGCACTGCGGCCGTAGGCAATCGAGCGCACCAAAACGGAACTTGCAAGGCGATAAACCGGGGGGCCCACGCGCTGGTAGACGCCGGCCGCAAGCCGCCCGAAGGCCGTCCCTGGGTCAGGCTCGAAATGGAAATCCAACACGGATGGAATGCCAAGATCGCGGGCCCGTCGCAGGGCCGCGGGCGTCGTGAACGGATAAGTGGCCGCTACGTGGACGACCTCGGAGTCGGTCGGAATCCGGCGTGACAGCGGGGCAAGAGGCGAGCGCAGGATGGTGGTGCGACGTGATTCGCGCAGCATGTGGACGCCGGCCTCCGTCGATTCGGATGCTGGCCCGGCGGTCGAGCATACCAACGTCACATCGTGGCCGCGTCGTGCGAGCGCCTGCGAGACTTGGCAGAAGACCCGTTCGACTCCCCCCACGTGACCGGCGGCTGCGTCCAAACTTGCTGGGGCAGGGCTTGGGTCAAACGCGGAAACGAATGTGATGCGCATCCGACCGTATGCGGTTCGTGCCCCGCCGTATCGGTTGAGGGACAAGACGAGGCTAGTTTCCTAACCTGTCATGCCGGGCGCGTCCAGGATGACAGCGGCACATTTCGCAGACAGCGCAGTTAGCGACCGCACGCATTGGGTTCATAGGCCTGCCCGCGGGTATGGCCGTGAGGCGAAAACGTCCTGGCGGCGCAGCTACCGTGAAAATAGGTGCTGCGTCATCTGCGGCTCGCCGTTCCCCGAAGGTGGGTCTCGAATAGGAAAGGTTGCGAAGTGCGTTCTGCAGCGTCTAGAACTTCCACTCGGGGTCGGCGGCCGGGCGAGGTGAGGCGCCAGAATCAGCCGGCCTAGCGGCGTGTTGCGTGTGTCCTGACCGTTCGTGCTCGGCGTGCGGCGGGCGGACATGGGTTGCGCTCTGGATGAGTGACCGCCGTTCGCGAGACACCAGATAGATGGGCTTGGTCGGGTGCGCGGTGCGATCGACAATCTCTTCGAAGCGCAGCGGTCTTGCCTGTCCGCCTGACTTGGATTTGAGCCAACTTACCTCAAGCCGCGCTGGTCGCTTGCCACTTGCGGCGATGATGGCTTCGACCCGTGGTCTTGGCTCTCCCCTCATTTGGACGGGTTCGTTGTCAAGGAAGATTGGCGACAGGGCGGGGGTATTCATGGCGGCACGAAGGTTCCTGCTGGACGTTCATAACCCGCTTCTCATATTGGACGAATCGGCACGCCGACATGTGCCCCCAGCCCCCTTCCGACTTCCCCCGCGACCCCCCTCCCCCGCTTCCCCCGCGGCCCCTTCCCCCGCCTCCCTCCGCACCCCCCTCCCCCCCGCCCTCCCCACAGCCGACCAGGAGAGGAGATTGGCCGCTTCCGCAGGGCTCTTAGAGGGATGACCCCGACATGTCGGGCCCTGCGCGGCTCTAACCGGCTAGTCGTGTGACGGGTACACATGGATTCCGTCCATGACTGTCACCTGCCAGGCGCCGCAGACTCGCTTGCAATGGAGGCCGCATGAGCCTTGAGAGTGGTCTACCAGGTAGGCCAGGACAGGGCGCAACGACGCGGGACCTCGGATATGTGACCTTGGACGAGACCAACGAGAAAATCATCCAACTCCTTGCACGTCAGGGCCGCAGCACCATGCAGGACATCGCCGACACCGTAGGTCGCTCAGAAAGCACCGTCCGAGAACGCGTCGCGACCATGGAGAAGCGCGGCATCGTAATTGGGTACGAGGCCAGGATTGATTGGGCGCTGGTTGGCTTGCCGGTCCTCGTCCTCTTCGAAGGCGACTGCCCGCCCGGCCGGACCGGCGAAGTGGCCGGCCATTTGCACAAGATCCCCAACGTAATCCACGCCATGGTGACGACCGGTTCGCCCAACGTCGTCGCTCTCGTTCGCGCGCGGGACCTCCAGGAAGTCAACAGCGTCCGCGTCCGCCTCGCATCCACCGGCATTGTCAATCTTGCAGCGCGCATCTCCCTGGAAGCCCTCGTCACGGAGCGGCCGCCCATCCAGACGCTGACAAGCGACGCGCGCGAATCGTCAAGGCAATCCGTTGCCCCCTTGGCTTCGCAGGCCTTGCCGGCGCGCGGCCTGCTCGGCCATCAAGCAATGACAGAAGCAGAATTCGTGCGCGCAAACGCCTGATCCGCCTGCCAGACCCGCCTTCCGCGCCGCGTCCGGCTGAGCCTCGTAGCACCAAATACCGCTATCGCGTGCAGCCATCGCCTTGCCGGTGTCCGAAACGCTGCGTGCCGAGAGTCGCAAGCGAGCCGCAACGGTCGTCGCAATGGGCGCCTCGGCAGGCGGTCTCGAATCACTCGGCCGCCTTTTGGAGGGGATGCCCGAGAGCTTTCCGGCTCCAATCTTGGTGGCCCTCCACCTGGATCCGCACCACCGCAGCCAAGCCGTGCCGCTGCTGCAGCGCCGGACAAGACTTCAGGTCCGCACAGCGCGTGGTGGCCTCAGGGCGGAGGCGGGCGTGGTCTACATTGCGCCTCCCGACAGGCACCTCGAGATTCACGCAGGCAAGTTGCGTTTGTCGCACGGACCGCGCGTGAACTACTCGCGTCCGAGCATCGACCGACTATTCGGGTCCGTTGCCGCCGATTACGGCCCGGCAGGCATCGTAGTCATCCTGAGCGGAGCCGGCAGCGACGGGTCGGTCGGGTTGGCTGCCGTCAAGGCCCGGGGCGGGCTGGCAATCGCGGAGGATGCTTCGACGGCGAAGTTCCCCGCGATGCCCGAGGCGGCGGGACGGACTGGCCTGTTGGATGCCATCCTGCCCGTCGACCAGATTCCTGCCTTCTTGCTGCGGGCCGTTGCGCGTCGGGTCAGGGTCGCCAAGCGTCAATGGGCCCAGATGTTGGCCATCCTTGAGGCAAAAACCGGCGCCAAGTTCTCCCGATACCGGACCACCACCCTGCACCGGCGCCTGCAGCACCGCATGGCGGCGACGGGTGCCAGGACCATGGCGGCGTATCTGCGGCTGCTGGGCCTCGATGGCGGGGAAGCGGATCGTTTGAAGGCCGCCTTTCTCATCAAGGTCAGTTCATTCCTGCGCGACCCGCCGTCGTGGCGGGCCCTTGCCCAGGAGATTGGCTTGGCCTCACCACCGGAGCCGCCAGGGCTCCGTGTCTGGAGTGCGGGATGTGCCACCGGGGAGGAGGCGTACACATTGGCGATGGTTGTTGCCAGCCAGCTTGGTGTCGGCCCGGGGGCGCAGTGGAAGGTGTATGCGACCGACTTGGACGAGGCCGCACTCAAAGTTGCCCGAGCCGGCTGGTATAATGGGCATCAGGTGCGCGGCATCCCCAAAGCGACGCTGATCCAGCACTTCGTGCGCGACGGCACCGGGTGGAGAGTGAGTAAAGTCCTGCGCAGCCATGTGGTGTTCGGGCGGCATGACTTGCTGCGTGATCCGCCCATTTCCGGAATGGACGTGCTTGCGTGCCGGAATGTTCTCATTTACTTCAATCCAGAGGAGCGGCGCCGGACGGTCGGCCAGTTGTGCTCCGCCATCAATGCTAACGGCATCCTCTTCTTGGGGCGCAGTGAGGCCGGCGGCCCGGTGCCTGGGTTTGACCGCGTGGGGGGCACCACCTTTTTCCGCAAGGCAATCCTAACAGATTCGATGCCGAAACGGAAGATTGCCCCCGCACCCGATGATTCGGACGGCCCCGGGGTCGAAGCCCCGGCGAGCTCGCCAGGCACGTCGCCCGCGCTTGGGCGCCGACGGGGGACGAGGTCCAGCGTGGCGGCCGGCGGCGCGTCCTTCGCGGCCGTCCCGCCGCGCCTTTCGGCCGGCGAAACGAGTTTCTTGGCACAGCAGAACCTCAACGAGGAACTGCAGAGCCGCAATGAGGAACTTGAGACCGTCAACGAGGAATTGCAGAGCCTCAACGATGAAATGTCCACCATGGAAGAGAAAATGAGCGGCCTGGGGGAAGAATCCCGGCGCGCCAACGACTTCCTTCGCCTGCTTCTTGACACATCCCCCGACCCCCTTATTGCCTGCGATGCAAACAACCGCGTCACATTTTGGAGCAAGGCCGCCGTGAAGCGCTTCCGTCTATCCTCCATGCAGGCCGTCGGCGGCGAATTGTTCGACCTCGTCCCGGCTCTAGGGGTTGCCGCGCTGCGAGCCGCATCCAGCAAAGTCCACAAAGCCGGCCGGGGCGGCCGCGTCGTCGTCAAGCAGGGCGGTTTCGAATACCTGTTCGACCCGTTGCCTTCGACGGGAGCCGGCAAGCGCCGCGGTTACCTGCTGCGCGTGCGCACTAAGGCACCTTGAACTCATTCATGTGAATCGACGCTGCCGCGAATGGTTAAGAACGGCGTTTCGGAAGGCGAACCGGGGAGTGTCTTGAAATTCCGGCTGGCCCACGGACGCCGCCGACGAACCGCGGAAATCGCGGAGAACGCGGAACCATTTTCCGCGTGTTCCGCGCGCTCCGCGGTTTAGTATCGCAGCGGGCAGCCATTTTCAGTGCAACCCCGGCGAACCGTCGCGCGTAGCCTGCCCTGCGTCGCTTCTATGCTTGGCTTGCGGCGGCAGTCGCCAACCGTTGCAATTCTTCCGGAATTTTTTCTGGCGGTAGAATGTAATCAACACTGCCTGAGTCTCGCGCACTCAGGGACATGCCGGCGATCTCGGCCGAAATGTCCTGCGCAAAAATCGTTCCTCCCTTTGCCTTGATTTGCTTGCACCCCTCCGTACCGTCGCGACCATAGCCGGAGAGGATGACGCCTATGGCACGGGCCCCCATCGCCTCGGCCAGTGAGGTCAGAAAAACGTCGACCTGAGTGTAGCCGCTCGCCCGCGGGGAGACGACTTGAAAGGCACCGTTTCTGATAGCTAGATCCGCATTCGGAGGAATCACGTAGACACGATTTTTCCGGATTTGCATCGCGGTCGCAGCAATCGTGACTTCCATCGTGGTGTGACGCGACAGAATTTGCGCAAGCGCGCTACTGGCGGTGGGGCTCATGTGAGAAATAACGACAAAGGCCATACCAGTATTGGGTGGCAGCACATCGAAGAAGGCCTTGTAGGCGTCAAGGGCTCCAGCTGAACCGCCGATGCCGACTACGAAGTTAGGGCGCAATTTTCCCCCCCCCCCCCCCCCCTACTCCTTGTCTTTTCGGCCCTGTGCAGTCCCTTTGGCCGCTCGGCCAGGTGAAATCCCTTTGGCCGCCCGGTTCTTCTGTTCAGGGCCTTTCACATCCATCGGCACCAAGTTGATTCCACGATCGCTTAAAACTAATTTGTGGACGTCACTTGCGTGGGCCATTCCGCGGGACTTGACAATGTAGAGACCGCGTAGGCGTTTCTTTCCGCTATCTTCCTCGATTTCTCGCACGACAATCCAGGTGTCAATGAGGGAGGAGACCCCGATTTCGCCACTTGTGTAATTTTCGGCGGCGGACGATACCAGGCTTGTAAAAAAGCCCGTGATGCCCCGGGTTTTCAAAAGGTCAATCATGCGGGTGACCATGGACTGAATTTCGCTTGGGCCTTGCTGGCCAATGAGGCTTGTCAGTGGATCGATTACGACAGCCTTTGGTTTGTAGTCGTCAATGGTCTTGTACAAGTCCAATAAATGCATCTCCAAGCCAAAGAAGGACGGCCTCGTGGACACGATTTTGAGGAGGCCTTTTTTAATCCAGGGCTCAAGATGAATTCCAATCGATGCCATGTTTTGCATGAGTTGTCCGGCGGACTCCTCGTAGGACAAGAAGAGACACCTTTCTCCACGCTTGCAACTTGCAATGGCAAAGGCTGCGGCAAGGCTCGTTTTGCCAGTGCCCGCGGTTCCTGAAGCAAGCACAGTGCTCCCTTTCGTAAAGCCGCCGCCCTTGAACATTTTGTCCAGGGATGGCACGCCCGTCGAGACGCGCTTTTTTGTGCCGGCTTGGTCGAGTCCCGCAGACGTGATGGGAATCACGGAAAGGCCATTTTCGTCAATGACGAACGGATACTCGTTCGTTCCATGTCTGGAGCCGCGATACTTGACGATGCGGATTCTACGGATGGATATCTGGTCCGAGACGCGGTTGTCCAGGAACACGATGCAATCGGAAATGTATTCCTCCAGGCCGTGGCGCGTAAACTTGCCCTGGCCAAGTTCGCCGGTCACAATCGCGGTAACGCCCTTTACCTTCAGCCAACGGAAAAGCCGCTTGATCTCCAGACGAAGGATGCCAGAATCGTTGACGCCGGCAAAGAGCGATTCAATGGAGTCCAAGACGACGCGTTTGGCGCCCACCGCGTCGATTGCATGTTCCAAGCGAACGAAAATTCCTTCCAGATTGAATTCGCCGGCATCCTGGATATCTTTGCGTTCCAGGAGCACGTGATCAATCAAGATTTTCTTTTGGGCAACCAGCGCCTTGAGATCTAGGTTGAGCGAAGCCAGGTCCTTGAAGAGTTCGTCTTCTGTCTCTTCGAAGGACATGAAGACGCCCGGCTCCTTGTACTGCGTTGCACCCTTAATCAAGAAGTCAATTCCGAGGAGTGTCTTTCCACAGCCGGTACTTCCACAGATGAGGGTGGTTCTGTTTTTGGGAAGGCCCCCTTCCGTAATCTCGTCGAAGCCCTGGATGCCGGTGGGGGACTTCGGCAAGCGATCGCGGACCTCGGATTTCTGCAGTCGGGCGCGGGCGGGCTTCGGTCGCGGGGTGTTCCTTGACATGTCGTCCTCGTTGGCCTGGCTCGGGCCCTACGTTTTCGCTTCGCCCACTGAAACCCTGTTGGCGGCTGGGGGCCGACCGGGTTGCGAAGCGACGGCACCGGGTAGGCGCGGGGATGCATGACGATTTTCATAGCCGAACCTGTCGCGGCAACACACCCTGGCGCCCAACCGAGCCTCTTCGGGTTGCGTTCCCCTTCGACGGGTCCAAGACGCGGGCGTATCTGTCCTATTACTGGCCCCGCCCCATCATTGGCCGCAACATGTTCGGATACGTCGGCGCCTAATTAGCACCTCATTCGATTCTCACCCATGCCGGACGAGCAGCTTGCCCGCGATGAGCCGACCGCTGCTTTGCGCCGGCTGGCGCAAGCCCTTGCGCTGAAGAAAACGGCGCCTGGATCCGAAAAGGCTTTCCTGATTCCGCCCAGCCGGACGAAGCCGCGAGTCCAGACTAGAGGGAAGATTCCCGCTGCAACTCCTGCGGAGGCAGCCCCGGTGGCACCTCCATCCTTCGCGGTTTCGACAGGTCCTGCCAAGCGCCAGGCAAAGGACCTTAAAGGCCAGTTGGACGACCCGATACAATCCCCGCAACCAATCAAGCAACCCCCTGGACTTGACAAAGAATCAACTCCCGTGCAACCCGATGCGAATTCGACGCCAGACCCCAAGGCCGCAGCGGACGAGGTGTTCCCATCCGCAACGCCCG
This sequence comes from uncultured Halobacteriales archaeon, assembly GCA_964627625.1. GTDB lineage: Archaea > Thermoplasmatota > E2 > JACPAO01 > JAHFTW01 > JAHFTW01. The sequence continues at coordinate 35,559 of CAZVJB010000005.1, forward strand.
GAGCCGCGGCCGTCGAGGAACCGGTCGCAAGCGGTGGCCCCAAATCACCTGGCGAGGCCGGCGCAATGGAAATCGTTGTCGCGGCCGAAGTGCTGCGCCGCGTGACCCGCAGCCGGCAGGTCGTAAGTCTCGTCAGTCAAGTGATTATCCGGTCGTATGAGGAAGAAGCCCTTCTTGCGGAAGCATGCCGGCACTTGGTCGCATATGGTGGCTACCTCATGGCCTGGATTGGCATCGCTGATGACACGCCGGAACGTGTCGTTCGGCCGGTCGCCCACGCCGGATTGGACGCCAACTTTCTGCAAGCGCTCAAGATTACATGGGCAAGCGACCTGGCAAACCGCAGCCCGACGAGCCGCGCCATTCTGGAACAGCGGCCGTACGTTGCCCGCAACATCCTCAAGGAACCCCGCTACGCCGTGCTGCGCGACGAGGCGCAATTGCGCGGTTACACCGCCACCTGCGCCCTACCTATGCAATACGGTCAGTATGGCAATGGTGTTTTGACGATTCACGCGGCAGAACCCGACGCCTTCGGCGCCGAAGAGGTCTCGCTCGTGCGTGAATTAGCAAACGACGTCGCAGCGGGAGTGATTGGCCTACGCGATCGGGCGAGGCGACAAGCCCTGGAGGACGACGCGATGCGGCTCCAGGAGCGCTTTGCCAGCATCGTCGACAACGCCCGCGAAGGCATCTTCCAGTCCACGCTCGACGGAAAACTCATTCTGGTCAACAATGCGCTCGTCCGCCTCCTGGGATACAACAGCAAGGAAGAACTGCTTGCGGTGTTACCGCCCGTCCTCTTGACCCATCTGCATCCGGACTACGCCAAAACCGCCTTGACCGGGATGTTCGTGGAGGACGGTGCGCAGCCGTTCGAAGCCCGCATGCGCAAGAAGGCCGGCGGCTGGCTATGGGTCGATATCGTCGCCAAGCGCGTCGAGGGCCCGGACGGACCAATCATCGAAGGGTTCGTCCAGGACACGACGGCCGGCCACGGTGAGGCCCTGGCCAGCGCACGCCTTGCCGCCGTCGTCGACGCTGCGGACGACGCGATCATCGGCACCGACTTGGACGGCAAGATTACGGACTGGAACGCCGGCGCCACGCGCTTGTTCGGGTATGAGCGCGCCGAAGCCGTTGGGCACTTGATCGCCGAAACCATCGTTCCTCCCGAACGTCTCGAGGAATCCATCCGGGCCCAGGCCGATATAGCCAGGGGAGAGCGTGTGCCTCGGTTCGAGACGCTGCGCTTATGCAAGGAAGGAAAAGTTATTCCGGTCTCCATCATGATTACCCCTATCTTTGGCGTCGATGGTAATATCATGGGCTCGACGTCCGTGCAGCATGACATCGCCGATGAGCGAGCGGCCGAGAAAGCCAGGACCGATTTGGAATTGGAGGAGGCGGAGATGAGCCGGCTGGAACATCTCGAGCGCGTGCGCAAGACCTTCATCAGTGAAGCCTCGCACGAATTGAACACCCCCTTGACGCCGCTTCTCATCCATGTCGAGGCTCTGGGCGAAGACGCGAATTTGACGCCGCAGCAGCGCAGTCACGTCGTCGTAATCGAACGCAACGTTTTGCGTCTTGCCAATCTCGTCAAAGACATGTTGGAGGCCTCCAGGCTCGAAACCGGCCGCTTCAAACTAGAATTGGCAGATGTCCTATTGGCCGGTTTGGTCGAGAGTGCCATCCAGAACCTCGCTGAATCGGCGAATGCAGCCGGCGTGGCCTTGGAGCCTGGATTCGTGGCACGGCTTACCACGGTCGGGGACCGCAACCGGGTCGGCCAAGTTCTCTACAACTTCGTCAGTAACGCAATCAACTTTACACCCAGGGGCGGCCGGATTACGATTAGCGCCAAGTTAGAGGATGGGCAGGCGGTTGTGCGCGTGAAGGATACGGGCATTGGATTGTCCGCGCCCCAGATTGCATCCTTGTTCCAACCGTTTTCGAGGCCCCACGAAGGCGTCGGATCCGGCCCCAAGGGAACCGGACTCGGCCTATACATCTCAAAAGGCATCATCGAACAGCACGGTGGCCGAATTTGGGCAGAATCCAAGGGCCCCGGGACGGGTTCATCGTTCTGCTTCTCGTTGCCGTTGGCGCCCCCCCCCCGTACCTGAGGAAATTCCCCTTTCGCACGAGAGGCCTGCCGTCCAAGGCGATGCGGCTCGCCCTCGCAAGGGCGGCCGGGAAGCGGCGTTGACGACCGTCCCGGAGCCATAGGAGTCATTTCACAACCTCCCCTGTTGGAAGCCCATTTTTGTGAACTACCGAGACGCAGATTACGCGGATTTCACAGAAACCCTACAAAGCACTATCTGCGCAATCTGCGAAATCTGCGGCCGCCTTTGCTTGGCGCCGCGAGCATGATTTTCGAATCCAGGAGAGGCTGTGGAGTGACTTCTAGGAAACTTCGCGGCTACACCAATCGTCGCAGCATCATGCCGACCAGGGCCAGGAGAACGAGGACGGTAGAAATGGCACTCATCTTGCCAATTTTCATGCCGAGTTCCTGAATGCGGGCGCTCTGCTGGGGCGTCGGTGGGCCTTTGAGGCTGGTCAGGATTTTGCCCATTTCTTTGTCCTTGGGCATGATGACAAACAGGCCGTCGAGGAAGGCAAGCACCGCCAAGATGGCGCCGAGGGTGAGCCAGAGGTTGCCGGGCACGACTTGGCCCCACGGGTCTTTGTGAATCTCGAATTTGCTGTAGAGAATGCCGCCGGCCACGATGGTGACGACGCCGGCCGCCATGAAGAACCGGCTGAAGCCACCGTTGCGGGCAGCCGCGGTAAGGAATCCTCCGGCGTTGGGTCCGGCCTTCATCATGGCGGGTCCGACGACGGCGGCGACAAAGAACGCCCCGCCCGCCCAGGCGACGGCGGCAATGACATGCACAAGTATGACGGCATCGACCCAATCGAAGTCCATGGCGCAGGGAATGGTAGGCGGGACTTGACTGTGCCGGGTCGGTTCCGCAAAAGCAGCTTGCCCGTCCAGGGGTATCGAACCCTCCTGTGGCTCCCCGCCAACGCATATATACGGGGTTCCTGTCGCCGCGTTAGCAAGGTGACTGTATGGCAAAGAATCCGGCCCGAATGTACCGCAAGATCATGCAGCACGCCTACACTCGCCGCGAGTTCATGGGCGGTGTTCCGGGCAACCGTATTCTGCAGTTCCAGGCCGGCAAGGTCAACGGCGACTTCCCCATCACCCTGAACCTCATTCCTGAAGAGCGGGGCCAAATCCGCCACACCGCCCTCGAAGCCATGCGCATCACCGCCGTGCGCGCCCTCGATGGCGCCCTCGGCCGCGAGAACTATCACTTGCACGTCCGCGTTTACCCGCACCACGTCCTGCGCCAGAACAAGCAGGCCTCCGGCGCCGGCGCCGATCGTGTGTCGATGGGCATGCGCCTCGCCTTCGGCAAGGCAATTGGTACCGCGGCCCGCGTCGAGGCTGGCCAATCCGTGCTCACCGTCCGCGTCACCGCGAAGGGATTCGTCGCCGGCAAAGAAGCCATGCGCAAGGCCTACAACAAGATCGCAAGCCCCTGCCACATCGATGTGAAGGGCCTCGAACTCGTCACCTTCTAAGGTGCACTTACGCGCATCCGCAGCCGGTCGTTGTTCGCGGTCTCCATCGTCTTGTTGGGCGTGTCCGCAAGTCTCGCTGGCATCCTCTACCACGATGGCATCGGCATCGATGCGGCCGCCGCGTCGAACGCACCTGTCGGTTCGCATGTGCGAATGCGCGGCCAGCTAGCACCTTATCCGTTTCCGCACTTGCTGCCGGGGGGAATCATCCCCGATGATTCCCTTGGCATAATCGAGGGCCTCGTTCCCCACGAGCCGTTCCGGTTCCTCCTCGTCGCCGACGGCATTCGCGTCGTCGTCCTGTCGGCGACCGACCACGCGGCGGGCATCGTGGTTCTGGACGGCACCCTCGTCGCCCGCATGCAGGACTCCGTAGGTGGCACAGCGCCGGCGTCAGTCGCCGTCGTCCGCGCGGAATCTTGGACGCAGCCCATCCTGTTCCGGTGATAACGTGCAGGGCACGACGCTTTGGCTTGCCGTCACCATCCTGGCGTTGGCCGGGCTTGCCATTCTGGGTTATGCACTCGGCGCGCTCGATCTGCTAGGTGCCGTGGCCTCGTTTTTCCTCGGCCTGCTTATCGCGCTCATGCCGCGAGCCGGCCTGTCGTGGCTTTTCCTGCTCGTCCTGTTTACTGGTCTCGGTTTTGTTGCGACCCGCATCGGCTACGGGCGCAAGAAAGCACGGCGCATCAACGAGGGAGAGGCGGGTGAACGCGGTGCCAAAAACGTCATGGGAAACGGTGCTGCGGCCGCCTTCGTTGCACTCGCCACGCAACTCGAACCTGGCATCCCCCACATCGCAACGCAGTTGGCGTTTGCCACAGCGGTGGCAGTCGTGACGGCCGACACCCTTGCTTCAGAACTTGGCTCGCTGGCCCGCGGTGCCCGCCGCATCGTCCCGCCGTTTCAAATCGTGCCGCCGGGGACGAACGGCGGTGTCAGCTGGCCGGGCCAAGCCGCGGCGGCGGGGGCGTCGATTGCGATTGCGGCCGCTGCGGTCTTTCTCGTCGGCCTGCCGATGCGACTCGCCTGGATTCCAGCCGTGGTCGGCTTCCTCGGATGCCAACTCGACAGCCTGCTTGGCGCGACACTCGAACAAGGCAACGCCGACGCGAGCCGACGGCCCTTCACGAAGCAGGACGTCAACTTCCTGGCAAGCGCCATCCCCGCGTTCCTAGTCCTCGTCGCTGCGACCTTGTGAAACTGATGGCGAACGGTGGCGGTTGAGTGGCAGACCTCAAGAGCCCGTGCCAAGTGCCCTAGTCGTGGATGTCGCCGCCAAGAAACATGCCCTTCGCCTGGTCCCCTACGGCCTCTATCTTGCCGGGGCCCGCCACGCCGACGGCCACCAGTCCGTGAGCCTCGTCTCGTGGTTTACCCAGACAAGTTTCGACCCGCCCCTTGTTGTCCTCGGCATGCACAAGGAAAGCGAGGCGCTCAAAGGCGTCCGCGAGACCGGCGTCCTGTCGCTGAACCTGCTCGGTTCAGGCCAGAAGGACATCGTGAAGGCGTTCTTCAAACATGTTGAGGTCAAAGACGGCATGGCTGGGCCCTTGCAGGTGCGCGATGGATCTGCCACGGGTTGTCCGCTACTGCCAGTACTTCCCGCCAGTCTAGAACTGCGCGTCAAGCAGGTTATCGAACTTGGCGATCACGCCACCGTCGTCTTCGAAGTCGTCGAGGCCCACGTGCACGACAAGGACGCAGCCGCGCTGGACCACAAGACGGCTGTCCTGCACTATGCCGGATAGTTGACCTTTTTATGGATGGCCCAGATTGCTGGGCCATGAACAAAGTGAGCAACAACCAGATTCTGGGCATCCTACTGGTCGTAATCGGCGTCATCCTCCTTTTTGACCGGGGAACGGTGCCTTTCCTTGCAACAGCGCTCGGCGTTGTCCTCCTCATTGTGGGCATCCTCATGCTCATGGGAAACCTGCGTGGCGCCACATGGATTGCCGTGACTTGCATCGTGCTTGGAATTCTCATCATCTTGCCGGGCCTCGGAGTCAGGGCGCTGGCCACCGACATCCTTCAGGTCGTCGTCATCGTCGTCGGTGTCCTTTTGATCATCATCGGGGCGCTCAAAATCATGCAGAAGGCCTAACGGATGGATCCGGCAGGCAAGGTCGCCTTAGTAACGGGCGCCACGAAGGGCATCGGCCGTGCCGTCGCGCTGGCGTTGGCCGAGCGGGGGGCAAAATTGTTGCTTGTGGCGCGCACCGAAACTGATCTTGCTGACGCACGCAAGGCCTGCCTGGATGCGGGCTCACCACATGTCGCGACCGTCGCAGCCGACCTCGGGGACCTCAAAGGCCTAGACGCCGTTGTTCTCATGGCGGTGCGCGAATTCGACGGCTTCGACATCCTCGTCAACAGCGCTGGCTACGGCATGAAGGCACCTCTTGTAGCGGTGACGGACGAGCAGTTCGAACGCATGATCAACGTGAACCTTCGTGCCCCTTTCATGTTGACCCAGAGTGCAGTGAAAATGATGCGGCGCCGCGGCGGCGGGCAGGTCGTGCAACTCGCATCTGGTCTGGCGTACCGCGGCCTTGCCGATTGGTCCGTCTACGCCGCTGCCAAGTTCGGCTTGCGTGGTTTCACGGAAAGTGTGCGCGCCGAAGTCGCAGGCGAAGGCATCAAGATTGGCCTCGTGGCCCCCGGTTACGTCGAGACGGATTTCCACAAGGGCCTACCAGGCCAAGCCGGACTCGGCGGGTTGGCAGCCGGCGACGTTGCGCATGCCGTGATGTCCATGATTCTCCAGCCGGCCGGTTCCGACATCAAGGAAATCATCGTGCGACACAAAGGCAGCCCGAACTGAGCGCAAGGTCCAAGAGGCGTTCCCGGCAGTGGCGCGCATGAGATGGACGTCGTCCTGGTTCCTTGCGAGCCTGGGCTCCGTTGCGGTGGGCGCTGGTCTGGCCCATATCGCGGCCACGAGCGGCCCACTGCTTGAGGAGGCACAGATTTGGTTGGCCTTCGACCATATGGAGGGTTGGCTGGTCATGGCCGTCTTCGTTGTCATCGGCACTGTATGGTTAGTGCGCGACTGGCCCCGTCGGCGCGATGCACCCCGGTTGGCTGGCCATGCCGCCGGCCCCGTCGTCGTCTCGCTGCTTGCGAGCTTGGCGGCCTTGACGGTGCTCGTGCTCCTGGCTCTTTTGCCAATCGCGGTCCCCGAAGGCAGTCACGCCCCGCCGGCCGTCATCGCGTCCCTCCTGGGACAGCTGCTGGTCGTCCGCGTCGTCCTGGTTATCGCGGTCGTATGCGCGTCCGCGGCCGGCCTGGAGGCGATGCTGCGCATCCGGCGGCTCCACCGGCGCTCGCTCCTCCCCTGACCAGGTAACGGAAGCGAAAAGCAAGATGGCGCCGTAGAGGTCCGCGGCTTCCGCCTAATGCGCGGTTTTTCGGTGGTCGCCCCGGCGGCCCAACTCGCCTGCGCCGCCACCTTCGGGGCGGACGCTGCTTGCCTCGCCACGCCCGACTCACGTGCTCCGGCCCTCGCTGCGCTTGGCCGTTCGCGTTCGGCCCACGCCGGGGCGACCTCCTGTGGTTGCGTTTCTGGGACCAACAATGTGATTCCGTCGTGCAATCAGCCGCCGCCGGGGGGGCCGCCTGGGAATCACTCCCCCCGGCCTGCGGTTCGCGCGTCCAATCCCTTGCGCATCGAGGGCGGATTGGGTTCATTGGTTCGGATTGGGTTCATCGTCCACCCCCGCCGGGTGCAAACGGCAATTCCACTCGACACGCTCTGCCGCCCTTTCGGCTTATATCAAAGGTGTCCGTCGCCGCACCCGATGCCCGTCACGGCCGTTATCGGTTCCCAGTGGGGCGACGAGGGCAAGGGCAAAGTCGTCGACTACCTCGCCGACCGCGCGGATTGGGTCGTGCGTTTCCAAGGTGGTAACAACGCCGGCCACACAATCGTCGTCGCGGGCGAGACGTACAAGCTCCACATTCTGCCAAGCGGCGTCATCTCGGGCAAGCCCAGCATCATCGGCAACGGTTGCGTCGTGGATCCTTTCGTGCTCGTCGAGGAAGTCGAGGCCCTGAAGAAGCGCGGACTTACTCCAACCCTGCATCTGTCCGACCGGGCGCATCTTATCCTGCCTTACCACCGCGCCGTGGATATCGCCGAGGAAGCCGCCAAGGGCGGCAACAAGGTCGGCACGACGGGGCGCGGCATCGGGCCCTGCTACTCAGACAAGGCAGCGCGCATGGGCATTCTGGCTGGCGACCTCTTGAAGCCGGCGCGCCTGCTGGAACGCCTCCGCCTCAACGTCGCTGCCAAGAACGGCGCCCTCGCTCAACTCGGTGCCACGGAATCCTTCGACGCGGACCAATTGGTGCGCGACCTGGCGTCCGCCACCAAGACCCTCGGGCCGTTCATCAAGGACACCGTGCACCTCCTGCAAGAGGCCGTTGCCAACGAGGAAAACGTATTGCTGGAAGGCGCCCAAGGAACGATGTTGGACATCGACCACGGCACGTATCCGTACGTGACCTCGTCGTCGACGGCATCCGGCGGCATGTGTAGCGGCTCTGGCTTGGCTCCGCGTGACATCGGCGACGTGGTCGGCGTCGTCAAAGCCTACACAACGCGCGTCGGCTCCGGCCCTTTCCCGACTGAACTCAGTCTTGACGTCGGCGTCGGCAAACACCTCTCGGAGGTCGGCCACGAAGTCGGGACGACGACCGGGCGCAAGCGGCGCTGCGGCTGGCTCGATCTCGTCGTCGTGAACCACTCCGTCCGCCTCTGCGGCATCAACCAACTCGCAATCACCAAACTCGACGTCCTGTGCGGCGTCGGCCCTGTCCAGGTCTGCGTCGCTTACAAGCTGCCCGATGGTCGAACGGTGACGCACATCCCAAGCGATCCGGATGACTTTGCTGCTGCAAAACCGGTCTATCAGGAATTCGCCGGCTGGACCGACCTCGGCGACGGCACGTGGGAAGGCCTGCCGACCGAGGCGCGAGCCCTTCTGCAATTCATGCGGGAAAAGACCGGCGCGCAGATTCGCCTGGTCGGCATCGGGCCCGGACGCGAACAGACGGTCCTGCGCCAGTAGCCATGTGACGGCTGGCGCGGCCGGGCCTGCCTCGGCTAAGCCTCGTCGATGGGTTCCGACCCCAGCAGCGTATACTCAATCCTCTGGGTTCCACTTCCCTTCGACGTTTTGGCCACAATCTGCACGTCACCAATCTCCTTCGTGTTCAACACGTGCGTTCCCGCGCAGGGGCACAAGTCGATGTCTTTCCCGATGCGGATGACGCGCAGTTCGCTTACGGATTTGGGCAAGAGGTCCATGTTAGTGCGCTCCGGCGGCTGCTCGGCCGTGACCTCGTCGCGCGTCATGATGGATGCCGTAAGTGGAACCGCGTTGTGGATGACATCGTTGGCGGCGGCCTCGAGGTCCCGGAGCATCTCGTTTGTGAAATTGATGGGGTTGAAGTCGATGCGGCTGCGGTCGGCGTGGATTTGGTTGCCGACGGTGCGGGGATGCTGGCCGTTCGACGGGAACATTTCGTAGGCGAGGCCGGAGACGAGGTGCTGGGCCGTATGCATCCGCATGTGGGCGTAGCGGCGGTCCCAATCTATGGTGCCGGAAACGATGTCGCCTGCCGCAAGGGCGTGGCCGGGCGAAGTGTGTTTCACGGGTCCGCGCTTTGTCACTTCAATGATCCTTGCCTCGCGCCCGTCGGCGGTTGCCAGCATGCCCGTATCCCATTCCTGCCCGCCGCCCAAGGGATAGAAAAGCGTCTGGTCGAGGACGACGTAATCGGGCTTTGCCTCGATGACGCGAGCCTCGAACGTGCGGTCATAGCAGCGCTCAAGGGCGTCCATGTACAGCATTCGCGTGCTCAAGTCCACGACGTTCACCTGAGGCGGCGGGGCGCATAGGGTTTGCCTTGAGGGCCCGCCGAACCTTGGCCGCAGGCCCTTTAACTCCGACCACTTGGCGCTGGCGTGGCCTTCCGGTCATCCATCCTGCTTCTTGCGGTGCTTCTCGTTGGCGTCACGGTTAGTGCCCAAGTGCCGCCGCTGCCCCCAGATGTGCCCACGGCGCCGGGCGCGGCGTCGGTCGATGTGCGCGTGCAGGACGTCCAGATGACGGTCAGTCTTGACCAGCCGGGCACCACGGACGTCATGGTCACAAACACGGGTGACCCCAACCCTATCAACCCGCAATTCGACATGCCCAGGCGCGTCAACCTTGAAGTCACTGGTGCGCCGGAAGGATGGACCGCGGCCATCGTTCCGAACACGTTCCAACTTGGGCCCGGCGAAACCGGCAAGGCAGTCCTCACCGTTTCCGTCGCCGGCGCTGCCGAGGCCCCGGAGGCTCGCCTCAATGTCACGGCCAGTCTCTACCCGTTGGGCATTGACGCCGTTCCCGGAGCCGGCCCCGCAGTTGACCCCGAAGCGCGCGACTCGGCGAGCGTGACGGTGACGCGCCAGGACTCACTCGGCCGTACCGTGACTGAGCAGGTCGGCCCGTACATTTTCCTGCTCCTGGGCGCGCTCGCTTTGGCCTTGGTCGCCGTCATCACCCTGATGGTCCTGCGTGGCCGCGCCGCGGTCCGCCTATCATGCGACGATGCCCAACTCGTTGTGGCGCCCGGCGGAAAAGCGGTCTTTGCCATCACGGTCACCAACATCAGCGGGCGCGACGATGGCGTCGCACTACGCGCAACCTCGCCTGCCGGTTGGCACACGGCGTTTTCGCAAGGCCAATTCGAATTGCCCGCAAACAGTGAGGGAAAGGTCACGTTGACCGTGAGCGTCCCCAAGACCGCCAAATCCGGCGACCGCCAAGACATCCCCGTGGTTGTCGTAAGTGCCTTGCCGCGCAAGTCGTCCGGCATCCGCCTCACTGTCAAGATCAAGTGACGCGGCAATATCGCAAGGTGCGTGCCTACGCTTCAGGCGACTATTCTGCTACCCAATCAACCTGGGCGTCGTTAGCGGACCACGAAGACAAAGGGCCGGAGAACTTCGACGGCGTCTCCTGTCAAACGGAAGACGACCGAGCCGGCGTTGTTGGCCGAACCGGATTCCAGGATGTTTCCTACCGGGTTGATGGTGGCAACCACTTCATAGACGCCGTCAGGCACGCCCGCTATGTCGATGAACTGGCCGGTTCGCCACCAGAGGTAGTAGTCGTACCACCCGGCGTTCAGGCCGACGTGCCCCGACAGCCCGCAAGGGTCGTCGTCCCATGCGCCGCCCGCAAGGACATGGCCGTCGCGCACCAGCGCTTCGGGCGCCGGGCCGTACCCGAGTTTCGCCCCCGTCGCGACCTGTAAGCCGCGCGTTGCACTACCGATGTCGTACGTGAACAGAGCGTAGCCGAGGATGTCATCGTAATGAAGGTGGCTGTGGCTGGGCGAGAACGTCGCAGTCCCCGCTTCGCGCACCGTGCCGCTTCCTTGACCGTCGGCGACGCACTGGATGGCTGTTTCGCTCTCTAGGCCTGCCTGCTGCCGGGCCGCCACGGCCGGGTCGTCGCTCAGGACGGTTGTGAGTGCAAAGGGCCCGGGCCCGTCGTTGCCAATCGCGACCGAGAAGCGCAGGCAGCGCGTGGCCGCGGACTCCTGGTTCTCCCCGGCGGTGCACCCTTTCGTCGTGGGCAGCCAGGCGTCCGGGACGAACCCGTGCCCCTGGCCGGGTGCGGAGTATTCGATGCGCAAGCCGTCAAGGTCGCGCAGCAGAAGGTCTGGCAAGAGCGGGCCAGGATTTGCTGCCTCGCGCTGCGCCAAGAGGACCGTGCCGCGGTAGGTTCCGCTTGTGGGCGCAAGCACTGGATCGATGGGCACCGGGCGGCCGAGGAAAAACGGCAGGTCCCAATCGCGAATCATGTGTGTGATGCGCACTTCAAGCTCGTAGTCGCCCGGCGTGGGATTCTCGATTTGCACGGCGTTGCCGAACTTCACGCCGGGCCGGAAGGTGCTTGAGCCATCGGGTGCGCGCAGGGTCATGTTGAAGGACGGGTAGTATGGGTCCCAGTCGCCCGTGTTGGCATCGTGGCTGTCGGCCCAGTCGAGCGCGACTTGCAGCGTCCAGTTCCCGCCCGGCACCGGCGCGAGGTTGAACATCCTCACTTCGCAATTGGCGGGGCCGCAACGCAGCTCATCGGTAGGGGAGTAGACCAACCACGCGCCCTGCCATTCAAGGGCAACACCGACCGGAGCCGCGGCCCCCTGCATGGTCAGGGCGGAGGAGGATGCGCTTTCTTCTGGAGAGGGATTGGAGGGCCGAACGCACCCGGCCAGAGTGGCAAGAGCAAGAATGGCCAGGCAAGCAACAACGGTTCTGCCACTCATCGGCCGGTCGACACCGCCCGACTCCATGAACCTTGCCGCGTTCGGGCTAATCCTTGTGGGGTTTCAGAACCAAGACCCGTGCGGACTCGCGCGTCACGAGCTTGCCCCGGTGTCCCGGATGGTGGCGCTCCTCCATCCCGCCGACGACCTCGAAGCCTGCCGCCGCGTACTCCTGCGCGAGCCCCTGCGCCGTGGTGAAGTGCGTGGCGCGTCCGTCCTCGACGATGCGCATCCCGGGCTCGCCGTCAAACGCCTTGCCTTGGCCGGCCCGAAGGTCATTTGGTGTGAGCCGTTCGGCGACGAGGTGTCCGCCGGGGCGAAGCACACGAAAGCACTCGGCCGCCGCCTCGCGCCGGCCGGCGGCCCCCAGGTGGCCCGTGCAATGGATGTCTAAGACGGTGCTGAAGGTGTCGTTGAGAAACGGTAGTTGCGCCGCGTCGGCCATGACGCGCGGGATGTTTGCGGGGAGGCGGCTCAGGATGTGCCACGAAATGTCCAGGCCGATGACATCGACGCCGGCCGCCACCAATGGCTTCAGCAGTTTGCCGTTCCCGCAGCCCAATTCCAAGACGGGGCCAGCGCCGAGAAGGGGGAGAATCTCCTCGATAGGCCGTTCGCCGCGCCATGGCGACTTATGGAGGCGGTAGAAGCGGTCCCAGGGGTTCGCCGCACGTTGCATCGAGCCGATTGCAGCCAATTGCCGGATTTCACGCATTCCCTTGCATGGGCGGCTGCAGGATGCGCTACCGAATCGATGAAATCCGAGGCGGCGGTGGAATCCTCGATGGCCCGGCGGCGCAACAAGTCGGAGGAGCGTGATATTGCGGCCGCCAGGATCGGGAAACTGCTCGAGGCCGCACGCACCGAAGCGCTGGCCGGCCGCGGCGACTTGGCGGACCGCTACGGCAGCCTGTGCCTGCGGATTGCCGAGAAATACCAGACTGGGCTGGACGCCGAGGCGAAGGCGCAACTCTGCCGCAAATGCGGCGCATTCCGCTTGCCCGGCAAGAGCAGCCGGACGCGCATCACGGCTGGCCGCATCGTGACGACGTGCTTGCGCTGCGGTGATGCAAGCCGCCGGCTGCTGCACGGCCGGGCGCCTTCTTCAACGCCGAGCGCATCGCCCGGCCCATGAATCGGCTGAACCCAGCGCAATTGCGTGACAAGCGGTCCAAGGCGCAGGCGCTCACCGTCACGATGCATGTGGGTAAGAACGGCGTCAACGAGGCCAGCATCTTGGAACTCAAGGCGCAACTGCACAAGCACAAACTCGTCAAGGTCCGGCTTTTGCCTTCGGCCACCGACGGCGGCGCTGGCAACCAAACCCAGGCGGACGCCTTGGCAGACGGCGCTGACGCTCAACTGGTGGAAATTCGCGGCCACACCGCGGTGTTCTGGCGCGCATAAGAACATGGACCGCAATGTACCATCGTGACTGATGAGCACGGTCCCCCCGATGCCGCCGCGACCGGCCGCCCGGATTCGCCTTCCGCATCTGCGCATGAGCCTGAGGCTGCGCTCGGGGCTGCGGCCACGCCAGCTCCGGTGGCCAAGAAAAAGCGCCGGAGGATGCGCACACGCAACAAGTGGTTTCTTGCCGTGGGCATCGCGCTTGTCCTCATCCTCGCAGCCGTCTTTGCGGTCTCCTGGAAGGCCGGCCAATCCCTGCTCCATCCAGAACGTGATTCCGACATGCGAACACCCGACACGGTCAACATGACCTGGGAATGGGCCAATTTCACCACGGTCGACGACGTGCACGTCGTGGGTTGGTGGATGCCGGCAGATCATGCGGTTGGGACGGTCATTTTCCTGCACGGTTACAGTGACAACAAGGCGCAGGGGCTTGAGATGTTCCCGATGCTGCACAACGCCACGGTCAACATCTTGGCCTTCGATTTCCGCGCGCACGGCGCCTCCGGCGGCGGGTACACCACGGCAGGCCTCCTCGAAGTCCAGGAAGTCGACGCGGCAATTGCATGGGTAGAGAATCGGACTCTGCAGGGCGAAAATCGCATTGTCCTACTTGGTTGGAGCATGGGTGCAGCCGCCGGCTTGAACGCCGCTGCCGAACATCCCCATCTGGCGGGCGTCGTTGCCGAGGCCTCTTTCAGTCACTTACAGAACATCGTGGACACCAGTATCGGGAAGTTCACCGGCTTGCCCCGCTGGCCGTTCGGCCCCCTGGCCGTCCAGTTCGCAAGCTGGAGCGTCAACGTCGACATCGGCGACAACGCGCCCGTCGGAGCCCTCGCGAAGTACGACGGCCCACTCCTGTTGATCCAAGGTTTGAACGATACGACCGTCTTGCCAAGCAACGTAGACGAACTGGCCGGCGCGGCACCGCAGGCAACGGTGTGGAAAGTGCCGGATGCGGGGCACACGGAATGCTTTGGGGCGGACCCCGCCGGCTACCAACGGCGGGTCGTGGAATTCCTGGCGCGGGCCCTGTCGCCGCCGCCCGTCCAAGTCTCCTCCTGATTCCCCTGGGCACAATGGGTATATACCCCCCCTTCTTCGGCCGAGATTGCGACCCTGGGGAAACTCGTATGACCACCGTATATGACGTCCCTGCCACTGCCTTGATCGAGGAAGCCGCGAAGCGGCTCTCGGAGGTCAAGGCCGTTGCGGCACCGGAGTGGGCCGAATTCGTCAAGACCGGCATCCACACCGAGAAGCCGCCAGTGCAGGACGACTGGTGGAATACGCGGGTCGCCGCGGTGCTCCGCAAGGTGTACCTCGAAGGCCCCATCGGCACCGAAAAGCTGCGCGCGCATTTCGGCGGCTACCGCGACCGCGGCAACCGCCCGAACCGCGCCGTCAAGGGCTCGGGCTCCATTGCCCGGGAAGCCTTGCAGCAGCTCGAGGCCGCCGGCCTGGTCCTAACGGTCCAGGCGCAGGGCCGCATCGTGACCGCCGCGGGTCGCGGCCTGATGGACAACGCAGCGCACGCGGTGCGCGCGCGTGTCCAGAAGGACATCCCGCTGCTTGCCAAATATTAGGTGAGCACGTGGACGACCTGGAGGAGATGCGCCGGCGCAGGCTGGCGGAACTCCAGGCCAAACAGAGGGCAGCGGCATCCGGCCAGGACCCGGCTGCCGAGGCCCAGGCAGAGGCGCGCGCCGCCGCTGCCCAGGAAGCCGCCATCGAGCGGCTTCTGCAACAGGTCCTGGAACCCGAGGCGCGTGAGCGCCTCACCCGGATCCGCATGAGCCGGCCCGATTTGGCCCAGTCCGTTGCCACGCAATTGGTGACATTGGCCCAGCAAGGCAGGCTCGCGCGGCGCATCACGGACCAGGACCTTCGGTCGCTCCTGGAACAGGCGATGCCAAAAGACCGGGACATCAAGATCACCCGAAAGTAAGGCCGGGAGCAACACAACCATGTCCGCAAGAAAGCCGCTCGCGAAGAAACTGCGCCTCATGCGCGCCGAGAAGAGCAACCGCCGCGTTCCGGCCTGGATCATGATGCGGACGTCGCAGCGTTTCACCAATCACCCCAAGCGCCGCAACTGGCGCAAGAACCACCTCAAGATGTGATGCTCCATGGCTGAGAAGACCACGACCGAACTCGAACGGATCTACACGATCCCCCTGCGCGACGCCAAGGACCTTGTGCGTTCGCGCCGCGCCAACCACGCCGTCCGCGACGTGAAGCGCTTCCTGTCCCGCCACATGAAGTCCGACGACATCTGGTTGGACAATGAGGTCAACGAGCTCCTGTGGAGCCGTGGCAAGTTCACCATCCCCAGCCGGGTCCGCGTCCGCGCCACCCGGTTCAGCGACGGAGTCGTCGAAGTCACCCTCCCCGAAGCAACGCATGCCGGTTCCATCCGCAGCGAGCTTGCCGAACGCCGCGAGAAGGCCGCCGAGGCACCCATCCTGAAGGGCCCCGCCGCCGAAACAGGCGCCGACGAGGACAAGAAGGAGACCCCGCTCACCGACATCGAAGGCGTCGGACCCGCTACGGCCGAGAAACTCGCCAAGGCCGACATCGAGTCGGTCGAGCAGCTTGCCGAGGCGGATCCAGAGGCGCTTGCCAAGAAGACCGGATTCCCGGTTGACAAAGTCACGCCCTGGATTGACGCGGCAAAGAAAATCGCGCCCGTCAGGCCCAAGGAAGAGCCGACGGCCGAGGCGACGCCGACTGAGACGAAGCCGGAACCCAAGGCGGAGTCCGAGTCCAAGTCCGACAAGCCGGCGGAGAAGGCAGAGCACAAGGGCGAGCCAGAGGGCGAGCATAAACACGCCGCGGGCGAGAAACACGCGCACGGCGAGCACAAGGCCGACAAGCCTGCCAAGAAGCCCGAAGACAAGGCGTAAGGCTCACGAGGGGACATGGTGTTCAAGCGCCTTGACCCCTTTGGCAACCCCAACGTCGGCGTTTACGTCCGTGCGACGAGCACCCACCTGTTCGTGCCGCGCGGCATTACTGAATTAAACGTCTCAGACCTGGAGGCGGCACTCGGGCTTACGGCCTTGCAGGTTTCCATCGGCGGCTCCGAACTCATCGGCTCGCTCGTCGCTGCGAACAAAAACGGCTGCGTTGTTGCTGACTTTACCAGCGATCATGAAGTCAAGGTGTTCGAGAAGGCCGGCCTCAAAGTCGCTCGCCTTACCCTCTCGAAGCTCAATGCCGCGGGCAACAACATCCTCGCCAATGACTACGGGGCGCTCACACACCCAGACATGCCGGTAAAGTCCGTGAAGGCCATCGAGGAAGCGTTGGGCGTCCCCGTCGAACGCGGCGCGGTGGCCGGCCTGCCCACTGTTGGGTCGGCTGCCTTTGCAACCAACCACGGCGTGCTGTGCCACCCGTTGGCAAGCGCCGCCGAACTCGCGTTTATCAAGAAGTGCCTGCATGCTCCGACCAAGATTGGGACCGTCAACCACGGCCATGGCCTGGTCGGCGCCGGACTGGCAGCAAACCAGAACGGCGTTGCGTGCGGCTCGCGGACGACCGGCATCGAGCTCGGCCGCATCGACGAAGCCCTCGGGTTCCTTGAAATGGAGACGAAATCATGACCAAGCCATACCAAGTCGAAGGAGATTTCCAGATGGGACGCATTCGCCAGCACTTCGTGCTGCAAGTCGTCGCCAAGGATGAATCGGCCGCCAAGGACCGCGTCTATGCGACGCTCGGCTCGCGCCACGGAGTCAACCGCCGGCAAATCACCGTCGCCTCCGCAAAGGCCCTGAAGGCCGACGAAGTGACCGACGCCACCGCCCGCCACGACATGCAGTCCAAGGCAAAGTGAGTCCCGTGGCCGCGCCGGGCGCCCTTGCTGAGGACCCGCGCCAACTCATGGCGCAACGCGACATTGTCCAGCGCGAGCTACAGCGGATGGAGCGCCGCATGGCCGCCATCGAGGAGGCCATGATGGAGGCGCAGCGGGCCATCGCGACGGTGCGTGGGCTTGCAGAGACAGCCGGCGAGGAGCTGCTTGTTCCCGTCGGAGCCGGCGTTCACATCAAGGCACGGACGAATAGGGGCGCCGCCGTGCTTCTGCCGCTGGGAGCAGGATACCTTACGGAAGGCAAGCCCGACGAGGTCGTGGCCGCCCTTGAGGAGCGCGTCAAAGGCATCAACGCCTCGTTCGACCAGGCGTCCGAGCAGGCCGAGCAGCTTGCCAACGCGGCTGCCGCCATCGATGAAAAACTCGGCGGCGCGCCCGAACAGGCCTGATGTCAACCAAGCGGACATGGTCTAATGGTATGACGGCAGCTTCCCAAGCTGTCTACCCGGGTTCGATTCCCGGTGTCCGCATCGGCCGCGGCAGCAGCAGGGTTGGCGGGGCTTGAATCCCACCCGGCGCGCTAGTTCCGTTTTCGGGGTGAATGCCTGAGGAGGTCTGCGACGACCTCGTAGTAGGCCTGCCGCGGGTGCATCTTACGGTCCGCGAGCGCAGTATGGAGGTCGGTTGGCAGGCAGATGGTCGTGAAGCCGGTTGGCATCGCGACACGAATGGCCCTGCATGGTCATGTCGGGTCGCACGGGGTGAATGAACGTACGACATGTAAGCCCCTGGGGGCCGTCGCAGCAGCATGTCGGGCGGGATGGCGACGGCTGATGCCATACGATCCCAGCAGGACTTGTGCATTCACATGTTGCAACCTATAGGTCCCAATCGTGGTTCTTGGAGCCGCAGGTGTGTGTTCGCGGCGGCTTCGTACGGGCTAAGCACCAACGCCCTCATGCAGCCCCGATGAAAACCCAACTGTCGCGAATGAGCTGGAATTCGTAGAAGGACTCCGTGAATTGGTCCGCGCGCGCCGTGTAGACGACAACGAAGCCGACACCGTTGACCACCGCGAAGATGGCTTCATCGTGAAAGGCGAATCCTTGCGAGTGGAATTCATAGCCAATTTGCCAAGCCGGGTGACCGCCGAGGTTCGCCTCGGTCAGGCTCACGTTTGTCGCGTCGGCCGGTAATTGGCGCAGGTTCGCCTCCTTGTACTCTGCGAGGTCAGTCCAACCTTGGTTTGGCGCCAGCGCGTAGACATTCTGTGTCCCAAGCGACACTATCGGCCCGAATTGTTCGTGTTCGAGGTTCCACGGCGCGCTGTAGCAGAACCCGAAGCCGAGGGTGGCGTTTTGGTACGCCTTGTTGACATCGCATTTGAGTTCAGGAATCGTGGACGGCAAAGGGCCGCCAGCGCAACCCGCGAGCACGATCATGCCCAGAACGAGCAGCGTTTGATTGAAACGCATGGGCAGGTCAAAACTCCACGAAGGGCGGACGCAGGCAACTCGCTTAACGGAATCGGCGAAGCAGGACGAAGGCTGGGCCTTGTCGGCCCCTCAGGCTCAGGGTTGCGCGACATACAAAGTCATGGAAGGCGTTGCAGCAACATCTCGGGCGTGATGGCGACGGATGATGCCATGCGATTCCAGGGGGAACTACGTATTCACATGTTGCAACCTATAGGTCCATGCAGGTCCCCGCCCACGCCCTGCATTCCCCGCCCCCTCGGCCGCAGCCCAATCCCTTTAACGCGAACCCCTCCTCGCGCGGTCCGTGGCCCTGTTTCGCTCCCTTCGCGACAAGCTGAAGGGGGTCTCCAAGAAACTCGAGGACGAGGTGGAGAAGCAGCTGGGCGACGAAGTCGAGCGCCAGTTGGCCGCCGAGATGGCGAAGGACAAGGCGAAGGCGTTGGCTGCGCCCGCGCTGCCGCCCGTTCAACCACCGATTTCACCGATTGCACCGACGGGTGCACCTCCGCCGCCTGCACCGACGACGCCGAAAACAGAGACGCCGCCGGCCATGCCGAGCGCCCCCGCGTCAACCAGCTCCTCGATGCCTTCCGGGTCGTCCGCGCGCGACTCCAGCGAATCCCTCGAGGCCAGGTCGCCGGCCACCGGGCAAGGCGCGTCGGCTTCGGTGCCATCGGGGGTTCCGCCGCCGGCGCCAGCGCGGGTATCACCAGCACCGTCCCCGAAGGTGCAACCACCTCAACCGCCTCCCCAGGCCGGCCGCAAACTGCTCACCGAGGACGAGATTTCGGCAAAACTGGAGCGCGAACTCTCGCAAGCCGTTGCCGTGCAGAAGTCCGTGGAAACGACTGTTCATGAGGGTCATCCCGCCGCCGCTAAGTTCACCATCAACGAGGACGTCTTGGAGGAGATTCTCTGGGACCTTGAAGTCGGGCTCTTGGAATCCGACGTGGCCCTCCCTGTCATTGAGGCAATCAAGGCGGATGTGAAGGAGCAACTCTTGTCGCTCGCAATTGGCGGCAAGCCCGATGAGGTCGTTGAGCGGGTGCTGCGCAACGCCATCAAGCACGTCCTGCAGGTGAACCCGATGGACTTTGATACCTTCATCCGCGACAAGATTGCTTCTGGCAAGAAGCCCGTTGTCATCATGTTCGTCGGCGTGAACGGGACGGGAAAGACGACGAGCATCGGCCGCCTTGCCTACCGGCTCAAGCAACAGGGAATTTCTTGCTGCCTGGCGGCTGGCGACACGTTCCGTGCCGGAGCCATCGAGCAACTCGCCCTGCACGGCGAACGGCTTGGGGTCACAGTGATCCAGCACAAAGCTGGCGCCGACCCCGCCGCCGTTGCCTACGACGCAATTGAGCACGCGAAAGCCCGCCGCAAGGACGTGGTGCTGTTGGACACGGCCGGCCGCATGCAGAACAACAGCAATTTAATGGATGAAATGGATAAAATTCGCCGCGTGGCCAATCCGGATTTGTGCATCTTCGTCGGCGATTCACTAGCCGGCAATGACGCCGTGGAGCAAGCGCGCAAATTCGACGAGATTGTGGACGTCGGCGGCGTCATCCTCACCAAAGTCGACGTGGACGCGAAGGGCGGTGCCGCCTTGTCGGTCGCGTACACCATCAACAAGCCGCTGCTGTTCGTTGGAGTTGGCCAAAACTACCCAGACCTCAAGCCGTTCGACGCGGAATGGCTCGTGTCACGACTGTTCGGCGACGACGATGCACCCGACGCGTAATCTGGCTTTGCCGCCGCCGATGGCAACTGCAAGAATTCACGGCCACAGAAATGTGGTGCGCAGAATCAGGGTTCTATTCTCTAGGCCCGCAGCATCCGCTCGGCCTTCGCCTGCAAGTCATCGAGGGCATTTTTGTAATTGATAAACGCGAGGTAGGGGCTGGTGTACGGCGAGAAGTAACTGTGGATATTCTGGTCGTCGAGGCTCTTTGTGGAGCAGTAGTAGAGGTGGTCGCTTGTCTGCAGCCGGCGCCATGCCGTCGTCAATTCCGCGTCACGCGACTGGCGAACCAGGTTTCCTATCTCCTGGAGTTGGCCGAAGCAGTGGTGTTGCATCTTGTTGTGCAGCCACGCCGACACATCGCGTTCCGTGTCCGCCCAGGAAATTGCGTGTGGTACATGCAACGTGTCTACCGGGTCGTGCCGGGCCGCCACTTCCCGGGGCAACGCATAGGACAAGTGTGCGTGACGGGCCGTTTCTTGGGGGAGATGTTCGAGAAACTTGAAGATGCCCGTCTCAGGCCACTGATGTTCACCAAAGGTCTCGTAGTCCATGAACAGGTTCACGCTCTGGCCCGCCGCGGCCGCGATCCAGTTGGCGTACTTGTCCGCCGTCAGGGGGAATTCCGTCCAGTCGTGCGCGGAGAAACGGAACGCCACGTCGTCGCTTAGCCGGTAATTCTTTAGGAGGATGCGCAGCGGGCTTTCTGGCTGCGCAGGTCGGTAGAGGTGGTTGGGCGAGCGGCCCCCCAAGATACGGTCGGCCCCTTCAGTGAGGATGGCCTTGTACCCGAGCGATGCGACGGTATGGGCGATTCGGTCGTCGTAAATGAGTTCCGTGTTGCGAAACGTGGTCGGACGCTGACCGAAGTGCCGGTCGATGGCCTTGCGGTGCTGGGCGACCTGTTCGCCCAATTCTTTCTGGTCCTCCCATAACCCCGCAAGCGAGTGGTAATGCGTTTCGTCAAGGAACTCGACATGTCCGGTGCGCGCCAGGTCGCGGAATGAGTCGAGGACGTCCGGGCGATGCTCTTCCAACTGGTCCATGAAGACGCCACTCAAGCTGTACGAGACGCGGAAGGCGCCGTCCGTCTTGCGCACCATCTCCGCGATGGCCGCGTTGGTCGGCAAGTAACATTTCGTTGCGGCACGGTCGAGAATCTCCTGGTTCTTGGCGTGGTCCCAGTAGTCGAACCCCTCGCGGGTCTCGAAGGGGCGTAGACGGCGCAGGCGGTACGGTTGGTGCACCTGGAAGTAGATGCAAATGTCCGTCATGCCGCCACTTCCACGGGATTTTCCTGGGCCGCGCTCGCCGACAGGGGAGTCAGCGCAACGTTTGCGGCGCGCAGCCGGGGCTGGGCATGCGGCGCGAGCCCGTGATAAACGCCAAGCGTGCTGTTGGCACAAGCGCCCCAGGTGAAGCGGGCTGCCTCCCTGGCCCCGTTGCGTCCCATCTCCTCGCGCAGCGCAGGGCTGTCAAGCAGGGCAACAATCATCGCCGCCGTCTCGTCCGTGTCATCATAGCCCGAGCGCAGGACGTGGTGCAGCGCCTCGCCCACGCCGCAGGAGTGGCTTACGATTGTTGGCAGGCCGGTCGCCATCGCTTCGAGGACGCTGATGCCGAAGGGCTCGCTCACGCTCGGCAGAACATAAAGTCCGTTGTGGGCGTAGACGTCAGCCAAATCGTTGCCGTCCACGAAGCCCGTGAAGGTGACGCGATTTGCGATGCCGGCCGCGACGGCGTACTCGATGCATTCGCCAAGCATCTCTCCGGTTCCCGCCATGATGAAACGCGCTTCTGGGCGTACCTCGAGGACGCGGCGCGCGGCCCGCAAAAAGTAGAGCGGCCCTTTCTGGCGGCTCAGGCGGCTCAGGAACAAGACGGGCCCCGTCGCCTTAGCGTAGTCGCGGCCGTCTGCCCGGTGGAACTTGGCAACATCGATGCCGTTGTGGATGGCGACGACCTTGTCTGGATTGGCGCCATATTGCCGTTCCAGCGCTTTCTTGGTGTAGCGGCTGACGGCGATGACCTTGTCTGCGCCGTGCACGCCGCGCCGCTCGATGTCGGCAATCCATTGCTGCGGACAGAAGCCGGCGCTGCGATCGCTCTCCATGCTGTGCATGGTGAGTACCAGCGGCTTGCCCGTGCGTTCCTTGAGTGCAAGCGCCGCGGGAATTGTAATCCAGTCGTGCGCGTGCAGGACGTCGGCATCGTGCGAGTCAAAGGCATCCACAAGGCGCTTGTTGTAAAGGGCCACCGCGTCGTTGAAGTTACGCTCATACTGCGCCTGCCCGCCGCCGTACGGCGAGATGGACGAATCGGCCTCAACCTCCTTGATGGCAAGGTGGCTGTGGTGCTCGGCGACACGCATGTTGCCTTCGATGGTGGCCATGTGCGGCATGTAGAAGTCGATTGCAACGTCCTTGCGCGCCAGGTCTTGGGTGATCTCGAGACAATGGATGCCGAGCCCTCCCGAGATGAACGGCGGAAACTCCCAACCCAGCATGGCGACCTTCACGGCCGTGCCTCCCGCGCCGCGACCATCACCTGCGGCACGACGTCGGCGCTGGCTGCGGCGGCGACCGGTTTGCTGCGCGTGTAGTCGTTTACAGCCTCGATGAAGGTGCTGTGACTCCAGACCAACGGTGTCACACTCGTGTGCTCGCCTGTGTCGGCGTCAATCTGTTCAGCCAGAAGATGCGTCGGACCGGCCGTGGCGGCGCACAACTCGATCAGTTCCTTGCAGCGGGCGCGGTTGCCGAGTGCCAGGTGGCATTGTGCCAGCCAAAGCGTGCAGATGATCCACGGGTTCTCCTTACCATAGTACTGGTCGCCCTCGTACCGGGCGATTCCACCATGCGGTTTGGACCAGAGGCGCGCTTCGACGGCCTTGACAACTTGCGCGTACTTTGGATCGTCGGGCGATAGGAGGCCGCAGCGCAGCGCCAGCAAGGTCGAGGCGTCGACGGCCGCATCGACTGGATCGATGGCCTTGTAGAGCGTACCCTTGGCTGGATTCCACAGATGCTGCAGGGCAGCCGCAGCCATGCGATCGGCGGCTTGGGTCCAGAAGTCGGAGCGCTTAGCAAGCACGCGCCCGACGTTGGCGGCTGCGCGCAGGCCGGCAACAACGGCGGCGACGGTGTACGCGTTGACGTTTTTCTTCTCTTCCCACAGGTCGAAGCTCGCCCGCGGCAGACCGCGCGTGTCCACGAAACCCATGAGGAAGTCGGCGCCACGGCGCACGAGTTGCCATGAGCGCAGAAGTTCGTCGAGGTCGCCCGTGACCTCGTAATGGTGCCACACCGTGTCGACGACGCTTGCGGTCTGGTCGACCTGCAGGAAGGGCGGCGGGTGCCACGTGGAACCTAAGGTGCCATCAGGCAGGTGGCGGTGCAGGAACGACCCGTCCTCTTCTTGGCACTGTGCGGCAAAGGCGAGAAACGCCAGGGCATTGCGATGCAGGCCCACTTCGCTCATGGCGCGGCAAATGTAGGCGCCATCACGCCACCAATTGTACGTGTACGTGTCGCCGCCCCATTTCAGTGTGCGCGAGTCCGGGGAGGCGATGATCGAGCCATTGGTGGCCTGGCAGTCATGCAGGACGTAGAGGCTGCGCCGGTAAACGTGGCCGACTTGGGGGCCCAAGTCGTTTGCAATCGTGGACTGTTTGTTGCGCGCCCACTGGTTGCCGTATCCGACGGTCTCCGCGAGGTAGAGTGCCGGGTCGCGCCCCGCGAGCCCCTGGGTCATCTGTGTGACTTGGCGGCGCGAACTGCCGATTACCATCATGAGGTGGACGGCGCGCTCCTGTCCTGGCGGGACCTCGACGTTCCACTGCACGACGCTGTCGGCGGCGCCGTGGCTGATGCCGCCGCCTTGCAGCGTGCCGTCCTCGGCGTCCACGTAGCTTCCCTTGAGGCCTTTGAGGGTGTGCTCACCGCAGCTGAAGTTGTCAAAGTCGGGCTTGCCGCTCATCTGGAAGTAGAAGTTGCCCTTGTAATGGGTGACCGTGCGCGTCTCGGGGTCCCAATACGCGGTATCCTGGTACATCGAGCCCGCGATGTTGAGGCTTTGGTAACGGAAGATGCGCATCCGGCGCGTGGCCGGGCCGGGGTTGCGCAGGGCAATGCGGCGAATGACCAGGTCGAGGTTCGGGTGGACGACATCGTCGATCGTGATGTCGAGTCCCATGCGCCGCAGTTTGGTGCGGCACGCGTTGGAGTCCTCCACGTAGTGCATCTCGAGAGGCATGTCGCCTTCCTGGTCGACCCACGCAAACGCTTCGGAGGAGACATCGAATAGCCCGACACGGGCTCCTTGCAATTGCTGGTGCATTCCCGGGCGGGGGAAGTAGAGTTGCGCCCAAGCGCCGCGCTCGTCGACGGTGAGGAGCAAGCGCTGGTTGCCGCAGAGGAGCGCGATCACGCGCCCACATCCTTGGCCGTTGGCGGAAGACCGGACTCTCCGGTCACGTAGTGCGTTGCCACGCGGTGGGCCAGGCCCAACCGTTGGCGTTCGCCGAGTTCCATGAGGTATCCGGCAAGGTTGCCCGCGTTCCACGCGTCGCCGGCGCCCGTGACGCGGCGGCCGGGCGTGCGCGGGGCGGTAACGCGGACAGCACTCTGCCCGGTGACGCTGGCCGCCCATTGGCGGGTGTGCAAGTCGACGCGCGTGTCCAATTCGTCGGCGAGAGCTTGGGCGTGCTCGACCGAGGAGCCACGCGTGAAGGCCCCGAGTTCGTTCTGGTTCATGCCGAAGGCGCTTACACCCTTCCATGCGCCGCGATCGCGGCGCAGGGCCGTAATATCCGGGCCGCGGTGGCGCACGTCGCCTGCGTCGAGGTAGAGAAACGTGCCGCGGCGCGCGAGGCGGCTCGAGAGTTTGCGCAGAAGTGCTGTGCCGCGCTTGTTCTGGGCCCAGTTGACGAGGGCCACGGCGTCCGCCGAGTCGATGCGTTCCCAGTCGTCGGCCGTCAGGCGCTCCGGGCCGAATTCCGCAAGTGGCCCGGCGTGGCTCAGCATGACGTTGGATGGCCCGCATTCGAGTACAAGGCTTGCCGAACCCTTGGCGCCCACGCGGACGCCGGCCGTGCGCAAGTCCGTGCCCTCGGCTGCGTTTTGCAGGAGGCGACTGCCGAGTTCGTCGGTATGCGCGATGAGGTCCACCTGCCCGCCCAGCCGTGCCAGGCCGACAGCGAGGTTGGCGGCGTTGCCGCCGAGCTTGAACTCGATGGCGCCGACGGGGATGTTGCCGCCACCCCGCCGCGCGACGGCGCTTAGGCGGCGGCCGGATTTGGCCCACGGCGGAAGAAACGCGAGTGCGTCAACGTAGAGGTCAGGCAAGACAACAGTGCGGGTGCGCCGCAGGGGCGCCAAGGAGACGGAGGGCATCGAGCACGGGCTGGAACTAACGGGTTGGAAAAGAGAGCAAGGGGGGCGGGGGTAAGGGGAAAAACGTGGCGTGAAAACGCACCGAACGTGCGGCAACCGTCAACGAGTGACGATGCTCATGCGGGCGCGCACTTCGCGCTCCGCCTGCGCCCAGTCCTGCGCCTCGCGGCCGGATTGTCGGCCGTTTGCGACCCAGATTTCGTAGGCACGCACCCTGATTTCTTCCGGTGTTGAGGGGGCTTGTCGGCGCGGTCGAATCGCGGCGGCAGCGTTCGTGATTTCCTTCGTGTTGGCTGATGTGATTCGTGGCATAACGCGTGCTAAGGCAGTGCTGGAGATGACACCTTCCGGCGACGAACATGTACAGGGCGGCCAAGTGGCGCAAAGAGGCTGCCGAGGCGCGGCGCAGGCGACGGGGGAGGGGGGTGGGGGCGGGGCGGCGGGTCCGTGGGCGAGTTGCTGGGCGAGTCGGTGGGCCCAAATCAGGTGGCGCGATAGGCAGATCCTGCGTCGGCGGGAGAATGCTAACGCGTCGACAGTTGCGGTTCTGCGGCCGAAACGCTGATTTCGATGGTGGGGAGCAAGTAGACAGCATGCGCCGAACGCCACAGGTGCAGGCCGTTTTCTTCGGCGTCGTCGCGCAGGAGCCGGACACCGCGTTGCTCGTTCAGGGCGGCCTTCTTCAGTGTAGCGGACCGGAGGCAGGGAAGGCACATCGTGAGGATGCTTGGGCCCTCATCCTGGTCGAGACGGACGCGCGGCGCCTGGACGCCGTGACAATAGTCGCAGGCGGGGTAACGCAGCGTCGCAACCGGTTTCTTTGAGGACTGACGCATGGGCATGGAGCACGACGCGGCGCTTGCCGCAAATTCCCATAATCCGGGAGGGCTCTTACCTGCGTTGGCTGACGAACATGTCGGGGGCTCGCCCCGCCAGCGCGCGCCGGCGTTGCCGCGACCGCAAATGGCCAGTGCGCCGAGGGTTCGGAATTCGGCAATAATCTCCCCCGGCGGCGGACGCGCGTCCTAATCACGGCCCGGCAACGGCTTTCAAGCGCCGGCGGGTTGCAGCTGCATGGCTTTGCTCCCGCGGGTCCTCCTTTTGGCCCTGGTTACATTGTTCCTCGCCCACGCGGCCGCGGCCGGCACCGAGGTTTCCCCGGAAATCACGGACGAACAATACGACCAGAAAGTGACGGTCAACGGCAGCCCATCCCCCGCGCCGACATGCGGCCCAGCACCTCCGACGTCATGCGTCTACATCCCGGTTGACATCTGGTCCGCTTGGGTCGAGGAGAGTGTCGAGAGCTTACACGTTACCATCAACCTTGCACAGGCGCCGCCGTCGTCGTTCGGGGCCATCACCTACGAGTTTGGCTTTTCGGCGGGAACGATTTCCTATGCCGCGACTGCGACCGTCAACCAGGCTGCACCGGCCGGCGATGGCGCCGTCACGGCGGGAGGCGTCGCAAGTGTAGCGGAGCTGGCCGGCACGCAACTGCTCATGACGGTTCCCAAGGCCAACATCCCGGCGGCGGTTCCTGGCCTCAACATCACACAACTCTACGCGGCCTCGCACGCGACCGGAGGTCCAACCGGGGAGGAAGCCGTCAGTGACCGCGCGCCAAGTTCAGACTACGGGCGGGACTTCACGATGGCAGCCGCCTCTAACTCGACGGAGGATCCTACGACGACCACTTCGGAATCCTCCAGCAGCACGACGACTGGACCGCAGACGGGAGTCACGTGCTATTCTGGCGGCCCAACGACGAGTTCGTGCCTGCCGCCGGCTGCGTCGGACACGACCACGACGACCGAGTCCAAGAGTTCCGCGCTGGGCATCATCGACGCTTTTGCGGCGCTGGGCTTGGCCGCCGTCGCCAGCCGGTTCCGTTCATCAAACGAGCGCTGAGGCATGAGCCGGACTGCCATCAAGGCTTTAAATCTAAAATAGCGTCAAGGGGTTCGGTCCAACATGAATCGCACCCCCTCGGCGCTGTTCGCGGCTACACTCGTCTTCCTCGCGGCGCTCGCTGCGTATCCGGCTTCGGCTGGCACGCAGGCTACTCCTGAGATTACCGATCCGCAATACGACCAAGAGGAACCGGCTAACGGCGTCGCAACATGTCCCGTCCCGCCGGCCATGAATGTCGGTACCCAGTGCGTTGGCGGCCGCGTCGACATCTTCCACGTATGGATCGATGGCGAGACCGCAACGACGCTTAACGTCAGTATCGAACTAAGCGTTGCGCCCGACGGGCCCGCCACGGCCACCAACCAGTGGGATTTCCACGCGACGCCATCGGACGGCACGACGGACGTCGTGGCGACCGTGCAGGCCGCCGCAACCCAGGGGCAAACCAACACGCCGCCTTCCGCGGGAGCGAATGTGGCCAGCGTGACCGTCACCGGCACGGTTCTTGTGATGACCATTAACAAGAGCATCTATGGAAACTCGACGACGTCACTCAAGGACCTTTTCGTCGTCGGCACGGCCTACGCGCCAGACCCCGTCCCGATTACCATCATCACCCAAGATCGCGCCCCTGATGGCACCGCGTTCGGTGCCGCTTACAATTACACAATAGGCAGTGTCCCGCCGTGCGCCACCTGCACCCCGACCGACACGGATGGCGACGGGCTCCTCGACGCGTGGGAAACTGAGCACTTCAATGACTTGAACGCGACCGGCGCCGACGACGGCGACAACGACGGTCTCAACAACACACGGGAGCAAACGCTCGGCACCAACCCGGCAAGCGACGACACCGACGGCGACGGCTACCATGACGGCGCCGAGGTCCAAAACGGCTTCGACCCGAATGACCCAGCGAGCCACCCGATCGACACCACGCCAACGCCAACGCCGACTACGACGACGGACCCAATTGTCGACCCGGCGGATCCAACCAATGAGAATCAAGAGGTCCGCACACTCGGAGAGAAACTCACCGCCGACCCAGCGTACCTCGGCATCGCGGCCGCCGGCGCCCTGGTTGTTCTGGTGCTTGCATTCGTCGGGCGCTTCGGGAGGTGGGGCCTGTGAGTCCCGACCTCGAGCTCGAAGCCGACGAGCGCGTCACGAAGAAGACCGTGTACGAATATGACACGCCACAGGATGACGCCGCAGCACCGGGCGGCAACAACCAACAGGTGGCAAAGTACCGCCATCTGCGCGCCAACGTACACCGCCGACGCATGCTGTACGCCCTCGTCATCTTCCTCGCCCTGGCCGCAGTCGCCCTCGCCCTGTACGACATCCTCGTCCTGCGCGCCGACAAGGAACCGCCACTGCCGACGGCTGAGCGCACCATCGAGTTCGCGGTCTACGGCCTCATTGCCCTACTGTTCCTGTGGGCGCTCTTCATGCTGTTCTCCCGCCGCAGCGGCGAAGAAACCATCGTCACCACGACGGAGACCGTCGAAGAGATGCAGGCCCGCCTCGAACTCGAGCGCGCCCTCATGCAGTGCCCCGACTGCAAGTCCATCTTCCAGTTCGGCGAAGTGCACTTCCGCGACAACAAGCGCACCGCCTTCAGCTGCCCGGTCTGCGGCGTCTTCAGCCGCCTGCCGGACCCCGGCATGGAACCCGTCAAGGTGCTCCGGCCGGAAGGCGAGTTCAAGGAATTGCAGTACCACTGCAGCAACTGCAAAGAAGACCTCGCAGTTGGGACGTTCGGCGAGACCCCGCTGCACCTGGTGCGCTTCCGGGCGTGCCCGGGTTGCGGACAACGCGGCCACATCGAACGCATCGGCAGCGCACCGCCATCCGGCTTCGGCGCAGCGCCGTCGGACGATGGCGGATTCACTCCGGCGTAACGGCAGCGCTCCGGCGAACCATGCACCGCTACTTGCTTGTCGACGACAACCCGCCCATCCGGCTGAACCTACGGTCGTCCATCCTGGAAGCGGACCATGCTGCAACCTTCAAGGAATCTGAATCCGGCAGCGCAGCACTTGCCATCGCGGCGGACTGGCATCCAAACGTCGTCTTTACATCCATGCGGTTGGCGGATCGTGAAAGTGGCCTTGCACTGGTGCAGGAACTCCTGCGCCGAGATCCGAGCGCCGTCATAGTGCTCTGCACCAGCATGCCAGGGACGCACCTCGACGTCACGGCAGCCCTTAGCGCCGGTGCCTTCGCGCACCTGCCAAAACCCGTGCGCCTCGACGCGGTCAAACACATCATCAATCAGATCGAGGTCGAGCGTGGGCAATTGCGTCGCATACGTTGACCAAAGATTGCCTGCGCGCCCGGGCCCGTTCCCCGCCAGGCGGCTTCCGTGATTTCCATAATTTCGGTTGGGGGCGGCAGAACTCGCCGCTAACTCCGAGCAAGTGCCTCTACGATCTGCGTCATCGGCGCAATCGGCGGTTCGGGCCTGCCGTTCAGGCGGCAAGCGATTTCGCTTTGCGCGTCTCTTCCCACGGCAACTTCAAGTCGGTCCGGCCAAAGTGGCCGTAACTCGATGTCTGTGTGTAGATGGGTCGGCGCAGGTCAAGTTCGTCTAGGATGGCACCGGGCCCGAAGTCGAAGTCGCGGCGCAGCGTCGCGATGATCTTGGCGTCCGGCACGGCGCCGGTTCCAAAGGTTTCGACGGCGAGGCTGACGGGCTGAAGTGAACCAATCGAATAGGCGACTTGAATCTGGAGTTTGGATGCGATGCCGGCTGCGACCAAGTTCTTTGCGGCGTACCTCGCGTAGTATGCCGCCGAGCGATCGACTTTTGTTGGATCCTTGCCCGAATAAGCACCGCCGC
Source organism: uncultured Halobacteriales archaeon (assembly GCA_964627625.1). Taxonomy (GTDB): domain Archaea; phylum Thermoplasmatota; class E2; order JACPAO01; family JAHFTW01; genus JAHFTW01. Next base: position 66,106 of record CAZVJB010000005.1, read on the forward strand.
CATGGGGAATCCAGCCCCCGTAACTGTCCACGATGATCTTGCGACCCGTCAGGCCACAATCGGACTTGGGCCCTCCCGTCTCGAAGCGTCCCGTGTGGTTGATGAAGAATTTCGTCTTCGCATGCAGCCACTTTGCTGGGATGACTTTGCGGACGCATTGCTCGATCAAGTCCGCGTGCAGGTCATGTTGGCGGCCACTCATCTCGGGCTTGTGCTGTGCGGCAAGGACGACGGCGTCGACGGCGACGGGGACTCCATCCTCGAACCGGACTGAAACCTGCGACTTGCCATCGGGGCGCAGGTAGGAGAGTTTCTTGTTGCGCCGCAGATTCGTTAGCTGCCGGGTCAAGCCGTGCGCAAGCGAAATTGGAACCGGCATCATGTCGCCGCCCCGCCCGCGTAACTTTTCGGCATACCCGAACATCAGACCCTGGTCGCCGGCGCCAATTTTGCGGTCCTTGCGCGCCGCCGTGCCCTGCGCTATGTCGGTCGACTGTGGCACGATGCGCGACACGAAGACTGCGGTGTCCCAGCCAATCCCGGATTCTGCCGAGTCGTAGCCAATCTCCCGGATGGCACGCCGGGCGACGGCCTCGTGGTCGACATCGACACCCGGCGCCGCGGTGATTTCGCCGGCGCAGCAGATGAATTCGGTCGCGACCAATGATTCGCAAGCCACGCGCGCCATGGGGTCCTTGCGCAGGTAGGCGTCAAGGATGGAGTCGCTGATGCGGTCGGCGACTTTGTCGGGATGGCCCTCGGTGACGGACTCGGAGGCGAAGACGAAGGACACGAGTCGGGCACGCCGATGGGCCTAAAAAGTGGCAAGGGTGGGCTGCGAAAACCGGCAGGAGCGAAGCGACGGACGGTTTTCGGCGAGTCGCCGGAGGTGGCCCCCGGCGGGACGGCTCCAGGCGAGGGAAGCGATGCAAGCCCGCCGCGCCGTGCGCCAAAAGGGCGGGGTTGGCCAAGCACCGTTTTCCCGCGAGGCTTGGAAAGCCGAGCGGGGCGGGTGGCCGAAGGCCGCCCCCGGCGCGACGCGGTCCTCCGCGCCGGCGCGCGAAGCGCCCGACGCGCGGTGAGGATCCCGTTGCGCCGTGCTACATCAGGCGGCCCATATCCAGAAGGTCCGCGCCCTGGACTCCGGAGATGGTGGTGAGCGCCTGCTCGACGATGTCGTTGTTGCCTTCGACGTCTTGCACGATAATGGCGACGACAAGGACCTTCATGCCGAAGACGAAGGGTTGGATGTCGGCCTTGGAAACGCGGGCGACGTTGGCCGGCAGGGCGGCGCGTACGGCAGCCTCAATCTTTGACATGTCCGTCGACGAGTCTTCGGGTGTGAGGCGGTATTTGAGGAGAACTTCACCCATGTGGGCACATCCAGGTCGCGCGACAGGAGGCCGCTATTTCACGCTTGGGGGAAGTCGCCACGGCAAAGGCGCTTGCCGCAATGCCTATCCGGGGGTCCTGTCAGTCAGCCCCCATGAAGCCCTTCGTCGCCGCCGTGGTTGCCATGACGGCCATCGTGTCCTTGCTTGCCGGTTGCACGACACCGCCTGAGCCCGACTCCCGCGTCGCCGTCGCAACGCGCGAACCAGACTGGGCCGTCCGCGCCATCTTCGGCGACGCCGACCCCGACGCGACGGGCCGCATCCCCGACCACGACCACCGCAACCGGACTTTGCATCAGGGACTATCAACCCCGAACTTTGAGTTGGTCGGCCACGTCGAGCTCAACAGCACTTACTACGGCCGGCCAGGAGGAGCTGCGTTCTGTGGCGATGCCGCGGCCCCCGGCGAACGGCAACTCGCGGTCGTTGACTCCCACACGACGGACGTCGGACTCACGGTCATCGATGTCACAGATCGCGCGGCGCCAGTTCTGCTTGGCGAACTAATCCTACCCTACGTGCAGACTTACGATTCCGCCATCTTCGCAGACGGCAAGTATGCCGTCATCGCGAGCAACCCAGACCTTGCCTCCGATACCATGCCAACCGAGGCAGGCGTGGCCTTCACGCCCATGTGGCGGACGGCGTGCGGCACGCAGGCGATTGGCTCCAACGTGGATCGCATCCCGTACGGCTACAGTGCAATCCTCGTGGATTTGTCCGATCCGGCAAACCCAACGGTCGTCGACTTCATGCCGTACGCCGGCGGCCGCAACGTCCACAGCATCAGCACCGCAATGATTGGCGGCACCCGATGGGTTGCAAGCTCCGGCCTCGGCGCCCTTCCGTGCACGGTCCCCGGCGTGACCGGCAACCCCGCGCCACCGCTGCCGGTTCCGTGCCAGCCCGTGCCGCGCTTTGGCAACCTCATGTCGCACTACGATTTCTTGCAAGTCGTCGAGACGCCCGCGGGCCCGCGTTTGCAGACGTTCGCCATCTACACGCCAACGGACCAGTCCCACATGGATCCCTCGCTCCTGTACTTGTCCAACGGCCACACCGACGCGACAATCGAGCTCCATCCGAATACGAACCAGACCATCGCCTACATGGCCGACTGGGACGGCGGCCTGCACATCGCGCGCCTCGACCCCGCCGACGCCGCAGCCCCCGCCGGCAGCCCTGGCAAAGTGACCCCGCTTGCAACGTGGGGCGCTGCACCGGGTGACGATCCCACACAGAACACGGGGAACGTCCACTCGGTCCGTCCGGTCGACGGCCTGCAAAACGGTCACCACTACCTCATCGTAGGCCAGGAAGTCATCGGCAGCCCCGGGGCGCGCCCGTCGGGACAGATTGTACTGCTCGACGTCACGGATGCCACGCACCCGATCCCGCGCGCACGCTGGACCCTGCCGGTCGACGTCCTGTGGCCGGGTTCAATGGGCCTGACGTTCAGCACTCATTACGCCATCCTCGTGGACGAGGTCCTCTACGTTGCCGCGTACCACACTGGCGTCTGGGCCGTTGACGCCCGCATGGAGAACTGGCCGGACCTGCCGTCCCTGGGCGTTTACCTGCCGGATATTTTCCCCTCCTCGACGCCCGTCGCGCTGGGAAATTCGCCCGAAGTCCTGGAGGTGCTCGACTTGGGCGACGGCACCGTCCTGGCCTTCGACGTCGACTCCGGCGCCTACATCCTGCGCTTCCACCCCGAGGACCAATCGGTGCCGCCCGCGTTGCCGTGGCCCGAGACGGCCTACATCGGGTAGAGCCCCCGGGCCGGAAATTGGCTATTGAGCAACCCCTAAGTCGCCGCACCGGTGCGAGGGCTTGGAGCATGACCGTCCCGTCGTCGCCACGCATCGACTTGCGGCCCGAGGCAGCCGAGGCCATTGGAGCCTTTTTCCTGGTCCTTGCCGGCTGCGGGGCCGTGATGGTGAATGCGCAAAATGGTGCCCTTGGCCACTTGGGCGTTGCACTCACGTTTGCCTTCGTCATCCTGATTCTCGTCTACGCCCTTGGCCCCATTTGCGGCGCCCACTACAACCCGGCCATCACAATCGCGTTTGCCACGTCGGGTCATTTCCCCTGGCGTCGTGTTCCTTCGTACCTCCTGGCCCAGATTGTGGGGGCGGTCGCCGCGGCCTTCGCACTCAAGAGTTTGCTTGGCAACGTCGCTGACATCGGCACCACCATGCCGGCCCTCGGGCTGTCGCTTGCCGGCGCCTTCCTCTGGGAGGTTATCGCCACGTTCCTGCTGGCGCTGGTAATCATTGCCGTCGCGACAGACAAGCGCAATGCATCGGCTGCCGCCGGGCTGGCAATCGGTCTCGCAGTCGGCGTCGGTGCCCTTGTTGCGGGCCCGCTCACGGGCGGGTCCATGAATCCCGCCCGCAGCATCGGGCCCGCGCTGGCATCGGGAAACCTGACCCATCTCTGGCTGTACATTGCCGCGCCTGTCGTTGGCGCGGTCGCGGCCATGTTGACTTACGAGATGCTGCGCAAGGGCAGCACACCGAAGCCCACGACCCGGGTCGCCGCTGGCTCCGACGCGCCCATGCCGGAAGGCAAGGCACGAACATGACGAAGCCGTTTGCCGTTCTCTTTGCCTGCGTCGGAAACAGCGCCCGAAGCCAGATGGCAGAAGGATTCGCCAAGGCCATGGCCGGCCATGGCCTCGTTGCCCGAAGTGGCGGAAGCAAGCCACTCGGCTACGTGCTCCCCGAAGCAATAATGGTCATGCGCGAGAAAGGGATTGACATATCGACCAATCCAAGCCAAGCCTTTGACGAGACCTGGGTTCGCAAGAGCTGCGATCTCGTCGTCACGATGGGCTGCGGCGACGACGCTTGCCCCGCCTTCATTGGCAAGAAAATGGTCGATTGGGACTTGCCCGACCCGAAGGGCAAAGAGCTTGCCGAATTTCGCATTGTACGCGATGAAATTGAAAAGCGCGTACGCGAACTCGTCGCCGATGCAGGCGCGCGGAAGTAGTCGCAGATTTTGCCGATGACGCAGACGAAAGATTGAGCAGATACGACGTCGGCAGTTGGAGCGTCGTGCGATTCCTGGCCGCAAGCCCCCGGCGGCCATGGCCGGCCGCGGACGGGCACGGACGGCCGTGGACGGCCTTGCACGTGGCTGCCCGTGCTTGGACGTCCGCGAAACCCTAACCACCTTCGCCAGGGGTCGGCGAATCCTTTGTGTCGCACCGAATCCGCGCTCAGGTCGCAAGGTCCAGCCGAAAAGCGACGGCGGAGTCTGGACAGGAACCTTGGAGTTCGTGCGACGCCATAAGAGCTGGCGGCAGGGCCGTGCGGGGGATTTCCTTCCAGCCGGAACGCCGCAGCAACGGCGCGATGGTGGTCGTGAGACCGAACGCCTGGCGAAGGTGGGGCTTGCGCATCTCGGCGACGCCGGCGCCGAGGAGAGTGCGGCCGAAGCCGAGGCCACGGTGGTCCGCGGCGACGGCGAGGGAGCGCAACAGGCCGAACGGACCACAGGGCTCGTAGCCGACGCAACCGACAAGCGTGCCCTTCTCGACCAAGACCCACGTGGTCTGCAAGTGTTGCGCCACGCCGGCCGTCGGCAGTTCGGACGCCGCAAGGAGGGACTCGATCGCGGGGAGATCTGCGGAGGCGGCGCGGCGCAGCACAGGCTATGCAAGCGAGCGCTGGGACATGACCCCTTGCCTTTTCAAGGGAGGAAAACTCGCCGCGACTGCAGGCGGGGAGGCGCAGGCCCTTCCGCCGCACCAAGGGCGATTGGCGTGTTTCCGGTCCGCAAGCGAACCGGAGTAAACGCCACCGCCAGCATCCAGGGCGATTGGCCTAGCTCGGTTATGGCAGCGGACTTTTAATCCGTCAGTCGGGGGTTCGAATCCCTCATCGCCCGCTCATGAAAGCCCCCTTCGCGGTCCTCCTGCTTGGCCTGTTTGCGGCCGGTTGCATGTCCATGAACCCGCCGCCCTCGCCCGCCGCATTGGACTTTCAACCAGATTGGTCCGAACGCAGCCTCGAGTCGCGTGACGGCCACGACCATGCCGATCCAATGCAGCATCTCAACCTTACGACACCGAACTTCTCGGTGCTCGGCCGCGACCCCCTCAACTCCCCATTCTACGGTGGTCCGCCTGGGGGCACGCTCTGCGGCGACGCGGGGGAAGTGGCGGACGGGCGGCGCATCGCGGTCGTCGAGTCGCGCAGCAAGGTCGGCTTTGCCCTCGCGGATGTCACGGACGCGGCGCACCCGAAGTGGCTCGGCGAACTCGTCATGGAGAACACCCATGTGTACGATGTGGCCGTCGTCCCCGACGGCAAGCACATCGTGGCCGTCACGTCCGGCCTGGACAACCTGCCCGCCCAGGCGCCCCTGGTCGCGGCGCCAGCGGCCGCGATGACGTGGGAGACGCCTTGCCATCCGGCTCGTCCCGTCCCCAGCTCGCCGGCGGCCGCAGGAACCGACCCCGTCCCGGCGCCCCATCAGGTCCTCCTCGTCGATATCACGGATCCAGAAAACCCGGCCATCATCGATCGCCAGCCGCTCTCATCGTACGGGCACAGCGCATTCAGCACGACGATCGACGGGCGCACGTGGGTCCTGGTCTCGATGGCGCACGGGCCGTACCCGCCCGGCTTCCCCCAGGAGGCCACGAGCGGCTGGGCATTCTACGAACTGCAAGAGTCGCCACTGGGCGCGCGGCTGCACCTCCTTTCGACCTACTTCGTCCGCGGTGACGTCGTCAATTCCGTCGGCCAACGTTCCCACGACGGCTGGATTGCCAAGCATCCCGTCACCGGCCAGACTCTTGGTTACCTCGTCGGCGGCGACCGCTTGACCGTCGTGGACCTGGCCGACGCGACGCAACCCAAGGCGATTGGCACGTGGAGCGACGTAGTTCCCGGGCGCGAGGGGTACTCTGCGAACTTCCACTCGGTGATTCCCCTCGAGCGGTTGTGGGGGGGACGGCATTACACCGTTGTCGGACCGGAATTCGGCACGCACCCGACGGACAACCCATCCGGAATCGTTTGGGTCCTTGACACGACGGATCCTGCGGTGCCGCGCGAGGTGGCGGGTTGGACGTTGCCCCACGAAGTCGAATGGTCGGGGGAGTACATGTTCTCCAACCACTACTACGGCATCCACAACGAGACGATGTTCATCAGCATGTACCACGGTGGCGTCTGGGCCGTCGATCTTTCGCCCGTCCTGTCGGCGCGGGGACCGGTGCCGTTCGTGAGTCTGCCTTCCATCGGCGTCTTCATGCCAGTGGATGCGTCGGTGAACCCGGCCGTGAAGGTCCGTTGGGCGCCCACCGTCGAGGAAGTGAACGTGTTCTCCGACGGGACGCTGGTATCGTATGATTCATTCTCGGGGCTTTGGACGTTCAAGTTTGACGCCAGCGCCCCGGCGCCGACTCCATTGCCGTGGCCAATCGTGCCGCCGCACCCTGCGGCCTAGCAGACAGGTCAATGACCGCCTCGAACATATTCACCCTCCCCGGGGCAATCTTCAAGTCCGGCCACCCCATATTCGGAAGGTTCCAAAGAGGGCTCAATAGTTTTATACCCCCCCCGCGTCGGCGCGAAGTGCAGCGCCAGATTCCAGGGTAGCCTGGGCCATCTTGCCGTGGTCCGGACTGCAGTGGAGCGAGGAGAAGCCGCAAGGCCGAGTCTCGACATGCAAGCGATTCCCAACGTCCAGGTATTTTTGCAGGTGTTTTTGTGAGCGACGAGGTTCCCCCAACGAACGTCAGCCGGTTCAATGTCCTGAATCACCAGAACGTCCCCCTCCACGTCGTCCTTGCCGGCGATGAGGAGAAGGCGCTCCTGAAGAAGTACGCGATCGTCAAGGAGCAACTCCCCAAGATCCGCTCCAACGACCCGGCCGCCAAGGTCGTGAACGCCAAGCCTGGCAACATCATCCGTATCACGCGCCGCAGCCCCACCGCGGGTACTGCCGTCGCCTACCGTTTGGTCGTGGAGGCCATCTAACATGCGCGAACTCGTTGACGCCTTCTACGCCGAACGCTCGATTGTGAACCACCACATCGCCTCATTCAATGACTTCCTGGCCCACCGGCTGCAGCACGTCATCGACAACATCCGCATCGGTGACGAAGAGACCGCAGAACGCGGCGTCGTCCAGACCGACATTGAAGGCTTCTTCATCAAACTCGGCAAGGTTTCAGTTGGCCGCCCCGTTGTCAAGGAAGCCGACGGCTCGCTGCGCCCGCTTACCCCGATGGAAAGCCGCCTGCGCAACCTCACCTATCAAGCGCCCCTGACGTTGGAGTTCATCCGCGTCATCGACGGCATCGAGCACGAACCCGAGCTCGTCAACATCGGCCGCCTGCCAATCATGGTCCATTCGGGCCACTGCAACATCAACCGCAAGATCCTGGACGAGGCCGAGGGCCGCGCCATGTCGGAAGAAGAGTACAAGGCCAAACTCGTCGAACTCCAGGAAGACCAACTCGACCCCGGCGGCTACTTCATCTCCAACGGCACCGAGCGCGTCCTCATCACGCTCGAAGACCTGGCGCCGAACCGCGTCCTTGTCGAGAAAGCCACGCGCTACGGCACCGACGTCGAAATCGCCAAGGTGTTCTCGCAGCACGAAGGCTACCGCGCCCTCGTCGTCGTCGAGCGCAAGAAAGACGGCGATCTCATGGTCACCGTCCCCAGCGCCTCCGGCCAGATTCCCCTCGTCGTGCTGCTGCGCGCCCTCGGCATGGAGTCGGACGAAGAGATTGTCCACGCCATCATGACGGACAAGAAGGAACAGGGTGCCATGGAGCCCCTCATCTTCGGCAACATCGAGTCGGCCGCAGAAGAGTACGGCGTCACCACCCGCGAGGACGCCATCGGCTACCTCGGCAAGCGCCTTGCCGGCGGCCAGGCGAAAGAGTACCGCGTCAAGCGCGTTGAGGCCCTCATGGACCGCAACCTGCTGCCGCACCTTGGCCAAGAGCCCGAGGACCGCATCACGAAGGCCATCTTCCTCGCCCGCATGGGCTCTGCCGTCTTCGAATTGTTCCTGGGTCTTCGCGAAGAGGACGACAAGGACCACTACGCCAACAAGCGCCTCAAGCTTGCCGGCGACCTCATGGAGGACCTGTTCCGCGTCGCCTTCATGGCGCTCTGCAAGGACCTCAAGTACCAACTCGAGCGCGCCCACGCCCGCAACCGCGACGTCAAGATTCAGACCGCGGTTCGCGCCGACGTTCTCACCCAGCGCTTGCTGCACAGCCTCGCAACTGGCAACTGGGTTTCCGGCCGCGCCGGCGTGTCCCAACTGCTGGACCGCACGAGCAACCTCGCCGCGTTGTCGCACATGCGCCGCGTGACGAGCCCGCTCACCCGCAGCCAGCCGCACTTCGAAGCGCGTGACTTGCACTCGACCCAGTGGGGCCGCTTGTGCCCGAACGAGACTCCGGAAGGCCCCAACTGCGGCCTTGTCAAGAACCTCAGCCTCTGCGTCGAAATCAGCGAAGGCTTCCCCGAACGCGAAGTCGAACGCGTCCTTCGCGACTTCGGCCTGCGCCCCGTCGAGCGCGACAGCCCCGACGCCCAGGTCTACCTGAACGGCGACCTCGTCGGATTGCACCCTGACCCGGCCGACCTTCTGAAGCGCATCAAGGAACGCCGCCGCGCCGGCCTCCTGTCGAACGAAGTCAACGTCTACCACGACGCTGACGCCAAGGCCGTTTTCCTCAACTGCGACGCCGGCCGTGTCCGCCGCCCGCTGTTGGTCTCCGACCACGGCAAACTGCGCTACACGAAAGAGTACACGAAGGATCTGAAGGACAAGCGCCTGCGCTGGTCCGACCTCATCAACGAGGGCATCATCGAGTACATTGACGCCGAAGAAGAGGAGAACCTCTTCATCGCGCTCGACGAGAAGTCCGTGCAGAAGGACCACACGCACTGCGAGATCGACCCGATGATCATCCTCGGCATCGGCTCGTCGCTGGTTCCGTACCCCGAGCACAACTCGTCGCCCCGCATCACGATGGGCGCCGGCATGGGCAAGCAGTCGCTGGGCTTTGGCGACGCCAACTACCGCATCCGTCCAGACACCCGTGGTCACCTGCTGCACGCGCCGCAGGCCCCACTCGTTCAGACGCACCCTGGTGAATACATCCACTTCAACCAGCGGCCGGCCGGTCAGAACTTCGTCGTGGCGGTCATGTCATTCCACGGGTACAACATGGAAGACGCCATCGTCATGTCGAAGGCGTCCATCGAGCGCGGCCTCGGTCGCAGTTCGTTCTTCCGCACCTACTCGACGGAAGAGCGCCGCTACCCCGGTGGCCAGGAAGACCGCTTCGAGCGGCCTGACCCGGAATGCCGCGGCGTTCGGCCCGAGGAAATGTACGCGTACATCGAAGAGGACGGCCTCATCTCGCCCGAGCGGCGCGTCAACGGCGGCGACGTCTTGATTGGCAAGACCAGCCCGCCCCGCTTCCTCGAGGAGCCGACGGACTTCCTCACGCCGCAAAAGCGCCGCGAGACCTCAGTCACCGTGCGCCACGGCGAAGAGGGCTTCGTCGACACCGTCATGCTGACCGAGTCCGTCAACGGCTCGCGCATGGTCAAGATCAAGGTCCGCGACCAGCGCATCCCCGAACTCGGCGACAAATTCGCCTCCAAGCACGGCCAGAAAGGCGTGTTGGGCCTCATGGTCCCGCAGGAAGGCTTGCCGTTCGACGAAGACGGCATGACGCCAGACATCGTCGTGAACCCGCACGCCATTCCGTCGCGCATGACGGTCGCCCACGTGTTGGAGATGATTGGTGGCCTCGTCGGCTCCGCTGAGGGCCGCTTCATCGATGGCACGGCCTTCTCTGGCGTCGACGACGAAACCGTGCTGCGCGCCGCCCTGCTGAAGAACGGCTTCAAGCACAACGGCCGCACCCGCCTGCACGATGGCCAGACCGGCCGCATGTTCGAGGTCGACATATTCGTCGGCTGCATCTACTACCAGAAACTGCACCACATGGTTGCCGGCAAGATCCACGCCCGCAGCCGTGGCCCGGTGCAGATTCTGACGCGGCAACCCACGGAAGGGCGCGCTCGCGACGGTGGTCTGCGCTTCGGTGAGATGGAACGCGATGCCCTTATCGGCCACGGCGCCGCGATGGTCATCAAAGACCGTCTCCTCGACGAGTCGGACATCACGACGCAGTACGTCTGCGACAAGTGCGGCCACGTCGCCATGCTCGACCGCCGCGGCTTCTACCGGTGTACAGTGTGCGGAGACGACGCCGACATCCACCCGGTGGAAATGTCGTACGCCTACAAGTTGCTCATGGAAGAACTCAAGAGCCTGATTGTCGCCCCGCGCATGCGTTTGCAGGCGTTGGTGTAAGGAGGACTCAACATGCGAACGATGCTCACCAACCAGCCCAAGAAAATCGGACACATGGAGTTCGGCCTGCTCTCGCCGAAGGAAATCCGCGGACTTTCGGCCACGAAGGTCATTACGGCGGACACCTACGACGACGACGGGTTCCCCATCGAGATGGGTCTGATGGACCCCCGCCTGGGCGTCATCGAACCTGGTCTGCGCTGCAAGACCTGCGGCCAGAAAGTCGGCGACTGCCCCGGCCACTTCGGCCACATCGACCTCGCCATGCCGGTCATCCACGTCGGCTTCGTGCGCGTCGTGCGCGACATCCTGCGCGCCTCGTGCCGCGGCTGCGGCAAACTGCTCTTCAGCGAGCGCCTGCGCCAAGACTTCGACAAGGACTACAAGACCTACCTCCAGGAGGAGAAGGACACGGCAATCCTTGCCAAGCGCGTCTCTAAGGAAGCCTCCAACGTGACCGTCTGCCCGCACTGCGGCCGCGAACACGGCACCATCGACGTCGACAAACCCACGACGTTCCGCGAAAACGGCCACAAGATGACGCCGTCGGAAGTGCGCGAGTGGCTCGAAAAGGTCCCCAACGAGGACCTCCCGCTCTTGGGCCTTAACCCGAATGTCTGCCGCCCCGAATGGATGGTCCTTACTGTGCTGCCGGTCCCACCGGTCACGATGCGCCCATCGATTACCCTCGAATCCGGCGAGCGCTCCGAGGACGACCTCACCCACAAACTCGTGGACGTCATCCGCATCAACCAGCGCTTGCAAGAAAACCGCGACGCCGGTGCGCCGCAGTTGATTGTCGAGGACCTGTGGGAACTGCTGCAGTACCACATCACGACGTACTTCGACAATCAGACCGCCGGCATCCCGCCGGCGCGTCACCGCTCTGGTCGCCCCCTCAAAACAATCAGCCAACGGCTGAAGGGCAAGGAAGGCCGCTTCCGCAGCAACTTGTCGGGCAAGCGCGTCAACTTCAGCGCCCGCACAGTCATCTCGCCCGACCCGAACCTTAGCATCAACGAGGTTGGCGTTCCGATTGAGTGCGCCCAAGAACTGACGGTTCCCGTGCGCGTCACGCCGGCTAACTTCAGTTACTGCATGGACATGATTCTGCGGGGCCCGAACCCCGCCTTCGAGGGCACGAAGTACAAGCCCGGCGTCAACTACGTGATTCGCCCTGACGCGCGCCGCGTCAAGGTAACGGACAAGAACGCTGACGAGGTCGCCAAGCGGCTCGAGGTCGGCTCCATCATGGAACGCCAACTCGACGACGGCGACGTTGTCCTGTTCAACCGGCAACCGACGCTCCACCGCATGTCGATGATGGCCCACACGGTCCGCGTCATGCCCGGCAAGACCTTCAGGTTCAACCTGCCGTGCTGCCCGCCGTACAACGCAGATTTCGACGGCGACGAGATGAACTTGCACGTTCTGCAGGGCGAAGAGGCCCGAGCAGAAGCCGAGATTCTCATGAAAGTGCAGGAGAACATCCGCTCTCCGCGCTTTGGTGGCCCCATTATCGGCGCCATCCACGACCACATCTCCGGCAACTTCCTCCTTACGTGGAAGAACCCGAAGCTGTCGATTGAGGACGCAACCCAAGTGCTGGCTCGTATCGGCTTCAAGGGACAAGCCCCGCCGATCACGGAAGAGAAGGATGACCGCGGCGAGACCCGCCGCTTCGTCTACGGTCGCGACCTCTTCAGCACCCTCTTGCCCCCGGGCATCACCCTGAGCTACGCCTCGGCGGCACGCCCGTCCGGCCAAAGCAAGGAAGATGCCAAGAAGGCCGAGAACGATTTCTGGGTCGACATCCAGGACGGTAAACTCATCGCCGGCGGCATCGACAAGGCGTCCATCTCATCCGAAAAGGGAAAACTCCTGGACCATATCGCCCGCCGCTTTGGCAACGAAGAGGCACGCAAGTTCCTCGACAAGGTCACGAAGGTCGGCAATGGCTATCTGACGCTGCGCGGTTTCTCCACCTCCATCGAGGACGAAGACCTGCCGGAAGCCGCGGTCCAAGAAATCGGCGACCGCATCAAGCAAACGCGTGAGCGCGTCGATTCCCTGTTGAAGCAATTCAAGAAGGGCGAATTGCAGCCCCTGCCGGGACGCACGCTTGAGGAAACCCTCGAGATGGAAATCATGCGCGAGACCGGTCAAGCCCGTGACGCCGCCGGTGAAACGGCATCGCGGTCCCTCGGCATGGACAACTCGGCGGTTCTCATGGCCCGTTGCGGCGCACGTGGCTCGATGCTCAACTTGTCGCAGATGGCCGGCCTTGTCGGCCAGCAAGCCGTCCGTGGCAAGCGCATCCACCGCGGCTACCAGAAGCGCACCTTGCCGCACTTCAAGTGGGGCGACCTGGGCGCCGAGGCGAAGGGCTTCGTTGCCGCGTCGTACAAGTCGGGCCTCAACCCGACGGAATACTTCTTCCACTCGATGGGTGGCCGCGAAGGTCTCGTCGACACAGCCGTCCGCACAAGCCGTTCTGGCTACATGCAGCGCCGCCTCATCAACGCCCTGGAAGACCTCAAAGTCGCCCAGGACGGAACGGTGCGCAACACGGCCGGCACGATCATCCAGTTCACCTACGGCGAAGACGGCGTGGACCCCACGCGCTCCGTCGGCGGCGACCCGGTCGACTTCGACCAGATTTTCCTGGAAGTTTCGCGCGGCAGCAAAGGCGAGAAATCCGCGCCCAAGAAGGGGGGCAAGTAAATGGCCAACCCACAGACCATCAAGAGCTTCGAGAAGACGTACGGCTTCGACCACGATACGGCAAGCCGCCTGGCGGAGACCTTCACGGTCACGCAAGCCAAATCTGCGGACAAGAAGAAGTTCATGGACTCCGGCTTCACGGGCAACGAAGTCGAGAGCATCATGCTCAAGTTGTCGAAGGGCAAGCGCGACGCCGCAGCCCGCCGTGTGCGCAAGGTCGCAGTCGAAGACACGCGGGACTACGAGACGTACGAGGCCAAAGCCGAAACGCGCGACCCAGCGAAACTGAAGAAGGACCAGATCCTGATGGGCCACTTGGCTGAGTCGAAGCACGAATTGCCCCAGCGCATCATCCGCAAGATTGTGGACGGCGGCGGCGACCGCGGTTTCTCCGACGCCCAACTCAAGATGGCGGCCGACATCGCGCTTGCGGAATACAAACACGCAGTCGTTGACGCAACCGAGGCGTGCGGCATCGTGGGCGCCCAATCCATCGGCGAGCCAGGCACGCAAATGACGATGCGTACCTTCCACTTTGCCGGTGTCGCGGAAATCAACGTCACACTGGGTCTGCCGCGTCTCATCGAAATCGTGGACGCGAGGCGGACACCTTCGACGCCGACCATGACCATCTTCCTCAAGAAGGCCATCAAGGCGGACCGTGCGCAAGCGACCCGCATCGCGAATCAGATTGAGACAACGAGTCTCAAGGACATCGCCGCCGTCGAAGCCGACCTAGGCACCCTGGAAATCCGTATTCTGCCCGATTCAGACAAGATGGCGGACAAGGACATCGCCCATGACGACGTACTCACCGCCGTCAACTCGGTGCGCCGCATCACCGCGACCTCTGAGGAGTCCAAGAAGAAGGACGCCAAGATCCTGGTCAAGCTCTCGGAGCCCAACTTCAAGAATCTGCAGAAGGCCGTCGAGGACCTGAAGAAAGTCAAGGTCAAGGGAATCGATGGCATTTCGCGCCTGGTGATTCGCCGCGACGACGCCGAGGGTGGCTACATCCTCTTTACGGAGGGCAGCAACCTCGCCGCCATCCTGGAGATTCCCGGCATCGACCACAGCCGCGTGCAGACGAACGACATCCTGCAGATTCAGGACCAACTCGGCATTGAAGCCGCACGCCAAGCCATCATGGACGAAGCATTTGGCACGCTGAAGGGCCAAGGTCTCCAGGTGGACCTGCGCCACCTCATGCTGGTCTCCGACGTCATGACCGCCGACGGCGAAGTGAAAGCCATCGGTCGCCAGGGTGTCTCGGGGCAGAAGTCCTCGATTCTGGCTCGCGCCGCGTTCGAAATCACGGTCGACCACCTGCTGCAAGCCGGCATGATCGGCGAAATCGATCCCCTAAACGGGGTCGCCGAGAACATCATCGTCGGCCAACCGGTCAACCTCGGCACTGGCGCCGTGCGCCTTGCCATGGACACGGACAAACTTGCCAAACTCGTCAAAACCATGCCGAAGCCGGTTTCGACCGTGCCCGTCGTGCAGGAAACCCCCGAGCTGTCGCTGGAAGGCGAGGCCGGACCCGAGTTCGCCGAGCCCGAAGCGCCGGCCGAAGAGGAGCCCATCACCCCCAAGAAATCTGACGCGGAGGCCTAACCATGGACATACAACGCAGCCTGAGAACCGTCATCGCGACCGGCAAGGTCCTGATCGGAGCCGACCAAACCGCCAAGGCGGTGGCGCAGGGAAAAGCCAAACTCGTGATTCTCTCGTCGAACGCACCGAATGCCGAGGAGATTCGCGTGCAGGCCGGGAAGAAGAAAATCCCGGTCTACGCCTTCGAAGGCGGCGGCATGCAACTCGGCCCCGCTTGCGGAAAGCCGTTCTCCATCTCGGCGCTGGCCATTCTTGAGGCCGGCGAATCCGACGTGATGCAGCTCGGCAAGTAGCCCGGCCGCGCCCAAACGAACCACTAAAACCACTGAGTTCACGGAACGACGGCGTCGTCAATCAAGCGTGTTCAGTGGCTAGTTTGGACGGGTGCTGGCGTTCAGCATTTGCCGGTTCCGGCTATTCTCTTACCAAAACGTACTTGAGGTAAGAAATATCATACCTTGCCATGCGCATGAAAGTGGTTTCGCTCTCCCCCCGGGGGCAGCTTGTCATCCCCGCCGCCATTCTACGTGCCATGGGGATCAAGGGCCGGACGGATGTCGCCATCGTGCAGGATGGCAAACAGCTGGTCCTCACCAAGGCGAGCGACGTCGGCAAGAAGGTCGTGGACGACTTGCAAGGCTTCTACGCTCTTTCCTACAAGGGCTTGACCGATGTCTGGGACAATCCATACGACGACGAGGCCTGGAATGACCTTTGACCGTGGCGACGTCGTCGTCCTTCCGCTTGCCCATACGGATGGCCAGCCTGGCAAGCGCCGGCCGGCGCTCGTGCTTTCGGACCGCGCCTACAACGAGGGCGAGGACCTCATCGTATGCGCCATCACGTCAAATCAGAGGGCGACACAGTTCAGCGTCTTGCTGGAACCGCAGGACATGACGAAACCCCACCTGCCGAAGACGAGCCGCATCAAGGTCGGCCGCATCGCGGCTGTCGAGAAGACACTCGTCCAACAGGTCTTGGGCCGCGTCAAGCCTCCCGTCATGGCCCAGGTGTGGAAGGAGTTCCATTCGTTGTTTCCAACCTGAAGCGTCCGTTTTGCCTTCGACCCCAAGCCTCATGTGGGCGATTTCCGTCGCATCACCGTAGGCAAGTGCCTGCGCCCTTCCCCGAGTTGACCCCCTTTGTCTGACCTTTCTCTCAATATGGAAGCGATCGGCCTCATCGCCGAAGCCGAGAAGCGCTTGCGTGCTCGCATCAAGGACGCCGTGGACGAAGGCGAACGCATCGTCTTCATCACGGAGAAGGGCCACCTCGGCCAAGCCCTCGGGAAGGAGGCCAAGAACCTCGCCATGATGCGCGAACTTCTCAAGAAGGATGTCAAATTCGTCGAGTGGGACGAAGACAAGCAAATCTTCATTCGCAACCTGTTCAAGCCTTTCGACGTCGCATCGATTCGGATGGAGGTCCTCTCCGTGACCCCGCCGGCCGACCCGAATAACCCCGACGCCCCGGTCCCGGAACCGAAACTCAAGGTCCGCGCCATCGTGGAAGTTGAAGCCAAGGACAAGGGCAAGGCGATTGGGAAGGGCGGCAAGAACATTTCATCGATTCGCCACATTGCGAAGCGGCACCACGAAATCGATGAAGTCCAGGTCATCTGATGCGCGAAGCGCCAGATGCACCGGCTTCATCGGTTTCAGCGAGCCTCGCGCCGCGCGGGCGAGCGGACCCTGAGGCTGCGCTTGCGCGGCCTCAGGGGGAGATTGACGAAGTGCAAGTGATTTGACATGGAATGGTGGAGCCCGACGGGCGTCGCCTGGTTTGGCCTGGCTGTCGCGGTTGGTGGCTTGCACTGCCTGTTGTTCACGGACTGGTGGGTTCGGACGGAATGGATTTGGCGGCCTGGATACTCCCATTGGTTGCCGCGCCGCCGGCGGGCGTGGACTTTGGGCAGCGGCGTCGTCATGGTTGTGACCGGCCCCATTCTCGTCGTGTTGGACGTCATGATGATGAATCGGTAGCCGCGGCCTGCCGTAACTGGTCGAGCGCAATGGTTCGGCGGCCGGGGGTGGACCGTCCGGGCCGCTGTGATGCCGATACCATGACACGACGCTTGGGGGATCGCCCAGACCGGACGACGGGCCAATCCTCTACCTTGTGCGCTGGTTGCTTGGAACCGGCCAGCCGGGTGCAACATGCTGATATCCGTCCTCGCCTGCCCTCGAATACGTAGCGCACGGCGGCGTTCTTGGGTCGCTTCCTCGTTTCCACCTGATAATCATGACTTCGGCCATTGAGAAATTGCGCAGCCGCCATCCCTGGCCATCCCAGAAGCCCGCCTCAATCCGGCCGGTCGAGGGCTGGCTCGACCATGGAAACAAGCGCGTCTTGGCCCGGTCTCTTAGCCCTGCTACGCGGGTAGTCGTAGAGCTTGGCTCCTGGCTGGGGCTGTCCGCCCGCTATCTGGCCGAGAAGGCCCCCAATGCGGTGGTCGTCTGTGTCGATACTTGGCAAGGCAGCCGCGAGCATACGTCGGACGATGCCTTGCGCGATTTGGTTGCTAGGCTGTACGATTCGTTCTTGGGCAACACGTGGGACTTGCGCAACCGCATCGTCCCGATTAGGGCCCTGAGTTGGGATGGCCTGGAAGAAGTCCACGCCGCCGGAGTTCGTCCTGACCTCATCTACGTAGACGCCTCCCACGCGAAGGAGGATGTTGAACGGGACCTGGAAACCGCCATCCGCCTGTTCCCGGACGCCGTCCTGCTCGGAGACGACTGGAGTTGGGCCTCCGTGCGGGCCGGCGTGTTGGCGGTAGCGGGCCGGTGCCAGCGCAGAATCCGCGTCTCGCACAATTGCTACGAAGTACTGCCGGCCTCGGCCGGCCCTCCCACGATGGGCTACCGCTTTCGACTAAGCGTCCAGATTGCCTGGCGCGTGCTTGATCAGCAGTGCATTTGGCCAGTAGTGCGCGTACTTCGCCGGGCCTCGCGGCCGCCGAACCGGCCGCGATAGGCAACCGGTCGACGGGGGGCGCTCCATAGCCTTATACGCCCTCCTTTAGGTCCGAACTCGATGATGTCCCGCACGCCCTTGTTCATGGTTGCTGTCCTGCTTCTCGGCACGTCCGCCATAGTGACGGCTTCTCCAGCGGTTGACGTTGGTCTGCCGTGCGCGCTTGCGGCCCCAACAGAGCGCACAGCCTCGATCTGGGACGGGGCCGGTCATGCGTTCGTGTTCGGTGGGGACCTGGGGAGCGGCGCGCTCAACACAATCTACAAGTTCACTCCCGGAACAGGTTTGTTCGAGCCCTCCGGGCTCCTGCCGCGACCGATGTCCGGACCAAGCGCCGTCTGGGATGGAGCCGGGCACGTTTTCCTGTTTGGGGGCTATGACGGGACCAAGTTCCTTTCGACCGTGTACCGCTACACCCTGTCTACGGAGGTTTTCGAATTGCTTGATGCTCGCCTGCCGACTGCGCGCGACGGCACGAGTGCAGTTTGGGATGGCGCCGGCCATGTGTACATCTTTGGTGGTCACGACAACGCCGGGACGCCAGGTGGCCGCACGGACGAGGTCCTCCGATTTACGGTCGCTACGGAGACAATCGAGGTCATGCCGGTGCGGCTGCCGTCGGGGCGCGGCGAAACGAGCGCAGTTTGGGATGGCCAAGGCCACGCGTACATCTTCGGCGGAATCGGTCAATTGCCATGGCGCCGGAATTCCGAGATTGTCCGCTACACCCCTGATGAGCAGACCATGGAGATTGTCTCGGCACACCTGCCCGTGGACATCACCTGGACGAGTGCCATCTGGACGGGCGAGCAGGCCTACGTGTTCGGGGGGCAAAATCCCGCCGGCCAGAGCGTCACGACGGTAACCCGCTACGACCCGGCAACGGGCAAGGCGCAGCAGGTGGAGGGCTTGCCGAGTCCTGGACGTGAACGCACCAGCGCGGTTTGGGACGGAGCGGGCAACGCCTACATCATCGGCGGCAAGGACGACGCGACGGGAATGGCCCTGGGCGAAGTCGTGCGCTACCGCCCAGGGGAAGGATTCATCAGCGGACCATGCAGGCCCGCCGTCCCACAGCCCGTGCGCGTGTTAAGGGATGCCTTGGCGGGCGAATTGCTTTCCATTGATGTGTCCCCGCTAGCTGCACTCCACATCGAGTGCATCAAGGCATGCGTCTTGGACGAGGTGGCCCATGTGGCGGAACGCCTCGATGGATTGGAGGTCACCGGTCCGAGCGATTCGGGGAAACCAGGCGGCCTGCTGCCGGCAATCGATTCCGGGCTTCTTCCAGCCGCGCCAGAAGCAGTGATGTATATGGCCGTCGAACCTTCTCAAGGGTCTGTACGCGGCGAGACGCGCATTCGGATTGAGATGCAGGCGGTTCAGCCGGATGAAACGCTTTCCGTTCACTACTTCGATGGCGCGGGCTGGGTGGACCTGGGCGAACTGCCCGACGGCGGCATAGTCCCGGGGGCTACCCCCGACGATGACTTGCGCGTCTTCGCCTCGGGTTATGACGCTGGCAGCGGTACTGCGTGGGCCGTCGTTGACCATACAAGCCTGTATTCCCTCGCCAGGTCCGTCAAGCCTCCGGCCCCCTCGTCGGGCATGCCAAGCGGCGCCACCGCCCAGGCATCCGATGGTGGCCAACAGGCGTTATTGCCGCTCCTCGTCGCGGGCGCCGTGCTCGCCGGGGCGGTCCTGGCCACTCTCGGTGCCGTAGGGGTCAGCATGTACCGCTCCCGGCGTCGCCGCCTTCGCTAGCGGGCGCGTGCTGATGGCGGAAACCCATCCCGGCGATGCCTCGGCCGAGTTGCCGCGGCGGCTGGTCATCCCTGCTTGGGTGCGCCGGTTGGTTGTGCTCGCCCTCCTTGCGGGCATTGCTTTGCGCTTCTACGAGATGCTCTTCATGCCGGTGCGGGCGCTGTCGGGGGGATGCGATGGCGAGATCTACTGGAACATGGCCACCAACCTTGCAGGGGGCAATGGTCTTGCCGTGACCGACCCGTCATTCCTCGGCCGCTGCAATGGAATCGATTCCCTCGGACCAAGCCACCACTACAGCCCTCTTTTGCCAATCATCGAGGCGTTCTGGATTATGCTGTTGGGCGCCAACACGAATGCTCTCGTGGCGGCGCTCTTGTCCGTCTCCGTTGCGGCCGTCGGCGTTGCCTACTGGACCGCGAAGGACCTGTTTGGGCGCGACGCGGGGCTGCTCGTTGGGGCTGCGGCCGGGGCCGACTGGACGCTGCTTGGCTGGGGAACTCGCTACGGGTACGCAGAGTCCCTTGTGTTTGCCACGATTGTCTTGACTCTCTGGGCCATCCTGCGAAGCCTCAGTCGGCCACCGGTCATTGTATGGGCTGGACTGTTTGCGGGTTTGGGATACCTCTCGAAGGCATCTGCGGGGTGGTTCTTCCTCTTGGCTGCGGTGGGCGGCCTGTCGTGGCGCCTCAAGCACCGCGGATGGGGCGTGCTGCGCGATGCATGGTATTTGAGGGCCATCGGAGTCTTTGCCGTCATCTTCGGCTTGTGGTCCCTTCGCAACGTGCTCCTCTTCTGGGATGGGTCAGCCGGAGGTCTCGTGACGGCCTGGCAAACCAGCCCCTACACATCTCGGGCGGTGGCGGCGGCGTTGGCTCAACCGGCCATGTTCGTCGAGGGGCTAGCGGTTAGAACGCCGGTCCTGCTCATCCCATTTATTCTTCCGCTCGCCTTTTTTTGGCCTGAGATTCGGGACGCGATTCGAATGCGGCATCGGGAGGACGTCAGCGGCGTCCTGCTTGCGATTGGGCTCATCTTCGTACTCGGCCTGCTCTTTGCGGCCTCCTTCTACGTCTACGAAAACGAC
Organism: uncultured Halobacteriales archaeon; assembly: GCA_964627625.1. Lineage (GTDB taxonomy): Archaea > Thermoplasmatota > E2 > JACPAO01 > JAHFTW01 > JAHFTW01. The sequence continues at coordinate 87,046 of CAZVJB010000005.1, forward strand.
CCGTACTACTGGCTCCAGCCCGTCCGGTACGTGGCGCCCGCTGCAATTCCATTGCTGTGGCTGGTTGTCGCCTACAGTGGCCGGCCATTTTCTTGGTCCAGATGGGCGCTTTTCGGCGTGGCCATGAGCCTCTTGCCGCTCGTTCTGTACCGATTCTACCACGGCGCCGAATTCTAGCCAAGGGCCCGGCGCCGCATCGAAGCCTGACTTGCCTGGAGACACGAGAACGCATATCTGGCGGTCAGAAGTCGGACTTCGTGATGAGCGTGGCCAGGGCGGACGAGGTCGGGACGCCTCCGGCAATTTCGGTCGTGATGACGACCTTCAATTCGGCGCGCCATGTTCGCGAGGCGGTCGCGAGCATCGTGGCGCAGTCATTTGGCGACTGGGAACTGATTGTTGTTGATGACGGCTCGACCGACGAAACGCTGTCCATCATCGAATCCTTTCGGGATTCGCGGATTCGGCTTCTCACAGTTCCGCGCAGCAACCGCATTGCCTGCTTGAACCGCGGCTTCCACGACGCCCGGGCTGACTTGATTGCGAACATGGACTCGGATGACGTGGCGTTGCCGGAGCGCCTTGCACTCACCCGTCGGGCGATGGGTGCCCATCCGGAGTGGGCGCTCGTCGGCTCTGCAACAGTTCCGCTAATTGATGCGCAGGGCGCAGAGTTGGGGCGCCGGATTCGTCCGACCGAGCCCCGGGCGCTGCGGCGGGCGCTCGGTTACAGTATGCCGTTCTTCCACAGTACTTGCACGTACCGTAGACAGGCGTGGCAGGAATGCGGAGGCTTCGACGAGTCGCTTCCGCTTCTGGAGGATTACGATTTGTGGGTTCGGCTTTCGGCTCAGCACGAGGTCGCAAACATCCTTGACCCAATGGGCCTCAAGCGGCGGCACGCGGCGCAGGGCTTTGACGAGGCGCATTGGACCAACCGCGGCTACAGGACAAGAGCGCGAATCTTGCGCACCTATTTCCGACTCGTGCGACGCGACCCGCGCGTCCTTCTGCGCGCCGGGTTGTACCAGATCATGGGCCCACGGATGCGCGTCGCTTGGATGCGGCTTACGGGCCGGGACGCGACCGAGATGCGCGTCCGCCGCCGGTTGCGGCACTAGGCACATGGGGTCCCGCAAACCGCGACCGTCTAGATCGTCTACGCCGAGCCCGCCGCGGCCGCCGTGTCCCACAGGCTGGGGCCGTTCCACAACCGGCCCGTAACGCCCTCCCGCCCGTCCTCTTGGCCGCCCTTCGCGCATGCCTTGAAGCAGCCGTCCACGAATGGTGCCCACGGGGTTCCATCAGGCGCGATGCGGATGTCGATGAAGTCGCCCGCGGTCGAGCCACATTTCACGAGGCATTGCCCCCGGACAAGTGGATTGCCTGGTTCGTTCATCATCGCGGAATGGAAGGTAGGCGTGGTCGCCAAGGCATCGTAGCTCACGGCCATGTAGGCGTCCCAGGTGGTCTGGCCGTAATTGGCAAACTCGGGGCGCGGGCTGGTGCGCGTGCCCATGTAAGCCAGTGCGATCTTGCCGACGCCGCCCGCGGCCATCTGCACGAACGCGGCTTCATCCAGGCCAGGCGCCGTGATGTTGAGCGGCGTGCTCCAGGTCAAGCCCGCGTCGGTCGAGTGCGTCAGCATGAGCCAGCGTTCCGCGGTAATCCATGCGTAGTAGACGTTGCCTGCCTGGTCGACGGCGAGGCCCGCGTCGTGCTCGCAGAAATCACCGTCGCAGGCATTGCCCAGGTTGGACACTTGGACTGTAGTCCACGTCAGGGCCTCGTCATGCGAGATGGCCAGAAACGGCTGGCCGCAATGTCCGCGGGGCAGGTAGACCGTGCCGTCGGGGCCCACCGCACCGTGCCCATTGCCCCCCGTGCAGGCACCCGGAGCAACACCGGCAAGCGCACCTGGAACGAAGGTGAAGGCTGGCCCTCCGGGCGGAAGCCAAGTGAGGCCACCGTCGATGGAGGCAGCGCACGTCACCATGGACGAGAGGTCGGCCAGCATTCCGCCACTGATGGCGCAGCGGTAGACGATGTTGGGATAGCCGATCGTGGTGCTTGACACGGGCTTACCCGCAAAGATCGTGGCGTGGTCCGCCTGCGCGCAGCCGGACTGCGTATGGGTCCAAGTCTCGCCAAGGTCGTCGGAGAAGGACAGGGTGCCGCAGGTAGGTCGCCCATCCAGGTCCTCAACGAAGAGGCGGTCCGTCATCGGGTCGAGGTAAAGGTACGGGTCCAACGAGTACGGATGCGTTGCCAAGCCCGCGACATTGGGCTGAAACAAGTCCCAGGACTTTCCGTCGTCGGTCGATCGGGCCACGTGGATCGTGTCAGGTATTGTGTGGGCGGCCGCCGGGTAGACGAACACGGCCCCGGTCGATGCAATGCCGATGGTCGGCTCAAAACTTCCCTGTCCCAACCGATGGAAACACGGAGTGATGCCGCTCGAGAAAAGCGCAGGAAGGCCATCGGCATGGTGGGCCACCGCGGACCGGGTGGGGTCGCACCCTGGCGGCACGGCGCTAGGGTCGAAGCCGGCCGGCAAGCCAGTTGGTGTGCTTGACGACGAGGCTCCTGGACCGCTGCTACCCGTGACTGGCGCTGGGGCCGTTTCGCCTGCGGCCTGCTCGGCTTCGGTCCGACCGGATGCGGCGGTGCCGATGGAACGATTGTCGGCCCCGATGCAGCCGGACAGCACCAGGGTGAGGATTGCGATGACGGCAAGCGGACGGTTCGTTGTAAGGGGTCGGATAGTCATGTGTCGCCAGGACTGCGATTTCACCCACGACTATATGGTGCCTGGATGGACCTTCGATTCCTCAGTCGCTCTCGGAGGCGGACTGTGATTCCGTCTGTGCACCATCACGATGCGGCGCGCGCTCGCAGCCGGACTTCGCGCCCGTCGCGCACGGCGTCCAGAAGCCCGGCCGCAGTGAGGCGCTGGACATGGTGGCTCACTGTCGAGGGCCGCAGCCCACAATGCTTGGCAACCTGTAGTAGCGAAAGGCCAGGCGTCGCGCGTACCTGCGCGAGGATACGCTGCGCGCCGTCCGCCTTCGACGCTGCGGCGCCCCTTTGCCTGGCGATGCCAAATCCAGCAGGGAAGTAGCACGTGTAGCCTTGGCCGGAACGCCCGTCAAGGCGTCCTGCCTTGAGAAGGAGCCGGAGGTGGTGGTGCAGACTGCCGTTGGGGATGCCGGTGCGGCGCGACAGCTCACTGAAGTGGACGCCAGGGCTTGCCTCGACTGCGGAGAGGATGCGGGCCCGCTGCGGGTGGTCCAGAAGCCTGTCGGGGCGCAGCCGACTGAACAGTCCAAGCGCGCCGCCAGATTTGATAGCCGGCCAAAGCCAGTACGTGGCCGCAATCATGACAGCAAGCAGGCTGACCCCGATGGCTTGCGGGCCGGACCATGGGACAAACGGCAGCAGGCCACCGCCGGGGGAATCGGGTTCGCGCGCCGTGGAGGAGGGCGGCTCTGTGGCGGCAGCAAGGTCGAGGACTTCGCCCCGATTCGACTGCGATTCGTAGGCGCCCATGGTCCTCTGCCCGGTGGCATTGAAAGCAATGTGGCTTACCCATGCGTCGCCACCGTAGAAGGTGATGGGCGAAGCGGGGTTCGTTGCGTCGGCCGCGACGAGGTTACGATCGTACGAACGATGGCCGAGCTCGATGTAGAGCGACGGTGATTCGCAGGGCGTACCTGGGCAGGAAATGGCGTGGGCCCAATGCGTGACCGGCAACGCGTCGGTCGCGTCACTGGTGTAAAGGCGCAACCGCTCGGCGACGGCGGCGACGGTCGGCCAACGTGGTGGAACCAGGCCTGGGATCGGGTACGGTGTTCCGTCGATGGCCACCTCGTTATGCAGCGTTGTGGAAGTGGATGTTCCTGCGTCCGGCCACTTGATAGGGTAGGTGAGAAGGCCCGCCCCCGTCGTGTCTTTTCCCAGCGTCACCTCGACCGCCTCCTTGCCGTCTGCAAGGACCATTGTCCACGAGTGGTGTTTTTCCGAGCCGAACGTCCATCCCTCGCCGCTGGCGCGGGCCACGTAGGCCTCGTGCGAGCGGTTCAGGAGTGCAGAGAACAGCGGGCTCATCTTCGTGGCCTCCGCATACGCCTCGGACAGGGGGAAGGGGTGGTCGATCCCGGTTTCGTCCATTCCCCATGGTAGACGCGGTTGGGTCGCAACGGGGCCCGGCTCGGGTCCGACCGTGCCGTCTGTGCCGCGTGGCTCGCTCCCGATCGTCACGCCGGTAAGTTCGAGGTCAAGCACGCCGCCGCCTTCGGTGTTCACGAAGTCGATGGAAATCTCCTGCGCCGCCCGGTAGCGCAGAGGAAAGGGAAGTCCCGACGCCCACCACATCGTGACGGATTCCCCTTCAAGTCGCATCGCTTGGACGCCCGCCACCTCCTCGATGGCGGTCGCCGTGAATATCCCGGCTGGCCGCCAGTGATCGAGATTGTCGATGGGACAAGTCGGGAGGTGGATGGAATCTCCGATGCGCAGGTCCCGGCCCTGCATGTCGTCGGCCGCCAAGCAATGCGATACATGGACGGCATCCGGATACAGGCGGTAGGTAATCCTGCTGCCCATGCTGTCCGTGAAGAGGGGCGATGGCGCCAGTTGCGCCGGCGCACTGGTCGAGTCCCCATAGTCTCCGCCGATGGCCAGTAGGCGCGATGTCGCTGGCTCGAACCACAGCGTGTGATTGTTCGGCAGCCACGCGGGCCCTTGCTGGAAATCCCCGTCTTGATTCTTGACCCAATTCCAGGGCGCGTACGTCATACCCTGGACGCGCACGACCTCCGCCGGCCGCAGAACACCGGTTTCGTCGCGCACTCGCTCGGCGGGAAACCACGCAACGGTCAGCAAGGGGAAGGCTTCGTTTTCCTTTTGCTCATCGAGGAGCCAGTCGCCGCGAAGGGTGGCCGAATAGGAGGCTTTGTCCCCGATGTGGGCAGCCGGGATGCGGATCACGACATCTTGTGTGTTATCGTGCCTGGCGGTAAGGGCAACGCCCAATGTTGCCGCGATGACCAAACCGATGGCGACGGCGACCGGGATGCGACGGCCAAAGCGTCGTTGCGTTCGTAGACGTGCGGGCATCAGAGCACGATTTGCAGCAGTCGGTGGGGCCCTTAAAGGTACCTTGGAGGGAGTTTCGATTCCTCGTGGCCGCACGAGGAAGGATTGTCGAATCGTTCCGGTTGCCGGGATCCAGCCGTTCCCTACGCGGTGTCCAACTTCTGCCAGACCGTGTACCGTTCCGCTAGCGTGCCCTTGCCTTGGCTCATGTCCAGCACCTTCGCGTAGTTCCGGTCAAGGCCTGCCCCATCGCTTCGGGTGACAATCCAATCCGCCGCTTCATTTCCCGTCACCGTAGGTTGGTACATCACCGTGTGGTTCATCTCGGTCCCGTCGTGCGTGATGTCGAAGTAGTAGCGGTAGACGTCGTTGTCGCCGATGAACGTGATGGAGTCGCCGTCGCCGACCATGGAGCCGAGGCCATCCGCAATCTTCGTGTTTAGTGGCCGGTTCGGCAGCGTGTAGTACAGCGAGCCCGCGATGAGGATTGCAAACGTGATGCCGATGGCCGCCCACGTCGCCTTGTTGCGCGGCGCATGTCGCATGATAAGCCATGCAAGCGGCACGATGGCAAATGAAACGTAGCGCACGTTGTGCACGTAGAAGTCGCGCTCGTACTGCCACAGGGCAGCGTCAATGACGACTGTGAGGACGAGGGGCAAGCCGGCGGCAAGCCACAAACCGGAATCATGTTCGGATTCCAGACGGGGAATGCGGCGCAACTGCGGGAGCCAGGGAAAAACGGCCATGAAGAGGAGGTAGCCGAGGCCGAACATGACGACGAACGAGAAGACGCTGATGCGGAGCCAGAGGAGAGGGTTGGCAAGCGAGTGCGCGTAGGCGGCGTCGAGGTGTGTGCTCGTGCTTACGCTGTCAAAGTGCGCGTAATTGCGCAAGGCCCACCAACAAACCATGGCGCCAAAGATGGCGATTGCGACGAGGTACGCGGGATCGCGCAGGACTTTCGAGCCCTTCCAATGAAGGCGCCACGCGAGGCCGCCGAGGCCGGCGACGATGAAGAAATACCCCATCGAGGATTTGGTGAGGTAACCCAGTCCGGCAAAGAGGGCGCCAAGGACGATGAACCAGGGGCGCTCGAGGCTTTTGAGAATCGCCCACATGGCAAGGACGAACAAGATGAGAAGCAAGTTCTCGGCGTACGCCTTGTTCGTCGTCATCACAAGGACGGGCGACAGCGACACGACGGCCGCCGCGATGAGGCCTTTCGTTTTGCCATACAGGTCCTTGGTACACCAGTACGTCACGGCGATGGCGCCCATTGCTAGGACCATCGAGGCAAGCCGCGTCGTGCCTTCGGAAAAGCCGAACACCTGGTAGAATCCGGCCAGCAGGGCGGGATAGAGGGGCGGAAAGTGCTGCGAATACTGCGGTCCGGTGCCTGGCGAGTAGATGTCGCCCCACGGCAGCAGGAATTCGCCATGCCGGTTGAGCGCATCCGCCATTGCGGCGTAACGGCTGGCATCGGGGCCGATGGCCCACGTCCAAATTCCTGGAATGCGGCACAATATTCCCAGCGCAATGAGAGCCAAAAGGACCCGCCGGTTGCCCCAAAGATGCTTGTCCATCGAGGCTGCGAGTTTGTCCCACAACGGCAACTTGAGTGGGGCCGGCACCGTTGCTTCCGGCTCCAGCAGGGCGTGCAGAATCCGGGTCGACGCGAGCACCGCGAGCGCCCAAGCAAATCCGATCCCGGCGCCAAGGGCGACGTTGCGCGCGGAGTCGGAGCCGGACAGGATTGGCCCGGTGGCCAGGACGACGCCAAGGAGGAACCAACCGGCCGCCCTTACCTTGGAAGCCCGCGCCCGCCACGCTAGGATTGTGCCGAGGCTGATTGCCAGCGCCGCCGCCAGGTTACCGGGGCCGCCGACGAGGGGAAAAGCGACCGGCCCGGAAACTGGCATGGGGTAGCGTGTGTGCAGCCACGTCATGAGGCCGAACAACCCTGGACCCGCAAGCAGGGCGGAATACGCCTGACGCCACCGGCGCCGCACGGCGGCGATTGCAAACAGGGCCACAAACGCCACGAGAATCAGGGTGACGCTTGACGCAAGGGACGCAAGCGCGCCAAGCGGGGCCGGCACGTCGGCGGGCGTCACGTCAGCGCGCCATTTCCCCCTCCGCCATGAGGCTTTGCTTGGCGCCGCGAACCTTTGGCGGCCGCGGGTCGCTAAGCCCTTATGCCGGCCGTCGCTCAAAGGCGCGTGCCGGCGCGCCTCCTTCTGCAGGGCCAATGGCGTGCCCGCCGGCGTCGCCAAATCCTGGTCGGCGTGACGATTGCATCGGGACTCTTCACCTGCCTATTCGTCGCAATGCTTCTGCGCGGCGCGCAAGAGGCGATTGTGCGGCCGGTCCGTGACACCCTTTCGGGCGATGTGCGCGTGACCCAGGATTCGGCCGATTTTGCCGGCGGCACGACATGGGTGGACTCAAGGCCCATCGAGGAACGCCTCCACACCATTCCCGGCGCCGTTGCGGCCGCCAGGTGGGAGGCGAGTCAAGTGACGGCGCGCAGCGACCGGCTGGAGAATTGGACCGGAGGACTCCTTGTGGGAATTGATCCGTCCAATGCCCACGAACAAGAAGCCATTCGCTCGTATTTGGTGTGGGGAGATGTCCTTCCCATCGCCTCCACAATCGACCCCGCAACCCAGCTTGCGTATGTGCCGCTGCTTGTCGGTGAAGAGGCGGCCAAACGGTTGGACCTGCACCCGGGACATGGAGGAGGAGCCAATTTCACGGAACTCTTGCGGATTACCAGCGGCCGCCTACCCGATGGCCCGAATTCTGCGCCCTTGAACCGGCCGGCCGTCGTCGTCGGCGTCTTCCGTAGCGGCCTCGAGGTCCTGGACCGCTTTGCCGTTTTTGCCCCCATCGATGACGTGCGTTTTCTGGTGGGCTATCGCCCCGGGGACTCGTCGGCCAATGCCATCGTCGTCCACGGCGCAACACTCGAGCAGGTGGAGGCTCTCGGTTTGGACGTCGAAGCGCAGGATGCCGACGGTGTTGCCCGACAGACGATTGGCTTGCTGCTCACCATCGCGGACTCCGCCGCCCTTCTGGCAGTCATGCTTTGTTTCGGCATCTTGGCTTTGCTTCTGGTGCGTGAAGTCGTTATGCAAGTGACGCGTGACGGTCCCGCTGTTGCCGCACTACGCGCCATCGGCGTACCCGCCAGAACCATTCTGGCCTCGTATGCAGGTCTCGCGGCAATCACGGTGGCGCTTGCCGCTGTCGCCGCTGGTCTGCTCGCAACGGCCCTTGCGCTGTTGGGGCCGCCGTTGCCAATTAGGGGGAACGGCCTGTCTGTGGACATTCACTGGCATCTGGACTGGGCGCCGGTGCTGGGCGTCATTGTGGGCGCCGTCTTGCTTGCGGCCGTCGGGGCGGTCGCAGCCGGTGTCCGCCTCGGACGGCTCAACGTCGCAGAGGCGCTACGAACATCCTAGGCCATCCTTGCCCAACGGGGCGAGTCTCGACGCTGTTTCACAACCGCCAGTGTGTCTGCGTCGTTTCGGGACTATGCACAGGCGGCAATCTTGGTGAAGGTCGCCTGGTATACCATCGTGTCCGTCGGGGCGTGCACGAGTTGCACGACCACGCTCGACTGCTGCGCCGTCTGTCCGCAGAAGGCAAAGAAGTCCCCGGCCTTCACGGCCTCGCTTGCCATGCCGGCGTCCACGGGCGTGTTGGCCGGGAGGGCCGTGTCAGTCTTCGTTGCGGCCCCGTTCAGGTCGAACCGTAGCGCTTTACCGACGTTCAGGTCGAACTCGCCCCAGTTATGACCGAGCTCGGCGTTCGTAATGGTAAGTTTGCCGCCTGCCGAGTCCATGGCGACGCCGATGGATGGTGCTCGGTCCGCGCTCGAGCCCGTGCCGAGGTTGTTGACCAGCACGAACACCACTGCTGCACCCACCACGACCAGGGGAACCATGCGCGCGCCGCCGATTGCAAGGGGGCTTGCCACGGTGAAGTCGCCCGTGTACCCGGTCATCTGCAACGAGGCATCGGTGGTCAAGGTAAGTGATGCATCCTCGGGGAAGCGGACGAACGACGCGCCGCTTGATGACATGGTCTTCTCGAGCAGTTTGCGCAATCCGGGGAAGTCCGCCGGCGTGAAGGTTTGCGTGATTGTGCCTTGCTCGAAGACCGGCAGGTACGAGGCCGTGTCCACCCAGTGCGTGAAGTCGAAGGCGAGGTCAGTCAGCCCCGCGTCGGGAATAACGGCCTCGAAGTGGTCGACGATGCGGAACGTCTGACGGGTCGTCGAGCCGACGGTGCGGGGCTCGATCGCCATGACTTCGGAACTGAAGTGGGCTTCACCGAAAGGTGTCGTTAGTTCAAAGGTGAACTCGTCGCCCGGCACCAAGTCCAAGGCCCACATGCGCTCGAGGAACGCGACAAGCTCCTCGGGGACTGCTTCGGGGAAGCGTGCCGCCTCCGAGGCGTACGGTTGCTTGTGCTCGAAGTCCACGCGGGGCGGAACTGGCATGTCGGGAGTCCCGGTCGTTTCTGCCGAACCGTGTACCGCCACCTGGCCTTCCCCGCCGACGCGAACCAAGGCGCCCTCCCCGTCGAAGTTGAAATCGGCACGGCCGGAGGCGGTGGCCGTGATCTCACCATTGAGCGTCATTTCCACTGACTCGCCGTTGCTTTCCCCGGCTATGTCAAGGCTGACTTCGGCGTGTTCTTTCATGGAAGGCAACTTGAGGCTGAGCTGGCTGCCGCCGGCCGGCGCCGTGGTGACGGCTTCGACCGTCGCGTCAAACTCGCTGGTGAATGTGAGGTCCAAGTGATCCAAGGTCATGGTTTGGGGTGGGGTACTGCAGCCGGTGGAGGTGCAGACCCTGCGGCCGGGCGAGGTCACGACCATGTCGCTCACGTGGAGTTCAAGGCCGCCGTCCGCCTTCAGATCCCAACTGGCCGTACCAGGTACCGAAGCGGCGATGGGGATTGGCGCGCCGCCGGCTGTGAACCATTCTCGTTCTACGCCGCTGCGCGCCGCCACGACCTTGCCCGCCTTCTCCAGCACAAGGTGGGACGCCATGGCAATATCCGGGGGGCTGATCGTGATGGTTTCGCCGGAAGCGATCTTCGTCTTGCTCGTGAGGGTCGAGAGTTGGACCGTCGTTGCCGCATTGTCCTTCGATTGGTACTTCACCGTGACTCCCGCCACGTCGAGGGATGCGCCGCTGTGCTTGTACTCGAAGGACACTTGCGTGAATTCTGTCAGTGCCTGTTCAGGGTCGCTCGTTTGCGGCATCGTCGATGTCTCGACATCGTAGGCGAACGCCACATGGCGGGTCAGGTTGTTCTTTCCCGACGCGACCGTCGTCGGGCTCGAGGTGCAGCCGGCCAACAGGGCACCAAGCAGGACGAACAGGACAACAGAGGCAATCCAGTTACGGGTCACGGCATCGTCCACTCCCGCCCGCTATTTGGAGTTTGGCGACGTAGCCCTGCCTGTGCGCTTTAATTGGCGGGCCCGGCAGTTGCTTCCAGCACGGCCCATGGGGCCCCTGCAACCGTCAGCGTCAGCGCATGCGGCCCGGGCCCGGACGGCGCCCAGGAAAACGCGTAGGCTCCGGGTGCCTTTGGGTTGCCAGTGACGGACAATTCGAGGCCACCGACCAGGACCCGGACAGAGTCCGGCCCCGGAATCGGGTCTTCGCCGTACGGCCGGATGAACCACGTCATGGATGCCATTTGGCCGGCTGCGAGGTCCGCGGGCCATTCGAGGCTGTGGCGATAATCTCCCACGCGGACGTTGCGGGCTACCTGGAGGGGGTAGTCGGCGGCGTTTGCGGCGGGCAACGTGACCGACGTCATCGTCGCGGCTGTGATTACAATTGGTTGGATCGCCATCCGGTCGAAAGGAAACGGATTCGTGACGCCAGACGGCAGGCGTGGCGCCGCGACGGCAGGTGACCGCGCGATGTCGTGCACGACGTCCATGCCTTCGACAACCTGGCCCCAGACGGTGTAGTTGCCGTTGAGGTGGCTCGTTGCAAAATCCATGATGAAGAATTCGGGCCCGCCCGAGTTCGGGTCGGCGCCGCGTGCGATGCCCACTGCACCCGCCGCGAAGTGGTAGCCAGCGCCTGTTTCGAGCGGCACTGTCGAATTGTCGTCGGTGACGCCGCCGGCCACATCGGTAATCTGGATGACATGGCCCGGCACCGTGCGGTAAAACTCCCGGCCGACGTAGTATCCTTCGGCAACGTACCGAACCATGAGAGCCACGGTTTCGGGCGCGGCTTCTCGGTAGAGCAGGATGGTGATGTTGCCGGCCTCCGTCTCGAACCGGATTGCCTCAGTCGTCACTAATGATGGAGAATCTGGCCCACTTGGCACGGCGGGTTCCGACATGCATCCGGCCAGCAGCAGAATCAGGAACGGGATGGCCAGCCAGAAGCGGCCGGGGGGTTTTGGGGGAACGGTCGTCGCCCGCATGGAACGCCTACTTCCCCCCAAACGCCAGTTTGTAGAGCAGCTGGAATTGCGCCCAAGTTGTCTGCGGATTTGTGCCGCTCGACTCAATCTCGATGTCGCCGGATTTGAGGCGCACGCGCCAGGGTCCCGCTTCAACCGGCTTTTCCGCCATGGAGGGAACCAGGTAGCCCGGGGCCTTCAAGGTTTGGGGCGGCGGTGCGCGGCTTCGGGCGCTTCTTCGCGTATCCGCAAGTAGACGCGCGACTTGTCGCCGCTTGCCATGCCAAAGCCAACATCGATGTTGGTCCACTGCCACGCTAGGTTCTCGCACAGGCCGGCAAGCGAGCCTGGCTTCTCGGCCAGGACGACCTCCTCGACGGGCATCGATTGGTAGTGGTACGCTGCGCCATCGAGAGCCTTGCGGGCCGCGGCCTCGTCGGCGGTCAAGACCTGCACTCCAGCGCGGTTGGCCATGAATCCTTCGATGTTGACTTTCGCATCCGCCAACGTCCGCGCAAGAGTCGCTAGCGCGCCCCGCTCCGGATTCAAGTGAACGTCCAGGATATGGAAGCGCTTCGGCTTGGCCATGGAGGCGCGAGGAAGTGGCTGGCTTAGAGGCTTGCCGCGGGGGCCACCCAAACCCGGTCCGGCCAAAGGCCTCAAGTGCCTCCGGTTTTCTCGTGCCTCGTGAACAGTTCAGTCGCCCTAGTCGGCTCTCTCGTTGCCTGCCTCGCAATCGTCGTGGCAATGCCCGCGTCAGCCCACAGCGTCTTCGAGGCCAACGAACTCGAAATTCATGTCATCAACGACGAAGGGACAGACGCCATCGAACCTTACGGCGGCTACGACATCACCGAGGTCTTCGTCGGCTTCGCGCACGACGCTTCGGTCGGCCAAGATGCGGCGGGCGATGGCTTCTATGTGCGCCTGGAACTCTACGGCGACCGCAACGAGGCGTTCGTGCCTGCGCTCGATGCAGAGTGGAGCGTTGCCGTCACTTTTGAGATGGACGGCGCGCCGTTCACCCGATCCTTGCGTACGACGGACGGAACAACCTTCGCGGGCGACTTTGACAGTCTCCTTGTGCAGGTCGAGGGGCGAGACACGCACATTCTTCGCGCCTTCGTCGCGTACGAGAAACTCGGTGTCGCCCCGGGCCAAATCCTGAAGGTGACCCAGGTCGAGTCCCGCGTCGACGGCGACCTGCGCGATGTCGCCCCCGGCGGCATCCCTGTGCCCGGAACCAACGGAGCCGCAATGTATCCGGACGCAACGGCAATCCCAGGAAGGGGGATTCTCGTCGAAAGCATTACGCTCGTTGCACCGGACGGCTACGTGCGCATCCGGTTGCAGGCGCCGGCGGAGGGCGTGTACGAAATCACGGTTCAATCAGCGCTCGCCAAGGGCGGCCAGCACATCTTTATCCGACCCGCCGCGACGGAGGGCTGGACGTACGCAGTCAACGGCACGTCGGCCGGCGAGGTTGCCGCCAACGGGACGCTCACATTCCGACTCGAAGCGACGCCTAGCGGCGCAACGGACGCGCTGCGAATGAACATCCTTACCGACGTTGGCGGCCGTTCGCAACTCATCCTCGACGTGGACGGCACAATCAGCGCCCCTGGCGGCGTCTCCGCCAAGCCGACGCCCCAAACGCCCGTGGAGAGCCCGGCCGGAGGTCTCATCGCCGTTTCATTCGGGCTCCTGCTTGGCGCGGGAATTCTGCGGCGGCGGGCCAACGATTGATTGCGCGCTCCGCTAGTGTTTCTAGCGATGCCGCTGGCTCGTCGCACGCTGCCAGGAGCGGCCCCGCATCTTGATTAGGCCCGCGTGGCGTCCATCGTCGCGTGGACGAAGAGGAGACCCGCATCGCCGTCGAGGTGGAGCGGCGTCTTGCGCAGGAGCGGCGCGAGCTGGAGCGCGACTTCGGTGCGAGGAGGCGCGAGGCGAAGCTCCAGGAAGGGCGGCTGCGGGACCGGTTGCGACAGGATCAAGCAGATTGGGAAGCGCATCGCCGCGAACAGGGGAAGCTGCTCGCAGACCGCGCGGAGACTCTCCGTCGGCAGCAAGAAAGCGCGACCCGGCAGGGCGACCTCAAGCAGCGGGCCCGCGACGATTTGGTTGCGGCAAAAGTGGATGTCGACAAGGGGCAGGCCGCTGCGGCGGCCGCAATGCGGGAATTGACCGACCGCGCGTCAGGCCTCGAAGCAAAGCTTGCCGAGGCCAAACGAGCCGCCAGAGCTTCGCGACTGTTGTTGGCGGCCACCGGAATCGCCTTGCTAGCGTTGTCATCGGTGTGGGTCAGGACTTGGTGGATGGTCGGTTTCTCGGCAGTTGTGCTGGCGGGAGTCGCGGCCATGCACGTCCGAGCAATGCGACTTTGACGATGGATTTGGAGTGGCGGAGCTGAAGCGAGGTGACTTAGGACACGGGATACGAATCATTGATAGGCGAATAGTATGGGAAGGGTGTAATCTAGAGGTTGGTCCGGAGTCCCTCGATCGGGGCCCCCCTAGACGCCGGGGACCAGTAGCTCTTGGATTGGGACGCCCTGGTATTCCTCGTTGCGCGAGCGGCCCGGCTCGTAGCCCATGACGGTCAGTACGACGTCCGCGCCCGCTCGCCTTCCAAAGCTGATGTCGATGTCCTCTTTCCCGTACGCCGGAATATCCTCGTTGCGATGGTTGCTGAAATGATAGTCGATCCCCTTGTAGCCGCCGATGAGATAGAAATCGTTGGGAATTAGGATGGCCTTTCCACTCCTGTTCTCGACCGTGAGAGTCGCCTGCACGACGCAGTCGAGGCCTCCTTTCAGCGATGCTCCCTCGCGCACTGCCGGACAGTCGTCACCGGAAGCGCTTGCAGAACGCACCGCGAAACAGACCGTGTCTGAGGCGCATTCCGGCGCGCCCTGTGGCCCAGACATGCAGCCGGATAGCAGGGCGACGAGAATGGTCGCCAGTGCTTGCATCACAACGGCTCGTGCAGTACCAAACCCTACGCGCAGTCGTGGAATCCGGCCCTGATGCTGTCGGCGAAGCCAGGGGCCTCGTCCTGTTCTGGTTGGCCGTGACCGGGCGTCGGTGCCTGCGTGTCGCAGGCGGTGCCCGCTACGGCGAGCGATAGGGCAACTACCAAAAAAACCGAGTGCGAGGAGGGCTGCAACCCGAACATACGGCACATCCGGGACTAGGATTCAACCCGGTTAAATCTGTTGTCAATCAGGGAAAGTTCGCAGCATCCGCCGCAACAACCCTTCCTGGGCTCTTTCCTCTATCAACAGGCAATGGTGAATCTAGGAACAACGTTTCCCACGAGAAGGTTATTGTGCCTGAGGAGGCTGGGCGAATGGTGAGCGAGAGCAATTTTAGAGTACCTCCGTCAGGCTGGAATGGTCGTGACGCTTCCCATGAAAAGCCCAAGACGCCCCGCTTTCGCTATTCCCTTCTTCGCTGGAAGAAAAAGTCCGGCCGTCGCCTTTTCGTGGTAATGCTGAACCCAAGCAAGGCCGGCCCAAAGATCAATGATGACACTGTTCTGGCATGTATGGCGTGGGCTAACCGATGGAAGTTCGAGAGTCTTGAAATCGTCAACATGTTCCCCCGCATGGGTCCCAATCCTAATGTCTTGGCGAATACAGACGCCGGAAATACGCCCGTCAACGAAGATGCCATCAGGGAAGCAGCGCACAGGGCCTCGGCGATTCTTGTCGCTTGGGGGCGAAAACCAAGAAGTCTGAGCAAGGCCACGTTCGACCACCGACAAGCGAAGCTGATTCAACTCCTGGAAACGGTGGGTCCACTCAACTGCGTGAGGCAGAACGCGGATGGCACGCCCCGACATCCCGGTTGGTACGCTAGGCGCAACGCGGTCCATGAACCGCGCCTCCAACCGTTCGACAAGAGGCTATTGAGGATTTAGGCCGCGGACGGATTCCCTATTCATTGGCGGCGCCGTGATGCCGATGTCCTGCACGCATGCAGCGACAAGCGGCCGGGTTTCTGGCGAAGCGAGAGACGATTCGACAGGACAGGATTTGACCCTCCGGTCGCGCAAGCGCAACCGGAGGGATTCCTCGCCGCTTCGCGGCTTCGGCAAACCTGTCCTGGCCCTGCGAATGGACGCGCATCGTTGCGCGATGGCGCAGCCGTTCTAGTGCACAGGACAGGATTTGAACCTGCGAACCACAAAGGAGGAGGCCCTGAACCTCCCGTCGTTGGCCACTTGACTACCTGTGCGAATGGATGGCCGTTTGCGGCCTGCAGGCGACCGACATCAATCTCGTTCTTGAGCGTTGCTGGAACGAGGCCCTCGGCGGCCCTGCCGTGGACGCGCCTTCGGCCGTCCGTCGGCTGCCAAGCCCTCGCTCGGCCGCGCTGCCGCGCGAGCCATTGCTCGCCCCGACCGGGAGCGACCCCCAGACGGTTCCGCGGTTTCCGCGAACTCCGCGGTTCGTCCGGCGGCCGGCGGTTCAGTGGGTTCAGTGCGCTCAGTGGATTGTCGGGCGCGTGGGCGCGCTGCGCTTGCCCGCCGCGCTTTCCAGTTCGTATCATTCGATTCGGTCGTAGAAGTCGCCGCCGCCGGGGTAACGAGACGAATCGTACAACGGTCTTCAGAAGCAGGTTTGCCCGTATTCGCGGCCTTCGCGCAAATCGCGGTTTTGTCGTCCTAAGCGGCGGACAACGGGCGCTTACGCGTCAAGTTCGCTGACGGCGTCGCTGAAGCGCTTGAACCGCTCCTTGAGGAGGTCTAATCCCTTCATGAGCGCGTCTTCGGCTTTGAGCGAGCCATCGGTTTCGAAGCGGAAGATGAACTTGCGGTCGTCGTAGGTGACCTTGAAGCCACCTTGCGTGAGCTTCTCGGCTTCGTCGGCCCGGTTCACTTCGTCGGGCTGCAGGATGACGAGTTTGCCGCCGTCGAGGCCGAGGATGCCGGCCGGTGTGCGGGCCACGGCTTCCTTGGCTGCTTCGGGCTTGATCTTGCGGTTGTCAAGCGTCGCGGTCGGGAAATACTTGTAACCGACTGCGTTGCAGACTTGCCACTTGGCGTGCTGCGTGCCGTCGCCGAGGATGGCTTCGGCCTCGAGGATGAGGCGCTGGCCTTCCAGGAGGTCCACAATCGGTACCTTTGCATCGACGATGGTGAACTTCTTGTCTTCGGGCTCCAGGTCTCCGGAGTACACCGTGCAGGGGCCCTCTTTGGTGAGGGTGTAGCGCACGAGGTACGTCGGTTTTCCTTCCGCGTCGACTTGCCCCTTGAGGTTCAGCGTCGACGGGTCCGTCGGGACGGGCATGAGGCCAATGCGGTGCGCGAGGATCTCGTCGAACAACGCCGAGGTGTTGTCGTAGAACGTCACCTTGTCGATGGCGAGCTTCGGCACTTCGGAGAGAAGGACGCGGCGCAGGGCGTTGACGAAGTACGGGTGCACGCCGTCGATTACGAGCTTGCATTCGCGGTCGTTGATGCTACGGATTTCCAGTTTCAGGGTCATAAGAGCACCTCAGACACGCCGGCCGCGGCGTCCGCCTTTCTTGCGGCAGCCGTCGTGCGGGATTGGTGTGACATCTTCGATGCGGCCGACCATGATGCCATTGCGGGCCAGGCCGCGGATGGCAGCTTGGGCGCCGGGGCCGGGGCTGCGAGCCTTGTTGCCGCCATAGCCGCGGACACGGATGTCAACGGTCGTGAAGCCTTTCTCCTTGAGGGCTTCGGCGATGCGCTGGGCGCAGGCCATGGCTGCGAATGGGCCGCCTTTGTCCTTGTCGGACTTGACGGCCATGCCGCCCGAGGCCTTGGCAATCGTCTCGGCGCCTGTTGCGTCCGTGACGGTGATGAGCACGTTGTTGTAGCTCGCGAAGATGTGCGCGATGCCACGCTTTTCATTGCTCATTGCTTGACCTCCGGAGCAGCCATGCCGGGGCCCGTGGCACCGGCGGGGATGGGCGCGTCAGCCAGGGCGGGCGCGGGAGCCTCGAAGCCGGCGGCCTTGGGGCGCACCGGGTGGTTCTCGTCCGCGATCGCGGCCGTCGGGTCGATGAGGATAAGCTCCTCTTCGCCGCGGCGCACAACATACGACGGAACGGTGACGCGGCGGTCGCCGATCTTGATGTTGCCGTGGCTCACGAACTGGCGCGCCTGCTTCGGCGTGCGGGCGAGGCCCTTGAGGTAGACTTGGGTCTGGAGGCGGCGGTTGAGGACGCGCTCCAAATCCAGGCCCAGAACCTCGTTCAGGGTGGCGTTGTCTCCGAGGTAGCCGTTGCGCTGCAGACGGGCAATCAGGAGGCGGGCCTCCGTCGTTGCTTGCACGTCGTGCGGGTTGCGCGTGCGGGCGATGAGGGCACGGGCCTGGCCGCGTACATCGCGCAGAACCGTTTGGGCCTTCCAAATTTCGGTCTTGTTCTTGAGACCGTACTTGTTCTTGACCTCGTTTTCCGCCTTGATGCGCTCGCCCTGCCACGGGTGGCTCGGTGTATCGTAGTGGCGGCGGTTGAATTTGGGTTGGCCCATTTACTTCTTGCCTCCCGCGAGGGGTTTGGCGCCGCCACCGGCGGGCTTGGCGGGAGCCGTTGCGGCCTTGGCCTGCGCGCCCTGCGCGGCACTCGGTGCCTTGGCAGCGGCCGGCTTGGCGCCGCCCAGCGGCTTGGCGCCGCCTCCTCCTGCGGCCTTCGGCGCAGCGGGCGCTGCGGCGGCGTCGCCGGCGGCAGGCTGGCCTTCGATCTTGCGCTGCACACCGACGGCGGAGCCGAAGCGGCCGTTGTTCTTGGTGCGCTGACCGCGCGTCGGGAGCTTCTTCTCGTGGCGGTGGCCACGCCAGGAACGAATCTTCTTGAGGCGGTTGAGGTCCTCGCGGAGCATGATGGCGATTTCTGTTCCGATCATGTGGCGGTCGTCGCCGGACTCAGGGTCCTTGCGGCGGTTGACCATCCACTCGGGCAGCATCTCGGTGAGGCCCTCGATAGCGGTGTTGACGGCCGCGATTTCCGGGTCCTTCAAGTTGCCGATGCGCACGGCGGGGTCGACGTTGGCCTCACGGCACACGACGTAGGCGAGGCGCTTGCCAACGCCGGGGACGTACGCAAGGGCGGTGCCGACGTTTTTCTTGCCGTCCAAGTCAGTATTGACGAGACGGACCAAGTGGCGGAAATCTGGGCCGAATTCTTCTTTGTTTGCCATGGTGACTCCCCCCTCGCCTCAAGGGCGCGAGGATCGATGCCGATGCCAGCCGCCCAACGTTAGTTTGGCGACCTAGCGGGGCAAAGCCCCGCCCGCCCGGGTTAACCCGGACGCTTCTGCAAGAGTCGCCGACAAAGGGGGTGTATAAAAGCGTTGGGCGGACGGCGGGTGCTTTACAGAACCCCTGCGCCAGCACCGGCACCGGCGCGTTCTGTAAAGGTCCGCCCCCGGTTCTGTAATCCTACACCCCAGTTCTGTAATGGGTTCCATGCCGGGCAACGGTTATGGCCGATGCGCCGCTTGCTTGCCGCGACGGCCATGACGTACGTTGACGGATTCCTTCTGCCTGTCCCGAAGGCCAAGCTGGCCCAGTACCGCAAGTTCGCCAAGATTGGCGCCAAACTCTGGAAGGAGCACGGTGCGCTCGACTACAAGGAATGCGTCGCCGACGACCTGAACTTCATGGTCCCGCGGCAGGACGGCAAAGGCTTCCAGAAGGTCCCGTCCATCATGCCCCGCATGGTCAAGGCGAAGCGCGGCGAGACGGTGGTCTTCGCCTACATCGTCTTCCGCAATCGTGCGCACCGCGACCGCGTCAACAAGAAGGTGATGACCGACCCACGCATGGGTGGCATCGACCCCTCCGACATGCCGGTCGACATGGCGCGCATGGGGTATGGCGGGTTCAAGGCGTTCGTCGAAGGATAGGGCCCGTTCGATTCCTCCACGAGGCCCAACTTCTTTCCGCCGTCGTCGGCGTCGGTTTCGCCTATGACTGGGCCCGCAAGAAATCGCAGGATGGTGGACATGCCTGGGGGCGCCTCTAACCACGCTCCTAGCAGGGAGGTGCCTCGGCGGCATGGACGAAGCGCCGCTCGTGCGCCCGCCTGTTTCGTTCGAAGCCGCGTGCCACTTCACCTTCATCGATTAATCGAGGGGTCGCACGCCACGCTCAAGCGACGGGTCGCGTCGTCGGCGTCACTGTAACGTCGTAGGCGGTGTTGACGCCCGAGACGGCGACGATTAACACGGAGCACCCCTTTTCGCAGCGCGCGCGGTCCAATAGGACGACCTTGTCGTACCCGTTGTTGTAGAGCGAGCCGACGTACTCGAGTTCGTGGTCGACGACCGTGGCCGCGACGGCCCATCGGCTGTGCGAGGGCGCGTCGATTTCGCGTACCTCGACCTGCAACGCCTCGACGTCCCCGGGCCATTCGATCGGCACGAGCTGCATGGGCCCACGCACGGGGAAAGGCACCATCCACGTCGGGAGCGTTTCAAGCGGCACCGCGCTCGGGCTGCCTAGGGGCTGGAGCCCGGTGAGCACTTCGACGCGCACCGTGATCGGCCCGGCGATCGCGACAGGGTCGACCACGAGCGCGCCGAGTCCCTCCCGCGCGCGCTGCGCGGCCGCAGCCTCCGCGAGTGCGCCTTCGTAGTCGGCCGTCGCGACGAGTTCGAGCGCGCGCGTGGCGCCCGCGTGCGCAGCGCGTCCTGCACCTTCGTCCGCGAGCACGGCGCGCGCGAGGTTGACGGCGTTGCCACGGTGCACCGCCTCGACATCAATCCTCGCGAACTTCAGGAGCAAGTGGCGGTACGTCATCGGCGTGCTCGTGCTGTCCCAGAGCCAGTTCATGCGCTCGGTCGCCTCGCCGTCGGGCTCCGCGAAGGTGTCGTGTGGGTGCATGAGGCCGAAGCTGTGGCCGATTTCATGGACAAAGAGAACGTTCCAGAGGCGCTTCAGGAGGTCCACGCCGATCCGATCCTCGGTGAAGCACACCGGCAGGCGCGCATACGGGCCGGCACAGAGGACGACGTCGGCGACGTTGAAGAAGGTCGCGAACGAGTTGCCGACCTCGTCGGCGTCGGAGTACGCAAAGAGCCCGTCCGAGGGCGCGCCGAGGACGAACGCGAACGTCGGGTAGGTGCGCGCGCCCGGAACGTCCGGAGCGTATGTGTCCCAGTTTTCGCGGATGTGGCGCTTCAGGATGCCGAAGTCCACCACGTCGCTGGACTCGCGGTCCTTCGCGTCCTCAAGCGCCGCGGCGAGACCGGGGTCATCATCGGGGAGATAGACGTACTCGACCTCGAGCACGACCTCCGCCCAGGGCACGAGCGCCACGAACGACGCGAGGATGGCCTCCTCGTCCGTGAGATCCTCGTAGTCGATGCTCTGGAGCTGCGCGAGCGGGCTTCCGGGGTTGGCGTGCGCGAGCGTGTCGATGATTACGTACGACTTGAGCACGTACTTCTCGGCATATTCGAACGGATAGATTGGGTCGCGCGCGAACACCATGTCGACGGCATCGTGCACGTTCCACGCAAGGTGCTCATAGAAGGCGCCCATGTCGTCTGTGTACTCCCAGATCGGCCCATCGGTCGTCGTGCCGAACTCCTCGGTGTCGAAGTCGACCCACGGCGTGTAGTCCCAGGAGTTGGGCGCGGCGCCCACATCGAGGAAGACGAAACCGTTGTCGCCGCCCCACGCGCGCAGATTCTTGACCCAAGCGCCGCCGGAGCCGTCGTCGATGGAGTATTGGTGATAGCTATCTTGCGGGAGCCATCCGCGCGTGTACGAGTCGAGGACGAAGATTTCCTCGCCGGCTCCTTCCCACGAGAGCCCGTAGGCGGCGCGGTTCCCGGCGATCCACGCGTCGATGAGCGTCGCGTCGATGCGCAGGATGTCGTCGCAGGGCGGTCGCGTCGGGTCGCTGACCGGGACGTAAACAGGCGCGGGGACGGGCGAGCTGGGAATCACGCCGGGCGTGCAGACGCGCTGCTCGCCCTCGCGGTCGTACCCTGCTAGCCATGCGTCCGGGGCGTCGGGCTTCGCGATGCTCGCGGCGTAGCCGAAGAGCGCCTCGGCGAACGCGTCGGAGGCCTCGACGACGGAGTACTCGACATGGAACTGGAGCGGCTCGAGCTCGAAGGAGCCTGTGACCCACCCGCGCATGCCCGCGATGAGGGGCGAGTGCGGCGGCATGGCCGCGAGGAGCGCGTCGCCGTCAAACGAGTCGAAGCCGACCGGGATGACGCGCACGGGAAGATTGATCGTCAGGAGCGGCTCGCCGGGGGCGGCGGAGTCCGTCGTGACGGCGTCTGGCGGCGTGACGCAGCCGGCGAGAATAGCAGCAATCAGAATGAGGGTGATGAGCGTGCGTCGCATGGCCGTCCCAATGCCGATGGTGGATGGCGCGCACTTGAACCTTTGTACCCCCGGTAGGACGTCAGCGGTCTGAAGATAGGGGGCAATTTGGCGTCCGTTTTCGTTGGAGCACTAAGAAACTTGGCGCGAACCATTAGACGGTCCAGTTGCCGGCGGGGATTGTTGCATACGAATGCGATAGGTCAGGTCCAAAACGTCCAGCGCCTGCCCGATGGCCGAAAGCGAGCGCCGGCTTCAAGAGTCGCCGCTGAGTCCCGCCTTCGTGAAGGTGACCGTCATCGGGGGCGGCGTCCTCGGATGCTCATCCGCGCTCGCGCTCGCCGGTGCTGGTCACGACGTCACCATCATCGAGCGGCGCAACCTTGGTTCTGGCAATTCGTCGAAGGCCGCGGGCATCCTGTCATCCTTTGCTTGGAACGACGCCGACTACAAGCTCATTGCAGAAACGCGCGGCATGATTGGCGAACTCATCTCGCTTGCCATGGCTGCGGGAGAACGCCACGCCCGCGGCGCCTGGCGGCCCACACCGTCAATCGTGGTGGGAAAAGGCGACTCGTTGCCCCTGCTCGACCAGTTGCAGGAGCGCGTCGAGCGGCATACGGAAGAGTGCGAACGCATGGACCACCGCGCCGCCGGCCGGGGGTTTCCGGCGCTACGTTTTGAGCCGGGGGAAGAAATTCTTGTCGCGCAGGAGGATGGGGTTGTCGAGGTGGGTGACCTCACGGCGGCGCTGCGCGCCCGACTCGAAAGCGAAGGCGTCACGTTGCGGGAAAACGGCGGCCTGCCAGCACTTCCCGTGTCAGGCGGCCGGGTCCAAGGTGCCGATGCCGTCGTCGTTGCGGCCGGTGTTTGGACCTCGCGGCTTCTGGCCGAAGTCGGCGTCCGCTTGCCCCTCCAGAACTACCGGACCCAACTTGCCAGCCTGCAAATGCCGGCCGAGGATTTGCCAATCGTGCATGACCTTGTGCAGCAGTTCTACACCCGCCCGGAGTCCGACGCCTCGATGCTGGCGGGCGACGGCACGCAATTGCGTCCGTTTGAGCCCGACGGTTTCAACGAAGCGGCCGATCCGGAATTCATCGAGCATACGGCGGCGCGCGTTGTGCGGCGGTTCGAGCATGGCGGCGACGCCCTCGTGCGTACTGGGTGGGCGGGCCTATGTGTCGCGACGCCCGACCGCCGTCCGATGTGCGGCCCCGTTCCGGGCATCGACGGCCTCTTCATGGTGACAGGCGACAACGGTTTTGGCGTCATGCGGTCGCTTGCTCTCGGGGAGCGCCTCGCCGACGCCGTGAAGGGTCGCGTGGATCCAACGATGGACCCGCGCCGCTTCGGCGCAAACCCAAGGCTGGATTTCGCGATGCGCGAGGGGTACGGGGCGCCGTAAGTGCCAGAAGGCATGGCGCTACCCGCCTCGCTGGAGGGTGGGCCTGCTTTGTGCGGCCTAAGCGTCCTGCGCGGTCGAAGCAACGATGGCCGCGGGGCCTGCGTGTGGCAGGTGAGCGCCGGTCTTGGAGGTCTTCACGTACACCGACGGGCGGTTCAGGATGAACTCGTCAATGAAGGCGCTCCAGTTTGCCACGGCGAGGATGCTGAGGTAGAAGCCGAAGGCGGCAAGGGCCACGACTTCGCGCCAGGCGTGTTGCACGCCGTCGCGCCGGTCTTGGATCCAGATGGCAATCCAGGCGACGAAGGGCGTCAGCCCGAACACGGTCCAGCCAATTGATTCGCCTGGGACGAACGTGCGCGTGTCGTACCCCGCAATCTTGACCAGTGTCAGGGGGAGCATGACGGTGAAGGCGAGCGGGATGATGACGTAGGCGAGCGTCTGCAGAAGGTCGGCCTTGCCGACGATGCTGACACCACGCATGTCGGTGAAGATACGCGGCAGGTACCGCCGGGTGATCTGCATCCAGCCGCGGGCCCAGCGTTTGCGTTGCGCCCACCATGCTCTGAATGCCGCCGGATGCTCCTCGTACGAGTGGATGGTCGGGTCCACAACGAGGCGGTGGCCCGCCTGGTGGATCTTGATCGAGTAGTCGATGTCCTCGATGAGGATCTCCTCGTCGAAGTGGCCGATTTCGTCAAACAGCCTGCGCCGGAAGAAGGCCTGCCCGCCGCCGAAGAAGGTGAAGCCGCCGATGACGTCGCGGGCGTACAAGTCGCCTTTCTCGATGACGTCGCGCTCCAGTTTCGCCGCAAGCGCCAGGATGGATTCGTGGCCATTGATGGCAAGCGGTCGGCCCTTCACGCAGCCGATTGTCGGGTCGGAGAGGAACCAGCGCATGGCCCGCTTGACGGCGTCGGGGGCAAGCGCCTGGTCCGCGTCGAGGGAGACGAGGATTTCGCCCGTGCACCTCTCGAGGCCGAAGTTGCAGGCGGCCGCCTTGCCGCCGCGCTTGTCGTCGCGTTCGAGAGCGACGAACCGCGCGTCGCGTGCGGCGTAGGATTGGATGACCAAGGCCGTCTCGTCCGTGCTGCGCTTCTCGTAGACGTAGACGAACTCGATGCGGTCGCGGGGATAGTCCACCTTTTCCATGGCGGCCATCGATCTGGGCAGGACGGTCCCTTCGTTGTACGCAACGACAAGGACCGACACGCTTGGCCACTCGACGTCGTCCGCCTTGACCGGCGGTGGAGTCCGGCGCTTGAAGGAGGCAAAAACCGTGAGGTAGCCGCGCAGGACGACCAAGGCCAGCAAGCAGAAGATGGCCGTTGTGAGCCATCGGAAATACACTGGAACAAGCAGCCCGGGCAGAATGCCGACGGCGAGCAGGCCAAGGGCGATGTAGAGTTTCAGGACCCCATCCCAAGGGTTCGAGCGGCTGCTGGATAGTTTGACTTCCACGGGCCGTCTCCACCGCCGGTCGTCCCGGCTGACGCGCACGAGTCGGGCCTGCTCATGAACGTATGGGTCCTTTCTGGGAGAAAACTGTGGCTCGAACAAGTCACTTTTGGAGGAGGCGTTCCAGGCGGACCGCGTCGGGTTGGGCGGCGGGCGCGGGCGGGCCGGCGAGGGGTTCGGAGCCGGTCTTTGAGGTCTTCACGTAGACGGGCACCGTGCGCAGGACGAATTCGTCGAGGAAGGCGCTGGCAAAGACGGCGCCCTGCAGGACCATGTAGGGCCACAGCAGGGGAACCGAGAGCCATTCGCGAAGCGGGTGGCGCACGCCGTCGCGGTGGTCGTGCCAAGCCATTGCCATCCACGCAACCGTCGGCATGAGGGCAAAGAAGATGCCACCGGCCGTCTCCACCGGCTGCGGGAAGTAGGTGCGGATGTGGATGCCAAGAAACGGCATGACGACGAAGGGCAGCGTGACCAGGAGCAGGACAGGCAGGAGGGAGAAGATCATGTTGTAGAACAGGTCGGCGCGCATGCGCAGCCCGGACCGGTTCATGGTCGAGAGGTGGGGCAGGTAGCGCTCCACAAGCTGCATGCCGCCACGCGTCCACCGCGTCCGCTGGGCCCACCATGCGGACCAGTTGGCCGGGTGTTCCTCGTAACTCACGATGAAGGGGTCGACGAGCAGGCGGTATCCTGCCTGGTGGATGCGGATCGAGAAGTCGATGTCCTCAATCAGGACCTCTTCGTCAAAGCGGCCAATGTGCTCGAAAAGGCTGCGGCGGAAGAACGCTTGGCCGCCGCCGAAGAACGTGAAGCCGCCCGCGACTTCGCGGAAGTACGTCTCGCCGCGCTCCACGACATCGCGCTCCAACGTCGTGACGAGGGCGAGGGGGGATTCGCTCGCGTTGACGGCCATCGGTCGGCCCTTGACGCAGGCGATATTGGAATCGGACAGGAACCAGCGGACGGCGCGTTCGACGGCGTCCGGCTTGAGGGCGTGGTCGGCGTCCAAGGACACGAGGATTTCGCCCGTGCAGTGGTCGAGGCCGAAGTTGCAGGCGGCCGCCTTGCCGCCGCGCTTGTCGTTGCGCTCGACCGCGACGAAGCGGGAGTCCTGGCCGGCAAACCCGTTGATAATCGCCGCCGTCGCATCGGTGCTGCGCTTCTCATAAACATAGACGAATTCGATGCGGTCGCGGGGGTAGCGGATGTGCTTCATGGCCTCCATGGTGCGTGGCAAGACCGCTGCTTCGTTGTAGGCCACGACAAGGACGGAGACGGTCGGCCATTCGGTGCCCGCCGGCTTCGGGGGTGGAGCGGCTGGGCGCCGGCCGGTCATGAACGCGGCGGCCAAGGTGCGTAATCCTAGGATTGACAGGCCGACGAAGCCGGCGGTCGCTAAGACGCGGAAGTAGCCGGTGACGTAGAGCCCAGGCGCAAGGGCAAGCAGGAGCAGCACGATGCCGACGGCCGCCTTGCGGGCCACGTCGCGTGGCCGGGCACGGCTGCCGGACATCTTTACTTCCATCGCGTAGGACTCCTTGGGTGAGGGCCGCCAACGCCCGCCACGGGTTCGCACCACCTCCCCGGATTCATGAATGTATGGGTCTCGTTTTCCTCCTGGAGAAAGCAGAATCTCTCCCGGAGGCGCGTTGGCGACCGGCTACCTGTAGGCCTGGTCGAAATCCTGTCGGGCCGCTGCGTCCTTGAGGAGGGTTGCTGCGTAGACATCGGAGCCCGTGAGGCGGCCCGTTTCGCCGGTGTGACGGGTGTCGGCCCAGAAAATCGTGGCCGACTGCGTGCTTGTGTCGAGTCCAATGTAGTCGCCGATGAAGGGCGCCCCCGATTGGTGGTGGCCGAGGTCGCCGTCGAACGGCTGCTCCGTGATGCGCACGTTGGCATGAAAACTTGCGCCGCCATCGTCCGAGTAGGCGTAATACACGTCAAGCAACCGGTTGTCTGGTGAATTGCGGCGGTCGTACCATGCAACATGAATGCCGCCAGAGGGGTCCACATCAAGCCATGGGACGAACTGGTCGCCCTTGGTGCTGCCGTCGGCCTGCGTCGGGTCGCTCATGTGGACCGGTTCGCTCCAGGTGAGGCCGTCGTCGGAATGGCGCAGGAGGATTTCGACATCGCTGTCGACGGCGCCTTTCTGGTCGGCCCAGACGACGTACCGGCGGCCGTCATTGGGTCCGCCCGACGTGTCGGCACCGAGCACCGGGTAGGTTGCGACGCGGAAGTGGCTCGGCCCGGTGCCGTCCCGGTCGGGGTCGGATTTCACGGGCGCCATCGGGAAAGTCGACATGACGGGAGCAAAAACGGTTCCTGCTTGTGTCACGATGCCTTCCGTGTAGGCAAGTTGCGTGCCTTGTGGCTGCGGGACCTCTTTCGGCAAGGTCCCGTCGTTGGTTGCCCAAATGACTGCAATCGTGCCACCGCCCGACAAGTACACGGGCATGGAGAACTGTGAGTCTGCGGGCGCAGCGAGACCGGGCTCGAAGGTCTTCTGCGGGCTCCAAGTCTTGCCCCCATCCATACTGTCGCAGTAACTGATGTAGCCGGTCGGCATGAGCACCGGAATCAACCCGGTCGGGTCAGGCATCGGCACGGGGGTCGGCGGCGTCGCGTAATAAGGCGTCCACGTCACGATGGCATGGTCGCCGCCAGGTTGCAGGGCGAACCACTGCTTGTCATGGAACACCAGGCCGCGGTCGCCGGCACCACAGAAACTGATTTCGCGGCCATCGAACGATGACCCGCCGTCGCGGCTTGTTGCGAAGAAGACCTGGCTCGTGGTGGCAAGGTCGCTTGCGCCGGGGTAGAGCGGGTTTGGCAGCGGCGGCAGCTGGCCGGGGCGCGACCCTCCGTAGTTCAGGCCAGAGTAGACGAGCGTCCCATCATCGTCGAAGGCGACGACCGGGTCGGTGCTGCACAGATTGCCCTTGATGTTGCTCGTCCGGTCGTCCCCGGGGAAACCAGGCATGAGGTCGTTTGTCCACGTCATGCCGCCGTCCATGCTGGAGAAGGTGCCCATCCAGACGGTGTATTGGCCGCAGGCTGGAGTCGGCGCATTCGTCATGTAGGAGACCGTGTAGTCCTTGGCGCCGCCGGCGACGTTCAGGGGATTGGTCGGGTTCACGGCGACCGAGACCTCGTTGCCGGGGCCATGCTGTGTGCGCCAATCGAAGACCGTGTTGTCCGCTAGGGGATGGGTGACGCGGTGGTTGCATTCGTCCATTCCGGCCGAGGTGGCGCCGATGCCGACGCGGTAGCCTGCCTTGCACAGGAAAATCGTAAACGGCGCGGCCCCCGTCAATTCCGCATCATAGGCGGTCGCGGGAAGAACGGGGCCGTCGCCTGCGCCACCGAAGCAGCCGGCAAGCAGTGGGAAAACCAGCGCGATGGCGGCCGGGACCGCCTTGTTGGACATGCGGGTTGCACATGGGCGCCTGTTCATGGCCTTTGGGGAAACGGACACGTTGCACGCGTTCGCACTAGAATTCCTCAAGCGACCGCTGCGTCTGCAGCTGGCCGAGAAATTCTGCGTGGTCTTGCCAAGGTTTGAACCTGGCGTGCCTGTCGATGTGACGCAAGGCCGCCTCCGTGTCTTCGAAAACCAGGGGTCGCGCCGACATCGCGAGCCGGGCCACTTCCCGCACCACCCAGACCCCGAGCGGCGTCGTATAATCGTCCGTGATCTCGCGCAAGACAATCGCCGTCGCCTGCCGCCTTGCTGCAACCATGTGCTCAAGCACGGCCAACCTCGTTGCGTAGTATCCCCCCGCCGTCGCCGCGTACGTCGTTCGTCCCGCGTGGTCTTCCCAGTCGGCTTCGACGATGCCTGATTGGCCGGTGGCAAGCGGCATTCCCGAACTTGCCCAGAAACTTCCCTTCAGCCAAGCCTCGATTGATTCGAACCCCCACACGCGCGGCAAGAGAAGGACAAAAAACCGGTTGCCGAAACGTTCGCCGAAGTGGACAGCCGGTTTGTCAACCGTCGGTCGGTCGCGTATCCTTGCGATAAGGTCCTGGCCCACTTGGTCGTCCGTCGCCGTGATCGCCCAGCGCGTCGGCACGAGTTTGCGCTTCGAGCCGAGTCCGAGCATGCCGGCCGACAGGACGCGCTCCAATTGGTACACGCTGGTCCCGCCGTCGTAAAGGCCGGCAAGAGCCTCGCTCGCGCGCAAGTCGGTGTCGGCGGCCGCGCGCTCGAGCGGGCGCTCGACCCGCACGTTTTCGGTGAGGCTTGCGCGCTCAACCTCCGCCGTCGGTCCATGCGGTGGAGCAAAATCGCCAATTGTCGGCGGGCCGAAGCGTGGCGACCGGCTGAGATGGACTTCCGTGTCGACCGGCCGGGCCGCGAGGGCGAGTTCCTGGCTGAGCCGCGTGATGCGGTCCGGCGAAAACACGTCGCCCGCGGGGGCGGCGGTCTGTGCAACCTTGACCTTGTGCGTCGTGCGAAGCAGGCTTGAGCGCAGGCCCACGATGTCCGGAATCGTCATGCCGAGCCAGTCAGCCGGAGAATCGAGAAGGCGGGCGGCGCCCTCGTCGCGGTGTTCGGGCGGCAGCATGGGGCCAATTGAAACGTGCGGGTAGCCGTGGCGGCCGACGAAAAGGCTGGGAGGCGAACTGCCGAAGAGGTCCCGGCCGAGGCGGCCGCCGTCGCGCACAACTTTGGGCATCTGAGAACGAATTTTTTGCAGCAGCGGGCACGGGTCGTAGCCGCACAAGCCACGCGACCCTTTGCACGGCACGCACAGCCGTGGGTCGATGGTGGAGAGGACCTGGTCGAGGTCGATGGCAGCGCCAAGGGGACCACACGCTTTAAGAATCCCCAACGGGAAGGACCGACATGGGCAAGCTGGGCATCGCCATCGCGTTGGCCGCATTGCTCATGGCGGGCTGCTCGACTCCGGCGTCCGACGAGCCGGGCACGACGGGGAACCCAACCCTGCTCGACGTGCCTACGGGGCTCGTCGTTGCGGGGGCGTTCGCCTTCAACCATACTGGCGGCGACTTGTCCTTCACCTTGGTGTCGGGCGCCGCGAATCTCACGGTGTTTGGCCCCGATGACGCTCGCGTCGGCGCGTTTCGCCTCACGCCGGCGGCGCCTCGCCACGACATGCCCGCCAGCCCCGGCGAGATTGTCTTGGTCGCTGCCCGGGAGACCCTGCAGGCCGGGGGCTTCGCAATCTCATCCGGCGCGGTGCCCGTCCAATCCGTGCGCAGGCTTCCCGTCGTCTCCGGCTTCGTCGTTCTTGGCGAGGATGATTCCGCCCTGTCCCAAACGGTGCCGGAGTTGTTCGGCCCGCGGGTGCGCCTCATCAATCTCACCATCGATTCGCCGCCCATGGCCAACCTGGCCGTCCTGGTCACGGGGCAGTACCAGAATCTCGAGGTGGAATTGCACGGCGACGCGGGCGCCCTCATTTCCGCCAAGGAATCGGGCGGGGGATTCGGGCCGGCCCTGCCGGCGCTTGCGGGCCACGCGACGTGGCAACTGCCGGCTACCACGTACGCGCAGAACGCCTCCGGGCGGCGCGTGGCCGGCACGCTCAGGTACGATGGGCTTGACGGCGCCGTGATTTTCACCTGGACCTCCTTCAGCCGCGCAGGACATTCGCAGCTCGTGCGCGGCCACGACGTGGCACGAGACGACAGTCTGTTCTCGTATGGAACGCTACCCGAAGGCCCGGTGGAGGCGACCGTGCATCCGGGTGCTTCGCAAATCCTCCTCCTTGGCCCCGACGACGAGGGGCCTGCTGCGGTGGTGCAGGTATGGGACACCGACGACCGCCGACTTGGCCCGTTTGAGGTCCCGGCAGGCGGCAACATCAGCATCCCACTCGATGGCGGCGGCCAGTATGTTTTCCTGGTCCTGAACGGGACAGTCGACTTGGCCGCGGACCGCACACCCGCCGACTTTGAGCTCCACCCACTGCAAGTCATCGAAACGGAATACCCCCAACGCCGAGCAGGCGCCAACGGAGAGTTCGGCGTCCAGATGGAGACGATGGACGTGAGCGGCATTCCGTTCGCGCTGGCGGAAACTTCGCTGCGCCCCGCGACCTTGCAGGGCTTCTGCTGGGATGATGTGCAGTTGCAGGTGTTGGAAGAGGGACGGACCATCGGGTCGAACGGGCCAGGCGGCTGGTGGCAGGCGGCAGTCTTCATGGGCGATGGAGAGCTCGTGCTTCGGTCGACCGGGTTTGGCGAGGACGGCTGCACCCAGGCGGCCGTGGTGGTGTCCTCGTTCTTGAGGTCCTAATCCTCCCCCGCTACGGCTGTCCGGGCGGCTTATGAGTCGGCCGGGCCTCGCCGTATCGTGGACCTCGTCTGCCCGCTAGATTTCCGTTACGGCCGCGCCGAGATGAAGGCGCTGTGGACCGAGGACGCGCGGCTGCGCTACCTCCTGCGAGTCGAGGCGGCGCTCGCCCACGCGCACGCGGAGACCGGCACGATTCCCAAGGATGTCGCAAAGCGCCTGGCGAAGGTCGCAGAATCGGGCAAGGTCCAGGCCGATCGCGTGAAGGAAATCGAGGCCGAAATCAAGCATGATCTCATGGCAGTCGTCAAGGCCATGACGGAAGTCGCAGGCAAGGACGATGGTCGCTTCATTCACCTCGGCGCAACAAGTTACGATATCATTGACACAGCAAACGCCCTCCAGTTCCGCGACGCTATGTCCATCCTTCGCGACGGGCTGCGCGCGCTACGGGATTCCTTGCTGCGCCAGGCGGGCAAACACCGGCATACCACCATGCTGGGGCGCACGCACGGCCAGGCAGCCGTGCCGATTACCTTCGGACTCAAGATGGCCGTCTATGCTTCGGAAGTTGGCCGTCATTTGGAACGCCTCACCGAAGTCGAGAAGCGTGTCGCCGTCGGAATGATGAGCGGGGCGACCGGGAGCATGGCGGCGTTTCGCGGCAAGGGCATCGACGTCCAGGCGGCCGTCTGCAAGAAACTGGGACTGCGCCCGGTCACGGCGTCGACGCAGATCATCCAGCGTGACCGCTACATCGAACTCTTCTCGCTGCTTGCGAACATTGCCACGTCGCTGGAGAAATTCAGCACCGAAGTCCGCACGTTGCAACGCACTGAAATCGGCGAGGTCGCGGAGGGCTTCGACGCCAAGAAACAAGTCGGTAGCAGCACGATGCCGCACAAGCAGAACCCTATCACGTCGGAGCAGGTTTCGGGCCTGGCGCGGCTGGTGCGCAGCATGGTCCTGCCCGTTTGGGAAAACGCTGTGCAGTGGAACGAACGCGACCTTGCCAACTCGGCACCCGAGCGCTTCTTGCATCCGCACGCCTTCATCCTGCTCGACCACATCCTGCACCAGATGGCCAAGGTGTTCACGGAATTACGCATTTTCCCCGACCGCATGATTCTCAACATGGAACGGGCGCAGGGGCTCATGATGGCGGAATCCGTCATGATTGCTCTTACTGAGAAAGGCATGGGCCGCCAGGAAGCCCACGAGGTCGCGCGCGCCGCCGCCATGAAGACTATCGCGAAGGGTGGACACTACCGCGACGCCCTGCACGCCGACAAGACCGTCGCCAAACTGTTGGGGAAGAAAGGCATCGCGGATGCGGTCGACCCCGGAAAATATGTTGGACCCGTGGACGCTATTATCGACCAAGTGATCGCGGAGACGCACGACTTGTGAAGGCCGTGGCGATAGTCCCCATCATCCTTCTTGCCGGCTGCGCGGGAGGGCTGGCGCGGTCGATCCGTGCACGTAGCCGGGCTGCTACGCGCTTGCCCTGGCGGGCGGCTGGATGCCGTGCTGCAACGCGTAGAGGCCGACGACGAAGTGGCCGAATCGGATGAGATCCGGGATTCGCATGACGGCCACTTCTGGACTCTGGCGGGAGAGAAGCCATCGCAAGCGCTGGTCGGATTGCATGTCCAAAGCGCCGGACATGGCCTTGGCGAGAAGGCGAGGCAGGTCATCGAACTCCGCTCGGGTCAACATCATTCCACTCCCGATTGGGCCTTCTCCTCGGATAAGGCTTGCTCGGCGAAGCCGGTTCCGTGGGAGCCCACGGCTTCCTCCACCGTGCGTAGGCGGGCCAAGCTCAACCGAAGCGCACGCACCTCCGACTGCGAGCCCACCAGTTGCTTCAGGAAATAGGCCCCGGCCGCAACGAGGCCCCCAAAGAAGGCCGTCGCAAGTGCCCCGATGACCGCGTCGAGGGCTGTGATCTGAAGACTCATGGTGTCGAGGAGGAGTTGGCCGGTCATGGCCTGTTCCGGGGGGAGGGAGAAATCGCGCAGTCGTTGGTTTTCGACCGCCCGGGCGGCAGGAAAGGGACGGCAGCCTCAAGCCCACCTCCGGCTTCGAAATCCCCGTGGCCGACCCCATCCAGCGCCCTCGTGGGACGCGCGACTTTGCCCCCGCTGAAATGGCGGTGCGCAACCACGTCGCGGGCCGGATGCGTGCCGTCTTCAGTCGCTTCGGCTACCGCGAAGTCCAGACGCCCGCGTTCGAGGAACTCGGCCTGTTTACCGCGAAGTCGGGCGAAGGCATCGTAAGCGAACTGTACAACTTCAAGGACAAGGGCGACCGGGACATGTGCCTACGGCCGGAACTTACGGCCCCGGCCATGCGCATGTACTACCAGGAGCACTTCAACGACCCCAAGCCGATCAAGTGGTTTTACCACGGCGCCTGCTACCGCTACGACCGTCCCCAGGCGGGACGCTATCGGGAGTTCTGGCAGTTTGGCTGCGAACAGATTGGCGCGGGAACGCCGCTTGCCTACGCCGAGTTATTGGCCCTCGCCGACGCCGTGATGCGCGACGTCGGACTTGCCGAGCGCGACTTTTTCGTCGGCCACGTCAAAATCCTCAAGGCGTGTGTCGAGACGTTCGGATTCGATGCGGAGACACGCGGCAAACTCATGCGCGCCATCGACAAAGGCGACCGCGCCGAGATTCAGCGCCTCGCCGATTCGAAGAGGGGTTGCGAAGCGGCCATCGACCGACTTTTCCTTGTGATGGATGCCCCGACAGTGGCCGCCGTCCGCAACGCCATGATGGGCGATGCGGTCGACGAACTTGCCGAACTTGAAGCCGTCATGGCTTTCCTCAAGTCCTTCGGCGTCGCGAACGTGAAACTCAACCTCGGAATCGCCCGCGGCCTCGACTACTACACCGGAATAGTGTTCGAGATGCATTGCCCCATCCTCGGCGCTGAGAAGCAACTCCTTGGAGGCGGTGGCTACGACTTGAGCGCCGTCTTCGGCGGACAGCCGACGCCCACGATGGGATTCGGCCTGGGCTTCGACAGGACCATTGTCGCGCTGGAGAAGCAGGCGGAACTGGCCGGTAAGAAGGCCGCGTTCCCGGCTGAACCTGGGCCTGTCGTGTACTTCGCTGCGCTTTCGGAGGCTGCGACGAAGGCCGTCCTGCCAATCGTCGCACAGTTGCGCGAATCCGGACTTGCGGTGGAATTGGACTTGGCCGGCCGAAAGCCAGGAGCCGTGGCCAAGCACGCCGACTCGGTCGGGGCCAAGTTCTTGGTCATCGTTGGAGACCGGGATATGGAAGCTGGAAAGGTGCAGGTAAAGGAATTGGCCAACGGCGCCATGCACGAAGTTCCGGTGGCTGGCCTTCGCAGCGCCTTCCCGTTACCACCCGTGCACGGAACCGGTGCCTAGCAGCGTCTTGACAACGGCCGACTCCGGGCTTCTCGACGTCGCAAACTCCGCGTTCGCTTTCGCGTGCTCCGGCCTGCCCATGCCGACGAGCGCCGTCGTGACGCCCGAGACCGACCGCGTGAACTGCAATCCCGTTTCCGCGTCGCTGGCCGTGCCGAACGCTTGCCCGTATTCTGCAGGAATCTGGCCGGCGATGCGCATCTGCATCAGGCTTGCCGACGACAGGACCAGCATGCCCAAGTCCTTGGCGCAGTCGAGGATTGTCTGCGCTCCGAAACGATACGGCTGCGTCGGCTTGAGGGCGGCCTCCGTCATGGCGATGTTGACAGGCAACTGGACGGCCTGGAAGTGGTGATTGGCGGCTTTTCCACCGACTTTCATGCGCGCGGCGCCCGCGTGGTGCACGAGTTTCACGATGGAAAGGTGCCCCTTTTCCCCGGGCGGTGTGCGCAATCCGTCCCAGGTCGCGGCGCCATAGAATTGGATGTGGCCGGCGTCGGCGGCGCGTTCCAAGACCTCGAATGCGGCCTCGATGCGGGCGTAGAACTCCGCTTCCGGGATCCAGTCGAGTTCGTGTTCCGGATTGTGCAAGAAATACACATCGATGCAAGCGAGGCCCAGGTTGCGCCGGCTGCGTTCAAGTTGATGCGCGATGAATTTTGGCGCAAGCGAGTGACTCGATACGACCTCCTGCTTTCGCAGCACGCCGGATTCCATGTATTCGCGCTGGAACCACACGTCCGCGTCGGCCTCGTCGCAGTCACCGTGCAGGAAACCCGCCTTGCTAGCAACGACGAATTCCTCACGCTTGCCTCCCGAGGCCACGAACCGCGCGATTCCTTTGCCGAGGTCACGCTCGGATGCTTGGTCACGGTAGTTCGCGGCGGTGTCGAGGACGTTGATGCCAGTAGACAGCGCCGCGAGGGTGGCATCCTCGTAGTTGCGGCGCGCGCCCGGCGACGTTTCGCCCAAGTAGGAGCCCATGCCGACGGACGAAACCGTAAGGCCGAGTGCGCTGCGAAAATGGCCGGGTGCAGCCTTGTGCAAGCCCGCGTAGTCGGCCGTCCCCGCCGAGGTCGCGTGGCCGGAAATCATGCCCGTTAGCCCCCACTGAACGCGGAAAGCAACAGCAGGGCGTCCCTGTCCACGAGTGGCTCATCCTCCGGAATCGGCACGGAGCCGCGGACCACGAGGGTGTGGTCGCCGGACTGGCCGACTGCGCGCAAGACATCGGCGACGGTGGCGCCGGCGGGCAAGTCCAGCGACGCGTCCGGTTGCCGGCGGGGACGGAAGGAGACCGTGACCTGCATGAACGCCGAGGGCAGGATTTGAACCTGCAAATCCAGGGGACACTGGTTTTCGAGACCAGCGCAATACCGGGTTATGCGACCTCGGCGGATGGATTTCCGCATGCCAGCCCGAGACCGCGTCTCTTCTGGACAGGCGGCCGAGATGGCGGGGCTATTTGCGCATTTCGCGCCGCTGCGGGCAACCGGGCGGCTTTCGGTGTCGGACGGCCGGGCATCAAGGGTCCTTGAGGCTCCCTAAGGAGGCCATGGCCGGCCATGGCCCTCCCGTCGATTGCCGCAAACGGCGCTGCGGGGCCGCTGTTGCCAAACCTCATGTGGGTCCGGCGGTTGCAAACGTCCGTGCGCAAGGTGATTGTCCTGGGGCTCGTCGCGTTTCTTCTGGCGGGCGCCATGCCGGCCGGGGCCGCCGACGCCGGCGACGGTGTGACGATAGCCGTGCTGGACACTGGCGTCGATTCCAGCCATCCCGAACTTGCGGGCCGCGTCGAGCGCGTGAGTTTCTACGAATCGCCGGTGCCGATTCCACTGCCGGTTCCCGGTTTACCTGACCCGACATCGGCTCGGCCTGACCCTGACGGTCACGGCACAGCGGTTGCCAGCGTTGTTGCGGGTGCGACCCTCGGCATCGCCCCTGGCGCCCGCATCCTTGACATGCAGGTGAGTGCCAAGTACACGGGCACCGCAATCGACCCGTCAAGTGAAGAGGCGGCGCAACGGGCGATGGATGAGTTGCTCCAGCATCATGGCGGCCACGGTGCGGCCGGCCCCCGGGTCGTCGTACTCTCTTTTGCGACAGACGCAAGCGCCTCGGGGGCGGCGACTCTGGCGGCCCAGGCGCACGATCTCTGGTCGGCAGGCGTCCTCGTCATCGTTCCGGCAGGCGGCACTTCGGTCCTGCATGCAAGTCCGTATGTTCTCACCGTGGGCGACAAGGACGCGCAATGCGACGGTGGCGCTCCCGCCGTGGCCGTGCTGAAGCCCGACTTGTCGGCGCTGACACATGGCGTCCCGGTCGCGGTTCCTGGGACGCCGGCCGCTCCAGGGCCTTCGGGCCAGGCCGATGGGACTGCCCTTGCCGCGGCCGCCGTCGCCGGCGCAGCCGCCCGCATGTGGCAGGCGCGCAGCGACTTGCCGGTCGCGGCGCTCGCTGCCATTCTGCGCGACACGGCCGCCGACATGGCCGCGCCGGGCCCTGATGGCTGCACCGGGTTCGGAGCGCTAGGAGTGGACGCCGCCGTCGCGGCCGCGCAGGCTTGGTCCAACCCGATTACGCCTGGCGGCGCGCCCTCGGCTGCTACGCCGGGGCCGATTGCGCCACTTGTCGCCTTGGTGCTGCTGGGCGTGGCGCTACGCCGGCGATCGGCTTGAGCGACCGCGAGTTCGAGTTGGAGCAGTGTCAGATCTGCGCTGTCCACATCTCGTGGATTGATTCCGCTTATTCCTGCGACTCGGACTGCACGTTTTGTCTGGAATGCGCCGCGCAGTATGGCCAGGTTTGCCCGAATTGTTCCGGTTCGTTGTTCGTCCGGACACCTATGACGCAGCCGGTAAGAAGTGCGCCGCGGACATGAGTGGCGTCTTGTCTCTGGTGGCCCGGGGCGACCGCGAGTCCATTACGTCTTTATAGGACCCCTTCCTCGCCGCGATTAGCAGCTTCACCAGACGCTGTCGGGCAATGCTTTGTGCATCCCGGTGCGGCAGGTCCGCTTTCCAGTGATGGAAGGCCCCCTTGGACTTGCAGCAAGCGTCACGGGAAATTGCGAACATCCGTCTTGGGCGATAGGGGCTCTTCCACTCTCGTAGTGGTGGAACCACCCGCCCGAATATCAGGCGCGACGGCGGCATTAGGGGCCGCCCGAACGTCAGCACAGGAGATCGCAACACATGGGCAAACGTTCTCACCCGCGACAGGGCTCAATGGGGTTCTACCCCCGCAAGCGCGCCCGCTCGACCGTCCCGCACGTCAAGGCCTGGGCCGAAGACTCCGGGTCGCCGAAGCTGCAGGGATTTGCCGGCTACAAGGCCGGCATGACCCACGCGCTCGTCATCGACTACCGGCCGACGTCGGACACGACGGGCCAGGAAGTTCGCATGCCGGTCACCATCCTTGAGACTCCGCCCATGGGCGTTGTCGCAATCCGCCTCTACGAAAAGACCCCGTACGGCCTCAAGACGCTCACGGAGGTCTGGGCAGACAAGGTCGACGAGCGCCTAGGCAACCGCCTGCCCCTCGGCAAGCAGGCCGACGTCGCGGCCAACTGGAAACTCGCCGGCGAAACCGTCATCGCCGATGTCCGCGTTCTTGCGCACACGCAGCCGGTCGAAGTGACCGGTGTCGATTCGAAGATCCCCGAACTCATGGAGATTCGCGTCGGCGGCGGGGACATCAAAGCCCGCATCGAGTACGCCAAAACCATTCTCGGCAAAACCGTCACCGTCGAACAGGCCCTCAAAGCCGGCCAGATGATGGACGCCCTCGCCATCACGAAGGGCCACGGCTTCGAGTCCCGTGTTGTCCGTTTCCACACCAAGTTGCTGTCGCACAAGAACAGCAAGCACCGCCGCATGATTGGTACCCAGGGCTCCTGGCACCCGGCGTGGGTGCAGTCGACCGTCCCCAACGACGGCCAGCGCGGCTTCCACCAGCGCACGGAGTACAACAAGCGCGTCCTCAAGATCGGCACCGATGGCACCGAGATTACTCCGGCCGGCGGTTTCCCGCACTACGGCGTTGTGCGCAACTCGTACCTCATCGTGCACGGCTCGATTCCGGGCCCGACCCGCCGCCTCATCCGCATGCGTGACGCTGTGCGCTACACCCGCGGCATCGAATTGCAGCAGGCCGACATCCGCTACGTCTCCACCGCCAGCAAACAGGGGGCCTGAAGATGAGCAAAATTACCGTCCACAACAAAGAGGGCAAGTCCGCCGGTTCGGTCGACCTGCCTGCCGTCTTCGCAACGCCGCTGCGCATTGACCTCATTCGCAAGGCCGTCAACGTCGCCCAAGCCAACCGCCGCCAGCGCTACGGCGCCTCGCCGGTTGCCGGTGAACGCCCGTCGGTCGAATGGGTCGGAAAAGGCAAGGGCCAGTCGCGTGTGCCGCGCATGAAGCAGGCCAGCGACGCCGCCTTCGCGCCGAACAACGTCGGCGGCCGTCGCGCCCACCCGCCGGAGTCGCGCCACTTCTGGAACGAGAAAATCAACTCGAAGGAGCGCCGCCTGGCCATCGCCTCGGCCCTCGCTGCCACCGCCAACGGTGACATCGTGCGCGCCCGCGGTCACAAGGTCGACGACAAGCTCGCGCTGCCCGTCATCGTGACGGACGACGCAATCGGCGCCGCCAAGACCAGCGACCTTGCCGAGATCTTCGGAAAACTCGGTCTCGCAGGCGACCTCGAGCGCGCCAAGCAGGGCGTGCACGTGCGCGCCGGCATGGGCAAACTGCGTGGCCGCCGCTACCGCACCCCGAAGTCGGTCCTCCTTGTGACCGCCGACGGTAAAGCTCCCGGCGCCCGCAACCTTGCCGGTGTCGAAGTGGTCGCCGCCCGCAACCTATCCGCTGAACACCTGGCCCCCGGCGGAGATGCCGGTCGCCTCACGGTCTTCACCCAAGGGGCTCTCGCGGCCATCCAGGAGGCCTTCGCATGACGATTGACCCGCACAGCGTCCTTCTCCACCCGATGGTGACTGAGAAGACCATGATGCTCATGGACCGCAACAACTCCCTCGAGTTCCTGGTCCGCCGCACGGCCAACAAGCCCGCCATCAAGGCGGCCATCGAGCAGTTGTTCTCCTGCAAGGTCGCAACCGTCAACACCCGCATCACCAAGGACGGCAAGCGCGCCGTCGTGAAGTTCATGGGCGAGACGACTGCTGAAGACATCGGCATGCGCATCGGGGTGTTCTAGATGGGAAAGCGCATTCTTACGCGCCGCCGTGGAGCCATGGCGCCGCGCATGCTCTCCCCGAGCCACCGGCACAGCGGCAACGTCAGCTACCCCGTCAACTGGACCGGCACGGCAACCGTCGAGAAAATCGACCACGCCCCCGGCCGCACCTGCATCCTTGCGACCCTCAAGACGTCGGAAGGCAAGGAACTCCTGCACATCGCCAGTGAAGGCATGTCGGTCGGACAGACCGTTGTGTTCACCAACACGACGCAGATCCAGCCCGGCAACGTCACCGTTGTCTCGAAGATTCCGGAAGGCACCCCGATTTACAACATCGAGGCGCGCCCGAACGACGGCGGCAAATTCGTCCGCACGGCCGGCACCGCAGCCGAAATCGTGACCCACGCCGAAGGCCGCACCGTGGTGCGCATGCCGTCCGGCAAGTTCCGCGACTGCCACCCGCTTGCCCGCGCCACCATCGGCCTCGTAGCCGGCGGCGGCCGCGGCGACAAACCATTCCTCAAGGCCGGCAAGGTCTACCACCACATGCGCGCCCGCGGCCAACGCTGGCCGCGCGTGCGCGGTGTCGCCATGAACCCCGTGGACCACCCCCACGGCGGTGGCGCCCACAACTTCCGCGGCGGCCAGACGTCGGTGGCCCGCGGCGCTCCGCCGGGCCGCAAGGTCGGTAAGATCGCACCCAGCCGAACCGGCATGAGGAGGTAATTCAATGGCAAAACGCGTCATCGTCAACGTCGGAGCCGCCCGCCGCAAACTGCGCAAGGCGAAAGCAGTCATCGAGACCCGCTCGAAGAAGGAGTTCCTGTACCGCGGCAAGAGCCTTGCCGAGTTGCAGGCCCTGCCGCTCGACCAGGTCCTCCCGCTCTTGCCCAGCCGCACCCGCCGCCTCTACACCCGTGGTGTCAAGGCCGAGGAGAAGCGCTTCCTCGAGAAGGTCGAGGCCGCCAAGCCCGGCGAGGTCGTGCGCACGCACTACCGCCACATGGGCATCCTGCCCCGCTTCGTCGGCAAGATTGTCGCGGTCCACAATGGCAAGGAGTTCCAGCTCGTGACCATCCAGCCTGAGATGATCGGCCACCGCCTCGGCGAGTTCGCTATCACCACCAAGGCCTGCATCCACTCGGGTGTCGGTGTCGGTGCCACACGGTCCAGCAAGCACGTCCCCCTGAAGTGATCTTATGGCGACTTTCTACTCTACCGTCAGCGACTCCGCAACCACCGCCCGCGCCTACGGCCGCGACCTCGACTGCTCCCCCAAGAGCGGCCGCAACGTTGCTCGCGCCATCAAGGGCATGCCCGTCGCCCGCGCAAAGAAATTCCTCGAGGAGGTTTCCGAGCTCAGGACGCCTGTGCCCTTCAAGGTCAGGAACCGCAAGATTCACCACCGCCGCGGCACGGGCTTCGGCCCGGGCAAGTACCCGGTGGGTACCGTCACGCGGATGCTCAAGGTTCTCGAGTCGGCCGAAGCGAACGCCGAATACAAGGGGCTCGACAAGGAGCGCCTCGTCATCATCCACGCAACGGCCTACCAAGGCACCGTGAACCAGGCGTTTACGCCACGCGCCCAAGGCCGCGCCACGCCGCACTACAATCGGCACTGCAACTTTGAGGTAATCGTGATGGTCGCCGAGGAGGACGAGGAGTCCCCCAAGACGACCCGCGGCAAGCCGACGCGTGCCGGCAAGTCGGCAAAGACTCCGAAGGCGCCCAAGTCCGAGAAGTCGGACAAGGCAGCGAAGGACGACAAGCCCGCAAAGGCCGCGAAGGCCGAGAAGGCTGGCGGGGCCCACCCCAAAGTGGAGGAGGAGACCTAACATGGCCGTCGAACGCAAATTCATCAAGGAGTCGGTCAACCGTCTGCTCGTCAAGGACTTCGTCAAGAAGGAGACCGAGCGCGCCGGCTACGGTGGCATGGACATCCAGCGCACACCGCTTGGAACCCGCGTCAACATCGTCGCCGAACGCCCGGGCATGGTGATCGGCCGCCGCGGCGAGACCATCAACAAACTCACGAGTCGCCTCCACTCCGAATTCGGCCTTGAAAACCCGCAGATTTCCGTCGAGGAGCCGAACTACAACCCCGGCCTCAACGCCCAGATTATGGCCATCAAAGTCGCGGAATCCCTCGAGCGTGGCTGGCACTTCCGCCGCGTCGGCCACAGCACGGTCCAGCGCGTCATGGCGTCCGGCGCCCAAGGCGTCATCGTCGAAATCGCCGGTAAGCTCACCGGGCAACGCAAGCGCCGCGAGAAATTCATCGCAGGCCACGTCAAGTACTGCGGCGAGACCGCCCTCACCCTGATGGATGTCGGCTACGCGCAGTGCAAGAAGAAACTCGGCATCATCGGCTGCACCGTCCGCATCATGAAGAAGGACGCAATCCTGCCGGACACGGTCAAGGTTTTCGCCCCCGGCGAGAAGGACGCCGCAGAGGCCGCCCGCAAGGCTAGGTTGGCTTCCCAGGCCGCCGGCGTGCAGACCGTCGCCACCGACTTCGGTGGCGGCGCCGCTGCCCAGCCGTCGACCGGCGCCGCGCCGCCGGCTGCGGCAGCACCCG
>CAZVJB010000006.1:0-96830 GCA_964627625.1 uncultured Halobacteriales archaeon
GTGCCCATAGTCACATGCAATGACATGCCGCTTGCGCACGGCCCACGCCGCGCAGCAGCACATGGGTATCGGCTTGCCCCCTTGGGCGTCGGGCGATTGGTCATGGATGTGCACGCCGCCGTCGGAGCAACTTCGAAATCGCCTCAGGACTTGGCCAAGCAGGTTTTCTGTCGAAGCTCCAGTTTCATCGGGTCGCGATCATCAGCTTGCCCGGAGTCTCAGCGGGCTCGCCATTTGCCATCGCCCCGGCGTCATCGGTTGTTTTCTTGCGCCTGCTTGCGCTTCTCGGCCTTTTCCTTTGCAAGCTTGCGGATAAGATCCATGCGCGCCGGGTCGTCCTTCAGATCGCGAATCGGCGCCGACCGCCCTTGCGCTGCATCCTCATTCGCCGCGACGCTAGGGTCGCTTGGTGACGTAACTGAGCCACGCTGCTGCATCGGCGCCATCCGTCCTCCGCCAGCCATGGGAAGCGGCCCTAATCCTGAGGCGGGGCCTGGCGTCATTTTGCCCTCGCGGAAACGCTTGCGCACTTCGTCCTGCGCCTGCTCGAAGGTATTGGGATTCTTGAGCGCCGTCGCCTTGTGCGTCGTCCCGTCCCAGCGCAGCAGTTGGACGCCAGCCGTCGTGAGAATGCCGATCGAGAGCGGGTCTGGGTATTCTTCGTCGAAGATGACGCGCTTGATACCGCAATTTGCCACCATGCGGCTGCACTGGGTGCACGGCTGCGTTGTGACGTATAGGTCCGCTCCGTCGATGGATACGCCAGTCGTTGCCGCCTGGATGATGGCATTCTGTTCGGCGTGCAAGCAAGGACAAATATCGGCGACCATGCCGCGGGGAATCTGCAGTTCGTCACGCAAGCAGCCGACGTCGATAGGGTGCTGAAAATTGCGCGGCGCGCCGTTGTAGCCGGTGGTAAGCACACGCTTGTCCTTCACGATGACGGCACCCACCTGGCGACGCGGACAGGTCCCCCGTGCTTTCACGAGGTGCGTCATGTCCATGAAATACTGGTCAATGGAAGGCCGGTCGGCGCTGGTGGGGACGTGCGGAACGGCCACAGGCGTGCGACAAGGTTGGGGGGTATGAGGCTTCTTTAGGGCGCGCGGGGCCATCGGCGGGAAAACAGGATGGCTACCAGCAGGGCCATGCCGGCCCACGGGTACGGCGTCTCTTGCGATCGCAATGGGGCGGCGGTTTTGGCTGGTTCGGGTGGCGGCGGGGTGGCGTTTTGGGCGTCACTTGCGGGCGCCGGCGCGGCGTCTGGCTTGGCGGCATGGTGCGCTGCCGGGACGACGCTGGCTGGGCCGAATGCCAAGCCAGCCCCCTTCTGCGAATTGTCAAGCAAGCCAATCATGGTGCCGTCAAGGCCAGGCCGGAAGTGGGCCGAATGCGCAGCCGGCAGGGGGAAATCATACACGGCAGCATCCACTTGTCGGGCCTGAAGGTGGGGCTGGTAGGTACCGTGCAGGATGTAGGCCACGCCTTCTTGGTCGAACCACAGGCGGAGATCGCGAGGGGGCGACTGCTGGCCATCGAAGAAGGGAGTCGGGTCGCGCGTCAGGATGCCGGTTGCCACCGTGCCGAAGTAGGACTTGCCCTCCCTGTTTTGCAGGAAGTCGGCACTCGTCCAGGCGAGGGCGGGTTGGCCCGAGCGTGAAATCGCGATGGCAATGCTGGCGTCGGCGTCGCGGTCACGCGGATCCATCGGCTCGTCCAGATTGT
This sequence comes from uncultured Halobacteriales archaeon, assembly GCA_964627625.1. Classification (GTDB taxonomy): domain Archaea; phylum Thermoplasmatota; class E2; order JACPAO01; family JAHFTW01; genus JAHFTW01. The sequence continues at coordinate 1,726 of CAZVJB010000006.1, forward strand.
GGTCGAGCCATGCTTCCGCCTCGTTTGCATAGTGCAGGCCCCCGTACGGCCGCTCTGGGGTTCCAATTGTCCACTCGTCGTGGAATTCGGTCTGGTTCTCGATGGTTACCGCATGCACCTTTCCCGCTGCGTCCACGGCGATGCGCACCGCATGCGCGCCAGAGAAGCTGTGCACGACGGCCCATTTGTCATCTCTGCGTTCGAGCAGCATCGGGCCGCCATCCGCCGGTCGCGCCACGATGAGGGTCCGTCCGTGGGACATGAGAAGTTGCGGCGCCCCATCTCGGGGAACCAGGAAGGGCCACGACGCGACCGGTTCCAATACCCAAGTACCGTTGACCAGATGGCCAAAGCTCAGCGTCCCGTACGCGGCCGCCGTGTCAAGAAAAGTAATTAGCCCCACGTCACCGCCGTCGGCGTCCATGTCCACCATGGTTCGTTCCCATCCTACGGTATTGGTATCCGCCGGCAGATTGGTGTCGGCGACCTTGCTCAGCAGCCACTTGGTGCCGTCGAAGGACCCGGCATAGAATCCAACGGGCCGGGCCGTGATGGCACGGGATTGCACGAAGGCGAAATGCGTCACATCTTTGGCCGTCACCAGGTCGCCGGCGGCGGTGTCGCGGCCAAGCCAGTAGCCCGTCCACTCCCCGTCGGTCCAGGCCGGTGGCGGTGCCAAGCCGCCCGACGACGGGCTGATGTCGACCGCAAGGTCGGAAGCACCGACGTCGGGCGCGCGGTCGTACGACGGCGAATAGGCTGGCCAAGCACCGTCAGCCCAGAGTTCAGCGAATTGGGCTCGCACCAAGAGGGGCTCGGCGGCAAGAATATCGCGGGAGAAGAGCGTCTTCTTGACGCGGGCCACGTAATTGTAGGCCGTGCTGCCGGCCTCTACGGACAAGTAACCCGACAGTTCCTCGCACGTGCAAGTGTATCCCTGGCCGATGCCGCCGTAGTCGCGGTCCCAGATGGAGTAAAGTTGGAACCCGTCGGTACCGCGACTCCAGATTTCCCATTGGCCTTCATCGGCCGTGAAACGGAAGAAACTCGCATGGGACCCCTGGTCCAGGGGCGTTGCCGGCACTGTCCGGGCCGTCGTTGTGAAGCGCACCAAAAGGTCCGTGTCCGTTTGGGCCATCTCGACGGAGACGATGTCTCCCTGAGGATCGGTTCCCGGACACACGGGTGCTGCGCAACCGGATGTGGCGTCGCTGCCGGCGTCCGTGATGACCTTGACCCACGTGGTCTCCGCGGCCGCAGCGGGCACCGGCAAGAAGCCCGCGACGAGCAATGCGATGAGCAGGAGCGCCCTCAACCAGCCACCATCGAAGCCACCCGCCTGGTGGGCCTTAAGGTTTGGCGGCAAGATCGGGCCGGGCCATGGCCGGCCATGGCCTTGCGAAAAGGGCTTCACGCCCGCCCCCCTACGTATCGGCATGCAGGTCCGCATTGTCACGACCGTCAAGCCCACCGAGGCGCCCGAGACGGTCCGTGCGGCCATCCTCAAGCTGTTCCCGGACGCGGACATCCGCGGCGCAGGCGCCGGCCTCGCGGCAACTGCAATGGACCTCCATCCTCTGCGGACTCGCATCTTCGAGTTGCGCATCATCGATACGTTTCGTGGCCAATTCTTGCACGGGATGGACGAGGCGAAGCGCACCACGTCGTTTCGGTTGTCCAAGCAGGCCGCTTTAGCGGGTCATGTAAGTTTCACGCCCCGCCCACATCCCCTTGGCGACCTCGATGTCACGATTGCCCTTGAGGAAAAGGACAATTGGACCGATATCGAACGATTAGCGTTCTGGCTATGCCCCGAGACGAAGGACGGGGAAATTGTGGGCGCCGTGGAGCCGTAAACGGCTAGCCGGACGGAGGCTCGGGCCTGGTCCGCCATATTCCCCAAAGCGAAAGTCCAACGAAACCCGCCGCTAACGGAATGTACCAAGCTTGCACCGTATTCCGACTTGTAGCCAGAATGGCGGCGACAAGAATAACCGACGAAATGACGAGGCACCACCACGATGCGAAGGAACTCATGCTGCGCATTCCCTCTGTCGCGCGCATCTCTCACCGCTTCCACGTATGTTTGCACGCCCGGCAACTGTACATGTTTGCGATGACGTGCATCTCGATGGATCGGCTGTCGCAGCGCGGGCAGCGGAAGTAGGCGAAGCGCGCCTTCTCCGGCCGGCCTCGGCGCGTGTGTTTGGTTTCGCGCAGTTTGTGCTTCTGGCAGGACGGGTTCACGCAGTAGTAGCGCTTGCCGTCGTCTGTCACGTAGCATCCAAGCCGGGCGCAGACGGGGGGCAAATCTGTCCCGAAGTACTTGTCCACCTTCATTCCTGGCACACCGCGCAGCGGGCCTACCGGACCCGTGGCCTTCGCCTCCTCGCTGCGTGCGATTGCCTCCGCCAAGAGTTTACGGGCGCGGCTCAACTTGTCGTCGTCCGCGACTTCCGCCACAAGCAGAATCAGATGAGGGCTCATCGCACCATCACCTCGATTGTGGTGAAGTCAGTTGCGACCTCGACGGCTGGGAATACGGCTTTCGCTTCGTTAGCAAGAGGTGAGGTGTCCTTGTTGCGTGGGCTGATGTGGGTGAGAACGAGTCGCCGGGCCTTGGCCTTTGCCGCGATGCCGGCTGCCTCCGCCGCCGTCATGTGGCGCACCTCACGGGCCTTGTCCACGAGGTCCTGCGTGAACGTGGCTTCGCAGATGAACAGATCCGCGTTGACTGCCGCCTCCATGACGCCGAGGCAAGGTTGCGTGTCACCCGAATAGACGATGCGGCGGCCCGGCCTCGGTGGGCCCAAGACTTGCTCGGGGGTAAACGTGCGGCCGTCCTTGGTTGTCACGGTTTCGCTGCGCTGCAGGCGGCCGAAGAGTGGGCCTTCCGGAATGCCCAGCGCGAGGGCTTTGGGCTTGTCGAAGAAGCCGGGGCGGTCTGGTTCCTGCAATGCGAAACAGAGATTCTGGATGCCGTGATCACCTTGGTAGACGTGGACGTCGTAGCCGTCCTTGTGGATGACGTCGCCGGGCCGGACTTCTTGAACGTGGATCTCGAATTCCCTTGGCCAGCCGCGCAGTTCCTTCCACGCTGCAACGAGCCGTGGCAACCCGGGCGGACCATAAACGTGGACGGGGCTCGTGCGCTCGTTCAACGCCATCGTCTTCAACAGGCCAGGCACGCCGTAGCAGTGGTCGCCGTGATAATGTGTAAGCCAAATCTGTGAAATCTGTTGGTAGCTCAGGCCGGATTTCTGAATCTGCCGCTGTGTCCCCTCACCGCAATCCCAGAGCAGAATCTCGCCGCCGCGCTTTACCGCAATGGCCGACAGCCCCCGTTCCGCCGTGGGCCAACTGGCGCCCGTGCCGAGGAAGGTGACCGAGAGGTTGGAGCTCAACCGGGTTCTCCCACGCCCGGGACTCTTTTAACGACGATGAAGTGCCTGGTGAGGCTGCGGTGGACGGCTTCGCTGTGGCGTTCGACGACGGCAAAACCTCGATTTTCGATGTCCGCAAGCAATTCTGGTTGCGCGCACCCTATGACCGCGTGGGCCCCGGTTGGCAGCAGGGCGGCAAACGATTTCATGGCCCGCGTGTAGAGCGCGCTAATGGCTTCGCCGTCCGTACCGCTTGCGCGGCCATACGGCAGGTCCGTCACGATTGCATCCACTGGCCCGACGAGGTCGGGAGCATCCCCAATGTCCGCGACGAAGCACACCCCATCCAGCGGCTCGGGCCCCGCATCCGCCAAGGTTTCCAGCGTGCCTTGCACCATGAACGCGTCCACATCGGACCCCACCGCCTTGTATCCCTCCATGGCGGCTTCCAGGACAAACGTGCCCGTCCCACAGAACGGGTCGTAGACTGTGGCACCAGGAACGGCGCGGGCAAGATGCAGCAGTGCGGCGGCGCGGCGTGGATGAAGGGCCACGGGGCTGAAATGCGCGCGCTGGTCGTTGGCGCGCTTCTCGTACGACGGGCGGTCGGTGACGCCCATCTGTTCGCCGACCCGGATTCGACCCTCCGCTATCCATGCGTAAATGGCGCATTCCGGCGTGACAAGATCGATGGTATGGCCGCGCTGCTTGAGGGCGGCGCCAAGCGCGCGCCCAACGTCCTTAGATTGCGCGTCCTTGCCGGCGCCGCGACGCTCTGTCACGATCGCCGCCGAACCGCGCCCATCCGCGCGCTGCAAAATCGTGTCGTGCAACCACTGCAGGCCGGCGGCGGAATCGGGCGCCTCGGCCCACGGCTCGCCCCATGCGTGCGCGAGGGCCATGCGCGCCAAGGCCTTGTCCACTCCGCCGACCAGGCGGCCGGATTCGATTTGGACCGCCAAGCCATGCACGGCGATGCTGGCCAACGGGTCGTGGACGGCAAGCAGCGCGCGCAACTCCGCCGCGGGAAGGGAAGCGTGCTCACCGGACAGCAGGACTGAGCGGGGCACGGGGCGCGCTAGGCCTTGCCGGGGTTAGAGCCTAACTGGATGGTGCGGGGCCAAGCCAGGGCTTACGCATTTACCGTCGGCGTGGCCAGGGTCGGCACTTCGATGCCGCTCGGCTGTGCTAGCACCCGCCGGATGGCTTGCGTCGTCGTTAGGAGCGTCTCTTTGCCGCGGCGGATCTTTTCCAAGACGCCGATTCCGACGAGTTTCTTGACATGAAACGATGCAAGGGCGGCACTCATGCCGAGTTGTTCCGCCATCGCCTTCTGGCTCGTCATTGGGTGCGTTGCCACGTAACTCGTGATGTGGCTAGCCGAATCCCCACGAACAGCGCTTGCCACGGCCATGTCTTGGCTCGAGACCTTGCCGCCGTCCTCGAAGTAGCACTTCTGGTTGTTCACGCGGCGCGTTGTCACGAGTTTGCCCTTTTCGAGTTTGTCCAGGTGGTGGGTAATTGTTCCCCAACCGGCGCCGACTTGGCGCGACAATTCGCTTGCGTGGACTCCAGGGTTCGACTGAATGACCTGGAAGACTTGGGCGCGCATCGGGTGCTCCAGGAGTTCCGAGTTCTCGATTCGCGTAAAGCCTGCAAGCGGTGTAAGAAGCCAGCCGAATTTCTTTACCAGGCCCCACAAACCGTATGCTGCGGCGGCCGTCGTAGCGGCGCCCCCCGTCGCGGCAAGTGCAGAGAAGACGGCTGGCTGCATCTGTTTCGGACGCATGGAGCCGACGAAGCTGCCGTACAATCCGGCAAGAAGTGCAAGTTGCGCACCGAGCCACGCGCCGGCCAGGGCAATTCCTTGGGCAGTACTTGTTGCGACGGTGGACAAGGCGTGTCCGACGGCCGAGAGGCCGGATGACGCAAACTGGCCCGCGGCCACGACGCCGCTTGCGAGGCCCGTCGACAGCACGAGGCCCGATTTGGCAAGTCCGGCTGCGGTGACTTGGAGGCCGGTGCCAAGTGCCGACGCCACATCGCCGAGGAAACGGCCAAACGCACCGGCGGCGCTGCCGATACCTTTTCCGGCGCCAGTCGCCGCGTCCCCGATGCCCTTGGCCGCACCACCGATGCCGTCGCCTACGGTATCAAGCAGGCTACGGCTCTTGTCGACCGTCCCGTTGGCAATCTCCTGAGCTTCGGCTGGGGCCGAGGTTGGCGTCTGCGCCGCGCAAGGCTGGACCTGGAACAAGACCAGGCCAGCAAGCAAGGCAACGGCTGCAACCATTAGGCGCATCACCGAGAGACGTTTTCTCCAGGGATTTAAGGTCATTGGTGGACCGGCTGGAACCAGAGGGTACCCAGGAGGTGAATGGGCAGGGGGCCGGTTGCGGTGCATCGGGACGGCCACGATGCCGGCGGGGGGAAAGGGACGACGGCGAAACCGCGAATGTCACGAACTGCGCGAAACCTTTCCCACTGGCCACCGACCGAACCACGGAACGCACGGAATTCACGGAAGACGTGTTGGTACAACGTCCATCGGGCGGGCCTCAATCGTTCCGACGACGGCTGCTTCCACGGGCAGGCCCAAAAGATGCACTTCTTGCAAGTAGAACACGAAGGCCGCCGGTCGGGGCGAGCAGACGAGCGCAGCCAGTCGTGCGAGGGTTTGGCAAGCCGAGCCGCGAAGCGGGCGATGGCGGGGCCGCCGGGGGCGAATATGGCTGCAAAACATTGGCCGCGGAAACGCGGCATCGAACGGGACTCCCAAGTCGGCCTTGCGCCACTCACAAATGTTTGTACGCCGTAGCCTCGATCGTGTAGTCCTCGGACATGAAGCCGTTCTCCACGGGGCCCTCGGGGTAGGGGACGATTTCCCATTGGCTCTGCTTCGCGTAAGGACCATCGCCGCCGTTTCCGACGTCAATCGTGTACGTGCGCAGGGTCGCGGTCTCTTGCGTCAGCGTCGCCTTGACGAATTCGCGGGCATCCGCCGCGTGGACCTTGAGGCCGAGTTTGGTTGGTGATGTGGCTGAAAGCCAGAGTTGCACGACGATGCGATCGGCATCGATAGGCACCACGACGCCGTCATCGGGGTGGAAGACGACGGGGCAACCCCCGTAGCAACGCCAATTCGTGGTCGTTGGGTCGCCATCGTAGAACAGGGTCCCGCCGCCCGAGAACAATTTGATTTCGGTCCGGTTCGCCCATTGGTCCGGGTGCCCTGGAAATAGTGGAATCTCGCGCGTGTGGTCGGCCGTGACCGTGAAGTGGACCGTCCCAGTGAAGGCCGCCTGGCCGCGTATGACCGGGTTTGCGACAGCGGGTTCCACGGGGGCCATGAACAAATCGAATTGCCACGCGGACAGGATCTGGTGCGGCAAGTCCGCCATCGTGAGGTTCGTTGCGATTGCGATTGTCGCGGGACTCGATGTGAGGTTGGCGCGCAGCACGAGGTCGTTGTCGCTGGCTGACTTCACCCACAATTGCACGTTCTTGTATTGGTTGGGGGGAACCGCCTGCGCGTCGTCCGCCCATGCGACCGTGACGTTGACCCAGCCCGTGCCTTGGGGGACGACGTGGCCGGCTTCGGGACGCATGGTGGCAACCGAGATGGAGGAGGCGTCGAACCAGACGTAACCAGGGGCGGGGACGTCGATGTCGGCCACAACGAGGCGATGCGCACCGCCCCAGTAGTCGTGCAAGTGTGCGCGGGCATCCATGTCGGCGGTGCGGTTGAACGGCGAATCAACGATGATGACGTCGTCGCCCGGCGCGGGGTCGCTGCTTGGGCTGGTGCAGCCGGCCAGAATCAGGATCGCAGGCAGGAATGCAAGCACGCGCACAATGGTTCGACTCGGTCGTCCCGTATGAGATTTCTGGTGCCGGGCTTGCTTCCCCTGGATTGCGGCGGTGCGGGCGGCGCGAAGATTTAAGCCGAGCACCCTCTGGAACCGCCCATGCCCGACGAGACCCCTGCCACCCCCGCGCCGAATGCCGGCAACTCCGACGCGCCGGCCAAGCGTAACTTCTGGGGCGGCACGTTTGACGCGATTGCCGACCCGTTCCGCCGCGCCTTTGGCGGCGGTGGCTCCGCGGTTGCACGCGGCCGCTCCGGCCTGCAGCGCGAGAAACACAAGCAAGTGCGCCTCCTGTTCGTCGATGTAGGAAACGCCAGCCGTAGCCAAGTCTCCCAGGCGTTTGCGGCCATCTACGGCTTCCACGCGGAATCCGCCGGCACGTTCCCGTCCATGCGCGTTGCCCCTGAGGCGGTCGCAGTAATGGAAGATGTCGGCGTGAACATCGGCCATTTCCGCCCGAAGCCACTTGACGTCAACCGCCTCGAGGCCTTCGACCGCGTCATCACGATGGGAGACTCCCTGCCGAAGCCGTGGCGCAACTTGCCGAACGTCGAGGAGTGGAACCTGCTCGACCCTCAGGGAATGTCGCTGGACGCCTACTCTCGCATGCGCGACGATGCCGAACGCCGCATCAAGCGCATGGCGCGCGAATACGGCATCGAACGGCCAGAACTCGTTGTCCTCAACGCTTAGTACGGCGTACCGTAGGCCTCCTTGCCCAGGGTTGTGACCCTCAGGCGATGCGCTAACCGCCCGCCTGCGTATTGGCATAATCCACGCCCCCCGCCGTTCGTCGTCGCGGCCAAGCAACAACCGTCGCGGCACTTCGACATCAAAGGACCGAGCCGCAAAGCGTAAGTCCTTGCCCGGACAGAGTAGGGGGCATGGCGCACCGCATTCTTTTCGTCTGTGTGGGCAATTCTTGCCGCAGCCAAATGGCGGAGGCCTTCGCTCGGCACTACGGTCTCGAGGCAGAGTCCGCAGGGACCATGCCCGCCGATGAGGTGAGTGCGGGCGCAATCGCCGCGATGCGTGAACGGGGGATCGACATTTCCGCTGCGCGACCCAAGCGTCTCGACTTCAACAAGCTTGCCGACTTCGAGCAAATCATCGCCATGGGCCCCGGCGTTACGGCGACGTCGCCGGACTTGCACTTCCACGAAGATTGGGGCATCGACGACCCCGTGAACCTGGATTTTGCAATCTACCGTCGGGTGCGCGACGAAATTGAAACGCAGGTGCGTGGCATGGCGAGCGAAATCCGGGAATGGAGCGTTCCGGTTAGCGAGCGCGCCGCGGCATCTGCGGCCACGTGAGCCTGGCGCGTGGTTTTCACGAACGTAACGCGTCCTTGAGCGCCGCGACGGACACGACGGGCCGCTTGCAGGCAAAATTCTCGCAGACGTAGGCCGCCGCTTGCCCATTCACAGGAACATGGCCGGCGGTCCAAGGTGCAACCGTCGCCAACCCGGGTCGAACGGCGAGCACGACCCTGCGCGGTCGGTAGCCCACCGCCGCTTCTGCAAGCATTTGGTCGGCCGCCGGACCCGCGCCCGCGACGACGACCTCCTGCACCGGGCCGAGGGCGAAATCAAGCGCCGCAAGCATCATGCCGTACGCCGCCGGCGAGGCTGTAAGTTGGCTTGCAAAGGCCGCAACAGCTCGGTCCGCAAGCTGCGTCCAACGCGCATCGCCGGTAAACCGGGCAAGGCGGTGCAGGGCGTGCGCCGCGACGGAATTGCCGGACGGGAGTGCGCCATCGTAGGCTTCCTTGCGCCGCGCGCCTAATCGTTCGCCATCGTCGGGACTTCCGAAGAAGCCGCCGACCGGGTCGGCAAAGTGCCCTTCGAGGTGGCCGGCAAGTTCGCCTGCCCAACCAAGCCAGCGGGGGTCGTGCGTGGCGCTGTACAATTCCTCAAGGCCCCACAATAGGAATGCGTAGTCGTCGAGAAACGCCCGGTCGTCGGCCCTACCACTGTGGAAGCGGTGGCGCAAACGGCCGTCTGGCTTGCGCATCGACGTGTGCAGGAAGTTTCCTGCCTTCGCTGCGGCCGCGACGTACCGGGGTTCGTGGAAAGCTCGGCCGGCACTGGCGAAGGCGGCGATAGCCAGGCCGTTCCAATCTGTAATGACCTTATCGTCCAGCATGGGGCGCACGCGCTTCGAGCGCACGGCAAGCAGAGTCTTGCGCATCGGCGCGAACACCGCCTCCTGGAAGGCGCCTCGCAGGTGCAAGACGTTGACGCCGGTTTTCTTGTGGGTGGCTTCATCGTGGACATTGCCCTCTGCCATGACACCGTACGCCTTGCAGAACGCCTCTGCGTCGTGGGTGCTGAGTGCTTGGAGAACCTCGTGCCTTGTCCAAACGTAGAACTTGCCCTCGACACCTTCTGAATCGGCATCCTCTGCGCACCGGAATCCACCTGCGGGGTCAGCCAGGTCGCGCAAGACATAATCCAGGATGGAACGGGCGATTTCTTGCCAACGCGTATCGCCGGTTGCTTGGTAGGCTTCCGTGTACGCCATCGCCAGCATCGCCTGGTCGTACAACATTTTCTCGAAGTGCGGCAGCAACCAGTCCGCGTCGGTGCTGTATCGATGGAAGCCGCCGCCGAGGTGGTCACGGATGCCGCCGCGGGCCATGGCGTCGAGAGTCGCTGTGACCATCTCCAGGGTCTTCGCGTCGTTCGTGCGGTTGTGATGGCGAAGAAGGAATAGGAGGTTGTGCGGTGAAGGGAATTTTGGGGCCCCGCCAAAGCCGCCGCGCGCCGCATCGAAGCGTTGCGCCAGGGCGTCACGCCCGGCCTGCAACGTCGCCTCACCGAGGGCGGTTGGTTCGGCGGATCGCACCTCGTGCTCTTCATCGCCGTGCCCGTGCGGGGTGCCGGAAAGGTGCAGCATCATGTGATCGGCCTGCGCTTGCAGCTCCGCGCGTTTGTCCTTCCAAGCCGCAGCAAATCGGGGCACGAGGTCCATCATGCCGATGCGGCCGTAGCGCGATAATTTGGGGAAGTAGGTGCCGGCAAAGATGGGTTTCTTGTCATGCGTGAGGATCACGGTGAGTGGCCAGCCGCCAGCGCCCGTCATGAGTTGGCAAGCCGCCATGTAGACGTCGTCCACGTCGGGGCGCTCTTCGCGATCGACCTTGACACACACGAAGGCTTGGTTCATCTGCGCCGCGACCTCGGCATCCTCGAACGATTCATGCGCCATGACGTGGCACCAATGGCACGTTGCGTAGCCGATTGACAGGAAAATCGGGACGTCGCGACGCCGAGCCTCCGTAAACGCGGCGTCGCCCCAAGGCCACCAATCGACGGGGTTGTGTTTGTGCTGTTGCAGGTACGGACTCGGTTCGCTTGCGAGCCTGTTGGGTTTGCCCGCTATGGAGGCCATGCGGCGCCTACTTGGCAGGGCCTTGAGGCCGTTTCGGAGCCGGCACGCGGGTCCCGGCGGCGGGCGGCGCCGGAGCTACCTTTGGGCGCGCCGGTTTCGGCTGGACGGGGGCCGCAGGCGCAGCCGGGGTGAACGGAACAACGGTCTCGCCGGCGGCCGGATATTGGCGCACCTGCGGCCAGCTCGGACCCACTGAGGCGGCCGGCTGAACGGCCCGTCCCGCGCGGCGCCAAAGCAGTCCCATCCAGATGGCGGCACCAGCCGCAAGCGGTTGCAGGAACGCCGCCGCGCCGGGTCCGGGAGAAACCTTGACCGTGGACGATGAGTCACTCGACCGCTGGGCCAAATCGCCAAATTCGCTTGACATGCCCAGCATTGCAAGCAGCAGGACGATGAACCCGACGATGAGGGAAGCGCCAGCCATCAGACCAAGCCACCCCAAGAGATGCTCCTTGCCATGGGTCGGCAACCCGCCGGCCAGGAGAAGCCCGACGCCAAGGAGTGCAAAGACCGGGAGGAACGTCAGCACCATGCCCACGCGGGCCCAGCCCAGGTCGCCGCCGACGTTGGCGCCGGCCTTTCCAAGCTCATTTGCCGCCTCGTCGGTAGCCTCGCTGAACCACGATGCACGCGCCGTCACTCCGTCAAAGTCGCTGGGCTCCATACTGAACGAGAGGTCATCAGAGCGTGCCTGCGGCCCGTACGCCGAAGCGCCAACGGTCGTGGTCATGCCGTAGTACGAGCCCGACTGGGTTACTGTGACTCGGACGATGGAGAAAAACAACGACAAGACGACAAGCAGAATGGTCCCTGCCGTCAGAATCCGTGCTCGCGCATCGTCGTTGAGGACCACTATGCCACCGAAATCACCCATGCCCCGGCCCCTAAAGGCATTGCGCGTGCCCGCCTACCGCCAGCCCCCCACCGTGGCCCGCCGGCGCCCAGGACCGCAACCTTTTCCCTTTCCGGCCACATAGGTCGGGTTGTGAGCCACCCGCACAACCTGCAAGAGCTGCAGGAAGGCATCGGCCAGACTGGCAAGCTCGGCGAACTCTTCATCGGCCTCGGTGGCCTCATCGCCGTCCTAGGTGTCGCGCTCTTCGCCATTGGTGAACTCAGATTCCTCAGCGACGGCTTCAGCCCGGACGGCGGCAACACGGACGCCGTGACCGTCGGCTTCCTCTTCCTCTTCGAAGGCATCGGCTTCGTCATCTTCGGCGTCATGATCGTGCTAGCCGGCTGGGGCCGCCACCACGAAGAAGACTCCGAGTGGTAACGGCGAAACCGGATTCCTGCGCTCGGGAGGGCGGTCGGCGAAACGGATTCAAAGCGATGCCAAGCAAGCGAATTCCGTTTAGCCGGGCTGCAGCTTGTACCGCAAAATCGCCACGACCCCGCCGAAGGCGTTCATGAGAATGCCGCCTTCTTCGCTGGCGCCGGAGACAATGTGCACTTGCGCGTTTGTGGCCTCAGCCTGATCGGAGAGTTCCTCGATGAGGTCTTTCTTCTCGAGTTCCACGTTGTTGCCGCCCCACAGTTTGGCCTGCGTGGCGACGGCCTCTTCCACCTGCAGATTTGGAACGCTCTTGACGAGGGTTTCGCCAGTCTGCCTGTGCCGGAATGTCAGCCGGTACTTGCGCAGATTTTCCGAAACCAGAAGATGCTCTACTGCGCCTGCTTCTAACCCGCGTCGCACCTCGGCTTCACCGTACGTCCCAACGCCGCCGTCCTGTTTGGCCGTCTCGCGCAGGAAGCGCTGCATGAGTTTTCGGTCATCGAGCATGGCGATGCCCTGGATGGCGCCGCCCGCGGCTTCGACGAGTTCCTTCAACCCTTGGTCATCATCCGTGTAGCCCGTATCGAAGTAGGTTTTGTGGAGACACTTCTGCAATTCGTGGTGCAGGTAGTTTTCCTTCGCGAAGAAATCCTTCGTCGCACCGGGACCGCCGAGCAGAATAGCCTTGACTTCTGCCGCGAGGAAAATCTCGTTGGCGCGCTCGGCACATGTCGTGAACCACTCATGCGCCGCAATCTCGATGAGGCGCTCGAAGCGCTGGGCTGATTGGCCGCCGCGACCATGCTTGGACGGCACCTGGGATTGGCGACTGTAGACGGGCACGATTGCCTTGCCGCGCAGGAAGCCCATGCTGCATTCCTTGCGGTCGAGGATGATGAGTCCGTACGTGTCCTCGGCCTGACCCATCGCCTTGAGAGGCTCCAGGTTGAAGGTGGACTCGCAGCGGTACTGGTACGTCGCAACAGGGACCGGCGGTTCGATGAATTCGGCGACGAAATCCGTCTTGTTGGCGCCGATGTTGACGTTGCCGACGAAGATTGCCAAACCGTTCGGGGGGATAGATTTGTAGTTCTTCAGGCGGGCTGCGATGCTCATGAGCGCGGACGAAACCGCGTCTTGTGTCTGCTTTGACTTGATGTTGGATGACTGCCCGATCTCGTCGCGTACCATGCCGGCCACGTCGGACAACATCCGCGTCGGCGGAACGTACAACGTCACAAGCGTCGTTCCGATCCCCCGGTGTTCGCCGAGTTCCTCCAACTTGCGCTTGAAGACGTAACGCTGCCGCTCACTCCATTCCACTTTGGGAGGGATGTGCGGTTGTGCCACGCCTCTGCGACACGAAGGCGGATTTTAAGCCGCCCTGTTGCGCCGGCAAGCTGAAGGCGGCAGCCTCCCTGGACAAATGGATGCCCGAAGGCGAATCCGCATCGGGAGGAAAAGCGCCACAGCTCATGGCCGCGGAAGCCGGCGGCGAACGAGAGAGCGGCAAGGAAAACCGGAAGCTGTACCGGAGCGCGGTTCGAGGCGATATTCTCCTATTGTTGGCCATGATCGCGTGGAAGCTCTTGGCGGACGCGTCGAAGGCAGGCTTCAGCCTCGGGGCGATTCCCTTGGTGTTCGCGGCGGTCGTTTTAATTGTGGCGGCAATCCTGGTAGCCGCGGTCTCGCTTGTCGGGGCGTTTTTCCGGGGTTGGGCCCAGCGCGATCGCCAGGTTTTGCGGATGGCCTCGGTAGGATTTGCCTTGGGGGCCGTCGCCGCTGGAGCCGTCGCCATGAATGATGCGCCGGCCGGCGACTGGCAGGGCAGCGCTGCCGTCGCGTTGGGGCTTCTCGCCTGGGCAATGCTTGCAGCATTCGCGCGGCCGGGGCGCATCGCGGCCGGGCTAGGCCGGGCAGTGGGCCGCCTGAATCGGCGGCCGTAAAGGATCGGAACCGTCGAATCGCTCATAGCCCAGCGCCTGCTCGCCGCCTCGATGGCTGAACGCGTCGCCCTCGTCTTTGGCGGAAGCATCCTGGCCCCTGCCGACCTGGATGCCAAGTTCCTGCAGGACATCGCCGAGCACCTCATGATGTGGAGCCGTGAGAGGCAACTCTTCGTCGTCGTCGGAGGCGGATCGCCTGCCCGCAAGCACATTACGGCCGCGCGCGCGGCGGGCGTCGCGGAGGACCTTCTCGACCGCATCGGGATTCAGGCCACACGCCTCAATGCCCAACTGCTGGCCTGCGTTCTGAAGAAGTACGGCGCCAACGTCAACCTGGAGATTCCGCATACGACGGCGCAGGCCATCCGGTTCGCCGAGCAACACGACCTCGTCATCATGGGCGGAACCGTGCCCGGGCACAGCACTGACTACGTCGCCGTCGAACTCGCCGTTGAAGGAAAATGCGCCCGCTTCGTGGACGCCACAAACGTGGACGGCGTGTACACCCGCGACCCGGCTAAGCACAAGGACGCCAAATTCATCCCCGAACTGGATTTCGAGAACCTCCTGGGCATTATCGAAGAGCGCGAGTGGAGCACGGCGGGAGCGCCGGGCGTCATCGACGGCCCCGCAACCGTACTTTTGGCGCGCCACGGCATCCCCACCTGCGTGGTCCAGGGATCGGATTTGGCGAACCTTGGCAAGGCGGTCGCCGGAAAGCCCTTCCATGGAACCAAGGTGGCCGGCACGAAGGTGAAGGTATGACTGCCCCCGACATCACGCTCGCCAATCCTGTAACGGGCATCACGGAACACAAGCACTGCGAGGTGTGCGGCAGGTCCATTGCCCTCGACGGTCGCGTCTGCAGCCCAGAATGCGTGACAAGGCTCCACACAGCCATCAAGATGAAGAAACGCAGCGTCTACATCCTCATGGGGATCGTCTTCCTCACCGTGCTGTTCAGCCTGTACGGCAGCAAACTCTTCGGCCAGACTTGACTGGTAGGCACTGCACCAAAAGCCGGCCTATCCGCCGAATGCGCCGACACCGCCGAACGGCTGGCTCATGGTACCGCGTGCCGGAACGCGTGGTTTCGGCGTGCTCGGCGGGCTCGGCGGATGCACGTGGCCTGACGGCGACCTTTTGACCCCGCCACCGGTCGAGGCGTGACGATGGACCTCAACATGTCCCTGTCGGAGAAGCGGCTTCTTGCAGCCCTCCCCAAAGACGGCTCGTCCATCTCTGCCGCGCAACTCGTGCAATCGGGTTTTGCGTCCGAAACGGAAATCATGCAGGCTGCAGGCGCACCGCAGCGCCACGGCCTAGTCGAGATTAACGAAGAGCGCGAGACATTGCATGCTTTGTCCGCCGAAGGCTTGCGTTTCCAGAAGGCTGGCCTTCCCGAACGCCGCGCCGCCGAGGCCCTCCACAAAGCGGGCGGGAAACTGAATCTTGCCGAACTTGGACCGAAAGCCGGTCTGGACGGCGCCGAAGTCAACGTTGCGGTTGGATGGCTGCGCAAAAAAGGCTGGGCAACCATGGAAAAGGGACCCGGAGGCGTGACGGTCGCCCTCACCGGTGGACGCCCCGCCCAAGGAATGGATGAAGTGGTCCTGCTCGATCTCGGCGCCACGCCGAAGGCCACGCGGGAGCCTGGGGCCATTGCACTCCTGGCGCAGCGCGGCGGCCTCCTCGTCGAAACGATCCGCACCAATCGCCGACTTATCCTAACGAAGGGCGGCCAGCAATTCTCGCAAGGCATCAAAGCTGACGACGTCCTCGGCGCCGAAGTGAACCAAATAACCCCTGAACTGATTGCCAAATGGGCCACGATGTCCGCGGTTGAAAAAGCGAAACACCACCTTCGCCCCTTCGACTTCAACGTCCCCGTTGCCGTGCCTAGCCCAGGCAAGGCGCATCCGCTCACGCACATCATCACGGAGATCCGGTCGATTTTCTGGAGCATGGGATTTTCCGAAATCGCCGGCGACTACGTCGAATCCGCCTACTGGAACATGGACGCCTTGTTCATCCCGCAGGACCACCCGGCACGGGACATGCAGGACACGTTTTACCTCAGCGAACCCGCCAAGGTGCCAGTCGCCAAGGCGGATTTGAACCGCGGCGAGGCCGTTCACACGGGAGGCGGCGGAACCGGAAGCCTCGGGTGGGGCGGCACGTTTGACCGCAACATATCGCAGAAGGCCCTGCTGCGGACGCACACCACGAACACGACGATTCGCTACTTGGCGGAGCACTTCCACGGGGTCAAGGAGCCGCTCGACGTCCATCGCGTCTTCGGCCTCGGGCGCGTCTTTCGCAAGGAGACTATGGACGCCACCCATTTGCCGGAATTCACGCAGATCGAAGGCATCGTCGTCGAACCTGGCGTGACCTT
Source organism: uncultured Halobacteriales archaeon (assembly GCA_964627625.1). GTDB lineage: Archaea > Thermoplasmatota > E2 > JACPAO01 > JAHFTW01 > JAHFTW01. Next base: position 17,994 of record CAZVJB010000006.1, read on the forward strand.
CAACACCCTCGTGGGACTGTGCCGGCACTTCTTCAAGGAAATCGGCTTCCCGCAAGTGCGCTTCCGCCCCGCTTACTTCCCGTACACGGAGCCGTCGATGGAGATCGAGGTGTTCTACAATAACCGCTGGATGGAACTCGGCGGCTGCGGCGTCTTCCGCCCCGAAGTCACAAAACCGCTCGGCGTCCCCGGCAACGTCCTGGCGTGGGGCTTCGGCCTGGAGCGCTTGGCCATGATGCGACTCGGATTGAAGGACATCCGCGACTTGTACATCTCCGACGTACAGTGGCTCAGGGAAACGCCGGTTCGCTAAGGAATTCCGCGCCGCTCTTGTCCCGCACGACCAGAAGCGCAGCAACCGCGCCGACAAGGCCGCCAAGGAGTGTCGACAAGGAGCCTAGCAGGAGCGGCAGCAAATCGTAATCTGGTCGCGGCCCAACAAGATGCAGATTGCCCATGGCGTTGCGTTCGAGGCGGCCCCGTTAGATTGCGTGCGACACGGATATAGCGAACACGGCATCTGGATGGCCGTGCCCGTCGCCATCGCCGGCCCGACCCGCCTTGTCCGGCTTACGTGCCCGCGCTGCGCGACAGTCAAACATGTCCCTCCCGGTGCGAAAGCCACCTGCCTTGCGTGCGGTTTCCCGGGAGCTGACAAGCGTGCCAATCCGCCGCCGGCGGGTAACGGGCCGCCGGCACCCGCCAGCACGCCGGCGCACGCGCCAAACGCGAGGGCTCCCGCAATGGACGTGCGAATGGTCACGAAGAGTTTTGGGAAGTTCACCGCGGTCGATCGCCTCTCCTTCACCGTCCCGCAAGGCGGCGTCGTCGGCTTCGTCGGCCCCAACGGCGCCGGCAAGACCACCACGATTCGCGTCCTTATGGGCCTCGCAAAACCTAGCGAGGGGCAGGCGTTCGTGCTCGGCCATCCTGTCTCCCACCCGAAGGCCTACCTGCGACGCGTCGGAGCCCTCATTGAAGCGCCCGCCTTCTATCCACAACTTTCCGGTGAACGCAATCTGCACGCGCTTGCCATTCTCGGCGGCCACGACCGCGGCCGAGTCGCAAATCTCCTCCGCCTTGTCGGCCTCTTGGCGCGCCGCCGCGACCAATACCGCACGTATTCGCTCGGCATGAAGCAACGCCTCGGCATTGCCGCCGCTCTCCTAAGCGACCCCGACCTCCTGATTCTCGACGAACCCACCAACGGCCTTGACCCCGCCGGCATTCGCGAGATCCGCGGCCTCTTGCGCACGATCGGGGATTCGGGCAAAACCGTCTTCGTCTCCAGCCACTTGCTTGCTGAAATGCAGCGCATGTGCGACAACCTCATCATCCTAAATCAGGGCCGCCTCGTCTACGCCGGAACCGTCGCCAAACTCCTTGCCAATCAAATAGGACTACTTGCAACCCCCGCCGACCGCCACAAAACGGCAGCACTTGCCCTACTGGCCCGGGCATGCGGTTACACGGCGGAAGAGGTCGGAGGGTCAGTCCTCATCCACGCCCCGGCATCGGTTTCAGCAAGCCTCAACGAGCGCGCCATGCGAGCCGGCATCATCCTAGCGGAACTGCGCATGCAAGCCGCCGACCTCGAAGAAACCGTGCTCGCCATGACGGGAGCCGGCAAGTCATGATGCGTGCTTTCAAGTCGGAGGCCTACAAACTGCGGCGGCGCGGTATCCTGCTGGGCAGCTTCGGCCTCATCGTCGGCCTCTCCGTCCTTATTGCCGTCATCCTGTTTGCCACGGCTCAGCCGCAAGAACAGATTGTCGCAGACGCCATCGACAACGCCGGTCAGCCCCGGGGGGGCGGGGGGCCAGGCATCAGCTTCGAAACGCTGGAGAAAGCCGACGGGTTCACCACCGCCTTCCAGTTTGCCGGCTCGCTCATCACCATCGTGGCACTTGTTCTGTTTGCCCAGAATGTCGGCAGCGAATACGGCCTGGGGACCCTCAAGGTCCTTCTGTCGCACGAACCGCGTCGGGTCCGGCTGTTGTCGGGCAAGTTGGCAGCACTTGCCACCCTCGTGGTGCTCGCGGTCCTTGCAGCCTTCGTAGTCCAAACCCTCGTCGTGATTGCCATGGCCAAAGCCCGTGGGATTGACATGACCCTGTGGTGGGACGCGCAAGCACTACTGAATGGCGCCCTATTGGCACTGCGCGCCGCGGCCGCCGCAATCGTGTGGGGATTGTTCGGTACATTGCTGGCCACGGTGTTTCGCGCGGCGCCGCCCGCCATCGGCATCGGCATCGCCTACAGCCTGCTGGTCGAAACCATCCTGGCGCTCGTGCTGAAAGACCTGACCAAATGGCTTCCCGGGAATGCGTTGTCCTCGTTCGTCGGATGGGGCACGTCCGCTGATCCCAGCGCGACCAACCTCCTGCCTCCATTGTACGCAGCCGTTGTCGCCTCCGGCTATGCCGTCGCATTTGTTGCCGCCGCAAGCATTCTGCTGTGGCGACGCGACGTCACATCGTAAGTACGCCCCGCCGATGCCCAAGCAGAAACAGCGAAACCTTGGCCACCCGTGCGTGGCGCATGCAAGCGCTCGAACTCGGCCACGCCGTATTCTACGTCCGCAGCCTATCCGCCTCGCTCAAGTTCTACCGCGACACACTCGGCTTCAAGGTCGTAGGCGACGCCTTCGGCGGCAAAGCGGCGGCCCTCGTCGGCGGCGCCCACCGTACGCACCATGAATTGCTACTGATCGAAGTCGGCGACGCACCCGGCAACCCCCCGGGCCGGCGGCGCGGCCTGTACCACATCGGCATTAAAGTCGGCGACTCGAAGGCACAACTCCAGCAAGCCATCGCAGACCTGCAGACGAACGGTTACGCAGTCGGTGGCGCGTCGGACCACACCGTGACCTGGTCGCTCTACCTGCAAGACCCCGACGGCAACGAAATCGAATTGTACTGCGACAACCCCGCCGTCGATTGGAAAAAGCATCCAGAATTGGCGATGGCGCCCATCAAGGCGCTTGACCTCTCGTAGGCAGACATCGGGGGGTTTCCATGAACCCGAATGCTGCGCCATGAACCATATGGCCCGCGACGCGGATTGGGAGTCGAGTTGTTCCGTTGTATCGGGTTCATTGGTCGTATCGGGTTCATCGTCTCCCCCGTGGCAAGGCGCAGCCAAACGGTTCTTGCCTACTGTGGTATACCACATTCCATGCGAAGCCGCCCCTTCGGCCCCTCCGGCGTACCGGTCGCCGTGATCGGTCAAGGCACGTGGCGCCTGCGGGACGCGCGCGCGGCCGAACCGTCGCTGGGGGAGGGCATCCGCCTGGGGATGACCCACATTGACACGGCGGAACTGTATGAGGAGAATTCCGGCTCGGAGACGGCGCTTGGCGAGTTGCTCGCGACGCCGACGCCGGAAGGCGGCACGCTGCGGGATTGCGTGTTTCTTGCCAGCAAGGTCAAGCCGGAAAACGCGAGCGCGAAGGGCACGAAGTCGGCCTGCAAGGATTCCCTCGTGCGGTTGCAGACGGACCACCTGGACCTGTACTACCTGCATTGGCCCGGCAGTCATCCCATTGCGGACACGATGGCGGCGATGGCAGAATTGGTCGATCTTGGTTGGATTCGCCATATTGGAGTTTCCAACTTTGATGTCGGTGACCTGGACGAGGCGAAGGCCACATTGGGACCCGGCCGACTTGCGGCAAACCAGGTCTATTACCACCTGGAGGACCGCGGAGCGGAGTCGGATGTCCTGCCGTGGTGCGAGCGAAACAAAGTGGCGTTGGTAGCGTACTCGCCGTTCGGGGCGGGGCGTTGGGTGAAGGACCGCAAGCGGCTGTCGGTCCTGGACGCCGTGGCAAAGCAAGTCGGAAAAACTCCGCGGCAAGTCGCCCTCGCATTTCTTACGCGCGACCCGTCGGTGTTCGCAATCCCCAAGGCGGAGACGCAGGCTCACGTGCGCGACAATGCGGGCGGCGACTTCGTGCTACCGGAGGATACCGTGGCGGCGCTAGAGGCTGCATTTCCGGTCAAACCTGGACTGCGGACAATTTAGGCTACGGCAAAACCGCCGCGACGGAAAGCACCAAGTGCCCCACGTGCATGAAACCTTGATGCCGTTGGTCGTCTGTCCGCGCTGCAGGCACCGCTTCCAGCTTGCGCCAGGGACGAAGGCCGTCTGCCCGAGTTGTGGCCACGGTTCCAAGCGAACCGGAACGACAAGCATGCCGGCCACGAGAACTTCGCGACGCTCGCCAGCGTCCGCTACGCCTGCAAAACATTGGAAGGGAACAAGCCGGCCCGCAACCAAACAGGGCTTTTGGGCCCGGATGCACGCTGGCCACAAGGTCGCGTTTTGCGCTTCGACTGGCCTCATTGTGGGGGGACTGGGGCCGTGGGTCAATGCCTTCGGCGGCGTCGTGTATGGGGCGCAGGGCACGCCGGGGATCCTTTGCGCTGTGCTTGGAGCCGCAAGTCTGCTCATCTTCGTCTTCGTAGGCGGCCGCAAGGCACGGGCTTGGTGGCCCGTCGCCTTCTTCGCCATGGCGCTTGTGATTATGGTTGCCAACGTCGTCGTCGCCATGGACAGGGAAAATCCAATGAGACTATTCGGCGAGCTTGGATTTGGCCTATACCTAGGAATGCTGTCCAGCGCCGTCGGCATTATCGCCGCCCTGCTCGGCAACCGCGAATCGCGCCAAACCTGACCGATAGGCGAGGAATGCGCGCTACGTGCCCAAGGCAAGGATGTCTACGGTTCAGTATTGTCCCGCACGCATCGGATTCGGAGTGGCAAAGAAAGTCGTCGTCGAACGGACGAGCATCAGGGCGATAATGACCACATCCATGACGATGAACATGATGTCGAAGTAGTGGGCCTGGAGGGCGACCATGTAGAGCGAGAATGCGAGGTCGCAGCCGGCGCCAATTATGAGCACAATGCGGCCCCAGCTCTGGCGACCCAAGGCGCCGATGGCGCCGAGGACGAGGGCGATCGCGATGACAAGGTCGGCGATGCCGTAGATCGTCGCCTCCGTGCGGAAGTTGCCCGTCTTGAGCCCCGCATCATTGAAGTCGCCAGCAACCTGTCCTGCAGTAAACCAGCCGATAGCGCCAAAAAGCACGAGGCCGGCCACCACGAACGCCACGACGGCGGCCCCCGTGACCGAGCCCGGGCGGCTCCAACTTGGCTTGGCCTGGACGAAGATTGGTGCGGCGCCCCCGAGCGCTGCGTAGCCTGGGTCGCGGGGAATCTGCGGCGTAGCGGGCCTGGGCGGCGCGGCGGTGCGGGCAAGGGCCGCGGTGTAGCCACACTTGGGGCACGCGGGCGATCGGCCGGTTTTGGGGGTGAATGTGGTTGCGCAACGGGGGCAGCGGACGGCCATCGAGGTGACTCCAGATAATTCAGGAGACGGACCGTATTTGGTGTTGCCGATGGCCGTGCCGTCGCGAAGCACCGAAGCATCAAGGCGGCACCCCTGCCCCGCCGCCGGCGCCGGCAACTTCTTCGTGGCCGTCGTCTGCATCGCGGTTCTGTTTGGCCAGCCCGCCCGGAAATGGTTCGCCCCGCGTCCGTCCGCCTCATAAGCCGCCTCCCCATGGCTGCATCGTGCTCAAGGTCGCACCCTCCATTCTTAGCGCTGACTTTTCCCGTCTTGGCGCTGAGATTGCCGCCGTCGAGAAGGCTGGTGCCGACTGGTTGCACGTGGACGTGATGGACGGCCGCTTCGTGCCAAACCTCACAATCGGGCCGCCTGTTGTCCGCTCCATCCGGCCGCACACGAAACTCGTGTTGGATTGCCACCTCATGATTGTCGAGCCGGAGAAATTTGTGCCGGAGTTCGCGGCCGCCGGCGCCGACTCCATCACGGTCCACGCGGAGGCGTGCCCGCACTTGCACCGCAACGTGCAGCAAATCAAGGCACTTGGCAAGCGCGCCGGCGTGAGCCTCAACCCGACCACGCATGAATCCATCCTCGAGGCCGTCATCAAGGACATTGACTTGGCGCTGGTCATGACCGTCAATCCAGGATTTGGCGGCCAAGCCTTCATCGAAGCCGTGGTGCCCAAGATTTCACGCATCAAAGCAATGGCCAAGGCAGCAGGCCGGGAAAATCCGCTGGAGATCCAAGTGGACGGTGGCGTCAACGCCGAAACGGCGCGCCAAATCGAGAAGGCGGGCGCCACGGTGGCGGTGGCGGGTTCCTTCATCTTCGGGGCCAAGGATTACGCCAAGGCAATCGGGGCGGTCCGCGGCACGCAGAAGAAGCTCGCATAACCCTGGAAATCTGATAAAACGCCGGCCCACTATTGCACCTGGAACTTTCACAGCGCCGCCAATAAGCTTTAGAACGCGGGAACGGCGTTCCTCCCTCATGAGGGTCAGTACGGTTGGGCTTCTGGCGCTGGCACTCGTGGTGTCGCTTGCCACGCCCGTCATGGCCGCGCAAGGCACCATCCGTGGCCACGCCGACTACCCCTTCGAAGTCGTGGGATCGCAGGTTACGACCTCTGACGACGCCCAATTCCTCGTGGCCGGCGCAGGCGGTGTGGTGACGTTCAAACTTCAGTCCGTCGACGGAACGGCGACGCGAATCCTCGAACGGTCATACTCCATCGTCGACAACAGGGATCCGAGCGCCAAGGTGCTGTGGCAGCAGCGCGTCGACCGCATCGACGTCCCCCTCGAAAACGCCGTCCTTAGTCTCGCCGCCAATGGCCGCATGGATGGTTTCCAACTGCTTGCCTATGACGGTCCCGCCACGATGACGGCGCCGATCGGCGCTGCCTCAGGCGCGGTTGCCAAAGCGCGACTCGTCGAAAGTGCCGCACCCGAACCAGACGCGATTCACCTCATGAGCGCCGCGGCCCCCTTCATGCACACGATTCCCCGCGGACTTGCCGTCACCCACACAACCAACGGCCATCTTGCGATGGAAGGCCCACTCAAGTTGTTCGTGATTGGCGCCGATTTGGACACAACGACGGACCCCAAGGGCATCCCCGCCTTCGAGCGCGACGAGCAACAACCCGGTCAGCTCTACGACCCTACAAGCCAGACTTGGTCCGGCCCGGGAACGCATCAGGAACACATCAAAGAGTACCTCCTGGTCGAGGCCACATCCGCAAAGCTCACTGTCCAATTCGCTGGCCGGCCTGCCCTCCTGTTTGCCAAGGCTCCATCCCTGGCCATCGACGGCCAGGCTATTCTCCACCACGTGGAGGGAACCGTTACTGTGATGGACAAGGGCGAAGAGACCACGCACATCCTCCGGGGCGAGGATCTGACTCTCGTTGGCCGGTTTACCCTCCAGCCGCATGCCTCCGACGCGGACGGCAGCGGCACCGCAGTCTCAGGTGAAGGCGACTTTACCACCGTTTCGTACGGCACGGTCGCGGCCCACTATGACTGGGCACAAGCCATCGCGGCGGTCGGTCTCGGCGCCGCTGCCGTCGCAGCCATCGCTTGGATTGTAGCAAACGGCAAGACCATTCTCGGCCTCGGCGGCGGCGGGCTCATTGCCGGCTATGCCCGCGTTCAAGGCAACGAGATTCTCGAGCATGCAGGCCGCGCCGAAGTCTACGAGCGCGTCAAGGCATTCGCCGGCGTCAACTTCGTTCAATTGTCGGGACAAGTAGAATTCGGCACATCCACGCTGAGCTATCATTTGCGTGTCCTCGAGAAAAACGGCTTTGTCATCTCCGTGCGCGACGGCCGCTACCTGCGCTTCTTCGACCGCAAGTCCGGCCACTACTCCTCCGGCAAGAAACTCGCCGTGTCGGCCCTGCGCAATGAAAAGACGGCCGCAATCGCGCAGCACATCCGCGCCAATCCCGGCGTTGCCCAATGCGACCTGGCGCAGGCCTTTGGCGTCACGGCCAGCACGGTCACTTGGCACATCAACCGCCTCGCAAGTGCTGGCCTCGTGCAGAAAACGCGCGACGCCCACCGCACCCGTTACTTCCTTGGCGAGGGCTGGGCAAGCCTCCCTGCCGACGAGCAGGCAAGGCAGGCGGCCGCGGAAGTACCGACAGCGCCTCTTGTCGCGTAAAGCGGCCCATTGACCAAACGGTTATCTGTCTCTCCTAAGTGGCGCGCCAAGCCGCCCGGGGCAAACGTCCCGGTGTCCATCCGTTTGGCCCGGGTAGTGTAGCCTGGTTAACATTGGGGATTGTGGCTCCCCAGTGGAGGGTTCAAATCCCTCCCCGGGCCCCTTATGAATCCGAAGCAGCGCCGTGGAACCGATTGGCTGCGCAAGCTTGCAGCCGTCGTTCTGGTTCTGGTCGCAGTCACCGTCGGTATCGTCGGCCTCATGTTCGTGACCAGCGGAACGTGGTGGGGAATTCTCCTCATCGCGGCAACCCCGTTTGGCATCTGGCTCGCAACAAGAGTCACGCCGGAAGGCGGAACGACGGGCTACCTCGACAAGAACGTCTAGCGACCTCAATCATCGAGGCCCCGGACGCCCGCAGCGGCTTTCACGCCCCACGGTATGCTCGGCCCATTGGTTGGGCTGCCATTCGAAATTGGGGGAGCAAGCCGCGTGGCAAGCGCCGTCGTTGCGGGCGGTCTTGCCGGATATGGCCTGGCGGCCATCCTAGTGGCGTGGCGAGGGTTCCGGCGCGGCCTGGCTGACCGCTGGTCGACGTTGGTTTGCGGCGTCGCACTTCTCGCCTGCGCCCTCGCGGTCCTGCGCTGGGGGGCAGCCATCGTGCCCGCGCCGTTTGGCACGCTCGCCGTCGTCGCGCTTGCCTTCGGGGTGAGCTACGCAGTCCTGTTCGTGGCACTGCGGTTGCAAGAGGCCATCGACCGCAGCCGCACGATGGTCGAACGCCTGTTCGTCGTTCCCCGACCCGACCTGCCCCATGAGGAGCGCCGCAAACTGCCGCACCTTGCCATGGGTGTAAACGCGCTGCTCTACGTCGGCGGCGGCCACGCCGTCCTCGTCTTGGCCGCATTTGCTGCGCCGGCACCGCCATACCACCCCGAAACATGGGGAAACCTCATCGTCGCTCGCGACGCGCCTTGGCACCTCGGCGGCGAGGCCGTCCTTCTCTGCGCCCTGTTGCTTCTCATCCTCATCTTGGCCCCGATTGAACTCTTGCGCTTGGCCTTCCCCGACTTGGCGTATCCCTGGAAGCGCATCATCGTCCCGCTCCTGCGGACGCGCGAGGCCGGGCTGCTTGGTGGCCACCTGCACATGGCCGTGGGCGTGGCGCTTGCGGCGTTGATCCTGGCACGCGACCCCAACGACTGGGACGTTGCGGCCTACGCCACAATGGCCGTCATCCTTGTCGCCGTCATCGCCGACGCCGTAAGCGCCCTCGTCGGAACCAGGTTCGGCCGCAGCAAATGGCCCCATAACGCCAACAAGTCATTCGCCGGCTCAATCGGAGGAACCGCCGCTGCCCTCTTGCTTGCGGCGCCATTCGTCGGCTGGCCACTTGCCGCGGCGACGGCGGTGTGGTTTCTCGTCGTAGACGTCGCAGCACCCGTTCCAATTGCGATTTCCGACAACTTGCTGAACCCGATTGGCCTGGCCGCCATTTACACCATGCTGCCCGGCATGATTGATCCGCTCGTTACCCTGCCGTGAATCGAGAACACGACGATGCGGCGGGCGTCGCCATGAGGGCCCAACCTTGCCCGCCACGCTTTTCCGAGATGGCCGCGTCGGTCGTGCGTGGCCAACCGTGTCGCCCTCGTTGCCGCCGGCATGAGTCGTTTCGGCAACCGACCCGACATGACGCCGAAGGGCTTGTTCGACGAAGCGCTTGCCGAGGCCCGCGCCCGAGTCGACAAGCCATGGGACGGCGTTGTGCAAGAGGCGTGGATTGGCACCCTCGGCTTCGGCGGGCACCAGCCGGGAAACGCGTCGGCCCTGTTCCTGCAAGGCACCCCGAGTCAGGGCGCGCCGGCGCATCGCGTCGAAAACGCCTGCGCCTCCTCCGGCTACGCTATCCGCGACGCGTGGCTTGCGGTACGAAGCGGCGACGTTGATGTGGCCCTTGCGGCCGGCGTCGAAGCGATGAATCCGTACAACCGCGCCCATCGCGGATATTGGCTCGGCGTGTCAGGCGACACGGAAGTCGAGCGCGCAGCCGGCCTCACATTCCCTGGCGTTTATGCCATGATGGCGCGAGCCCACATGCAGGAGTTCGGCACGACGCGCGAACATCTGGCCGCGGTCGCCGTGAAAAACCACCGCAACGGTGCTGCGAACCCACACGCGCAATTCCAGAAAGAAATCACGCTGGAAAAAGCTCTCGCGGCCGCAATGGTTGCAGATCCTCTCGGCCTCTTCGACTGTTGCAGCACGACCGACGGCGCCGCCGCAGCCATTCTCGTATCAGAGGAACGGGTGCCCGAATTCACGGACCATCCAATTTGGGTGACGGGTTCCGGCGCGGCAAGCGACACGCTGGCGTTGCATGACCGCAAGAGCCTCACGACGATGGCGGCCACGATGCGCGCCAGCAAGCAAGCACTCTCTACTGCCGTCCGGTCCATCTCGGACATCGATTTTGCTGAAGTCCATGACTGCTTCACCATCGCCGAGCTCATGGCTATCGAGGACCTGGGCTTCGTCAAGAAAGGCCAAGGCGGCCCTGCCACCGCGGCGGGCAAGACGGATTTCGGTGGCAACGTCGTCGTGAATCCCTCCGGCGGACTCAAGGCGAAGGGCCACCCCCTCGGCGCAACCGGCGCAGGGCAAGCCGTGGAGGTCTTCGAGCAATTCCGGGGCTTGGCAGGATTACGCCAGGTCCACGAGGCCAAGATTGCCTTGACGCACAACGTCGGTGGCAGCGGGGCGACGTGTGCTGTGCACGTCTGGGAGCGTGGTGCCTGATGACGCGGCCCGACGCCCAGTGCAACCACCGATTGCACCGATTGCACCGAAGCCGTCATTCGGTGGCATCGGTGCAATCGGTGGTTCAGCCCGGTGGGCGCGGAGGGGTGCCGGCATGATGGAACCCGTTCTCGCCATGCCGCAGTTGAAGCGCGGCCAGAAAATGGCGTACGCGTTCGACGAGGACGAAATCACGTTAGCATGGGAAGCCGTGCGCCGTGCCAAACTCGCCCCTGGCACCAATGTCGCCGCGCCCGATCTCGTCTTGCCTGCCTGGTGGTGGAAGGGAACCGACCTAGTGCGCGACGACAAGGCGGCGTGTTCGATTCGTGCCATTCCGACAACCTCCGGCCCCAGCCTCTGTCTTCATGAGGGCGCCATCCCGGACGTCGAGGATGCCGCACGCAAAATCCACGGCCTTGCCCCGACGATTCCGGAAATGGCTTGGCAAAAGGTCCGCATCGCCCGCGAAGGCCCGGACACGGAAGCTGACTTCCCACTCGGCGCGTACGTCACCGCGTCGCGCCATGATGAGGTGTTGGCCGAACGGATGCGACTCGCGTCCGGGAAGGTCGAGAGTTGGACGACAGTCAGCCTCGGCGCGTCGCCAACGGAGTTCACGCGGCTGCAAGAGGCCGTCGGCGCGTACCATGTTGTCCTTGTGTCGTTTGCCGGCGGAAAGCAGACGGTGGGCATCTGGACGCAACCCGCGCCGCCGACAACGGGGCAAACTGCGCAGCCCGTCCTGCGGCGGCTTTACCGCAGCCAAGGCGCGTGGCGGTATGGCATCAAATTCTCGCCTTAACCCTCAGGCGTATCACGGCCCCCCCGACCCAATCCTTTAGAGGCGGTCTCTCGTAGGCAATCCTATGGCGGGCAACGGGTCCGAGAAGGTCCTTGTCGAGAATTTCCACATCAAGGGCTCGCCGCGCCGCAACTGGCCGAAGCGCATCGTCTGGTGGGACGAGACCCTGCGTGACGGTGAACAGACGCCCGGCGTCTACTACACGGCGGAGGAGAAACTCGAGCTCGCCCGCATGATTTCTGCTTGCGGCGTTGACGTGATGAACGTGGGGATTCCCGCCATTTCCCCCAATGAATTACGCGCCGTGAAGGCCATTGCCAACGAGGGCCTCGACGCAGCCGTCCTGGGGGCGGCCCGGACGATTCGTAGCGACATCGACGCCGTAATCCAGTCGGACGCGGCGGAGATTGCGACCTTCATTGCCGCCTCCGAAGTGCACCTCAAGCACAAACTCAACCTCACGTACGACCAGGCCATCGAGAAGGCCGTTGACTCGGTGCAATACGCCAAAGACCACGGCCTCAAGGTCACGTTCGTGACGGAGGACACGGTGCGTGCCGACATGGATTTCGTCACGCGCATCTACCAAGCCGCAATTGACGCCGGGGCCAAACGCGTGCTGTTTTGCGATACGGTGGGGGTCATGACGCCCTCGACGTTCGGCTGGTGGCTGGACGAGATGGAAAAGCGCGTGAACCGGCCCAAGTGCGAGTTTGGCGTGCACGTTCACAACGATTTTGGCATGGCGGCCGCCAACACGCTTACGGCCCTCGAACACGGGATGGTGTGCGCAAACACGACGGTCAACGGCATCGGCGAACGGGCGGGCAACGCCAGTTTTGAGGAGGTCGTGATGGCGCTCGAGGAGCTGTACCACGTCGACACCCACATCGACAAGAAGGCGCTGTTTGCCCTGAGCCGGCGCGTCGAGGAGGTTTCGGGCGTCCCCGTGGCGTTCAACAAGGCCGTGGTCGGATACAACGCCTTCACGCACGAATCCGGCATCCACACGGACGGGGTCATCAAGAACACCCTCACGTACGAACCGATGCAGGTTGAAGAGTTGGGGCGACGCCGCCGTTTCGTCTTCGGCAAACATACCGGCACGCGCGCTGTCGAAGCGCGCTTGCAGGAAGCGGGACTTAGCGCAACGAAGGAACAACTTCTTGCCATCACGAATGACATCAAGGTGCAGACCGAGGCGCACACGAAGGAGTACGTGCGCGATTTTATCTCGATGTACCGTGACTGGGACCGCAACAACAAAGGCGTGTCGCCCGAGGTGTTCTGGAGCATCGCCAAGCGGCACGGAATCAAGGTTCCCAAGCAGATTCCGGTGACCGTCTAATGACCGGCTAGTGGCCGGACCGCCTGGTGCCTGCCTAACGAGTTTGCATCCGGCCTTGATTACGCCTCAAGCGCATCAATCTTGTACACGTCTGCCCCGGCGTGCACCGGTTGCGTCACAAGAAGACTTACGGTGGCCCCGGTGTGTGCAACACGGATGCCTTGATGTTGCGCGTGCATGCTGGTGACTTCTTCCCAGAAGTTTTCGCGGTCGCCCGCCACGTGGATTTGGTCGCCGATGCGTAGCGAGCCCTTCTCGATGTTGATGATGGCTGCGTGCGCTTCCGGGTAATAGCGTTCAACTTTGCCAACGTGAATTTCGCCCATGTTACCAAATCGTCCCCTCTTGCTCTTAGAGCCGCCGTTGCGGGCCGCCTACAGGACGCCCGCCAGAAGCAGGATGCCAAGGAGATTCCATTCAACGATGCCAAGGGAAATCGCGCCGACGGCGCCGAGGCTCCAGCCGGCCAGCGTCTCGCGTTTGCGGGCCAACTGCATGGCGGCAAGGCCAACGATGATGAAGAGCCCGAAGATCTTGGCCACCATGAGCGGTATCATGCCATGCCCGACCAGGAATTTCGCAACGGGGCCTACCTCGATGGCGCCATGGTTGAGCGCCCAAGATGTTGTCAGCACATCGAGGTACCACAAGCATGCTAAAGCCAGGGCGAAGCACGCAAGGCCGCGCCACTGGTGGCGTGGCAGGGCCGGCAGGTGTGGCCTTGGAATGCCCCAAACGTTCGAACTTGGCGATTCTAGGACCGCCAAGGCCGTGAGCGAATCTGCGTTGCTTGTCGGCGCCGGCGCGGCAGCGGAATTACGGTGCGCAATCGGAATCGCGTCCAGAGCGATCCGTAGAGGCTCAAGGCGCCGCTGATGCTGCACGCGCTGCGGTTGGTATTGCGGCAAGCCCATGCCCCGAAGCGAACGAATTTGCGCACCCATCAATTGTCCTAGCTTGGCGTGAGCGCCTAGTTAGATTCTGTGGCCGCGGCGTCGGGAGATGCCCGACTGGTTCGGGGCACCGCAGCGGCCGGGCGTCGGCGCGCGTTATGCAAGTGTGGGCCCGAAGGACCCATATACCGCGCCGGGGTCGCGCGACACGGCCAAGGGATTTCGGTCCCCTGTCCCGTGTCCCGGGTCACCCCGGGGGGCCAAGCCTCGGCGATGATGACCCCCTGCAGCGCCCGCGATGCGACGGGCCCATGGGGTAGCTTGGTATCCTAGCTGCTTGGGGTGCAGTTGACGTCGGTTCAAATCCGACTGGGCCCACTGGCAGCAGCATTCAAACCGAGGCAAAAAACCCCAAATTCGACGCGGCGACCCGACTCCGCTTCGGTAACGCGTGCCTCTTGCCCGCCTCACTGTTCCGCGTAGGGGTGCCCTGACGCGGGGGTGTATGCCGGCTAGCCGTGGGCGCGCCGTGAACGCGGCCCTACATGCAGATGTACGTGTCGTCCCAGGAGAGGATAGCGCCCGTCTGGGCATCGACGTGGACCCAAGTGCGCGCGGGAGGACATCCGTGATACGAATCCCCGCCCGGTGTTCCTTCACCGTAGCGCAAGACAACGAGATACGCCAACCGGTTATCGGCGATGGAGGCCTTCGGCACCTCCACCGTCAACGCGTCCTTGTGTTCCGTCCGGCAAGCATCGAAAGTCGCCGCCAAGGAAGCTGCTTTCTCCGCGTCAATGGCCGCGTCTTCTGGGACTGAATAGTGCGGTTGGAAGTAGGATCGAGTCCACTCGGAGGTGCGTTCACTACGGCCTCCTTGCAATGGCCCCACGGGCGTGGGCTGGGTCCAAGCGAGGCGGCGATAGCCTGTTTCGGAAATGGTCACATCATCCCCGACGGCGCCGAAATGGAGGAGGACATCCCGGATACGTTGCGCTGCATCCTCAAGGTCGGGGCCAGGCCAATCCGGGTCATAGAATACAATCTGCCCGTGGCCTGCCTTGCCGTTTGTCTCCCACACATCCACGTAGCCTTCGCCAAGCCGCCACGCATCTCCCGTCATGCCCTGGGCGACGATTCCCGGGGGCGGACCGTAAGCGCCGAGCTCCCGCCCGAGCGCAGTTGCAAAGCGCCGTGCGACATCCTCCGCCGAGCCCTGGAAGGCTGGAAGGAGTTCCAAGGCAGGCCCCTTCGCCAGGGGGGCTTCGCCACACGACCCGATAGATGGCGCGTCGATCAGCGACGGAACGGAGCCCCCTGCGCACCCGGCCAGCAAGAGAGCGGCCACTGTTAGGAGTGACGGGCGAGCCACCCGTGGCGATGCCGGGACGGTTTCCTAAACGTATCGGAATCGTTTGGCCGTTCTGGCTTCCAACCTTTTCCGCACCCGCTGGCCGCCGCCTGCCGCGAGATGCCGGGTATGACCGACGCGGCGACCCGCTGACTCCGCTTCGGTAACACGTGGTTTTTTCCCGCCTCATTGTTCCGCGGGGGGGGGGGGTGCCCTGACGCGGGGGCGTACAGGGAGAAAACGTCCCTTGATTCCGGTGAGAAATACGACCCGGTGAATTGGACGATGCCGCCTGGGTCCGGCGCGTACCAGAACGTTCGTTCCTGGCGCGGTAAGTCGTGGACGTTCGGCTGCTTCGTCCACACGACGAGTTCCACAGTGTCGAATTCATCGTTCCAAGCTGGCATATGCGCCTCGTTACCCACGTCGAGGCCGACTCGCAATGTGACTGCTGGATTCTTCAGCAGAGCCCGCGACTGGTTTCATTTGGCTCTCCGCAAAGGCGAAGCACCTCCTAGGACTTGCTGCTGCTGTAAGCGCAAGGCCGCCGGACCAAGAAGCGTCCATTCGGAGGGGATTTGAACCCAGCAGCGCTCAAATCCGACTGGGCCCATGCATCAGGGCGACGCGCAGCGCGTGGCGAAGCGACGGGCGGCCGACGCGCATTTGAAGACGGTCGCGCTGGATGGGGCGTGGCCAAAGTCGACGTGAACCACAGCCGCTGCATCTCCTGCGCTGGCTGTGTGGGCGTCTGCCCAGTCGATACCATCACGCTTCGCGAACTGACCCTGGTTGTCGATTCGGACCCGTGCATCAGCTGCGGACTCTGCATCCAGTTCTGCCCCGTTGGTGCCCTGACTCCTGGCGCCGAGTACGGCCATGCGCACACGCCCAAAGTCCTACGCGTAATCGAGGTGTGACTTGCCCGACGTCGCAGGCACTCCCCACATGACCGTCACCAACAAGCCCCTCGTCGGCTTGAAGCCAGGCACCATTCCGCGCGCCGTGGACACAACCGTTGATGTCCTGGTTGTCGGCCTTGGCCCCGGCGGCCTCATTGCGGCGCGCGACTTTGCCAAGCAGGGATTTTCGGTCCTCGGCATCGACCGCAAACAGGAAATCGGCGGCCCCAAGCGCTGCGCTGAAGGTGTTTCTGACGAAGGATTGGCTTGGTGCGGCGTCAAACCTGATCCTGCATGGGCGTATGGCCGTATCGAAGGCGCCGCGATCTATAGTCCAAAGGGCAAGCGTGTGCTCCTCGAAGGCCATGACACCTTTGGCTGGGTAGTCGAGAGGAAAATCTTCGAGAAGCACCTTGCCCGCGACGCGATTATGGCCGGCGCGAAGACGATGCCCAAGACGCAAGCCGTAGCGCTTCTCAAAGACAAGGCCGGCGCGGTGGCGGGTGTCCGGGCTGAGTTTATGGGGTCCGAATTCAACATCCGTGCCAAACTCACAATCGGCGCCGACGGCATCGACTCCATGGTCGGCAAGTGGTCGGGGCTACGTACCCTCAACCGCGTGCGTGACTACCATTCCGGTTTCCAGTACGAGATGGTCGGCGTCGAGGGGCTCGACTGGCGATGGCTCCACTTATACTTCGGCGAGGAGATTGCTCCCAAAGGTTACGCGTGGGTTTTCCCAAAGGGCAAGGATGTCGCCAACGTCGGCATTGGCATCCTCGCGAAGGAATCAGAATGGGGCAACCGCGCGCAAGACTACCTCGACCGGTTCATCGAATCGCACCCGGAGAATTTCCGCAATGCGAGTGTTACGGAAATCAACGGCTCGGGCATTCCAGTCTCGTCGCGCGTCGCCGAACCGGTGGCCGACGGCGTCATGTTGGTTGGCGACGCGGCCCAACTTGTGAACCCGATTCACGGCGGCGGCATCATCATCGCGATGCGGGCTGCCATGATTGCAGCACGGGTTGGTGGCGACGCCCTGCGGAAAGGCGACGTGTCCAAGGCGGCCCTCCAGCCGTACCCGACGGAATACTGGACGAAGGACGAAGGCGCCGTCACCGAGAAGTTACTGAAGATGCGGTATTTCATGGAAAACCTCACGGACAAGGACTTCGAACGCCTGGCCGACATCCTCGACGGCCCGACCGTGATGGAGGTGGCAAACGCCAAGTTCCCGACCTTCGTCAAGTTGCTGCTGAAGCATTTCCCAACCCTTGCACCGCTGATTCGCAAGTACATCCTTGCCGTGAAACAGATGGAGGACGAGCGGGCGAAGAAGGACTGGGATGAAGTCGACGAACTCTTGGCTGTGGCCGAAGCGAATGCAGCGCCGACCGAACGGCTGCGAGTCTAGCGAGCACGAGCATGAGCATGAATGCCCAGCAACGCGAGGGTCGTGCCGGGCGCGTCGACTGGGCCGCGCGCCTGCAAATCTTGCGGCCGACCAACGGTGTAATGGCAGCGGCCGGCGTCGCAGCGGGCATTCTCATTGCCCGCGCGGGCCCGCTTTCCCCCGTGGTTTGGCTTGCGGCTCCGGCCGCCGCCCTCCTGGCCTGCTACGGAAATGTCCTCAACGACCGCAACGACCTTGCATTGGACCGCGCCGCGCATCCAAATCGGCCACTTGCTTCAGGCCGCGTTCTTCTCGATGAGGCCCGCGCGCTCTCTTGGCTTCTGCTAATCTCCGGTATTGCCTTCGCGGCCCTGGCAGGCGTCGCACCGCTCTTGCTGGCGGCGGGAAACCTTGCGCTTCTCCACCTCTACGAAGCCAGCCTGAAAGCGCGCGGCCTGGCAGGCAACCTACTCGTGGCCTACCTCGTGGCCTCCACGTTTCTCTTCGGCGCGGCCGCCACGGGACAGCCGCCGTCACAGTGGGGTTTTGTCTGGATCATCGCGGCCATGGCATTTCTTGCCACCGTCGCGCGCGAACTTCTCAAGGACTTGCAGGACCAAGACGCCGACCGCCCACAGCGCGTGACCTTGCCCATGCGGCATGCCGCCCCCGTCATTCGCCTCATCGCGTTCGGCTGTGTTGCCCTCGCCGTCGCATTGTCCATCTGGCCGCTCACCCACCGCCCGCCAACCTGGTCCGTCGCCTGGCTGGGCCTGCTTGCGCCCGCCGACGGCCTGCTGCTTCTTGGCGCCATGATGGCCCGCAAATCCGTGCTTGTCGCGCAAAGGATGCTGAAGGCCGGCATGGCCGTGGCACTCGTCGCGTTTGCGGCGGCCGCGTGGCCCAGGTAAAGCCGACCCTACCGGAGGCAGGTACAGGGATGGACCGGGCGCAGTGACGCTAGGCACAGTCATGGGGCGGAGGGCCCCGCAGTCATTCTGTTTCATCGGTTTCAGTTTCGTCCGTTTCATCGTGTAATCGTGCAGCGCGTCGGCGGCGTCCTCCCGCCGAGGGGCCGAACTGGCCGCGCGAAGCGCCGGCCGCCTTGCGACGCCAGATCAGGAGGCACAGACGCTAACGGCAAAACGTCGGGCGTCCTCCCGGCGAAGGGCCGAACTGGCCGCGCGTTGCGCCGGCGGTGTGAGCCGGGCGTGGCGGTAGCAGGCTGGCGCGTGCGCGACGCGCCGCGCGGTTGCGTGGGCCGCCGGGAGGACGCCGTCGGCGGTTTTCCTGGTTTGACGGCTTCATCGGTTGGTCGAGCGGTGGGTTGGCGGCCCCCGGCGGCCCCGCCATCGCCTGCTTCGCGGCTCGGCTGCCACTCCCTCGCGTGGCATCGCTTCGCGTGCCTGCTCGCCCCGACCGGGGGCGCTAACGTTCCACCTAGGGACAATCCAACTTGAGGACCTGGCCGTGGAAGTCGCCGTCGTCGGAACGATTGAGGCCCTCCCGGTGGACGTTGTACCAACACGTTTTCCGCGAGTTCCGTGGTTCGGTCGGGTTTGGGTTTCGTGGAATGTCGTGCAATTCGTTGTTCACCCGACCTCCGTTTCGCTTCCCTGTCCGACCGAAGCCACAGATCGTCAAGTCGCACGGTATGGTTCATACGCCGTCGCCGCCTGCAATCCAGCGTGGCGCTCTTCCGGCGCGGTCCAAAACCCCGCTTCGTGGAAGAGTACCTGAACCGGCACCTCCGGCACGGGCCGCTCCACTTGACTCTCATCGACCCCGACCGACAGGACCCAAAAGAGGCCGGCGCCGTCGCCAAGGCCGCCGCGGAGGCGGGCAGCACCGCCATCATGGTCGGAGGGTCGACGCCGGAGCGGGCGCGCGTCCTCGACAAGACTGTGAAACACATCAAGAAAGCCTCCGGGCTGCCCGTCATCCTGTTTCCAGGTGGGGCAACACAAGTCTCCGCCCACGCCGACGCCGTCTGGTTCATGAGCCTCCTGAACAGCCGCAGCCGCGAATTCCTGGTGGGCGAACAGGTCAAGGGCGCGCCGCTTATCGATAAACTCGGGCTCGAGGCCATTCCCATGGGTTACCTCGTCGTTGCGCCCGGCGGCATGGTCGGGAAGGTCGGGCAGGCCGACCTCATCGCCCGCGATGACTTGGATGGGGCCATCGCCCACGCCTTGGCTGCGCAATATTTCGGCATGCGATTCGTCTATCTCGAAGCCGGGTCCGGGGCGGCAACGCCGGTTCCGCCGGCCATGATTCGGGCCGTCAAGCGCGCCGTTCGCATCCCGGTGATCGTCGGCGGCGGACTCAAGACGGCGGAAATGGCGCAGGACGCAATTGAAGCCGGAGCAGACATCATTGTCACGGGAACACTCGTGGAAGGCGTCACCGATGTGCGCAAGACCCTCGGCGACTATCTCTTCGACCTCTCCGAACGCCTACGCCGCGAAGTGCGCCGCCACCTCATCCCCGACGAGCCCGACAAGGAGGAGGCACGGTCTTGAGCGCGGAAAAACGTGGCCCGTGCGGTGATCCTAATGGATGGTCCGCCGCGCAGGTTGAACGAATGAAAAAGCACAGCCAGGGAGCCGGGCCATGAGCAAGGCGTCCGCCATCGCGTACCCGATCCAGGGGCTTGTGAAGTACCATGGCATGCGCGACCCCGTCCGCCGCATCCCGTTCCACAACTCAATCTCGCTTTGCACGGGGCCGATTCACACGCACACGACGGTCGAGGTCACCGGGACGAAGAATGCGGTTACGATTGACGACAAGATCGTGACTGGCCGGCCGCTCGAACGCGTCCAGGTCGTCGTGGACGCCGTGCGCGAGAAGGCAGGAAATGACGCGGCGTTCCGCATGGTGTCCAAGAGTGACTTCCCGCAGTTCGTCGGCCTCGGTTCGTCGTCCTCCGGTTTTGCCGCACTGGCGCTTGCTGCGGCTGCCGCATACGGATGGAAAGCTGACCCTACCGAACTGTCCGAAATCGCCAGGCTGGGTGCCGGCTCCGCAAGTCGTGCGGTAACGGGCGGAATCTCCGAGTGGGTCGTCGAAGGGGAGCGCAGCTACAGCCGGTCGCTTGCGGCGGCAGAAGAGCTCGCCGACTGGCGCATCGTCGTGCCGCTTGTGCAGCATGAGGAGCCGACGGAGAATGTGCACAAAGAGGTGCAATCGAGTCCGTTTTTTGCGGCCCGCAACGCGTACGTGCCCTCAGCGCTCGAAGCGATGTACAAGGCCGTGGCGACGCGCCGGATCGCGGACATCGCGCCGATTGCTGAGCGCGACACGTTGAACCTGCACGCAGTGACCATGACTGCTGTGTCCGGGCGCATCGCCTGGATGCCGGCAACGTTGGAGGTCATGCACCGCGTCCGCAAACTGCGCGCCAGAAACGTGCCGGCTTGGTTCAGCATTGACACCGGCGCCACGGCCTATGTGAACACCGACGCAGCGCATGAATCTGAGGTGGCATATGCGCTGGCGGGCATCGTGGGAGTGGAACGGCTTCTGCACCTGCGCCCGGCCGGACCTGCCCGCCTCGCCACCGAGCATCTGTTTTGAGGCGCGCGCCCCGGCATCGTCGCGGCAAAGGTCAAGGTTCAAGACCGACTGCCCGCATGGCGCCACAGGTGTATTGTTGGCAATGGATTCCAAGCAATTGACGGGGGGCATCCTGCTCGTCGTGGCCGCGACGCTGGGGCTAGCCGGTATCTTCCTCCCGTGGGGCCACTCCGACTTCTTCGGCATCGACGACGGTTACGCAGCACCCACGAGCTGCTATACGGAACTCGACAAATGTTTCTCGACCCCCAGTAACGATGCGGCCAAGCAGACCGCGGCCATCATGAATGGCGCCGGCTCCATCCTTGTTGCCGTGGCCGTCGTCTGGCTCGTAATAGCAGCCGTCTTGACCTTTATCGGGTCCAATGCCAGGTTGTTGCAAGCCTTCGCCGCCGAAGCGACCAGTTTCGTCGGCGTGCTCGTCCTGACGATTGGGCTCACACTGTCGACCGACCAGTTCCCTATCGGGGCGGGCTTCTGGCTCGGGGCCGGCATGGCCGTTGCGGCCTTCGTTGCGCCCCTCCTGCTAAAGCGCGCTGCGGCAACACCGCCGCGCCAGCTTTCCATGGCGACCTCGCGCGCCGAGCCACGCGCCATGCGGGCGACCGGGCCGCCAACCATGGGCCCGATGGCCGAACCGGCCCCCCCTCCGGGGCCGCCTGCCGGCCCGCGCCGCGTCAAATGCCCAAAATGCGCAAACATTGTGACCGTCCAGCCAGACCAGCGACCGCACTGCACCAAATGTGGATACGGCACGCCGCCCCAGGCGTGACCAGGGAACGTCCGAATTGCCGCAGCCGCACGTGGCGGGGCGCGCGCGTAAGAAAGACCTTACAGGGGGACGCATTTTCCGTGCTGGCCCCACAAGGCCAAGGCAAATTCCATGGCTATGACTTCTCTGCACATCACTGCCGTCTGCCTCCTCGGAGCCTGCGTCGTCTCCGGGGCCACCACCCAGTTCTTGCCGTGGAAAACTGAGCAGGTGGACGTGAAGTTCACGGGCTTTGGCATCTCCGTCGACATGGAAGCCGAAGTAGTCTTCCACCAGTGGACGGGGACCGCGACCCTCGCCTACAACGGCTGCGAAGATAGCCAAACCGGCACATATTGGGAGTATGGCACTGACACCGCCCCTTCCAAGTGCATGCCGGATTCTGAACCCTCGCAGTCGAATTCCGAAAGTAACACAACTCTCGCGAAAATCGGTGGCCCCGTCGTGGCCCTCGGCCTGCTTGGTAGCTTCACGAGCCTCGTAATGGCCTTGACGAACCGTCGTAAGCTTGGTGGCATCTTCGGGGTTACAGGCGCCGCCATCCTGGCAATCGGGGCCGTGGTGTTCTGGATTGGCCTGAACAACCTCACGGGCGAGCTTTCCGACTTCGAGTCAGATTGCGCCGGAATCCGCAGCGCGGGCGGTACCTGCGGCCACTCGTCGAGCCTGGGCATCGCGCTGTACCTCGGATTTGTGGCTGCTGCGGCGGGCCTCGCGGGTGGCCTGCTTCTGCTTCTTGCCAAGCCAGCCGGAGTAGCTGCGGGCACGACGCGCGCACCGTATCCCGCTTCCGCAAGGGCCTACGGCACCCCCGCCGCTGCGACAGGCGGTGCCGTCGCCGCCCCACTGGCCGTACGCCGCCTCAAATGCCCGAAGTGCGCCACCATCATCACGATCGCCGCCGGCACGCGTCCTACGTGCACGGCGTGCGGCTACGGAAAGTAGCGGTTTGGCCGCCACATGCCGCCCCGAAAAGGCTCCCAACAGCCGGCGAACGCAAGGACAAGGGATTTGAAGACCCGCGAAGGTCGGACACCGTAGGTCAAGCGTGGGCGAACCGCTGCGTCTCTCAGGGACCCTCCTTATCGGAGCGGCTGTGTTGGCCGCGATTATTGCGCAGATGCCTTTCCTTGACTTTGAGGCGGGTTCCAAGGGAACCATATCCAACCATGAACAGGTTTGGGGCGCCGAGATTGCGACTCCGGAGCCGGGCGTTGTCATCGCTGAGAACGGCACGACGCCGACGGCGTGGCACAGTTACTACGACAGCAGGTTTGACCAGGCGCGCGGCATCGGCGTCGTGCGTTTTGCCGGCCCTGTCTTAGGATTCGGCGTCTTCGTTCTCCTTGCCGCCCTAGTGCTGATTCAGGGCAGACAGACGCTCCCGGGCGGGCTCGTTGGCGTGCTTGGCAGTTTCACAATGGGAACGGCCGTGCTCCTGCTCGTCATCGGCTTTGGCGACATGAACCGTGACCCCGGCGATACGGCACTCTTCCCCCTGCGCTTTGCCCTCGGATTCTACATCCTCGTTGCGGCCGCTGTCCTTGCGTTAGCGGGCAGCCTGCTGTCGATTGCTGACCCCAGCGGACGCGACCGAAGCAGCGAATTGGGCCCGGCCGGCGGGCGCCCCGTGCTCTCCGCCGAAACCCCGGATGCGTTCGACCCGATGCGCAATCGCGACCCGATTCCGTTCAAGCCGGACCCCCCGCGAGAATTCCGCGAATTCAAAGTGGACCCCCCTAAGACGTTCAAGGCGAAAGGCGGGCCACCGCCGGGCGGCGAAGGCTCGCTTGAGCCAAACGCAGGCGCGGACGCTACAGGTGCGACTGGCGACCCTGCGGCCACGCCCGCGAAGGCCACCAAGCCCGCAGCAAAACCGAACAAGGCCGGCAAGGCGTAGATTCGCCGCCGTCTCCACAAACGACCGGGCCGCGACGATTCCGGCGGGGCTTAGCGCAGCAGGCGCGCGTCTTCGATCTTGATGCACCGGTCCACCACGACGTCGAGGCCCGCGGCCACGGCGCGCCGAATCGCAGCCTCATTCACGACGCCGAACTGAAACCAGATGGCCTTGGCGCCGACGGCGATGGCTTCCTCCACGACGGGACCAACATGGTCGGCCGCACGGAAAACGTCCACGAGGTCAACGGGGCCCTGTTTGGCCGCAGCCTTGAGGTCGGCAACGGTGGCGATTCCGAGCACCGCGGGAGTGACCGGATTGACGGGCAGCACGCTGTAGCCGCGGGCTTGCAGGAAGGCGAAGACCCGGTTGGAGTCGCGGGCGGGGTTGTCGCTTGCGCCGACCATGGCGATGTGCGGCTTGCGTTTCAGGAGGGCACGGACCGCGTCGTCGTCCTGTGTGATGTCGGGCACAAGAGGGCCACAGGTGGTCTGGACAAGAAGGCGCTGGTGCGGCGGCGGCCGGCGCGAAAGACGAACGGGCGGGTCGCAGGCGGGCTTGCAGTGGTGGTGCAGGCGACCCCTGGCAAACCGCTAGAAAGCCGTGGCCGCGAGCCTTCGCCAACGGGAAACGCGACCGAAAGCCCCAAATCGTCGGAAACGGTGGGAATTTTGACCGAGAGGCCCCGCCGTGAAGAACGTTCTCCTTGCCGTAGCCATTACCATGGTCTTGCTTGCCGCCCCGGCCACGGCGTACAAGACGCTTAACAGCAACAACGGCAAGGTCACGCTGAAGTACGGCAATTTCGACGAACCCGTTGCCACCTTCCAGAAGACCGGCATCGATCTTGGCATCCTTGACGCCAAGGGCAACCCGATTGTCGGCCTTGAGGCAATGTCGCCCAAACTCAACGTCACGCTCACCTTCGGCCCCACCCCCGACACCGGGATGCGCGACCTCACCAATGGCCTCAAGGCGCAAGCGGGCCGCCCCGGCTGGTATACGCATCCAATCACCTACACGCAAGCCGGCCTCTACTACTTGCACATTGACGGCATGATTAACGGAACGCGCGTCAAGATTGACATTGCGCCGGAATTCAGCGTCAAAGAGTCGACCGAATTCATGTTCCCCGCCGTGGCTTCGCCGCCCGACGCGCAGGACGCCAAGATTGCGCAACTTGAGCGCGACGTTGCCGCATTGAAGGCCGTGGACCCGACCAAGGTCGCCCCCGGCCTTGGCGGCTTTGCCATCGAAGCCGTGCTGCTTGCTTTTGCCGCCATCGTGGCCGCGCGCCGGCCCAGATTATCCTAGGCCGGGTCATGGGCGCCGGGCGGCCGGGTGCAGCGCGAGGCTGCAGTCGCCTCGTGCCCCGCCTCGTCCTGTTGGCGTTGTTGATTCATGCATTAGCCGCCGGCCCGGCCCAAGCAGGCAATGCGGGCAACCTACGTAGCCCAGACCTCGCACCGGGCCAGACTTGGACCGTTGTGATGGCGGCCGCGGGCAACGAGCACTACCACTGCCACCAGCATCCAACGATGGGTGCAATGATCCAGGTAGAGGCGGGCGGGCCATCGACCGCGAGCGTGACCATCAGCGACGATGCCTTTTCACCCGCGATTGTGCTTGTCGCTCCAGGCGGGACGGTCACGTGGACGAACGTGGGCAACGCGACGCATTCCGTCGCGTTCGAGGTGCTGGACACCGGCCACGACGAAGCACCGAACAGCAACCTCAACACCGTCGTCGTGACGTTCCTGGTCGGTGGCGCCCTTCTTAGTGCCGTTCTTCTGGTTTTTGCGGTGCGTTCGTTCACGCGGACCCGCGACCCAAGCATGGCGTTCGTCGCCGGGGCATTTACGATGTTCATGCTCAAGGACGCGCTTGTTGCGTACAGTCTGCAGACCGGCCTCATTCCACACGAAACACTCGAACTCGTTGATGCCACAGGCGACCTGGGAACAGTCTTATTGCTGGTCATTCCCATCTTCTGGTCGAGGGCAAGATGATGGTCATCGAACCGGTTGCCGAGGCGGATCCGCGCGACCGCCTGTACCGCCTCATTGGAGCCTACCCAGGCCTCCATCTTCGCGAACTTGCGCGCCAGGCGAGCATCAGCGAAGCCCTCGCCGGCTACCATATGCGTCACTTCGTGAGCGAAGGCCTCATCGAGGGCGTCGAGGATGGCAACTACCTGCGCCTGTTTGCGACGCAGGGCCGACGGCCGCGTGACCCCGACCAACAGACCATCGCGGTGCTGCGGCAACGGATTCCCCTGCAAATTGTGCTCCTGCTGCTGGAACGCAAGGCAGCAACCCACGGCGAAATCGCTAGCGAGCTGGACCTTGCCAAATCCACGGCCTCGTACCACCTCGCCAAACTCGTGGAGCACGGGGTTGTAGCCGACGCCGCCGGCCGCGCTTTTGCCGTCCGGGATCGAACCCACATCATGCGCCTGCTTGACACCTGGCGCCCCACCAGCGCCCTGTCCGAGAACTTCGAAGCCACGTGGGCGGGCCTGTATGGTGGCAAGGCCATCCGGAAACGACGTCTCTAGCGCAGGCTGGCTCCGCCGGACCGATGCGGCCCCAGGGGCGGCAAGGCCGGATGCCACCAGCTTTTCAAGGACTCCCTCGGTAGCGGGATTCGATGGAAAGCTCCGAGAAGGTCAAGCACATGATCTTCCCCCGCCACGTCCTTGTGGGCACGAACGCCCTAGACCGCCTCGGCGAGGTTGTCGCAGACCTGGAACTCGAATCTCCCGGCATCGTGGTCGTGGACGCAAACACACGCAAACTCGTCGGCCCCAAGGTGCGCTTGGCGCTGGAAGAGGCGGGTTTCCAACCGCACTTCTACGAATCGACCGGCCCTACCAAGCAATCCGTCAAGGCCGCTGTTGCCATGGGCAAGAAAGTCAAGGCCTCGTGGTACGTTGGCGCCGGCGGCGGTTCCGTGATTGATGTTGCCAAACTCGCGGCCTTCGAGCACGGCCCCGCCTTCGTCTCGGCGCCCACCTCGGCAAGCCACGATGGCATCTGTTCCGGCCGCGCTAGCATCAAGGAGACCCGCGGCTCCGTCTCCGTCGAGGCCAAGCCACCCGCGGCCATCGTCGCGGACACCACCATCATCGCGAAGGCCCCCTACCGCATGTTGGCATCCGGCTGCGCGGACGTCATCTCCAATCTTACGGCCGTACTGGACTGGAAACTCGCCGCCCGCCTCAAGGCCGAGGAGTATTCGTCCTTCGCGGCGGTACTTGCGGGCACGGCCGCCGAGCAAATCCTGGAGAACCGTGCCATCATCAAGCCCAACATCGAGGAGTCATGCTGGCTCGTCGTGAAGTCCTTGGTCGTCTCTGGCGTCAGCATGGCGGTTGCCGGCTCAAGTCGCCCCGCCTCTGGCGCCGAACACCTCCTGGGCCATGCCATTGATCGCCTGAGCCCTGGGCCGTTGCATGGCGAAACGGTCGGTGTTGGCAGCATTCTCATGATGCAACTGCATGGCGGCGACTGGCAGGAAATCCGCGACGCCTTGCGCGAGATTGGCGCCCCCACAACGGCAAAAGAACTCGGCGTCAGCCACAAGGACATGATCAAGGCCCTTACCACGTGCCATGCCATCCGGCCGGAGCGCTACACGATTCTGGGCGAATCTGGCATCACAAAGGACGCAGCGGAAGCGGTGTGCAAGGCGACGGGCGTGCTGTAGCCTCAACCGTGGATGCGCCGACGCGCCATCAAGGCACCGGCGACGAGGCCCGCAATCAGAAGGGGGCCAATACCTGGGCTTGACTTGTCGTCGGTCTCGGTGCAGACCGCCAAGGACGACGCGTCCGAAACATAGCAGCCGCGGACACGGGCCAGGAAATTGCCCGAAATGGGGTCGCCCTCAAGTTCCGAATCTTTGGTAGAAGTCGGCGTCATCTTGAGCTGGAAAGTGGTCTCATCGTTATTCCAACCCTCCTTGTGCGGCGTCTGAACGAGGAAAACTACGGTCCTGCTGAATTCGCTGCCTCCCTGCTGCCGGGATTGTAGGATGATGGGAGTCGGCGCCACCGGGTGCCATCCGGGAGGAACCGGGCCGTTGACCTCAAACTGCACTTTGGTCAGTGAATTTCCGAGATTTGTCAACTCAATCTCGTACTGAATCTCTTTCTGAGGGCCGGCCTCGGTTATCGTGGTCGGGATGCTGGCGCTGATTAGGCCGAGGAACGCCACTTCGAGTTGGACGACCTCTGAATCAGGCTCGGTCTCTGACCCTGGGCTCCCCGCAACGGCACCTACCCTCCCGCTGAACGAGCAATCGACTGCGGTCTCGCCCGGCGCTTGCGCGCTCGCAGCGACGATGAACGTGCTCGTCCCCGAAACCGACGTCGGAGGCACCGGCCCCGAGCCACTAAGCGGAACGCTTTGGTGGAGGGAGCCCGCGAGAACGAAGCCGGCGGCGGCACAGGTGGGCTGTTCCCAAGAGAGCTCTGCCGTTGGCGTCACAAGGCTCGCGAATGCCGCAGCCTGGTTTTGCCATTCATACGTCCATTGCACGGTGATGATGCCAACCTCGACATCCGGCGTCAGGACTGCCTTGTCAATCGCTATTGAATCAATCGTGAACGTCGAGGGAAATTCACCAGGATTCTGGGCCACCGCGGCCGGAACGGCAAGAAGGCCCGCCAGAAAAGCGCCGGCGACCCAACTTGACGCAGATAGTACCCACCCTTGCATAGCCTGATAGCGGCTCCGCCATTTATAGCCACAATCGGCACCGCGCCTGAACGAAGCGTCACCCCTCCTCCACCCCGGTAGGCAAAGCGTGAAATCCGCCGCCGTCTCGCCGAGGGCTGGAGGCGTGGCATGACCCTGACTTTGGTCCCCGAATCGATGGCCACGAAAGGCGCGCGTTTCACGTTCCGCGGGCCCAACCTGCCCCGGAGACACGGCAACACGGGCGACGAGTGCAAGGGCTGCCCCTTCCAGAAACTCTGCTTCGGCCTTGTCCCCGGCCACACATACAAGGTGACGGGCCTGCGCAGCGTTACCCACCCGTGCGCCCTGCACGAGGGTGGCAAGGTGCACGTCGTCACCGTCGAACAAACCGATTTCCCTTCCAGCGTCGAGACGCGCCTGTTGCGCGGCACCGCGGCGACCTGGACGCCCGTGCCGTGTGGCCGCCCAGACTGCGGCAGCTACGGCCTTTGTCATCCGGTCGGCCCGACGCCCGGAATCCGGTACGAGATTGCAAGCAACGAAGGAAACCTACTCTGCCCGGCGGGCTTCGAACTCACCAAAGTGCGGCTCAAGGCAATGGATTAGCGAGGAGTCGTTTCGCCGCGCAACAACGGATGCTCGGCGACGAAGTCGGGGTCGTCGAGTTTGCGCGCGAGGCGGCCCATCTTGCGGCGCAGCCGGGCAAGGTAGCGTGCGTCGGCCTTCTCGAACTTGACTTCGAGGTTGCCTTGCTTGCGCACCATGCGGCGCCGGTAGCGAGCCGCCCGCTTGGCCCACTTGTGGTCCGCAAGCAGTGGCGTCGCAAGGACGGGAGCCAGCGGCAGGTTCGGCGCGGACGCGACGGGTTCGGGAGGAATGGGGCGACCCTTCTTTTCGGCCTTGGCGCGCTGCTTTTCCCATTTCTCCATGGCCCGCTTGTGCAGTTTGGCCCGCGCGGCCGTGATTTTCGCCGTGAGATTGCGGTGCTTGCGCCCGGCCTTTCGGAACGCGGCCTTCGCGCCGCGCTCAAGCTTGCGCTGCAGCTGCGCCTCGTAGCGATCCGCCGTCCGGACGGGCTTGGCAATCGCCTTGGCCCAAGCGACCTTCCAGGATTCGTACTTGGCCTCCTGCTTGAGAACCACACGCTCCTTCTTGCGGTCGCCCTTCGTCGCCGCCTTGTATGCCTTGAACCAGAGCAGGCTCGACTTGTACTCCTCTTCCATGAGATAGTGCCGCACCACGTACCAGGCGCGGGGATCACGAGCCTTGAGTTCACGCAGGTAGACTTGTTCGACAGGGATGGTCCACGGCTTTTGCGGCTTGCCCAGGATGCGCTCCTCGATGCGCTCCTTGCGACGACGGAGGAAGAGGATGAGAAGGAAGAAGACGGCCGCGACGATTAGCGCCCAAAAGAAAACCATGGGATCAAACGTAATACCTTGCGCTACCTTGATGGAAATGCTCTGCTCCGAGCGCAACCCCGGGTTGTCGGCTGCATAGACCCAAAGAGAACTGGAACACGAGGGCGCGCTAAGAAGGCCCAGGGGGTTGAAGTTCGTATCCGGCCCCAGGATACTGAAAGGGACCTCGACGGTTGTGCGGGGCGCGACGGTCACGCCGGGAGGTGGCGCGACCTTGTATTCGCAGGGGTTGTTGGCCACTTCGAAGTTGAAGACGCGTGGCAGTACGCCGACATTCGAAAGGCGGACAGACCCGAGGGCGACCTCACGGGCGCCAATCTCGGGCGGTCCGTAGGCCTGCGCCTGGAACCCCGCAATGCCCTTGGTGAAAAAGGCCATCGAGGCTTCGCGATAAAACGTGCCACCCTCGGTCGTGATGGTGGCGTTGATGAGCGCCTTGTAGTACGGGTTTTGTGCGGAAAAGTCCGGAATGACGCTGAACGTCGTCTCTACCGTCTCGCCGGGATTGATAAGAAAGGGCGATGGCTGAGTGACAATCCATCCGTTGGAGTCGTCGTAGCCAGGCGTAAGGCGGAACTTTACGTCGTGCGCAATGACGGGCGTCGCGGGTGCACCCGGGACAATATTCGTACTATCCCGGGACTTGTCTTGGAGGGTGAACCGAACCTCATATTGGACGCCGGCGGCAATCTCTACGGTTGTATCCGTCGGGACCGTGAGGACGAAATCGAAGAGGAATTCAGCCTGGGCCGAAACGCCAGGTGAGACGGGAACGACGAGGAGGATGAGAAGAAGAGGGAAGAGACGCACAGGCATCCCTGGGCAGGTTCAGTCTTTGCGGAGCATTCGGGCGACGAGCGCGGTGCCTACGATTGCGCCGACCAAGAGCAGGGGCTCGGGGCCGGGGACGTAGATGCCTCGAACGCGAGTTAGAACGTTTACCTGGACGGGAGTGCCCTTAATCTCGATGTCTTTCGTCGAGTGGGGCGTCATCTCAAGCTGGAATGTCGTCTCGTCGTTGTTCCAGCCGTTCTTGTGGGGCGTCTGGATGAGGAATGCGACCTTCTGGTTGACTTGTGTGCCGCCCTGCTGCGTGGACTGAAGCGTGATGGCCAGCGGCGGAACTGTCTTCCAGCCTTCCGGAACGCTGCTCTTGAGGTCGAACTGAATGGTCGTTAGCGAGTTGCCCAGGTTCGTGATGTCGATGTCGTAGCGAACTTCCTTCTGCGGGCCGCCCTCAAGGATGGTACCGGTCGGCACGCTGGCCGACAGCAGGCCAAGGAATTTGCCCTTCACGAGGACACCTTGGACAACTTGGTTGGACGGGGGGATAGCCGAGCCGGCGCCGACGACGGCGCCAACCTGGCCTTTGAAGGTGCACTTGATGTCGGTTTCGCCGGGCGCTTGTGAACTGATGCTTACCGTGAAGGTGCTGGTGGTGTCGACGAAGCCCGGGGGCGGGGTGCCGCCGAGGTTCAGGCTTTGAGACAAGGAACCGACAACGGTTACTCCGGTCTTGTCGCACGCCGGTTCTTCCCATTTCAGGGTTGCCGACGGCGTCACGGTGCCGCCGACCGGACCGGTCGCAATCATCGTGTAGGAGTAGCGGGTTGTAATGGTGATCGTGCCGAGCTCCAAGTCAGGCGTCTGGCCTGTGGGCTTGTCGTAGCTGAAGGCCTGTACCGTAAGTTGGGGCGGCGTTGTCGTTTGCGCCGATGCGGTTGGGGCCAGCACGACAATGGCCGTTGCGAGGGCCACAAAGAGGCCAATCATTCGGATGGTGAGTTTGCGGGTCATTCTCCACGGCTCCATATCAGGTGCCTGGACCCTTTTACGGGCCTTTGGCGCATTACGTCCACACTTGCCTTGCATATTAAGGGTTCTGGTTATATTGCTTGAATTCTTTTCCAGAGGAGAGGCGTGCCTGCGGTGCGAGGTCGATAGCGGCGTCGGCGCCCTCCAACCGAACCGCACCTGGCGCGGCGCCGTCGCCCGTCAGGCTAAGAGCTGAGCTTGCGGTGCGCGGGTTCCAGTAGCGCGTATGGCCCCCGACGGCGGCGGCAGAATCTGAACTGAGGTCGACGCTCACAGGGCCGCCACTATGGTCGGTCCAAACCGCGCGTACGTCGAGGTTGACCCAAGGCTGGAAAGCAAAGAACGTGCAATCCACCTTGAACACCGGTTGGGACAGGCCGGCCAAGGCGAGGCGTTGACCCGGCTGCACCTGCAAGGGCGTGTCGGGCCACAGGACGGCGGAAGTCGCAACGCCAATCTCGAATTGGATGCGCGCCGGCGAGGCACCCTTCCAGGTGAAGTTAGCCATCCCAGGCCCGAGCCGGACATCGGCCTCCGGGAAGACGTCGAGGCCGTCGCGGCACCCATCGCCGTCGCTGTCGGTTACCGTGGGGTCGGTCTGGTAGAAGTACGCCTCTTCCCCATCCTCAAGCAAGTCGCCGTCGCTGTCCTTGAGCATGGGATCCGTCGTGACCCGCCGCGTCGCGCCGCCGTAAAGATGGACTTCGTAGCCGCGCAGCTCGTCGCCGTCGGAAATGCCGTCCCCCCACGAAACGGGCCGCTGCAGCGTGCCGGATTCGTCCGCGTATCCGCCGGGCCGGTTCACGTAACGGCCGTAGCCCGGGTCCGAGTCGGCGCGGCCGCCGTCGGTCAGGTAGCCGCCGTCCCACGGGCCCGTGTAGGACGCGTCCTCGCATTGGGCGCGATTGGTGTGGCGATCCTCTTCGCAATCCGAAAGGCCGTCCTCGTCGGAATCCGCCTTGCTGGGGTCCCGGCCGAGGGCACGCTCGTACAAGTCGGTGACGCCATCGCCGTCGGTATCAGATTTCTGCGGGTCGCTTGTTACCGCGTACACCGAGCGGTGGTTGAGGTAATCAATGGTGATTTGCCACCCGGCGGTTTCTTCGGCGTCAAGCAGGCCGTCGCCGTCGGAGTCGAGGTCCGCTGGTTCCGACGGCGATCCGCAACCCGCCAACGTCGCCGCGGTGAGGATGACGAAGCAGAGTTCTGCGGCGCGCACACTTGTCCCACTGGAGGCCGGGTTTTCCCTTTTGTGGATGAGGACCACGAATGTGCTACGCCGGTTTGCGCCGGCGCCGCAGCCACACAACGAGGCCAACAAGCCCGACCAATGCAAGGAATGCCAGCGCGGCTGTGTGTTCGAAACTGAACCATGTGTAGTCGCTCGAGACCTCGGGGGCGCCTTCGGAAGTGCCGGCTTCGGCGGCTTGTTCCACTTCGCCGGTTTGCAAGTTTGCGTAGATTTCGTAGAACAGGTAGAAATTGGTGTTGAGAACCGGCCAGAACAGAAGGACGCCGCCGGCGAAGACGTCGAGGAAGACGTGACTTCCCCAATAGTAGGCGGCAAGCGCGTAGCCAAGCGGCCAACCGGGCCGTCTCAGCGACGACCAGAAATCGGTGCCGCCCTTCTTGGCGCGCCACGTCAGGTACGAGAGGGCGGCTAACGCGAGAGGAATCCAGATGTTGTGCGTAAGGACGCGGTGCTCGCCGGGCGAGAAGTAGTCCAGGTCCGGCACCCAGGCAATGGGCGCCATCACAAGGACCCACTTGCGCGGCATCATGCGAAAGAACGCGAGTGCCACAAGCGTCGGCAAGACGATGTGCGGCAGCCAGGAGACCACGGCGCGGGCAGGGAGGCGGAGGTTGAAGGGTTATCGTCCAAGGCACCCGAATGGCCGCGTCGGCTTGCGGCGTGCGCACCGCATCGGGTTCATTCGGCGGCATCGGGTTCATGCGGGTTCCCGGAACTGCGGCCGGTGCCCCGGCGGCGCGCGCCGTCGGCTGCTCGGCGATTCGCTCGATCCCGCGCCACTGGGGCATCTCTGACAAGTCGGCGGCGTCCTCCCGGCGAGGGGCCGAACTGGCCGTGCGTTGCGCCGGCGGTGTGAGCCGGGCGTGGCGGTAGCAGGCGCCGCGTGCGCGAAGCGCCGCGAGGTTGCGTGGGCCGCCGGGAGGACGCCGTCCGACCTTTTCCCGGTTTGACGGCTTCATCGGTTGGTCGAGCGGTGGGTTGGCGGCCCCCGGCGGCCCCGCCATCGCCTGCTTCGGTCCGCCGGGCCTTTACGTCCCGGCATCAGCGCCGTCTCGCTCTTCGAGCTCGACGGCTCAGCTCGGCTGCCGAACCCTCGCACGACTCACTGCGTTCGTCGGCTCGCCCCGACCGGGGGCCATTCATCTTTCCATTCCTGCAACAAGGCGCCGCCGTCGGAGGACTGCGGGAATGGGTCAATGGCGAACATCAAGCAGGTTTTCGGTTCCGTGAATTCCGTGATTTCCGTGGTTAGGCGGGCGGCGGGCCGTTCGGTGTGTTCGGTGGTTCCATCCGGCGTCGGCCGCCCGATTGCCACGAGGAAAAGACCGCCTACTCTTCTTCCTCTTCCTTCTTCACAAGCAATCCGCGGTCGTCCAGATATTTCTGCGACATTTCGGTTTGGAACCCGGGCCTGCCGAAGCGCTTCAGGGCGTTTGCCAGGATGCCCATGAGGTTGTGCACTTCGAAGGTGTCGGGGTTGCTGCGGCCGATGACTTTGCGCCAGACGCCCTTGGCGGTTTTCTGCCGCCAGCCGCGCCCCTCCGATTCCTCTACGAGGGCGTCCCAGGCGCGATTCATGGCAAAAAGCGCGTCAGGTTCAAGGACACGTTCCGACGTGCGCGAGGCGGCGCCCAAGCGGAACTGCTCGTAGCAACAAAGGGTGACGGCATGGCTGAGGTTCAGGCTCCAATACTCCGACGTCGGAATCGTGACAAGTTGGTCGAGTTGGTCCACTTCCTCGCCCGTCAAACCGTCCGCTTCGCGGCCGAAAACCCAGGCGAGTTTGCCATCCCATTCCTTCAGGGTCTCGATGTAATCGCGCACATCAAGCGGGCGCCGCTGGAACCGGTTTTCTGCGATGGCTGTGCGCGCCGTCGTACCGACCGCCAGGCTCACGCCTTCGAGCGCCTCCGCCAAGGTCTTCGTCACCCGCGCATTTTCCAGCAGCCCCTTGGCGTGCTTCGCACGGTTTAACGCCTCATTGCCGCGGATGTCGCATTTGGGATCCACGACGCGGAAATCCGTGCAGCCAAAGTTCGCGGCACCGCGCGCCGCCGCCCCGACGTTGCCAGGATGCTGCGGCCCAACCAGGATGACGACAGGAGGCTGCATGGGTGCTGCGACGCGGCGGGGGACTTCAGGTTTTTTGGACGGGGCGGACCGGGGAAACCGGGGCAAGCCTGGGCAGGCCATGGCCGGCCATGGCCTCCTCTAGGAACCTGGAGGAACCTCAGGGAACTCTGGGCAAGCGCAGACCACCCGGCAGCCACCCGGTTCCGGCCGGGCCGAACCTTTCATATCAAGGGGCCCTATCGAAGCACGGCCGGCGGATGCCGGCGAGCCGTTTCCAATGGATTCCTTCCCTTCCTACAATCCCTTTGAGGGCCCGTTCGATGCCCCCTCGACCATGGCCGGGGCGCCGGCGTCGGGGCTCTCCCCGGGCCGTGAATTGCGCATACCCATGCCCATGTCTGGCAACGGCCCGTCGCACGGGGCCCCCGCGACCAAGACCGGCACAACCACGCTGGCCATTGCGTGCCCGGATGGTGTTGTGATGGCGACCGAAAAGCGCGCCACGATGGGTCACCTCATTGGCCATAAGGATACGCAGAAACTCTACTCGATCGACACGCATTTGGCACTTACGACGGCGGGGCTCGTCGGCGACGCCCAGATGATTGTCCGCCACCTGCAGGCGCAGGCCCAGCTTTATCGCTTCAAGCGCGACACGCCCATGCCAGTGCGCAGTGCTGCGACACTTCTTGGCAACATCCTGAACGCCAGTCGCTTCACCCCCTATTGGGTGCAACTCATCCTCGGCGGCCGGGACGAGAAAGGCGGCGCCATTTATTCCGTTGACGCCGCGGGTGGCGCAATCCCCGACAGTTGGACCTGTTCCGGCTCCGGCTCTCCATTCGCTTATGGTGTGCTGGAGGACCGCATGTCTGACAATCCCCCGGTCAAGGAAGGCGTTGATCTGGCAATTCGCGCACTTAACGCCGCGATGCGCCGCGATTCGGCGTCCGGCAACGGCATGGACATCGCCGTCATCGACGAGAAGGGCTTCCGCCGCCTCGACGAAGAAGACATCGTGAAGCGGCACAAGGCGCTGAAGTTGCCGATGTCGTGGACTGAGTAGTTCGCGTGGAAGAATTGCCAACGACGCGCTCGAACTGTAGTGATGGCGCGCCGAAGTTGATGAGGAGCCCCGAGCGGGCGTTGGTACGCAGCCTCCAGGAAGCCGGGGCCGAGTTCGCGGTGGACCTCCATGGCAGCGCCGATGATGGCGCAGGTGCGGGGGTCGCGGTCGGAGCGCAGCATCGGTTCAATCGGTTTCATCGGTTGACACCCAGGGCGCCCGGCGGCCCCCTGCCACGCCCTCGCAAAGCCGCCATCGCTGCGCTCGGCGTCTTGCTCGCCCACGCCGGGCGCTCCCAGTACTCGGCTTGCCATTCCTTGAAGAAGTCGCCGCCGCCGGGGCAACGTCGGGAATGGCTCGAAGGACGTGTTTCGTCCGTCCTGTCAATCGGTGGCATCCGGTAAATCTGTGGCATCCTTCATCGCAAGCCCCATCAACCCCTTCCCCCCTTCAGGAGCAACCTGAATCTGCGGAATCCAGTTGGGTCCGTGGCATCACAGGCAGCTTTTCTGGGCGATACCATGGCTTCCGTCGAAGACCTCCTCAAGGATTTGCGCAAGAAGGTAGACGCCATCCTTCCCAGCGCTGTCGACGTCACGGACATGGACTTCGAGGCGCACGAACTCGTCCTCTATACCAAGACGCCGGCCGCCTTCGCCGAAGACGGGGCCCTTATCAGTAAACTCGCCCGCGCCCTGCAGAAGCGCGTTGCCATTCGCCCGGACCCGTCGGTCCTCATGCCGCCCGACGAGGCGGAAAAACGCATCCGTAGTGTGGTGCCCGCCGAAGCCGGCATCACGGACTTCGCGTGGTCACCCGGCATCGGGGAAGTGACGCTGGAGGTCCAGCGCCCCGGCCTGGCAATTGGCGCGAAGGGTGCAACCCTCAACCGGATTCGTGCCGAGGTCGGCTGGAATCCCAAAGTTGTACGCACGCCGCCGATTCCCAGCCGCACCGTTAAGGAAGTTCGCGAGTATCTGCGCAGCGTTGCGGACGAACGACGCGCGTTTCTGCGCCGCGTTGGGCGTCGCATGCACCGCTCGCCTGCGCCGCCCGAGGACGACCACTGGATTCGCATGACGGCCCTCGGGGCGTGGCGCGAAGTCGGTCGCTCATGCGCAATGCTGCAAACGCAGGACTCCAAGGTGCTCGTGGATTGCGGCGTCAAATTCGAGGAGAACGATCCAGCAACACCGATGTTCACGTTAGGGGAAGTGCAGCCGTTTACCAGTCTCGACGCGGTCGTCTTGACGCACGGCCACCTTGACCATTGCGGCCTCGTGCCTCTGCTCTTCCGCTATGGATACGACGGGCCAATCTATTGCACGGCCCCCACCCGCGACATCATGGCACTGCTTACGATGGACTATATCCGCGTCGCCGAAGCGCAAGGGGCCAAGAAGCCCTACGACGCGGAGCACGTGCGCCATGCGCTCCGGAACACCATCACCGTGGATTGGGGCGAGACGACCGACATTTCCCCCGACTTGCGCCTGACCTACAGCGACGCAGGCCATATCCTCGGCTCCTCGGTGGCCCACTTCCACGTCGGCGAAGGTCTGTACAACGTGGCGTTCTCAGGCGACATCAAATACGAGCGGTCGTGGCTGTTCAATCCGGCCAACAACAAATTCCCGCGCCTCGACGCCATCATTGTCGAATCCACCTACGGGGGCAAAGACAACGCGCAGCCCGCCCGCACCGAAGCCGCCGAGGGAACGAAGGAAGTCCTTGTTCGCACCGCCGCACGCAAGGGCAGGACCGTTTTTCCCGTGTTCGCCGTTGGCCGGAGCCAAGAAGTGATGCTGGTCATCGAGGAACTCATGCGCACGGGCCAGATTCCCAAAATGCCCGTGTACCTGGACGGCATGATCTGGGAGGCCACGGCGTTGCATACCTGCTATCCGGAATTCCTCAACGACGGCCTGAAGCAGAAGATTTTCCAGCAAAACGAGAACCCGCTACTGTCTCCCATCTTCAAGCGCGTCGACTCGTACGAGATGCGGCAGAAGATCTGCGCCGACCCGGACCCGTGCATCGTGCTTGCGACATCGGGGATGCTGACCGGCGGACCAGTGCTTGAATACCTGAAGCATTGGGCCGACGATGCGCGCAACTCCCTGTGCTTTGTCGGCTTCAACTCGGAAGGCTCCTTGGGCCGCAAATTGCAGCGCGGATTTCGCGAGATGCCAATGCAGGAAGGCGGCCAATCCAAGTCGGTTCGCGTCGAGATGGAACTTGTCACGATTGACGGATTCTCCGGCCACTGCGACCGCCGCCAACTGATGAACTACATCCAGAACATGGACCCGATGCCAAAACTCGTGCTGACGGGCCACGGCGAGGCCTCAAAATGCATTGACCTTGCTGAATCCATCAAGGCCAAGTTCAACATCGAAGCCCGCAGCCTGCAGAACGCGGAGACAATCCGTTTCAAGTGATTTCACGCGGAACGGACGAGTCGCGCGCCACGAGGGTCGATTCGCGCCTTCACAAGGGATCCTGCCCTGAGCAGCAGCGGCTCGCAGTGCGCAAGGACTGCAGCAGGGCCCGTGACCCACAGCGCTGAGCCGAGCATCGCCTGGCCCCAGACCGCTTGCTTGGGCAGCGTGCGAGCAAGCGCCCGCATCGCTTCGGGCATGAGGCCCAGCGCGACGCTGAAGCTGCGCGCTTCGTCAAGCAGGGTCTGCCACGCTTGGCCGCGGCCTGCTGCAACGATGCGATCCACGGCGGGGTCGCCAAGCTGCCGGGTCTTGGCCGCCCACGTCGCGTCGCGGATGATGGCGGGCGTCGCAATGCCGGTGCCGAGAACGCAGAACAGGAACTCCGCCTCCGCATCGACGTGCAGGGCGCCGCCGTGCGGCGGGATACCCGGCGCAATGCGCACTTCAGCGCCGCCGGTCCATGAACCGATGGCATCGCCCAGGCCGGTTCCCGACTGGACCTCGGCACGGTGCGTGGCCGCAAGGGCGAGGTCAGGTTCCAAATCGAGCAGGTCCGCGGCGGCCAGACACGCGGCGAGGCTTCCGGAGGCACTCATGCCAAAGCCCTGGCCCACCGGCATATCGAGCCGCACGTCAACATCGAGGCGCGACGTGCCGGCGTCGAGCTCCGCAAGGGCCAAGCGAGTCACGGCCAAATCCACGCGGGCGCCGGACAGCGTGAGTTTTCCCGACCCTGGGGTGACCCTTGCCGTCGCTCCGCGGTCTATGGCCCATCCCGTTCCCCGCGAGCCCTTGCGCAGCACATCAGGGTGCTCATCGTGGACGGCAAACAGTCCTGAGACATGCCCGGGAGCGTACGCCGCGCTTGTCTTCACTTGCGTCCCGTCCGGCCGGGCGCGGCGGTTGCGACAGCCAACACGAGGGCGGGGATGACGTCGTCCTTGGGGCCCGAGAACGTCTGTGCGCCGCCGCCCTGTTGCAACAAGTGGATGGTCGTCGTCGGCGCGCCGAACGACGCGCTCAGGTTGGCGACGATGAATTGCGTCTTGTACCTCGCAAGGCGCTCCCGGGCGCGATCGAGCAGCGCCGTCTTGGACGATTCGGCCTTGAAGGCTACGAGAACGGCTTTCGGCGCCTTGCGGCGAACCGCGTCAATCACTTTGGCA
The DNA here is from genome assembly GCA_964627625.1 of uncultured Halobacteriales archaeon. Taxonomy (GTDB): domain Archaea; phylum Thermoplasmatota; class E2; order JACPAO01; family JAHFTW01; genus JAHFTW01. The sequence goes on from CAZVJB010000006.1 coordinate 57,702, forward strand.
AGTGGTTTGAGGGCAACTTCGAGCGCTCTGCTGCCGCTTGCAATCTTGTCCTTTGCCGGCTTCGTGGCGTAGTCGCCGATTGCGGCGGGCATCCAGATTTGGTCGAAGCCCTTCAGATTTGAAGCCGCAACCAAATCGACGAGTTCGGCGTGGCTCGAAAACGGAATGGAGCGCGCGGCAAGGTGTGTGGGGGTAGGCTGGGTGGCGTGGCCCTGCCAGAGGACGACCTCGGCTCCCAGGCGGCACAACTCCGTTGCAATGATGTGGCCGCTGCGCCCGGAGGAACGATTCGTCAGGATGCGCACTGGGTCGATGGGTTCCGCCGTCGCTCCCGAGATGACAAGGGCGCGCCTTCCGGCAAGCGGTCCGGGGTTGCGCGCATCATTGGCAAGGCGATGGATCACGGCTTCCACGATGGCCTCGACCTCTGCGAGTTTGGCCTTCTTTTCTTCCCGCATTGGTTCGACCCAGGTGACGCCCAACTTGTCGATTAGTGTCTTGGCGTGGGCCGCGACCATCGGATGGTTCAGCATGCCTTCGTGCATGGCGGGGGCGACGACGACGGGGACGCGGCCGCCGAATGCGACGGTGGCAAACGTGGTGACGGGCGTATCATCGATTCCCATCGCCATTTTTGCGACTGTGTTTGCGGTGGCCGGGGCGACGAGCAGGAGGTCGGCGCGCCCTGGCACGTCGCCCAGAAGCGAGATGTGCTCGACGGCGCCGGTGAGCCTGGTGATGGGCTTGTTCCCGGTCGCGAATTCGAGGGCATCGGGGTGCAGAATGCGGGTCGCGGCTTCGCTCATGACCGGCACGACCTCGGCGCCATGGCGAACGAGTTCCCGCGCCAGTTCGACCGCCTTTACGGCTGCAATGCTGCCCGTCACGGCAAGCACAACTGTGCGCCCCATGAGGTGGCGCGACGCCGTAGCGCGGATGTTTGCAACTGGATGCACGCAGCGTCCAGCGCCATCCTGGGTATAAGGGTGTAAGCCCGCATTCCGCCTTCTTGTCGTCGTTGTCAGGTGGCGGCGCAGTGCGAAAACTCGCCGACGTCCGACTGCGTCGTGCCGGTCTTGCCAAAAGCCGCCGTCACGGTGACCGTGTAGTGGCCATCGCCGAAACCCGGGTGTTGAACAGAGATGGGAAGGTGCCAATGCTCGCCGGCGCCGATGTTGTTGCGGAAACTCGCAAGCACGACGGGCTGCGTGATGCTCACGGTATCGACATCGGGACGACAGGAAACGATGCCTGGCCGCGTGGCGGCATCGGACGCGACGAACCGGATGGTGAGGTGGCCTGCCCAAGCATACGACTCTGAGGCGTCGTCGCTTAGGGCCCGCACGGTCAGGTCGACGCGGTAGCCCGCCGGGCCGGACGACGGGGCATCGAGTCCGATCTCGATTGCTGCGACCAGGTCGGCATGGTCGCGAGGGCCTGCAACAGTTGGCTCGGGCGCGCCGCAGCCCGCAACGAGGACGCATGCGACGGCGGCCAGGATGACCTTCACGATGCGCCGAGGCGGCGAGGCGTTCATGGCGCTTCCGTCCGGGCCCTTTTTCCGGCTTGCGGGCATCGCGGGGCCGTGGCCCTCAGCTACTCCAGGTTCGCGCAGTTCTGCGAACGCCTGGAGGAGACGTCCGGCCGCCTCGAAATGACCCGCATCTTGGCAGAGCTTCTGGGCGAGGTGAAGGGCGACGAGATGGTTGCCGTCGTGCGTCTGCTGCAAGGTGCCGTCGCCCCCGATTGGGAGGGGCTCGAGGTGGGACTTGCGGAGAAACAAATTCTCAAGGCCCTCGCCATGGCATCCGGCGCATCTACGAAATCGGACGAGGCGCTAGCAAAATTGGACAAGATGTACCGTGAGAAGGGCGACCTCGGACTTGCTGCCGAAGAGGTGCTTGGTGCGCGGGGCAACAAGCAGGCCAGCCTATTCGGCCCGTCATCGCTCACAGTCGCCGACGTCTTTGCCACGCTGCAGGAAATCGCACGCACCACGGGCGCTGGCTCCCAGGAGGCAAAGCAGCGCCTCCTGTCGAAACTCCTCTTGGACGCCGGCCCCCTCGAAGCCCGCTTCATTACGCGCACGGTGGCAGGGCGGCTGCGCCTTGGGGTCGCGGACATGACCTTCATGGATGCACTGGCAGCGTCGCACCTTGGCCGAGGTGTGCGCAGCGTGCAGGACATGGAGCCCGACGAGCGCGCCGAGCAGGAATCGGTGCGGGCGCGGCTCGAGCATGCGTACGATCTACGCAGCGACCTTGCAGTCGTCGCTTCGTCGCTTTCCTCCGGCGGGATGCCGGCCGTGGACCTACTCGACATCGAACCGGGCGTGCCGGTGCGCCCGATGGCATCCGAGCGCCTCAAGACTCTTGGCGAAATCCTGGAAAAGATGGGCGGCCGCGTCATGATGGAATACAAGTACGATGGGCTGCGCATGCAGGCGCACATCCCCGCGGACGTGGCAGGGCCAATTCGCTTGTATTCGCGGCGCCTCGAAAATCTCACGGAACAGTTCCCCGACGTCGTTGCAAACCTGCGTCGCGATTTCAAGGGGAAAGACTGTATTGTGGAGGGTGAAGCCGTGGCACTCGACGCCGCGGGCCGCCTGCGTCCGTTTCAGGATGTCAGCCGGCGCCGCGGCCGCAAGACCGATTTGGCGGCCATGACGAAGGAGATTCCGATTACGCTGGAACTCTTCGACTGCCTCGCAGCCGACGGCGCAAGTGTCATGGATGAGAGCCTCGACGTTCGGCGAGCGCGCCTCGCGACGATGGTAAAGGGCGATGATGGACCCGTGCGGCTTAGCACGACGGAGACGGCGACGACCGTAGAACGCATGGAGGCGTTCTTCGACCAGGCGGTGGCCGACGGGGCGGAAGGCATCATGTGCAAGGACCCGCAGGCGCCGTACAAGGCGGGCAGCCGGGGCTTTGCCTGGATCAAATTCAAGACCGACTACACGGAGGCCCTGGTTGACACGATGGACCTTGTTGCCATTGGTGCCTTCTTGGGTCGAGGCAGGCGCGCCGGCTGGTACGGCGCCCTCTTGATGGCTGCGCGCGACGAAGAGGCGGGCACGTTCGTGTCGGTGTGCAAGCTTGGCACCGGCTTCGACGACATCACGCTGGAGGGCCTGAAGGACAAATTCGCGCCCCACGTATCCGCCACACCTCCCACGAAGGTGGATTCAGGCATGGTGCCCGATGTCTGGTTTGCGCCGGCCCTCGTCATGGAAGTCCAGGCCGCAGAGCTGACCTTGTCGCCCACGCATCGCGCCGGCTGGGGAATCGTCAAGCCGGACGCAGGCCTCGCCGCGCGTTTTCCCAGATTCACGGGCCGCTGGCGAACCGACAAGTCGCCGCAGCAGGCAACGACGGTGAAGGAACTGGTCCGGCTCTACGAGACGAAGGGATGACCGGGGCGGGAAGGGCCGGGGAGCGACTTGCAACGCACTTGGCGAGTGGGTGACCAGGGATGCATCAACGAACAAACCTGAAAAGTGTCCAACTTGAAGGGCGCGTACCACTGGACCGGCGCCAGCCGATTCTTGATTTCCACTCGTATGCTACTTCTCGAAGGCGTAGGGCGCATTGTCGCCGCTGAGTGAACACATCAGGTGAATGGGATAATCACGTACTTCCTCACGATGGTCGACATAGGTGATGGAAAACTGGGTCCATGTCGTACGTGGGACGTCGCTAATTTCCCATTCGAGGAGGCGGCTCTCCCCCGGATACTGGAAGTACGTGGGGTGTGCCTTCCGATTCAGTTCTCGCGAAAAAACATCTCCGCCTTCCCAGTAGATTGCAAGCCCACCGAAACCTCCTATCCTACTTCCCGCGGGGCCGTTGGTGACGAGGACCTCCACGGTCCAATTGGTTTCCCCTTGGTTGACCTTACTAAGCGCGATTCGGACTTCCCCGTTTGTGCAGGCCCCAGGACCCGCATCTGCACCGTGCACTTGCTCACGACCCCCGTTCGAGATGCAGCCAGACAACAAGACGAACAGCAACGCCACGGCCGCAGGCGCCAATGGACGGCGGCGCTTCCCCAGGGTTCCACGCATGGGCCTCGCTGAAAGAATAGTACCTTCGGTTAGGACGACCACCAAAGCGCGATTGCGCGAATTGCACTTCAACTTGATGTGGGGGTAGCCGAAATGACTTCGACCGCGCTGCGGCAAGTCAGCCCGTACAGTAGTCCGGCGTGTCCTCGCTCAAACGAACTGACCAAAGGCCCGTAGAAAACACCCAGCGAAGGATGCTTATCTTGGGTCCGGGGGCGCTTGGTCTAAGGCAAGCCAAGCCGCCGCGACTATTTGCCGCTTTCCAAAGCAGGTGAACGCAAGTGTTCGCGGGTAAACGGTTCCATGACCCTCCCTGGGTGGGTCAAATACGAAGCCAAGGTAGTCTCGCTACTTCCGATGCAACCACTGGAACGAGTGCAGAGAGCCGCCATCTACGCGCGCGTCAGCACGACCGAGCAGAAGAAAGGCTACAGCCTCGCCACCCAAGTCCAGGATGACTTGGCGTACTGCGCCCGGCGTGGGCACCACGTCGTAAGGATCCTGCGAGAAGTGGGTTCAGGGCGAGACGCCAACCGGCCGAAGATCAACAAGCTCTTGGAGCTGGCTGAAACGCGGGCATTCGACGTATTGGTGGTGTGGCGCCGGGATCGCTTCGGGCGGTCAACCAGCAACAACGACATCATGAATCGCCACCTCAAGGTCTACGGCGTCCGCATTGAGTCCATAACGACGGGCCCGCAAGTGGACTCCAGTGCCACGCGGTTCACGGACCGCATCCTGGACGCTGCGGCGGAATTCGAGTTGGAGAGCATCACGGAGCGCTGCACCATGGGGCGCCTCACGGCAGCACGGTCGGGAAAGTGGCCGACGCGGCCACCGTATGGGTATGTGCGTGCGAGGCCCAGCATGATGCTGGTCTTGGATGAGGCGGCGGCCCGCTTGATTCGGGCGGGCTTTGAGGCGTGCGCCGCGGGCCATGATGCGCGCCACGTGGGGAACCTCATGGGGGTGCCGCATCACACGGCCATTGGTCGGCTGCACAACACGGCGTACATCGGGAAGGCCGTCTACGTGGGCATCGAGGTGCCGGTGCCACGAATCGTGTCGGATGACTTGTGGCGCCTTGCGCATGAGGGACTTGCGGCCCGGAAGCGAAACCATAATGATGAACGAGACGGAGGGCGCCCCACATCACTGGTATACCCCCCGACCCACTTGCGTGGGCAAACCCCATGAGGACCGCCGGGCGTTTGACTCTATGTTTCGGTGCTACTATCGCTCGAGGCGGCGCCGCAGCCAGCGCCGCAGGGAATCCATTGCGGACAACGCGTAGCCGAGGATGCCGATTCCCAGGATGATGCCGAGGACCGCGATGGCTGGAATGAACCAATCTGGCAGCTGGATTCCAGGTAGCTCAGGCGGCACCGGCGCGGGCGGTAGCGTGGAGCAATCGAATATGCAAGGGGCCCCCACAGTGGCTCCTACCGCAGCAGGGCGGCGTTGAGTACGGCGAAGAGGAACGCGTAGCCCGCGGCAATGTTGGTGATGTGGTTGCCGAACCACCGTATGGTGCGGATGCGGCACTTTGGCGCCCAGGCACGCAATTGATCCGCTGCCTGCAACGCACGGTGGGCGCGCCGCCTCAACCGCGCCTTGACGACTTGGGTGCTCCAATGCGTCGCCGCGTCACCTGCATCATACAAAGGCGACGAACGCAGCCCAGCCACACGCCGAAGACGCCGCAAGAAGCGAAGAACAACGCCACCCAAAACACAAAGAACCCCGATCTCCCCTCGTCGGGCATGAGCCCCATCCCGAGCGGACTTCCGCAGTTTCCACGGAAGCCGGATCCTAAGGTCATGCGGGACCAACAGTCGGGCCCCGAAGCGCTCGCACCGCCTGAGTCAAAGCCGGCGACGGATTGGAGGCGGGCTGGCGCTGCCATCAGCGCCCTGGTCGGCGCCTACCTCATCATGCAAGGGCTGACGACGACGGCGCCCGACAAGGTAGAAGGGCACACGGCCGCAGGGGAGTACATCGTGATCGATTGCAGCATGGCGGCCCTCAACGTGAATTGTTGGCCCAGCATCACCCCTTGGCAAGTCGCGCTTGGACTCCTCCTGCTTATCGCGCCAGCCTATCCGCGACGTAACTAATCCCTGGGAGCCCGGGCACACCCAAAGCGTCAAGAAGGTCGGGCACGCATCCCCGCCCCCCATGCGCGGCGCGGTGTTCACGGCACTCCTCCTGGTCCCCCTGCTGGCAGGCTGCGCCACCACCACGCCGCACTCGGCCGCACCCACAACGACCACGTCGGCCCCCGCCGCGGGCACCGGCGCGGCAGCTCCCGCGGCGCGCGGGGTAGGTGACTGGATTGAAGGCGAGTACCTCGATGCACGGCTCATTGCAGCTACCGTGACAACGCGCGAGTACTCCCATCCCGCGAAGTCAGGTAATCCCGCATACGTTGAACACCTAACGTGGCACAACGCAACGATGGAGATCGTCGCCAAGAACGGCACAGCGGTAATGATGTTGGGGCTGTGGCCAGCGATTCCGCCGCAAGGGGCCGCCTATACGGCGAACTGGACACGAGTCCTATCAGACCGGGGGGCCGGCGTGGTCGGAGACCCGCACGAAGGGATTTTGATTCGCGGGGGGGCGGCGGAGTTTTTCTTCTACATGATTCACAACGACGACGGCATGGAACGGCATGAAGCCCTCGTGTACCGATGGGCGTTGCCTACGTGACCTCGTTGTGGCGATGAATCTCATTCTGGAACACTTGCATCCTCGTACCGGCCCCGAGGGTGATTGGGAGGTCGCCGTCATTGCGGATGTCCACGTAGAACCGCGTCGGCGTGTAGTCGCCGACGACGCCGCGACTCGCGAAGGGGTAGGTGCGAGTGTCGAGGTACGTTAAGCCGCCTTCCATGTGGGGGAAGACGGCGAGGTACACAATACGGTCGGCGCCGCCGCCGTAGACGAAGTGGGCGCCGACTTGGAACGGGCCGCCGAGCCTGGGGAGGTAGCTTCCACCGACGGCCGTCGAGGTGTGCGTGATGGGGTGAGTGTGGGGGTCTGCCCCGGAGCCTCCCGCGTTCGCGTTACCGGTCGGGCTGTTGGCCTTGTCGTAGACGAGACTGTGCGCCGTCGGCACGGCGATGCGGTCCACGACGGCGTCGACGATGAGGTCCAACCTCAGCCAGAAGCCCTCACTCTTCCCGAGATTCGTGAAGCTGCCGCCGCCGATGCCCATCGTGTTGGAGTCCAGGAACACCGTGGCGGCGGAGTGGGCTGCGATGGTGATTGGAGCCCCGCTCGTGACGACGATGTATTGCACGCCGTCCTCGAATGATTCCGGCTTCGTGTCAGTGAATTGCGGCGTCGTCGTGTTCGTGCGTTGCGTGCCGAGTACGGCCTGGAAACTGTCCCGCCCAATCGGGGCGGGGCGACCGACGGCGAACATCCACATCTTCGTGGACAACTCGTAGTACCTGGCCATCACGCGCAAGGGAGCATCCGCGCGCCCCGTCTGCCGGACGACGACGGTGTCGCCGCTTCGGCTCGGGCTGTCGTGCCGAAGGCAATTCGCCGTCACGATCTCGATGCTGTTCCCATAGACGCCGAGGAGCCGGTTTGCCATGTTGTCGGCATTCGTGACGTTCAGGATGGCCTTGTCCTCTGCGACGAGTTCCCTGGCCCCCGCGCCAGCGAGCGCGGACTCGATGCGGGTGTTGCCGTCGCCGCCGCCGATGACTTTTACGGCGTCGACGCCAGGGAATGAGTTGGGGCCGCGGCGGGCGTTGAAGAAGTCGTCCGGGAGTACGAAGACTTCCTGCGTGTACGCGGCCGCGCGCTCCCTGCGCTTCACGAGGTAGAAGCGGGGATCGCTCGCGTTCGCACCCTCGAGCGTCGAGGTCCACTCCAACCCATAACTGGCGCCGTCGTAGCGGGCCTGCATGCAGAGGCGCTTCATGTTCGACAGGAGCGTCGTGGAGTCGGTGACGAATTGCGTGAGGCCGGTGCCGGGGTTGACGCCGTCGACCTTGTTCGGGACGGCGGCGGCGACGCCGTACTGCAGGACGGTCGCGCCCTGCGAATTGATGAGGATGGGATTCGGTGATCCGGCCGCTTGGATGATGGTGTGCGGGGACTTCGCGAGGTAGTTCCTCGGCGTCCCCGTCTGACTCAAGTGCAGAAGAGCCTCCAGGGTGAAGGCGCGCAGCGTGTACACGTTGCCCTGCTGCTTCGTCTCCACTTGCGTGAGGAATCCTTGCCAGTGAACTTGCTCCGTGGCGAGGCCGCGGTCCCACACGATTTTCACGATGTTCCCTTGCGCTGGCGCCGGGTTCCCATCCAAATCGGAGAGGACGATGGTGGCGGCGCCCATGTCGTAGAGTTGATCGAGGAAGTCGAAATCGACGTAGCTCGGATAATTGGCGAGCACCGCACCCGGGGCACCGATGAGGATGCTCCACCCTATACTATCCGCCTACCTTGACTTCGGCGGCGATGAAGTTCACCGCGAACGGGATGCGAGTACGAGTCGTTGCGCCGGGGCGGGGCCCGAAACTGACGCTCTTCACGGTGCCGTACACGAAGAGCTTCTTGTACGACGCCGTGGAGGGCTGCCAGTACTGGTCCCAGATGAGGCGACAAGTGCTCGCCTTGCGAGTGGTGCCGGCGTCGTCCTCGCCGACGGCGATGAGGGCCGCACTCGTCCAGGAGCCCCCGCCGGTGCCTTCCTGAATCCAAGACTTTGCGGCACCCGTGTTGCGACCATAGTCTCCGAGGCTGGCACGGATGCGGCGGAGCTCGTCGCGCATCTGGACCGGGTTCGCGAAATTGCCCACATCGTCAGCGGCTTGCTGAGTAAGGACCCCGACGAGCGTGAAGCTCTCGCTGAATTGTCGGAAGTCCAGGAGCTTATTGTTGCCGTCGAACAACGTGATGATGCTCGCCATGCTGTCCCCGTTGTAGGAGTCCTGGTTGACGGGCAGCGGGATCTCGTATCCGGTGCCGGCGCCGTCGTAGTCTGGGCTTTGCAATTTCATTCCGAAAGTCGTCGGCATTAGCCGATCACGTCCGGTCCCCACAAGCGGTCTCGATTCATGGGCACCATGACTGGCCCGAATGGCACCATGACGGTCTCTCCGTGGTTCACCGTTCGCTCGGTGCCGCCTGGTCCTATGAGGACCGTGCCGTCTGGTGCCACGAAGCCGCCGCCGGCTCGCTTCTCCGCTTCTCTCATTTCTTGGCCGCTGAGGGGGCGGTTCATTTCCTCCATCCAGTTCCCGACCACAGTTCCGCTGGCCGCAAGACCGCCGCCCACGACGGCGCCTGGGACACCAGCGATGCGCCCGCCGATGTAGGCCCCAATGGCCGTGTTGGCGAGGAGGTCGGGGCCGACGGCATTACTGATGGCGCCAATGGCGACACCGAGCTTCTCCGCAATGGGCACGAGGACCTTCGAAAGCGCCTCAATCGCCGGCAGCAAGGCCACGATGACAGGCAGAAGCGTGGCGGCGATGATGTTGATGAGGAGGTCCGTGACGCTACTGACGGCCGGGTTGTTCGCGACGGCGCCAGCCACGAAGCCAGCGGCGCCCCCGACGGCGGCCGCCATGAACATGGAGCCGCCCTTCCCAGCGGACTTGCCCTTCTTCTCCGATTGGGCGATGCGGCGGTCGAACTCGTCGAACTTCGCCTTCACTTGGCGGTCGTCAATCTCGAACGTCGTCTTGACTGGATCAGTTTCAGGCACGTGCGCTCGCCTCCTTCGGCAACGTCGTAGGCGTCACCGGGATATTCGTGGCCGCGCGCTCCAGCCACGCCTGCTCCCTCCGCTTGTCGGCCTCCATCTCGAGGACGGCCTCGTGGGCGACGAGTTCGGCTTGCACTTGCCGCCGCGTCATGCGGTCAATGCGCTCATCGGTGAGGCCGATTCGCCGGAGGCTCGCACGAGCGAGGGCCTCCTCGAGGTCCTCGTCGTGTTCACTGCCTTCGACTACGGCCCAGATTTTTTTCGTAGGTCCTCCAGGACGTCCGGCGCGATGTTGCGCAGGGTATCCGAGCAAATCCAGCGGATGAGGAACCAGGCGAGGTTGGGGCGGTCGGGCAGCATGTCGCGGACGCGTTTGGCGGTGAGGCCGAAGTTGGTGTCGCGGACGGTGGCTTCGACGGTGAGGGCGAGCATTTCGAGGCAGTCAGGTCGCCGAGTCTTAGCGTCGGTGACGCGGCTGAGGATGCGGGTTTCCTCGGGGAACGTGAGGGCGCGCCTCTTGAGGGTGAACGTGATGCCGTCGTACTCGCGGTTTTCGTCGCGGTACGTGGAGGCTTCGCCGGGGCGGTCCCAGACGCTTGACGGCGTGGCAACCTCCTGCGTGGGCTTGGTCTTCTTGCGGGCGGTCACATCTCCACCACCATGGCGGATACAGCCTCTTCGGGCTGGGCGGCGGGAACGCCACTCTCGGGCGTCCAGTAGGCGGCGACGTCGACGCCGGCGGCCTTCGCGATGCGTTGATGCGCCGCCCACTCCTGCGCGAGCTCCTTCACCTTCTGCTGCGCGGCTTGCAGCCGGTGCTGGTACGGGGCGACATCCGTCTCGACCTTCTGGCGAGCGGCGCGCAGCTTGGCTTGAGCGTCCGCGCGGACGCGGTCGAGGACGCGCTTGCGGGCATCGAAGTCGGGGCGCTTCATGCGCTTCTCGAAGCGTTGATGCGCCTTTACGTCGGCTTCCGCCTCGATGTCGGCGATGACGACGGCCTGGTTGGCTTCGTTCACGGCGGCGAGGTGGTTCTGCATCTCCCGCACGACGCGGTCGAGGTCGGCATGCGCGGCTCGGCGGTCCCGGCTGATCTCGGCGAGGACGTCCTCGACGACGCTGGCATCTACACTCTTCGGGGTCTCAGTTTTCGGCATATCACATCACGGTCCTAAGCAGGGAAGTAGCGCGCAGCGTTCGTGTCCACGTACTCGAACGTGGAGGCACGCACCGGGGCGACGACTTCGTAGTGAATCTTTCCGCGCCGCCTCGTCTTCGGGGCTTCCGAGATTTGGACGTCGGTGAGGTTGATGGCCCACTCGTCCACGTTGGCGGTGCGAATGTACTTGATTTGCGCGTTCCCCTTCACTTCGTCCAGGAGGAGGTCGCGGAGAATCTTCGCGCTGACGCTGTTGGCGTGGCCGTCCGCGATGAGGTCCAAGCGCAAGTCGTGCATGGCGCCCTCCGGCGCCGCCTCCGTGGGCTTGCCGTTGTAGAGGTTCGTGTGGTAGTAGTTGTGGTGCGCGTTGTTGTCCAGGGTGTACTCCCAGGAGTGGATGCGCCAATCGATGTCGCCGTTGTAGAATTGGAGGCTTGCGTGCTGCTTGTAGTACGGCGTCGACGTTGGGAGGCTGACGGTCTTCGCGGCGACGGCCGTCGAGTGGTCGTGCGGTAGAAGCGTGGGGGCAATCATGACGCGGCCGCTCGTCTCGTCGCCGGCTTCGCTGACTTCCTCGCCGCGCACGCTCAAGCGGGGCATAATGACGTCGAGGAAGGTTAGGCCGTCTGTGAGGGCGCCGGCCTTGTAGTCGGCCATTTGGACGTCCATGTAGGGGAGGGCGCCGCGCGTCGTCGGCGAGACGGTATGACGGAAGCCGCCGCCAACGCCCGTCGCGACGGGGGCATTGACTTCTTGGCCCCACGCGAAGCCCATGATGCGGGGATCCACGACTTGGAACGGTCCGATGGTCTTCGGCTTGTAGCTCGTTCCGGCGACCCCGATGGTGGCGCCTTGGCGGCCGCTGCCAGCGATGGCGTCCCGGTACACGGCCTTCTCGGGGCCGAGGTCCGTCCACTCATCGACGCGACCAAGGCTCTGCCACTGCGCCGAGGCGCTGACGCCGGGGATGCCTCGCGTGACGCCGGACGCGCCCTTGATGTCCCAGGCCAGGATGCTGTCTTCGCGCAGAAGCGGTACGCTGGTTATGGCCACGTCACATCACCGGCCCATCTCGTGGTGGGCCAAGGTGACCAGCCAGGGGGAGGCGAAGAACAACGCCCCGTCAATCCAGGTCCTGGAGGACGGCTTTCACCATGGGCTGCCCGTACCGGTGCAGGGTGAACGTGATGGCGCGTTGCTGGTAGTCCCAGTAGTTCTCCACGGTGGCGGAGTGGATGTTCTCGATGCGGTTCCAATCCGCCTGGGGGTTCGACCGGTACAATTCCAGGATCCTGACCAAGACCTGGACGGCCTCATGCGCCGCCTTCCGGGCAAGCCCGGGACTCCGGCCGCGCCGCTGAATGTCCAACGTGAACGTCCAGGTGACGTCGCGGTCGGCGTCGCCATGCGTGACGCGGGCGATGGTGTTGTCGCCGGACTCGTACATCTTCACGACAACGCTGGCCTCCACGTCGCCGCCACTCTTCGGGTCCTGGGCGCCGAGGATGGTGGGCCTGGTGGCGTCGACCTTGACGCCTTCGGCGCGGAGGGACTCGACGGCGGCATCCCACCGATCACGCAGGAAGGCGGGCATCCAGTCGAGAGGATCATCCATCCTTACGGCTCCGTCGCGATGACTTGGATGGCGCCCGAAGCGAAACGGGCGACGATTTGAGTTTTCCCGGCTCCGTTGTCGCGGGCGTAGAGGCGACCCGAATTGATGGCGCCGGCAGCCGGGTCGGCCGCGAGTTCCAGGAGCTCGAAGAACGCCTCGTTGAGTTGGACGCGCGCGACGTCGACGCCGGATTGGATGAGGAGGCGCGCGACTTGCGCGGCAGCCGCATTAGCCGAAGACAGGCGCATGTCAAGGGCGCCCTTCTGGAACACGTCCAGGTTCGCGGCGGCTTGACTCTGCACGTTCCCCACGTTATCCATGCTTGCGCCGCCCACATCGAGGCTGCCCGTGAACATGCCCAGGAACGTGAGGTTCTTGGAGACGCCATTCACGTCCACGATGCGACTCGTGCTCCCCCCCGCCAGACTCACGGTTCCGGCGTCGAGGCTGTGGATGCCGTGATAGTGGTTCAGGCTCGCCGTACCCTTCTCATCAATCGTGAAGCCGTCGTGGTTCACTCCGAGGATGTCACTGACGAGGATGCCCTCACTGCGAGGCAAGACGCCCGCGTCATCGAATTGGATGGCGGACTCGTAGCCCGCCGAATTGGCGACATCATTGCCGTCCAGGACTGCGCCGACGATGCTGCCATACTGACAGGCCGCCACCGTGATTCCAGTTTGGTAGTTGTCCTTCGCGTAACTCCCGTGCACGTTGAAGCCAACTACGCGTTGGAGGCGGAGACCCGCGGCGCGGTTCCCTGACGCGTAGAGGCCCGTGATGGTGAGGCCGCGAATCTGGTAGGGACTCTGCGCCTCAACGTTGATCCCGGCGAGGCTGCCGGCGCCGCCGAGGCCGTTATCAATGACGCGGGGCCGCTGAATGTTGGGTCCGATGACGTCGGCGGAGCCGGTGTCCATTGCGATGCCGCTCTGGTCGCAGTCGTGCGCGTAGGGGTTGATGAGGTCGAGGTGGTTGTGCCCGATGGCGTAGAAGCCGTACGTCTTCGCATTCTTCACCTCCACATCGATGGCGCGGCCGTGGCTGCCGCCGTTGAAGCTGACGCAGAAACTACTCAGCGTCTGTGCGCCCTTGTTGCCGTCGAGGACGCCACCGATGAGGGTTGGCCGCGTGCAATTCAGGAACTCCAGGAGGGATTCATTCAGGAGGGCGAGCGCCGTAATGGTTGCACGGCGAAGATCCACGGTGGGGCGAGTCTTGCCGCTGATCAGGATTTTGTCTGCGATGGCGTAGTTGCCTGCGGGGAAGAGGAGGATGCCGTTGTCGGGGAGGGCGGCGACGGCGGCGTTGATAGCCGTGGAGTCGTCGGTGACTCCGTCCGCGACGGCACCGTAGTTCTTCACGTTCACGGTGGCTGAAGCGAAGCGCGCCAACTCGTTCACTTCGGCTGCGGTCAGGGCGTCTCCGTCGCTTTTGATTGGAATCGTCATTGCTTCAGCCCCAGGATTTGGTCGTCATCGATGACACTGTTCAGAACCTGCTTCACGTTGGCGAGGTCCACGATGAGGGCATTCACGGCCGCTGCGAGGTCCGCGAAATTGGCCCGATGCTCACTCGCCATGTAGATGTCGTTAAGGGCTTCCAGAGTCGTATCCGCCGTGCCCGCCGTGTTATCCGTGAGGACGGTCGCCGTGGGGTTGCTGTGCGTCTTCGTTGCCGTCGCGTAAGTCTGCGTGTAAGCCGCGGGCCGAGCAACTGGGGCGACGCCGTAGAATCCGAGCGCCGCGCTTGCCGCAGTGATGAGGTCCCCGGTGCCGAGGGCGGCACCGAAGCTGAGCTTCCACCGGTCGCTGTCGCTGTTGTCGATGCCGTGAACGAAGTTCGTCGCACCCTGGACCGTGTACTTGATGAGGGGGTCACCGCCGGCCGCGCCTCCAACGCTCGCCTCAAAGATGGCGTGGCTCGTCAGACTCGTGTTGTCGCTGTTCTCCGCCGTCATGCCGACGTTGGCAGCAACGTTCGCGAACTTCGCGTGCACGAACGCGGACGGCACCGCGGTGCCAATGCCGAGGAACGTGCTGCCGCTGTCGAAGAATAGGGTCGCGTTGCTTTCTGTGACGAGGCCGTCGGCGCCCATGAAGAGGACGCTTCCGGCGGTGCGCTTCAAGTAGAGGTTCGCGAAGTTCGCGCCGGTGGCGCCGATGTTCCTCGTGTTGTCGGCGTCTGCGAGGATGTTTCCGGCATGCGTGAGGCCAGCCGTGGCGGTCAGAGTCGCGGCGTTCGCGCCCGTCCGGAGGAACGTGACATCGACCGCGCTGGCCCCTCCTGCGCCGATGCTGAGGCCCGTGCTGGTCAAGCTGACCAGGGCGTTCGCATCCGCCGCGGCGGCCCGCAAGGCAAGGAACGGGGTGGCGGCTCCCGACATGCCCCACCGTAGGCTGCCGGCGAGGCTTCCAGTGTGCTCGAGGACCGCGGCGGCTTGCCTTGCGACCAGGATGTCCGTTGCAGTGGCGCCCCCGACACCGAAGGCGATGCCGGCGCTGGAGGCGCGTAGGACCGGGTTCGCATCCGCGGCGGCGCCGTACACGTCGTGGACGTTGGCGACGACGTTCAGGAGACGCGTCGCAGCGGAGCCGAGGCTGAGACCGGCGTCGCTTGGTCCGCCGAGGGTGGCGGCAAGGAGTCGGACGAGGCTGGCGTCGATGGCGCCGGCGCCACCTGGCCCGAAGTTCAAGCGATCCTTGAGGAGTTGCGAGTCGGGTTGCGCGTTGGCGGCCGCGACGCGGAGCTCCACGAACGGCGTCGCGGCACCGGAGAGGCCGTATCGAACGGAGCCGGCGAGACTGCCGGTGGCTTCCAGGACGCTTGCTGCTTGGCGAGCGACGAGGATGTCGGTCGCGGTGCCGCCGCCAGGTCCGTAGCGGACGCCGGCGCTGCTGGCACTCCAAACGGCGTTCGCGTCGCTGGCGGCCCCGTAGACGGCGAAGACATTGGAGTAGGCGTTGGCCCAGCGGAGCACCGTGGAGCCTACATCGTAGGATGCGTCCGTGCTTGGGCGCAGGGTGCCGGAGAGGGTGCCCGTGTTGGCGCCGGTGCGGACCAGGCTGTAGTCGGCCGCCGAGGCACCACCGGCACCGATGGCGATGCGATCCGTCAGGAGCGCAACGAGGGGCTGGGCATCAGCCGCCGCCGCACGAAGCCCGAGGAACGGCAGGGCCGCGCCGCTCATCCCGTAGCGGATGCTGCCGGCGAGGGAACCCGTGAGCTCAACGACGGACGCCGCCTGTCGGCCGAGGGCGGCATCGACGGCGGTGGCACCGCCGAGGCCCCAGGCGATTCCCGCGGTGGTGCCTTGGAGGTACGCGTTGGCGTCCGCCGCGGCGGCACGGAGCGCCCAGAAACTGGTGCCTGCGCCGGATTGGCCGAAGCGGAAAGAGCCGGCGAGGAGGCCGGTGGATTCGAAGACGCTGCTGGCCTGCCGGGCAAGGAAGACATCCAGGGCGCTTGCGCCCCCGGCGCCGCCGCTTAGGCCGGCGGTGCCGAGACGGTACAAGTCGTTGGCGTCGCCGCTGGCTGCGACGACGTGCAGGCTTGCCGCGGCGACGTAGATATCCTTCCAGCGCCGGGACGCGGAGCCGAGGCTGTACGTGTTGTCCGCCAGGGGGAACAGGCTGGGGAGGCCCGTGCCGGGCGTGGAGGGCGTGCCGATGGCGGCCTCGAGGGCGAAGAGATCGTCACGAATCTGGTTCAGGCCCTGCGCGGTGGGGACGACCTTCCAGGTTTGCCCCTGCAGGTGGGCGACGCCGACCGTGCCATCCCGGCCCCGTACCACTGTGGCGGTGTTGAGGGCCAGGTCGACGGCGGTGACGCGGACGATCTCGAAGCCGTTCTCGCTGACGCTGCTCAGCAACATCCCGACGGCGATGGCGCTGGCATCATCGAAGCGGAACAGCGTCGTCGCGTCCGTCTCGTCCTGGACGAGGTCGGCGTCCTCCCGGTTCGTGAACAGCCCAACGTCCCCCAGGACAGCGAGCGCAGTGGGCCACTTCGCCGTCGTGGCGACGCGGGGCATCAGAGCACCTCAACGAGGACTTCGATGACGGCGGTGTCTTCGCCCATCGTGAACGTGCCCAGGCTGCCTTCACCGAGGAGGCAGGAGTCGCCGACGACGCCGAAGGCATGCTGCGCGATGGCCTCGGATTGGACGTTGACGTAGTCGCCGAAGTGGTCGTATGTGAGGCGGCTTTGGCCGAGGATGAAGCTCATTGTGTGGTCACCAGGCGGATGAAGATGCTGCGGCTGACTCGGTTCTGCGCGACGCCCGTGGCGGTGTTGAAGCCGACACCGAATCGGGCTTGCACCTCGTAGTCGCCGACGGGGAGCCCGCTCGTGTTCCAGTATGCGATGAAGGCGCCCTTCCGCTCGTACACCGCTGTGGGGGGGGAGGCGAGGGTGGTGCCGTCGGGCTTGATGATGACGATGCTGCAGCCGTTGACGCGTTGCCGCTGGCCACTCGTGGCGTCGGTGGCGACCTTGCGGACCGTGAAGCGGATCGGGATGACGCGGCCGGCTTGCGCGCGAATCATGGTCGCCATTCAGAGCCCCTCCACTGCAATGAACGGGGTGAGGAGGCGGAATGCTTGGTCGCGCCACAGGTCGACGCGGCGTTCCGCGGGCGTCATGGTGAGGCCGCTGCCTTGGCCGTGCTGGGACTCGACTTGGCCGGCGCCGAGCTCCGCGGCGGCAAGGAGGGCGGTGGCGCGCTTGATGTTCCGCGGCACGCTGGCGTGGCCGTACCGGTAGGTGAGGCGGACGCGTTCGGCGGGGTTGCCGTAGAGGACGCGTGTGCGCAAGTAGAGGTGGCCGAGTTCCGGCACGAGGTACCAGTCGGCGTTGCGGCCCTGGGTGCGGGCGGTGACCCAGTTCTCGTATTGGCTGCCGTTCCACACCTCGATTTTGTCGCCGGAGGCGCTGACGAAGTCCTTGATTGCCATGCGCCGCAAGGGGACGAGGACGAAGCCCTCGGGGTCCGGCATGTTGCCCAGGCCATCGAACGGGTACTCGTTGGTGACGACGCGTTCCCGCCACGCCTGCTTGCAGGCCCGGTCCACTTCCTCCTCGGCGGACATGATGGCATCCTGCCAGTACGCCAGGGCCGGGTCGCCCTCGGACGCATTCGCAGGGGGGACGGCTTTCTGCAGCACGTACCCCACATCGGCGGGTTGGCAGTACGTGGGCGTCGTCGCGGCGGGGAGATCCTGCGCCATTACAGGTTCCTCCGCACGGCTTCCGCGATGATGGTCGCCTGACGGGGCTTCACGCGGCTCAATGCGCGGGGAACCCAAGGGACGGGGGCGGTGCCTTCCTTGGCGATCTTCGCCTGGATGGCGTACGCGATGCGCTTGATGTCGGAGTCCGGCGCCTTCACCGTGCGCAGCAGTGGTGTGGCTTTGATCATCGTCTCCCGCTTCCCGCTGGTGAGGATGACGGTGCGGAGGTTCCGGCGCACCCACGCCATGATGGGCTCAATGGGCGCCCAGTGGGGGCGGGTGCCGTAGTGGACGTGGCGGGCGTGCTCGGCGGTCCAGGCGACGACGCGGACCAGCTTCTTCGGCCGGCGGACCTCGACGCTGTTCTTCAGGGTGCCACGGTCGACGGCTTCCTGCTCGATGATGCGCGTCGCTTCATCCACGAAGGCCTCCGCGACCTCGTCGAGGCCTTCGCTCATCCCCTTCACGAATCGTGCCCGGATCTCCTTCAGGGGGCGCCGCATGGGGCGCCTCAGAAAGGTCCGCTGGCCCCCGCAAGGCGGAGGAAGTAGTCGATCGTGTCCGCGGCGCCGGCGTCGACGCTCTTGCGCACCCGGGCGAAGCGGTACGCCTTCGTGTCGACTTCGGCGAACTTGGAGTCGTCGCCCGCGTGGGCATTCGTGGCGAGGGTCTTCCAGTTCGTCTTGTCGTTGCTGCCCTCGAGGAGGACGGTGGCGGCAGTGACGGCGCCCACCTGCGTGGTCTGCAGCGTCATGTGGGGGTGCCCGAGGACCTCGATGATGCGGCCGCTTCCAAGCCCACTGGCACCCGTGCGAGGGAACGTCCCGTCGAGGGCGGCTCCCTTGGCGGCCACGTGGGAGGCCGCGGCGCTGATGTGGTCCTGGGCGTGCGCCATCGTGGCACCTCACGCCTGCAGGACGAGGAGGCGGAACGTGCCGATGTCCGTCGTGTTGGCGACTTCCGCGCCGGTGCTGGAGACGACGGCCTTCAGCTTGTTGTTGGCGCGGTCATGCACCAGGTGAGCGTCCAGGCCCTCGGTGCCGATGACGAGGATTGTGGGGACCTGGCTGCCCTCGAGGCCCAAGATGGCGGGGGTGACGGATTCCCCGTTCGTGGGGTACGACGTGATGTCGATGTCCACGATGAGGCCCCGGAGGCTTCCGACGTTGCACGGTTGACGGTTGGCCAGGGTGCTGGTCACGAAACCTCACACCGGAGGATAGGCGAAGAACAACGCGCCTACGTTGGCGCCGCGGTGTTGGCCCCACCAGTGAACCAGCACCCGAGGACGATGCAGGTGGCAGCGACGAGTACCTTGGCACCGTTGATGGCGGCGGGGAAGTAGCAGCCGGTGACGATGCCGCTCGTGTTGGCGACTTGGGCGTCGATGTACTTCCCCGTCGGAGCAGTGCCGGCTTCATCGTCGTCGAAGCGGCAGCCCGACACCGTGAGGTTCGTCGGCGCGCTGACGGTGCTCTTGAGGCAGTCCGCAGAGCAGTTGTGCCAGAGGCAGTCCTCGAAGTGAACCTGCGTGACGGGGTCGCCGCCACCGCTGGACAGGATGGAAACGCCCGTCGCCGTCCATGCGAACTCACAGTCGCGGAAGATGACATCGGCCACGGAGCCGGCCGCCGTGGATTCCAGCTTGGCACCAAAGGCGCCACCCTCGAACTTGCAGGCGTCCAGGCGGATGCGGCGGATGTTGCCCTTCACGTGGAGGCCGCCGCCGGTGCCGGCGCCTTCGCCGCCGATGTTGACGAGGTGGACTTCCTCGACGCGGGAATCGGTGCCGTCGATGAGGACGGCGATGCCGTTGCCGCCTGGCGCGATGGCGATGCTGCCGCGGGCCCCGACGCCGTAGAGAGAGAGGTTGTCCTTCGTGATCGTGACCGCTTCCACGTAGTCGCCAGCTGCGATGAGGATGCGGTCGCCCGCGGCTGCCGCATCCACGGCACCCTGGATGGTCGTCTTCGCAGTGTCGAAGCTCTGGCCATCGCCACCGGCGGGCGCCGCGGCGTCCACGTACCAGGTGGCCCCGTTGAATTGCTCACTGATGAGGTCGACGGGGTACAGGGTTCGAGAGATGGCGGGAGGCATCGAGGCTCACAGCAACGCTGGACCGAAGAACAACGCTCTACTTCGTCTTCTTCGCCTTGGCGCCCTTGTGGACTTCGCCGTCGTACTCGTCCGGGTGCAAGGCACGGTGCGCCTTCGACCCGACGGGGACCTCGCCGTAGCCTGGCGTGAGAACCTTGCAGCCGCCACCTACGACGTCGGCATCCATGGCGCCCTCCCGCTTGGCCTGCCTGCGCAGCGCCTCCAGGGTGGCGGACACGTAGCCCAACTGGTCTCCCGTGAGGAGTGCCTTCGTCTTCGTGCCCTTCGGACAAATGACGGACTTGCCGTCCGCGAACTTGACTTCCAGGTGCACGGCCTTCGGGGTCTCGACTTCGACTTCCAGCATGGGGATTCCCAACGCTGCAAGCCCAGGCGGGGCGAAGAACAACGCCCCTACGGGGAGGTGACGTCGCGCAGTTGGCCCTGGGCCGCGTAGAAGCGGCATCCGAGCTCGTACTGCGTCACCGCGAGCAGGGAGTCGCCGACGAAGCTGATGGCCTGCGGCGCCGGGCCCGACGTTGCGCCGGCCGCGTAGACGCGGGTCGGGGCGACGATGTCCCAGCCGAGCCGCGGCTTGTCCGCGGCTTCCGGGTTCGAGATGTCGGCGAAGTACAGGCGGCTGAGCTCATTCGTGTCGACCTTGACGCGGTCACTCGGGACCACGGGGAGGCCTTCCACGTAGGAGACGATCTGGCTGACGGCGTGGCCCTGCGGTACCACGGCAGAGTTGACGCGGCCCTCGCCCTGCAGGGGCTGGTCGATGGTGACGCGGCCAAGCGGCTCGTACAGCGTCGACAACGCCATCCAGGTGTCCCAGCCGGTGCCGATGAACGTCGGCGCGCCGCCGGCGTTGCGGGCCGCGCGGATGCGGTCCTTGATGAGCTTCTTCGTCAGGGTGCGCGCCGTTGCGGCGGCGTCCTGCTGGGCGTCCGCCCACGTCTGCGCTGAGCGGTCGATGCCGTGGATGTCCTCGTCGCCTGCGGTCCAGCCGATGGCGGCCTGGTTGGCGCTGGACGCGGTGAGGCGGTCCAGGGACTCGGGGTCGTTGCCGGCCACGGTGTCGATGTCGCCCGTGACGCTGCGCTCGCGTTCGCGGCCGTGCTCGATGCCGAGTTGCGTCTGCGCCGAGACGAGGCTGCCGAAGGCGTCGTCGATGTTGACGAGGTTCTGCTGCAGGAGGGAGACGCGGTACTGCGTGGAGTGCTCCTTGATGGTCGGGGCGACCTCGAAGAAGCTCCCGACCACGGCGGTGGGGATGGTGCCTTCCGCTTGGCCGCCGCCGCCGGAGGCGCCGAGGGCAGTCATGGCGCGCCAGCCGTACGGGGAGCCGCGGCTGCGCTGGCTGGTGGGCAGGGAGTCGGCGATTTGCTTCTGGGCGTTGATTTGCGCCCAGACGTAGTCGCCGCCGAAGATCTTGTTCAAGACGCCCGACGTGCTGGTCTTGAGGTCGGCAGCCTCCAGGAGGTTGCCGAGGAGGCGGTACGGTTGTCCGCCGAAGCCGGCCTGTTCCAGGGGCTCGTTGCCGCGCTGGATGGTGGCGTGGCTCATGCGGGCTTGCGCGAGGATCTGGTCGGGGGTGCCGCGCAGCTTCAGCATGGCGGCCTTGTTCTGGGTCATCATGCCAGCACCTTCCTGGATTGCCAGGCGTTCAGGAGCGCGGCCGGGTCTCCGGAGGCAGCGGCCTCGAGGAGCGCCTTCGTGCCAGCGTTCGCCTCGCCCTCAGCGGGGGCGGCGGCGGGGTTCGGGGTCTCGGCTGGCTTGGCCTGCGCAAGGATGAGCTTGAAGCCGGCGAGGACCTTCTCAGCGGCCTTCGTGGCGGCCTGCTCCAGGCTCGCATCGTCCGCCTTCGGGGCGACTGCGGGTGCGGGCGGGGCGGCGGGTGCCACGCTGATGCGCTGCTCGATGGCGTCCATGCGGCGGGCAAGCTCGACGAGTTGTGCCATGAGGTCGGGGGACGCCGTGGCGTTGTCGACCTGCTCGAAGATGGCCTTGACGGCTTTGCGGTCGGCCTCCGGCAGTTTCTGCAGGAGGGTGTCCGCCTGGGCCAGCAAGTTCGCGAGGTGGGGCTTCATGGTTGCCTCTGGACCCTCTACATCGGTCGCAGGCGAAGAACAACGCGCCACGTCGTCCATCGGCGGCGAAGGTGCGGTTGCTTGCTGCAGGAGCAGGAAGGCGGCGCCGGGGTTGCGCACCTTGGCGCTAAGCGGGCCTTCGCCGCCGGTGGTGCTGCCGAGGGTGATGGCGCCCATGTCGATGCCGCGCACGTCGTCGACCTCCTTGCAGGCGTCCTCATCGCAGACGGTGAGCTTCTGCACGTCGGTGGGCATACCGGCGATGCTGTACGCGTTCAGGTTGCCTTGCCTGATCTCGTCCTGGATGAAGCGGCCGGTCTCGGTGTCGCCGTAGATGACGCCGCCGGCGAAGAACTGCTTCGTGCCCAGGTAGGGGGCGAGGTGCGGGAACGCTTGCGCAATCTCCGCGGAGACCTCCAGGACGGCGGTGGGGGCGCCGCCGTACTTCCCCACGAGGTGGTCCGCCAGGTCGCGGGCGCGGCCGACGGGGGCGCGGGCGGCGTCGATGGGCTGCAGGGGACGGAAGTGGCCGGCGGGTTGGTCCTTGTGCAGGATGCTGATGAGGCCGCGCCGGAACGCGGCGGGGAGGGCGGCTTCGATGGCGCTCATGCGCACGAACTTCGCATCCTCCGAAACGGCTTCCACGCTGGCGGGGCCCCAGACGAGGAGATCCTGGTCCTTCGTCGGCGCCGTGAGGGCTTCGATGCGGGCGCCGACTTGCAGGCCGCGGCCCTGCATGATGGGTGCCCGGAACTTGCCGTTCGCCGCGCATGGCGCGCAGGGGGTTCCGTCCTCAGCACACATGCCGCGCCTCCTGGGCAGGTTGTGGTTTGAAGGGAACGTCGGCGTAGTCGCGGATGGTCATAGAATCCTCCGCACCAGGTCGTCGCGTTCCCCGAAGTGACACACGGTGCCGCGGCGCGAGAAGCCGGCGGGGAGCTTGATGGGCTGGCCAGGGACGGTGGCGAGTTGGCCGGCCGCCTCGAAGGCACCCTGCTTGGCCAGGCGCACCCCTTCGTCCATGATGCTGAGACACTCCCGGAGGGGGCGGCCTTCACCGATGCTTTGGCCGATCCAGTGGCTCAGCTTCGTGCGGCGCGCATCGTTAACGCCGCTGTACCGGTACAGGTACTCCTGGCCGCGTTCCCGTTCCTGCTGCTCGAAGACGCGGACCTTGTACTCGCTGATGACGGCGCCGGACTCGGTGCGGGCGATGAGTTCCGCGCGGGCCTTCGCGGCATCGATGCCGGCCTGGCGGAGGATGGGGAGGACGCGGTCGCTGATGCGCTTCACATTCCACTTGTCCCGGCTCATCGTCTCCAGGACGGCTTGACGCACCTGCTCGCCTTGCTCGGCGGTGAGGCCGGCGAAGGTGTCCATGGCGATGTCGCCGGCGCCGGCAGGGGCGCTGCTGGGCCCGCCGAACGTCGCGTAGTCGAAGGTTGGGAGGTTCTTCGGGATGCTGCCCTGCTCGAGGGAGCCGTCGTCCTTCGCGTCCTCCGCGTAGTCCTCGCCTTCGGCGTCTTGTCCGGGGGGTGCGAGGCCGGGGATGGCCGGCATGGTCTCCTCGACGACTCCGTCGCTGATGATGGCGCGCCCATTCTCCCATCGCACCTGCAGGCCCAGGTGGGTGGCGCTGGCGGCGTTCCTGAGCTCCGCCTGCACAAGGGAAGCCGCGCGGAGCTCCTCTTCCTCGTAAGGGTGGTCGAAGGCGAACTTCCAGTCCGGGACGCCGAGGGCGTCGGCGATGCGGGTCAGCCAGCGTTCATGCGTGGCTTGCTGGTGCTCCGTCGCCTCCGCTGTGACGCGGATTTGCAGGCCTTCATTGTTGAGGCCACCAGCGTTCGAGGTGTCGCCCACGTCGATGGGAGACAAGCCGAATTGCTTGCGGATGTCGTCCTGGAACCGCTGCCGGAGCTCCAGGGCCTGGCCTTTGATGACCTCGTCGCCGAGGTCCAGCACCTTCGCGTCCTGCCGAATCGTCCCCGCCACGTGGCTGGGCGCTTCCAGGGCAACGGTGCTGGCGCCGTACGGTTGCAACTTCCGCCGTTCCGTGTCTTCCTTGATCCACTTGCGGAGGCTCTCGGAGTTGACGCCCATGAAGGCCACGATTTTGTCGGGCCGCTTGTCGCCGCGGGGGTCGAAGGCCATCTTCGCGTAGTAGTCCGCGAAGACGAAGAACCAGGCCTTGTGCCAGACGCGGATGCACGGCGGCGTACCGTCCCGGTAGTACACGGGAGCCTCGTGGACTTCGTTGGCGAGGAAATACGCCTTCGGCGTCATCGAGCCATAGTCCGTGGTCTCGATGTACCAGGCGTCGTACGTGACGCCCTTGCAGATGCGACAGGCCCGCGCAGCGGTTTCCGGCGTGTACGCAGGCATCGACCGGCAGCGCAGGCACACGAAGTAGACGCCGCCTTTCTGGCCGGTCTTGTTGTCGCGGACGATGCGTACGCGGCCGGGGCTGGCGCGGCGGACCTCCTTCAGGCGCGCAGTGAGGATGGTGCCGTCCTGGTTGAGGAGGTAGCCGTAGCGGAGGACGAGGAGGAAGCGGCCGTGCTTGATGCCGTCCGCGGTGAGGTCTTCGCCGACGTCCATGAGTGTGTCGCGGTCCAGGTTGCAGGACGCCTGGAACGCTTCCAGCAACCGCTTGCCCGCCTCCGGAGGTGCGAGGAGATGCTTAGCGTTGCAGGCCGGGCACGCGTCCACGTCTCGATCCGTCTGGTACCCGCACGCCGCGCACTTCATGGCGTACCTGGATTCGACGCGGAGGCCTTGCCGCCACACCTTCTGCCGGATGCTGCGCTCGACGGTGCTGAGCTCATCGCTATGAAGGAACAGGACCTCGATGGTGAGGGGGTCGGGGTTGATGACGGGCAGCGACTGGCTGCCGACGACTTGGGCGGTGACCTCGAGGAGGTCCATGCTCGTCGGATTCGGTGTCGCCGCGGCGGGTTGGGCTTGCTCAACGCGGGACCACGGCCAGAAACGTGCCACGGCCTGACACGTTCAACTCATGCGAAGAACAACGCCACGCGCTATAGGAGGCCCTTCGCGTAGGCGCGGCGGCCAAGTTGGCGCCGTTCCTCGTCCCATTCAGCGTGCTTGTTCCCGTCAAAGTATGCCCGCTTGCCCTCGCCGCGCTTCTTCACGAGGGGACTGTGGCTACGGTGCCCGTTCGCCCGGATGGCTTCGTCGGGGGTGACGCCACGAGGGTGGAACGCGAAGAGCGCCGCACACTTCCCGCACTGCGCCGTCCAGGCGGCGTCGAGGGCGTTGTGGTATGGGAGGCCCTTGTTGCCGCACTTCGGGCACTCGACGAGGCGGACGAGGCGGCCGTCCTTGTCCGGCACGAGTTGCTGCGGCGCCGCCGCGGGACTCATGGTCTGTGCTTGTCGCTTCATGACTTCCTCGCGGGCGAGGCCGCGGAAAATCTTCATGTCTTCACCGCGGGCGGCATGAGGGCGTAGGAGTCCTGGAAGTACGCGTCGTCGCAGCACCAGTACCGTCCGTCGTCGGCGCGCAGCAGCCAGGCGCCCCAGGCGGCCTTCATGGTGCCCTCCTTGCAGTCGACTTCCCAGCCGCCGTCGAGGAGGCGACGGACGGGGGCGCCTTCGGCGACGGCGCGGTGGAGGTCGCGGACGTCCGTGATGCGCTTGGCCGCGACGAGGGTGCGCTTGCGGTACTCCCTCCACATGGATTCAGCAACCATGACCATGCCTTTGACCGGGCCGGGGGCGAAGAACAACGCCGTCAATCAAACGGCCCCGCATTCGTCAAGAGGCTGGTGACGTCCAAGGGTTCCTCTTTCGGTTCATTGGGGCCTTTCGGCGTCAGGATCCGCATACCCCAGAGGGCGAGGGCGTTCGCCCACAGGATGTCCGCATGCCCCGCATTCGTGCGGGTGGCGTCGAGGTCGGCGCGCCGGACGGCCAGGAGGTGGCGGCGCTGCAGGTCGGCGTGCTTCGTGGCGGCGAGGAGGCGGGCGTTCTCGCTGAGACCGCGGGCGAGGTTCAACGCGATGGCCTTCTTGACGGGCGTCGTCTTGCCGCCTCCTTCATGGATGCCCTGGCTGAAGTGCACGCCATGCACCTTGGCTTGGATGCGTCCTTTGGCGGCATCGTCCTTGGCGTAGTCGTAGAGGCCGGTGCCGTTGCCGGTCATGTCGATGAAGATGTCACTCGGGTGCAGCTCCGCGTCGATTTGCCGCACCAGGTCGTTCTGCACCGGCGTCGCAAAGCCGCGCAGCACCTCCACCCACCTCTGGCGTGGCCCGTCCGGCGTGAGCGTCCAGGCGGCGTAGGCGGACAGGTCGCCGGTGTGCGCGAAGTCGATGCCCACGACGGCGGGGTCCAGGTCCCCGTTGGGACGCTTGGGGACGGTGTACGTCTGCAGGGCGGATTCCGTGCCGGCGTAGTTCACCGCCCAATCCGGTAGGGTAGCGTCGGTGGCCTTCGCCACCAGCTCCCGGCTGAGGAGGTTGAGGGCGGCGTCCATGACCTCGCACAGCATCTCCTGCGCGAACCCCGTGGAGTCCTCCCGGCGGAACTCGTCGAGGACTCGGGCGTCCAGCCAGGGGGCGATGAGGCGCATGCCTGCCTTGACCTGGTCCTGGACGGGCAGGTCGTGCCGCCACGTCTTCGGGTCGCAGATGGGGAAGTGGAACACCTTGAAGCTGACGCGCTTGGCCTTGGCGTCCTCCAGGAGGCGGTAGTACAACGTGTCCGCGCCGTTGTGCGTGGACAGGACGTCAAGGGTGCCGCCCTCGGACTGTGAGCCGCGGATGGCGCGCCACAGGCGTTCCGCGTACTCGTGGAAGGCAAACTCGTCCAGGACGGCATGGATAGTGCGCTTGCTGCGGACCTTCTCCGGGGAGCCGCCCGGCATGGGAACAATCTTGCTGGGGTTGCCGCCGTGCTGGAGTTCCACGCGGTTGCGCACGTCACGGCGGGGGTCGAAGAAGTCCGGCTCCACGCAGTCGTCGATGAGGTGCCACGTCTTCTCGATGAACTCGTCGCTGGTGTCGCCGGCGCGGCCCGCGACGGGAATCGTGATGGCTTCGTCGCGGTGGGCCAGCATGAGGGCATCCATCGCCGCCATCAACGTTAGGCCGAGGCCGCGGCCCTTCTCCACGATTCGACTCGGGGCATCCTTACCGAGGGCGAGTGGCGAGTGCGCATGCCACCAGGCCTGGTACGGCTGGATGTTGTACGGCAGCACCTTGCCGCTGGCGGACCGAATCCTAAACACTCGGGGCAGGAACTCCACGTAGCGGCGTTGCCGGTCGTTGAGAGTGCCAAGGACGTCGGGGAGCCGCCACGTCCACGGCAAGTCCTCGTCGAGGGTCAAAGGCGTCCCTTGCGGCTGCGCATCTGGGAACGATCACTCTTCGGCAACGCCGCCGGAGGGTGGTGGGCACTGCCACGGCAGGCGCCGGTGCGGTGATGCTCGTCGAGGAAGTCGAATTCATCCCGCTCCACGAGCTCCCCACATGTAGCGTGCCGCACAGTCGTCATGCCGAAGGCTCCTCGGGGGCGTCGCCGAAGATGTCCCGCAACCTGGAGCGGGCGTCCCGCGTCACGTCGTGCCGTTGAATCTCCGTCGGCTCACCCACCGTGACGCGCTCAATGTCCACGCCAACCCTCGCCAGCGTCGCAATCTCGGAAGCCCTGAGCTTCTTCGGATTCATCTCCTTCACACCCTCCTGCGCCCGCACCTGCAGATTCCTGCCGAGGACGAGGTGGCGACGCTTCATCTCCGCGAGTTCCTGGGCGACGACGGGCTGCACGTTCCGCCGGTCCACGTAGGCATCCCATGCACGGGCCCGCGCCGTCCAGTCATGGGCGGTCTGCATGCGCTCCCATGACCGGCGATTGGCCGGCGGCCGTCCGGCCGCCTTGAGGGCGGCCTCGACACTGCGTTTGCCGGGGGGGAGGTCCCGATAGGAGACGAAGGCGATCCAGGCTTTGTCCGTCTCGGCTTTCCGGCGGTCCCAAGGGTTGGTCATTGGGGCCACCCGTCGAGGCGGACGTATTCGTGGAAGCCGACGGGGCAGGCTGGGCAGACCAGGCTGGGGGATACGGCGCCGTCGGGGGCGATGGTGTGGATGTGGCGGCTGAGGATGCAGGGGCAGCCGGCAGGACAGCAGAATTCGGCGGTGGGTAGTCCGTCTTCGAAGGTGGCTGGTTGCCACCAGGGGCCGTCGGTCCAGGTTTGGCCTTCCTTCCGGCGGGGGATGGTTGTGGTCATGCGAGGACAGGCTCGTGGAGCGCTTGGGGCGGGACGGCGACGGCGACGGGGGGCGGGTTCGTACGTCCGCCAGGGGCGGCAGGGGTTGCCGGCGTGGGGAGCGCGGCACGTGGGGCAGTCCGTCAAGACAACGCGGCGGAGAATCATGGCGTGGCCTCGGTGGGAAGGAGGAGGGCGCGGGCTTGGGCTCCTTCTGGCCAGTCTTTGGGGACGCGGATGTAGAGGCTGCCGCCGCGGCGTTGGATGGGGAGGGGGCCGGTGGCGGCGTCGGCGTCGAAGGTCATGGTGCCCATGTGGTGCCTGGGCGATACATGCTTGGTGCCTGGGAAGAACAACTCCCCGACTCACGGCGTCGTCGTGGCGGGTTTGGGGCAGCCGTGGCGGCCGCGGCGGCGGGCGATGAGGTGGATGTGGCCGGCGTCGTCGCGGAGGACGGTGACGTGGTACAATCCGGCGTGGTCTTCTCGTAATTCGACGTGGATGGGGAGGCCGCAGCGTTGGCGTTCGCAGCGGAACTGCATGGCTATGACGCCGCGGGTGCCTGCGGGACGCATGAGGGGTCGGGGCATGGGCGGCGCCCGCTGGCCATCATGCTGCCCACCTTGGTTTTCAAGGGGGAGCCGCGGCCGCGGACGAGTCGCGCAAGGTGACCGCAGGAGGGGTTCAGGTGCCAGAAGGCGCCGCGGCCGTGCCCATTGTAGAAGGCGGGCGTGAAGGGATCTACTGCAGGCGTGGCCTGGACATCGAGTGGCATCCCGGGTGTCAGTAGCGGCCGGGAGTATTCTGGTGTGCGTGTGGGTGCAACTTTCTACGACTGCGCAGCATTGTTGGGGAGTAAGCTGCCGTCGCTAATGGCGCAGCATGCTGTGCCGTGCGTCCAACATTCCCAAGCCAAGATGGAGTGGCTGTAGTGGAGAAAATGGCCCTGTTGCTCCCAGGCCTTCGCGTCCAATTCTCTACCCAGTTCCCAAGGAGTCATGCGAGCTCCAAGCGGTGATTTTGGCTCCGTCTGTAGGGTTGAGGTCGGGCTCCGTGTTGCGCGTGGCACTTGTGGCAGAGGACTCGCAGGTTTTCGAGGGTGAACTCGAGTTGCGGATAGCGGGCGACGGGCTTGATGTGGTCGACCTCGAGTTGCCGGCCGCGCTGTCTTTCGACGAGGAAGTCACGGTGGCGCCACATGGACAGGACGGTTGGTTCCTTTTCGTCGCCGCGCCACTCGGTGGTGCGTTTGAGGCGAATGTCCTCGTCGGCGCGCTCGACCGCCTTGGCGTCCCGGAGGTCCGCGGGGCTCATGGGACCGTCGTGGCACAGGACGCAGCGGTCGCCGTCCCGCTGCAATGCCTTTCGGCGCCAATGGTTCCACCGCGTGGGGCTGATGAAGCGGCGGTGCCAGTCGCGGTCGCATTCCGCGCCGCAGTAATACTTGCGGCGTGGGGCATTGATGGGGCCGCCGCAGCCGCGGCACAGGAACTTGCCATCCTGGTCCTTCTTGTCGTCCCAGTGGAACTCGAACTGCCCGAAGCGACCGTACTTGAAGTGGATGCCACCACGCTGCTTCTTGGCGTGCTTCCAAGCAGCGTAGGCGACGCACCATGCCGCATGGGCGGCGTCGCGTTGCTCCTTCGGCAGGTCGTCGATGCCTTCCGGGTAGGCGGGCGACGGGTGGGCGTCCGACATGGTTCACCCGAGCCGGCGCTGGCGTGGCTGTGGCCCGGGCGGGTCGAGTGGGAGGCGCTTGCGGCGTCGCGTGGAGTCGTGGCGGTTATGGTCCTTCTGGCACAACGCCGCGAGGTTGTCGAGGCTGGCTTCCTCCGGCCGGTGATCATACACGTGGGCCACCGTTAGGACAACCTTGCTGCCCGTGCGTGGGTGCGGTTCGCCGTTCTTGGCGCCACACCACTCGCAGGCATTGCCGGCCCGCTGCAGCACCGCGGCGCGCAGCTCCTCCCAGTTCGCGGGGTACCGCTTCGCCTTGTCGGGCGCGATGGGCGTCATAGGCGAGCCTGCTTGCCGTTTGGTGCGCGGCCGGCGTGGCGGTACTTCAGGGGCTTGGAGCCGTGTTCTTCGTCGCCGACGCATGCGGCGTCACGTTCAGTAACGCCGCAGCGGGGGCACGGCGGGTCCGTCATGCTTTCCCCTTCTTGTTGGATGGGTGGAACTTGCAGTCGCCGCACGCGTGGCTCTTCATCTCGAGCGCCTCGAGGGTCCGGCGGACGATGCAGTCGGACTTGTGCTCCTCCGCAGGGGCGTCGACCGACACGCCGTCGTTGCAGCAGATGTCCCAAGTCTTCTTGACTTCCTCCAGCCAGGTCTTGAGGAGCTCCACGTGATTCATGGCCGCACCCGCCATTCGGCCTCGGCGGCATCCGCCGCGTGCCGCATCTTCTCAACCATGTGGCGCTCCGCGCAGGCAGCCAGATGGTCGGCCGCGGTGCGGGGCGTCCGGCCGGCCTGGTCGTCTTGGCGGCAGAGGCAAGTCGGCCAAGCCTCCCGATGGGCTGCCTGCGCGCGCACCAATGCCACGAGCTCGAGGACGCCAGTCACAAGTCCACCTTCCAGAGGCCTTGGGCGCCGACGCGCGGCACCGGTGGGTCGAGCTGCTTGATGTCCTCAAGGATCCAGCCGTAGCGTCCGTCCACGTGGGGGCATAGGGTGGCCGCCTGGTCGATGGGTCGGAGCCGTCGCACCTCGACCAGGTTGGCGGTGGCCACGATGGCGCCACGCGGCAGATTGGGGTCGAGGCCGAAGCGTCGCATGGCGTCCCGGTCGTCCTGCAATCCGGCGTGGATTGCGATGGGGCCGCGGTACTTGGTGGGCCACGACCGGGTCTCGATGGGCTTCTGCCCGGTGGCGATGAGGCTGGCCCACGGTTGGCGGACCGTCAGCCCCCTCATGCTTGACCTCGGAGGCGCTTCTCGTTGAGGTAGTAGAAGCGGCTGCGGCCGTCCTGCATGGTGATGCCGACGCGCACCACGCCGGCGTCCCGCAGGGCTCTGAGGTGGTACCGCACCGTCCGGATGGGAATCCGCAGATTGCTGGCCAGCCCCTCGCTGCCCACCCCGGGCCGGCGGCGAAGCTCATCCACGATGCAGCGCCGGGCGGGGCACTCGCGCCTCATACGGACCTCGCGTGGCGCCGCGCCTGGCTGCGCGCCAGCATGCGGATGATGAACTCGTACTCCTGGTGTGCCTTGCGACTCGACAAGCCGTAGGCGCCGGCTTGCGGCGAGAACAATCGAGCGTACTCGATGCCCGGCAATCCGCCGGCGGGCGGGCCAGCCAGGACGCATGGATCCCGTAGCGCATGCCGAGACCACGGACGAGCACAGGCACCGCAGCGGGGCGTCATGCGGCCCACCAGTGGCCTTCCTCGCTGCATTCCGGGTCATTGACGGCTCCGCAGACAGGGCACTCCTGTGGTTCAGGCATGCTGCACTCTCCAGAGGTCCCATGCTTCCTGCACTTCGCGGAACCGGTCCGCATTGCCGCCGGGCTTGTCAGGATGCGCGACCAGCACGAGGGCACGGTACGCGGCTTCCGCCACGACGTCGGGCGCCTCGGGGCTGACGCCCAGGACCTCATGGGGCGCGCGCTTGACGGTCTGCAAGCCAGCGGCCTGCGTGGCGCCGCCGCTGCCGAGTTGCGCGTAGCCCTCGTATTCGGCATCCTGCGTTGCGGTGCCCCATCGCTCGACGGCGCGCTTCGCCTCAAGTGTCTTGGCGATTGCCCAGAGGTTGTGCTCGACGTTGTTCCAGCGGTCGCATGGCATGGCGACCTTGCGGCCGGCCTTCGTGGTGAAGTAAACGACGACGCCCTTGTCGTCGGGGGCGCGCTGCGTGCTGATCGGGTCGCCGTCGTTCTTGAGGCGAAGGTCCGAGTCAATCTTGAGGTTCGTCCCGCCGATTCGGCGGACCTCGTCCTGGATTCCCCGTATGCCTCGGGCGATGGTCTTCGGGCCGAAGGCACTCCGATGCGGGTAGGTGGTGCGCTTCCAACCCGGCGGCCAACCAGGCATCAGGCACGCCCCTTGATGCAGCAGGAAGCCTTCCCGCCGTTCGGCCCGCCGATGGTGATTGACGGGCACGGAATGTCCTCGTAGAGCAGGGCATCCTTGGCCCCGTCCTCCATGCCGTCCTCGTCGCCTTCCCGGATGTAGGTTGCAAGGCGCAGGGCGAAGGACTTCCAGTTGAATGTCGGATAGAGCGTTTCGGTCATGGTTTCTCCGGTTGGCAGTAGCCTTTGCATGGGGCCGTGTGGTTGCCCCTGGCGTCAATCAGGCAGGCGTCCGGGGACTTCTCCTGTTTGACAAAGGTGCGAGCGGTGAACCAGTTGCCAGCGCGGCGCTTCCCAGGCTCGTCCATGTGTTCGGCCAAGGTGGATACGAAGCCGATGGGGAGTTGCATGGTCCTTACGTCGGCCCAGGTCTTGCGGTTCTGCGCCAGCCATTCCTCGGCCATCGCCGTCAGGTCATCTTCGGTTCGGTTCATTCTTTTACCTCCGGGTTGCCGGCCGCGGGCGGTGCCGCTGCCCTCTGGACCCCTGCGGATTGGCGGTGCAATCCCGTGGGGTCGTGGATCTCAGGGCAACCGGCCGAGTGGAACCCGGCGCGGAAGCATGTGCCACAGACCTTGGCATCCTTGTGCTGCGCCTTCTCACGTTCGCCGAGGCGACGCGTCGGAACGCCTGTGGCGCGCCTCATGATTTGCGGCGGGCCTGGCTGAGGACCTGGGCTGGCGTGAGGATGTCGCCCGCCACCCAGTGGCGGCGGGGTTCCTTGCTGGCAGCCTCGCCCAGCGGGTTGAGGCCGCACCACGGATCCACCACGACGTCGCCGGGCTTGGTCGAGGCCTCCAGGAAGACGCGGTACAGGCTGGCGGGCTTGCTGGTCCTGGTGAAGTGACTGCGCTGCCGCAGCGTGGTGGTGAATTGCTTGCCGCGTTGATACGCCCGCGGCGTGCCGTTCGCGAAGATGCCGATTGGCTCGAAGCTGTTGCGCCACGTGTAGCCGAGTCCCCCGCCGCCGAAGGGCGCCTTGTCCCACGATAGGAGGCGAAGGAATTGCCAGCCGGTGGCGGTAATGGCCGCCAGGGCGTCGTCCAGGATCTCGCCGCTCGGGAGAAACACGTAGGCGTGTGCGCCCTTGATGCACTTCGGCTTGAGGTCCTGGAAGATCTGCGCGATTTCGGGCATGGGCTGCAGCTGGTACGGCGCCGCTTCGAGGAACAATCCGCCACCCGGAATGCTCCAGGGAGGATCCGTCACGACGCAGTGGATGCTGCGCGCCGGCGCGGCCGCCACGAAGGCGGCCGCCGTGGCGGTGTGTCGCGTGTCGAGCTTCCAGCGCAATGCGGAACCGATTGGAGGTGCGGCGGCATGGTCTCGATGGGGAGAGGTGGGTGAAGGGTGAAGGGCTCACTTTTTGCCACCGACCCGGAAGCTGTGCGCACACTTTGGGCACTTGACTGTCATGCTGGCTTCGCTGTTCGGCAGCGCCGCCGCCTGCTGGTCGTGCTCGTCGTTGAGTTGCGCCTCAAGGTCCCCCAGGTCCTCCAATGTGAACCCGGTCGCCGCAAGGAGGCCTGACGTGTCGTGCGCCTGGATGTCCTGCAAGGTGGTCAGCAGGATCTCATCGTCGAAGCGACTCATCCGAGTCGTCTGGTTGCTGGCAATCGCGTAGGCGCGGCACAACTCGTCCGGCCCATCGACGTACTGCACGCGGGCCCGCTTGG
This sequence comes from uncultured Halobacteriales archaeon, assembly GCA_964627625.1. Classification (GTDB taxonomy): domain Archaea; phylum Thermoplasmatota; class E2; order JACPAO01; family JAHFTW01; genus JAHFTW01. The sequence goes on from CAZVJB010000006.1 coordinate 91,671, forward strand.
TGCCCATGCGGCGCAATACGGCAGTCCTACCGTTCCCGGCAAACACCATCTTGTCCTTCTTGCGCACGACCAGCCGCTCCACTTGGCCGAACGTCTCGATGCTGGCCTGGATGGCCGCGAGGTTCTCCTCTGTGTGCACATTTGCATTTAGAGGGTCATCGACCAGGGTGTCGACCGGGACATCGGCCTCCTCGAGGATCCTGAAGGCCAGCTTCTTGGCCTTAGGCATTCAGGACCTCCACACGGGCTTGGCGTACAGACAACACGATGGTGTTGCTTTGGCAATCGGCCGTGACGAACACTGCAGCGTCGCTGGCGATGCCCTCGGCCTTGGCGTGGCTGTCGGCGCTGACGAGGAGCTCCACGAGGAACAATCGTAGGGCCGGCGGCGAAGCCGCGGGCACCGCCGCAGCGGGGCCGGCGGCCACCGACGTCGCGCGCGGCCGTCCCATCTTCTTGACGACGGCCAAGGGGCGCACTGGCCGGCCGGCCTTCTTGCATTCCTTGCAGGAGTTCCGGTGCTTGCTTAGGCTCTGCGGCCGACTGCAGGGTCGACCGCACGGCGCGATGAGCTCGCCCGTAGGTTTCGCCTTGAGGCGGCGGGGCTTCGGTTCCTCCACAGGATCTTCCGCCAGGGCGGCCTTGATGTCTCGGCACTTGCGGCAATGCCCCTGATGGCCACGGCGCTGCGCTGCGCGCTCGAAGTGTAGGCCGCACGGCGCCTCCAGGTCTCCCTGGCGGGCACGCGTCGCTGTCGATGACGGCTTCTCCGCCTGGCCGCTTGCTTGTCTTGGCACGTGCGGCAGGATTCCGCTATCGGCGTCATGATGGCCGTCGCATTCGGGTCGGCGGCACCACGTCGGCTTCCTGGCCGCGGGTGCGCCGGATGCCATCGCCTGCAGGCGCTGCGTGGTGTCGGACTTGACGGGCTTGGCGCCGTCGCACTCGTCCTTGATGGCACCGCAGATGTTGCAGACGTCCGCCATCTCGGCATCCGGTTGGAACGTGTGGGGCGGCACAAGGTCGCCGCTCATGCCGTCGCCCCCGGGGCGCACGTGCTGCAGAGAGTGTCCGTGACCCAGCTGCAGCCGAAGTCGCAAGCGTCGTCCTCGGTGCAGCCGCAAGTCGAGCAAACGCCCGCGGTCGTGGCGCCACTTGCCACGGCGTCGAGGTCCTTCTTGCGGCGCGGCTTGATGAGGGTGAGGGAACCATCGCGGCGAACCACGAAGTCGCCACGCTGCGCCTTGCGGCCATGGATGACTTCGCCCCGCACGGCCGCGCGGGCAGGCAGGAGGACCAGGACGTGGTGGAGGCTCCAAGGCGGAGTCTGCACCTCGCCTGGGTGACTCTTCGGCTTGGGCATGGTGCTCATGCCTCCAAATCGGCCTCGAGGTCCTCGTCGACCAGGCCGTCATCGACGTCGTCATCAGCTACGGCGACGGCGGGCTTGGCCTTGCCCTTTGATGGCTTGCCATGTCCTTTCTTGCCACCCTTGCTTTCCTTGGTGGATTCCTCCTTGAGGACGGCCGCGACCTCGCGCTTGGCTTGTGCCACGATGGCGTCGCGGCTCTTGCCCAGGAGCAGCATGGCGTACTCCTTCGGCACGCCGCCATCGGTGCTGTAGCTCATCTTGTTGTTGAGATCAAAGAAGAGCGCCGCATGCAGGAGGCGGCCGGCGGCAACGGTGCCAAGCTTGGCCTTCCTGATGTGCGCCACCAGGTTCTCGCCGCGGCCGCTCCATCCCTTAATGCCAGTGACGGCCTCGAAGGCTTCCCGCTCGGCCTTGCGGCTCGCGATGAGTCCAAGGCGGTCCACGTAGCGCAGCAGGAGGGCGTCGGTCCACTCGCGGCCGTAGCTGATGGCGCCCGTGAGTTTCTTGGCCAGGAGGTCCAGCTGGATCTTCTGAACGCGGTTCTTCTCGCGCTGCTTCTTGATGGACTCGATGTCCCGCCGCGCGCCGCCGCGGCTGCTGTTCGGGGAGCTGGTGCGGTGCTTCTCCTTGAAGTCCTTGATGATAGTCTTCGCCGCGGGGGCGTCGAGGAACAGGGTGCGCCGTCCGATGTCGACTTGCGGCACCTTGGCGAGGAGCTTGACGAGCTTCTCGTCGCGCTGCAAGTAGTAATCGCCCGTCAATTTCTCATCCAACCATGCGCGGTGCGTGCCGTCCGCCACGCTCTTGCGGGCTGCGTCCTCGTGGCCATAACTGCCTTTGACCTTGGCGGCGGCCTGTAGGGCCTGGTCACGGACGCCTTGCGGGATGTCCTTGGCGTTCGCGATTTCGACCAGTTCCTCGAGGTTGTCCATGCGCAGGTCATCGCCAACGCGCGCCGCCAGGGATTCGGGCAATTGGAGGATCTGCAGGCGATTGCGCACCGTGGTGACGCTGACGCCCGCGCGCTTGGCCACATCGTCCTGCGTGAGGCCGGCCGTGATGGCGGCCTGGAAGGCGCGGGCCTCCTGCAGCGGTGTTGCGGCCTTGCGTTGGTGATTCGTGACGAACTCCGCCACCGCCGCACTCTTGGCATCGTAGTCCTTACGGACGATGCACGGAATCTCCGTGAGGCGCAGCTGCTGGAATGCGAGGGCACGGTGGCGGCCCTCGACGATCTCGTAGTCGATGCCGTCCGCTGCTGGGCGCACGATGATGGGCTGCTCGAGGCCACCCTCCCGGATGGATTGCAGGAAGGCGTTCCACTCGTCCTTCTCGTATCGCTTCATGTCGGCGAGGGGGATGCCTCGCAGGCGGTCCAGGTTGAGGAGCGTGACTTCTGGCTTCGTGGTGGAGCCGTCGCCGAGTGCGGCGGCGAGGCCGAGTTGGACGGTCGTGGTGCTGGCGTTGGTCTTGGGTTTGCGGGTCATGTGGGAACCTCAGGTAGTTGGTGAAGGGGGCGGAGGCTGCCTCGGCACCAGCCATCTTCGGCGAGCATGGCGTCGCCGTGCTTGTGTCGGTGGCGCCGGCCGTCGGTGTTGCCGACGTCGGGCATCTTGCACCAGGGGCAATTGTCTGGAGCGTCATGGTGCGGTTGATAGAGAGGAGGAGGTGGCCAGGCGCGCGGTGCATCCTTTACCTGGAACTCGCGCGCCCGGCCGATCATACGTCACTTGGCCGGCTGGATTGTGGTATCGACCTTCACCTTCGGGCCCATCAGGGCTTCAGCGAAGCTCGGCGACCGGCAGTCCGGCCCATGCGTGGGGCAGCAGCCATCCAGCACCGGGCCGTGGCGCGGGAACACGAAGGTCCATTGGATGTCGACGCGCAACTGCTGGCCGCACGGGAAGATGGCCCAGTAGAGCAACTTGGCCATGCCTACCCGCCTCCTGGGGCGTTGGGTTTGACGTAGATGACCGAGTGGCTGCGGAGCGCGCGGAAGCACTCTTCGTCCAAACGGAGCTCCACGATGCGGCCTACATTCGGCCGAATGTGGTACGTGCCGATGGCCTCCGCCAGGCCGCAACACTGGCACAGCGTCATGCCGATGGCCTCCGTCGCTTCGCCTGGCGTTCCGCCGCCTTCACGGGGAACGATGCGCCAGCGGGGTACGTGGGGTCCGGGCTCCTGGGCGTCGACGTGGGCGCCGGCGACGACCTCGCGGCCGCGAGTAGCACGCTGACGCGCGGGATCCTCGTGGCTTGGGCGCCGCGAGCCTCGGCGGCCGCAAAGGGCTGCCACGCCGCCCAAGCGATTTTGAGCTCCTTCTGGCAGCGCTTCTTGGCGGCGTCCGCCTCCTCGGCGCGAATCATGCGGTCTGCCAGTTCCTGCCCCAGATCCGCCAGGGTGTCGCGGGCCTTGCCCTGCAGCACCTCATTCTGGGTGGCGTGCCGAATCTTCTGCTCGGCCGCCGTGACGGCCTCGTCGGCCGTCGTGGCGCGCAGGCTCGCGATCTTCAGCGTCTCCGTGGCCTCATGCCATGCGGCGCGCGCCGCCGTCGGGTCGCTCTTGACCACCGTCGCTTGGATTGATTGCATCATGGTGATCAATCCATGACGGCGGACGCGAAGTCCTCGTGCTGCTCGCGCTTCCTGAGGACCTCGTAGGTGCCGACGGGGAGCGTGATGGCCTTGTGTTCCAGGTGCATGCCTGCCTGCGCCGGTCCTTGCACGACGACGTAGTGGCCGCTGCCGGTGGCGCGAGTGGCTTTGCCGCTGTAGATGACGGCGTTGCCCTCGATGCCGTGCACGTGCCCCGTGACGGTGCTCTTCAGGAGCTCGCGCGTCGTCAGGGCCTTGGCGTCCTTCGGGAGGATGCTCTTGGCGAACATGAGGTCGCCGTGGCGGGCGATTGCGGCGCCCACCTTGGCGGCGTCGTACGCCGATTGCGCCTTCTTCGTCACGGCGCGGATGGCCTTGATGACTTGCGGTTCCTGGTTCTGCATCTCGGATTTCAGTTGCTGCTTCATGTCGTGGTCTCCTTACGTTTCCTTGATGGTGCTGTCTTCCGTGTAGTCGAATGCCCACTGCCGCGCTGCCGCGTAGGTGCGAATGGTGCCGGGCACGCGTTCGTAGATGATTTTCCCCGTCGAAGGGCAGGTGACCTCCGTGTAGACGAGGGGTTCCCTGCCGCCGATTGGGATCTCGATGAGCCTGCACTTGGCGCCGCCGCGGTCCGTCACGGCGTCAATCTGCTTGGCGTCGGCCCCGGCGAGGAAGCGTTCCTTGCCCATGACTTCCACCATGACGCGGCGCACCTCGACGTTCTTCTCCTCCATGACGAGCTTCGCGGTGATGCGTTCGGGTTCCTCGATGACCCATGCAGGCGTGAGGACGCCGTGGTACCAGTATTGCGCGTAGCCGTCACCGAACTGGACCGCCGGCCCGGTGGCGTTGTGCAGGCGGCCGCCGTCGTCCTTGGTGGCGAAGGCGGGCCGCAGGCTGACGAGCACGACGTCCGTGAGGCACACCATGTCCCAGACGCCGAGCCGCAGTGTCTCGGATAGTTGCTTGAAGCCGTCCCATGACTTCTGGTCGCCCGGCGTCCAGCCAATTCGTTGGAAGTAGTCGTAGAAACTCAGCCAGCCGCTGTTGCATAGGCCAACCCACTCACGGCCGTACACCTTCCACGTGGGTGAAGCCTCGCCCTGGTCGACGCCCTGGTCGACGCCCTGGCGGACGCCCTGGTCGACGCCCTGGTAGACGCCCTGGTCGACGCCCTGGTAGACGCCC
>CAZVJB010000006.1:96930-104192 GCA_964627625.1 uncultured Halobacteriales archaeon
GCCCTGGTAGACGCCCTGGTCGACGCCCTGGTCGACGCCCTGGTAGACGCCCTGGCGGACGCCCTGGTCGACGCCCTGGTCGACGCCCTGGCGGACGCCCTGGTCGACGCCCTGGTAGACGCCCTGGTCGACGCCCTGGTCGACGCCCTGGTAGACGCCCTGGCGGACGCCCTGGTCGACGCCCTGGTCGACGCCCTGGCGGACGCCCTGGTCGACGCCCTGGTAGACGCCCTGGTCGACGCCCTGGTAGACGCCCTGGTAGACGCCCTGGTCGACGCCCTGGTCGACGCCCTGGTCGACGCCCTGGACGACGCCCTGGTAGACGCCCTGGTCGACGCCCTGGCGGACGCCCTGGCGGACGCCCTGGCGGACGCCCTGGACGACGCCCTGGACGACGCCCTGGACGACGCGGCGCCTCGCTGCGCTCGGCGCCTCCCAGGGCGGAGTCATCCCACCATTGCACAATAGGTTCGCGGCGGCCTGCACCGCCATGGGCGAGTGGTACACGATGATGTGCTTCTGCGTCACCTTGCCGTTCGTGTGCTTGCCGAAGAAGTCCAAAAGGCGCCGGCCAACGTCGGCCATGTCGGGCGTGGTCCACCAGCCGCCACCAATGGCGGTGTGGATCCATTCGTCGCGGACGACGGGCATGAGGGCTTCCTGTTCCTTCGTGAGCTTCGTGAGTTTCTCTTCCTGGGTTTGGAGTTGGGGCATGGGTGTCACCGTTGTTTCGCGAGGAGGGAATGAAGGGGGGAAGGAGTGGAGGCCAGTAGGATGCCGACCGCCTTGCAGTCGTCGCACAGCGGCACGCGCAGCCCTTGGCGCTTTCCGAACGTCGCGTGGACGCGAGGCTGGCCGCAGTCATGGCATGCGACTGGTCGGCGACTCACGTCATGACCTCCGGCCACGCCTCTGCGAACCATGGGCCTGTGGTGCGGGCCTTGCTTGGAGGCGCGTGGTCCTCCGCGTGGTCCTCGTTGCTTTGGCAACGCCACCAGGACGGCTGCTCCTGCAGGGAGTCTGCGTCCTGGATGCGGAAGGGGCATTGCGTCATGCGTCCCTCCGGTACCGCCGGACGGCAAGCACGTGGCTGCACATGGACGCCGCCGACGCCACCGTGCCGGCCGCATGTTGGCACGTGCAGCGGTAGTCCACGGCGGTGGTTTCGCCAGCGGCATTGATCCATGTCTTGACGCGGACCTGCACGGGGTGCTTGCAACCAGGAATGGGCGACAAGACATACGTCTCCATGGTCCACGTGGGTTGCCCCCAGCCATGCACCTCGCCTGCTGATGCGGCCAAACTGATGTGACCGCCCGACACGTAGCGTCGCGCCTTCGATTCTTGCGCGGGCGTCGCCTCGTAGTCCGTGATGAGGCCCTTCCCCGGCACCCACCGCACCACAGGTTCCGTCTCGATGTCGGTCGTCATCGGCCGGCCTCCGTGAGACGGTACCGGCCGGGCGAGACGCGTTCCACGTAGCGCTGCTTGATGAGCGACCGGAGGCGCATACTGGCTCGGGCGTCGCGTTCCAGCAGCTCCGTGAGGGTGGCCTCGCCGCCCTGGTCCCGCAGAACTTGCAGCGTGCGGCGGACACTCATGCGGCCTCCAAGTCATCCAACACGATGTCAAGCGGCGTGCGCACCGAGGCGAGCGCCAGGATCCTGGCATTTCGCTGTATATCGCGATGATAATCCAGCGTGTGCATCATGCGACTAATCAGGAGCTCTTGCTCCCGCATCTCGGCCTGCAGTGCCTGGTAGGCTGGATCATTCTTGAGTTTCAACCGCGAGGCCGACTCGCGGGCGGACTCGTTGCCGTAGACCTTCTTGCCGCCAATCTCAAGGGCCGAGACATCCATGAAGGCGTCCGACTCCATGAAGCGCTCCCGGACCTTCATGCGGCTGAGCTTCTCCTTCTCGGTCCACACCTCGCCCTCGATGCGGCGCACCGTCGCCGGCGTCGACCTGAGGACATCACCGACGTTCAAGCCTGCGCCTCCTTGAGGGCGGCCTCGATGATGCTGGTGCCCCACGGACTTGGTTCGGAGTTCCTGCGGCTGCGCTCCTTGCGTTGCGCTTCCCGGAGGGCTTCCATGGATTCGGCAGCACTTGCTGGCGGCTCCCCGCCCTCCCTCTGGGCCCCATTGGCGCCGGCAAATCCACTTGGATTGCTGCGATTGAAAGACACCGTCACGTCGGCACCGCCAAGGCTTGCCCCGCGAGGCATTGCAGGAACAACTCCCGCTCACACGTGTACCAGGCGCGGCGGTCCTCATCGAGCCCTGGCTGCTGCAAGAGTTCCTCGCGCGCCCTGAGGCCGTTGGTGACCATGAAGGGCGCGACGCGCTGCCACCGCTCCAAGTCTCGGACAATCTTCCCCCATCCAGGGAACGCAAGGCCTGGTTCCACGCCGGTGAGTGCGTCCGGCGACACGTTCAGGCCTCCTTTGTTGGGAGCCACGCGAGGGTGTGGGCGTCCTTGGCTTGGGCGCCGGCAACGCCGGCGGTGTCAATGATGGGGCGCAGGAACTTGGCGTCCACCTTGATGTCCTTCACGGCGGCCGCAAAGAGGCCCTTCTTGAGCAGGTCCTCCGCGAGGAGCTTCGAGTCCGTGACTTCCACGCCCTCCGTGACGCGCAGCTGCACCTTGCCGCCCGGCACGGGAATCGTCTTGCCCGCCGCCTTCACGACGGCTGGCCACGCTTCCAGCAGCACCTTCTTGGCAGCCTCCTCCTCGCCGGAGAGCGCCACGAGCTCCGCACGGCGCGGATGCCCCATGCTGACCTTCAACAGCAACTCGTCGGCGGCATGCAGTTGGTCATGCAGGTTCCGTACCGCCACCGCCTCCGGCGTGACGTCAATGTCGGCCGTAATGGCAGCGTCCAGCGCCTCTCGACGGGTGCGGCGGGCCGCATACGTCTGCGCCATGGCATCCAGCGTGTGGACCTCGGTCATGCTTGGCCTCCGAGCGGGAAGTCGCCGCTTTGCTGACAGGGCCGGCACAGCAGGCGGCCGTAGCGCTCCAGGCTGAAGCGCGCGACTTCCGTGTCAATGAACCTGGGCTCGCTGGGGCGGTGTTTCCGCGTGTTGCTGCAGACGCGTTGCGCCGGCACCTCAGGCACCTGCGGGGTAGCGCCGTAGAAGGCTGGACTCTGCACGGCCTCCGTCGCCGTCTGCGGGGGCTTGTGTTCGAGGTCGTAGATGGCGGCGCGCAACTGCTTCAAGCCAACCTCGGCTTCCGCCTGCGTCTTCGGCCGCGCCACTTCCACGGGCTCCCGCGTCAGGACACCGAGGCGCGTTGCAGCCTCACGCAACTCCGAAATGATTTCCCGACTGGGCACCGGCTCCGGCAGGCCGACCTTCTGGGTGGCCTCCGCGGCGGCCCTGATGCGGGCCCGGATGTCCTTCTCCCAGGCGTCCAGCTCGGCATCGAGCTGCAGGAGGAAGGCGTGGCGGATCTTGACAGCGTCATCGCCGGCCTCCATAACGACCTGGTCACGTACTGTGTGCGTCTCGGCGCTGTAGGCGCCGAGAATCTGGATGGTGCGTGCGCGCTCCACGAAGACAAGGCGGTCCTTCATGACCATCCCCCCGGACGGTCCTGCACGGACGGCTTTGCCGCAGCCTGCCCGGATGCGGTGGCCGTGATGCGGTCGGCGAGCTGGTAGAGACGGCCGGCTTTCGCGGATTCCTCTGGCGTCGTCGTGGCGGCCATGGGATCCCCGGCTTCGAGGTCGTCCGCCAGGAACCGGAGCGCCTCAGCGAGGAGCTGGCAGTCCGCGTCGCTGATTGCGAGCATCGGCATGCCTACCACTCTCCGCCGCCGGGGGCGGCTGCAACGTCGGAGTCGCCCTGCAATGTGCCAAGGCTTGCGGCGTGGATGCGGCGCTCCGGCACCTGCACCGGGTGGCCCCCCACGGCGCGGTGCACGCACGCGTAGGCATCACAGGACCGGCACCACTGCATGTCATCCTCCGCCACGCAGGACGCACACGCCTGGCAGGACGAGATGCGCGGGCACGATTCCAGGTACCCATGCGGCTCCCACTTCCCGAAGACCTTCTCGGGCAGCACATGGCAACACGGCAAAAGAGCCGAATCAATGCCAGGCATGTTCACGCCTCCAAGGGCGGCAATGGGCCGGCGGGTGTGGGCGTGACCTCAACCAAGAGGGCTTGCAGGCGCTTCTCTGCACCCGCGAGGTGAATGAGGGCCCAACCGGCATTGTCGCGCTGAGGCGCTACGTCGCGACCCGTGGTGGGGTTGTTGAGTTCCCGGCAGATTCGCTCCGCCGACCGCAAGGCATCCTGTGTGCGCGCGACGGCGAGTTGAATGCGACGCCGCGTCACGGGATTCGCCTGCACGTTCATGCGCTCACCCCAGTTTCGGCCGCCAATGCGGCCTGGAAGGGTCGCACACCGCCCGCGGTGGCCGCCATGAGGCGCAGAATCGGCGGCAGCATCAGGGCTGCTTGCTGCGGCGACCTGGCCTCCCACTCGGCGGCCGCCAGGATCTTGATGCGCTGGTCGGGCTGCAGCCACATGCGGACCGCCACCTCGAGGCGTTTGGCATCCGCGGGGCTGCGCACCATGGTTTGCAGCAGCTGGGTGCGGAACTGCACTTGGCCACGCGCGATGCGTCTGGCGCCCGCCACGCCGGCGTGCAGATCATCAACCGTCGCCTTGGCGCGGGCAAGGACTTCGTTCTCCTTCTCGGCCCGCTCGGCGCGCTCCGTCATTTCCTTCAGGCGCCGCTGGATCTGCGACGTGGCCTCGAGGTCCTGACGAAGGCCGCGATCGTACCCGAGGCTGTGGAGGTAGAACGTCAGGGCGTTTCGTTGCACCTGACTTATCGTGATGCGGGCCTGGCGGGCGCAGTCCAGGATGTCCTCGTACAATTCGTGGCTTACCTTGGCTTGCAGGAATTCGTTCTTCCGCCTCTTTGCTTCCTTGCGGCGTTCGTCGCGCATTCGGAAGGTGTCGTCCGTTTTTCCTTCGCGAGTCGTTTCACTTTGTATGTATGTAATACTTTTTTGTTCAGAAGAGAGAGAGAGAGAGAGAGAGTCCGAGAGAGATTCGACTGGAACCAATGGGGGGGCTTGGTCAGAATCGGCGGGCACTGCAAGGCTCGCGGCAAGGTCTTCTTGGGATGTGGGGCTCATGGGGTTTCCTCGCGACCGTGAACCAGGGCGAATCCTGGTCCCGTTTCCCCAAACCCTTAAGGCATCCAGTCAGGTCGTTTTGGCGGTTCCAACAGGAGGAAATCCTATTGGTCCGTTCGTTCAAACGGTCTGACCAACAACCCTGTATAGGATGGTCCACGGCTACCGAGGCAGGTGTGACGATGGGAGACCCAACCCTAGGCCCGCTACGCAGTGCCATGAAGTTCTCGATGTGGACCTGGGCTGCATACTGGCCCGGCGGCGGCCTCATGCTGCTTGCCGCGGGCATGATGGACCCGGTCTCGATTGCGGTCGCCTTGTTTGCCATGGGTGGTCTCCTTCTGGTTCTGGCCACGGGCGCGTTGCGTACCGAAAGCCAGGGCAAGATGACGGCGCGGCAATGGCTCCTGGAACGCCCAATCTATCTCCTGGTCCTCCTCGTCGTTTGCACGGCCGGCGCCGCCTTCATCGAGTCGTCGGCCAATATCGGCCTCTTCGTGTTTTCCGGCCTGTTCGTCGCGAGCATCGTGCTGTGCATCGTGCGGCTGCGGGCCCACGTCCGCCAGCAAGGGCTCGGCCTGTTTTCGTCCGGTGCCGACCAGACGTTCTTGCTCTTTGGCATGGTCGGCCTCATGGGGCTAATCGTGTTCCTGGACAGCGTGCTCGTCGCCGGCGTCGACTCGCCAGCACCGATGGTGGCGCTTCTGAACTGGGTGCAACTCCTGTACCCGCCGCTCCTGCTTGTTGCCGCACGGCCGTTTCGCGAGAAACTCAACTTCTCCTTGGTGCGCCGGTTGGTCGTCCGGCCCAAGGCTGAACCGAAGGCCGACCCACTTCAGGCGTAAGCCGACTCAAGATCCTCGAGGCTCACCTGGTCCAACTCGAGCACGAGTTGCGACGCCGCCTGGATAATCGCACCGAGCCCCTGCTCGAAGTTGGCGCGGCTGCCCGCAAACTCGTACACGAATTCCACGGTGTCCTGCGGCATGTGGTACTGCGGGTAGGCGCTCGCCGTGCGACCGCCCGCGAAGCGGATGGTGGGCACGTGGATGGCCTTGAAGCTCGCCTCGTCCGAGTTGCGGTCGTTGAAGGGGAAAGCCTCGGCGCCGGATTCAGGGAAACCTAGCACCTCGTGCAGCGTGCCGTTTACGAAGGGAAACAGTTGCGGCGCAAACTCGTCGCCGACCCAGTTGTAGAGCTTCCAGTCGTGGCCGGGCCAGTTGATGCCTGTCATGTCGAAGCCAAGGACGAAGTCGTAATGCACCGTGGCCTTGCCAGCATCGACCTCCTTGGCAAACTCGCGGGATGCGAGGGTGCCTTCCTCCTCGCCATCGAAAAAGATGCAGGCGAGAGTCTTGTTCATGGGAATCGTGGAAAGCGTCCTGCACGTCGCCAGGTCTGCGGCCGTCCCCGAGCCGTTGTCGTAGGCGCCGTACAGCGTCGTGGCGAGCGTGTCATAGTGGCTGATGAGCCCGATAACGTGGTCCGGCTGCGTTGTGCCGACCTTCGTCCCGACTACGGCACTCACGAAAAGCGGGACCGCCGGCGGGGCTTGTTGCCCAGCGGCGCCGACTGGGTACAACCGTACCTCGACCTCAAGTCCCATGCCGGCCAGTTCCTGCACGATTGCGTCGCGGGCCGCGATGTTGCCCGGGGACGTTGGCAGCCGCCCCGGGTGAGCCTCCACCCACGCAGCCCACCAATCGACGGCGCCGACGGCATCGACCGTGTAGGCCGGCACGCGTGCCGCGACACCTTGCAAGAACGTGGGGGGCGTGGCAGCGTCGGCTGTGTCTGCCGGCACCGGCGAGTTTGTGCAACCAGCAAGGATCATGCCAAGCAGGGCGGCAAATGCCAGGATCAGTCGGGGGCGCATCAAGAATTCCAGGCCGCCACCCCCCTTGAAGGTGACGCCGCGGCGGTCCCCCTGCCCGGGACCTGCTTGGCCAAGTCCTGAGGCGATTCCGAAGTTGCCCCGACGGCGGCGTGTTGGTGCATGAACAATCGGTCGGAACCCAATACAGCATCCAATACATCGTGCGATTCTGCGCGGCGTGGGCCGTGCGCAAGCGGCATGTCATTGCATGTGACTATGGGCAC
>CAZVJB010000007.1:0-102750 GCA_964627625.1 uncultured Halobacteriales archaeon
ACGCGGTGCGCGGGCGCGCGCGCCACGAGGGCTGGGCTGACGCGGATGCGCCGCAGGTGACGCGCTTCGAGTGGCCGCACGCCGCCGTGCGCGTGGACCACCTGCACGCGGCTGCGGCGCGCGAACTTCTGCCGCGCGTCACCTGGGTCGTCGAGGGCGACACCAAGATTGCCGTGACCGTGACCACGCTGTCAACGAGCGGCACGCTTGCAGCACTTACTTCGCGCGTCGGCGTTCTTTCCCAGCGGGGGCGTGAGGAGGGGAGCGGGAAGCCGGGGCCCGTGACGGGGCCTGGCGAGCCGGCGCGGCGCGGCCAGCCGAGGCGGGCGCCTGACGCGGCATCGGCACGGACGTCTCGGGGCCCGACTCGGTCCGGCGCGGCGGGTCGCGAATAGGCGGCGTGTCACGGGCCGGCTGGAAGAAGTGCGGCGACGGATGCGCACCCGGACCGGCAGGCGCGGACTGGCCCGGCTGCGGCGGATAGCGGCGGTCGTGCGCCCACACCGCGAGGCTCGAGGCAATCACCGACAAGAGAATGCCGAGAAGCGACAGGTTCACGAAAATCTGTTTCCAAGGATTGAACGCCTCATAGTACGGCGTGCCTGCGACGAACGCACCGGCAAGAAATGGCAGAGTTGCAAGGACGGCCGTGTCGAGGCCGCGGCCGAAGACCGGGAAAAGATGGATGTGCTGCGGGTGGCGGCGCCGCGACAGCCGGATTGGCAGGTAGCGCCCACCGATAATGACCGCGGTCATCAAGAGGGCAGTGGCCCCGAGAAGGAGCGGGCCCCGACCGAGTACGTCGAAGACGCCGCCGAGGCTTGTGCCGGGTGACGGCACCGAGAAGTCGATGGAGAAACTCACGCCGACGAACAGGAAGAACACGGTGCGGACGAAGAACGAAATCTCTTCATGGAACGCTTGCACCTTTTCGTGTTCGCCATCGCTGCGCCACCGTGTCTCGAACTGCCGCAGGATGGCGGCGCGATTTCCAACAACGAGGCCGAAAAGAAGGACGCTGAGGGCGCCGGAGCCGTCAAAGAAATCGCTTGCGCCATACACGGCAAGGCACGTGGCAAACGTCAGCATGTAGGAGTTGGGGTGCCCCTGCAAGCGACGCAGCGCGTAGACCCAGAGCAGGCCGGCGACAAGCCCGATTGCCAGGGAGACGGCGAGCATGACGACGAAGCCGCGCAGGAACGTCGTGGACCCGTCGGCGCCGGCAACGCCACTGGAAATTTGGATGATGGAGACCAGCAGCGGGATGGAGATGAGGTCGTACATCGCCATCTCGACATAGTAGATGGCCCGCACATTCGACGAGATGTGCATGCCCTTCAGAAGGCCCGTGCTCACGGTCTGGTCCACGTTGGCAAGCGCTATGCCAAGCATGATGCCAAGCACCAACGGCATGCCCAAGAGGACGTAGCACAGGCCGGCGACGCCTGCGACGGTCAGGACGAAAATCGGCAACGTATGGACGGCGGCGGGGCCGATGCTGTTGCGGAAGGCGTGGAAATCCATCTCCATGCCCGCGTCGAACAGCAAGACGACGAGGGCGACGCCGGCGATGTAGGGTGCGGCAACGAGAAGCGTTGCCGGATCAAGGGCGTCCGCCAACTGTTGCAGGCCGTGGCCCCGCTCGACCAGCCACCGATTCACCGGGCCGGCAAGCAGGCCGAGCCCGAGGAGCATGAGGACGTCGGGGAAGCGTGTGCGCTGGAACAACCGCCCGGCGGCAAAACCCACGAACGTGAGCACCGCGGTGACCAGGAAAATGGTGGCCACATCGGGGGCCATCACACGACAAGGGCTTGGGGGCGATATAAGGGACGGTGGACCGGCATGGCCCCGGTAGCCGCGGATTCATCCCGGCGCGCACCGCGCAAGGCGGGCCCTCGACGGCATGGCTTAAGTGGTCGGGCGCCGCCTGCCGCGCATGCGCCTGGCTTGGTCGTTGTTGCTGCTGGCCTTCCTGGCAACGCCCCCTGCCGCCGCCCAGCAGCACGACCACGCGGCCGGGTCGGGGGTCGTGATATCGCATGACTCCAATGCCGCCGGCTATGAGTTCGTGGGCAACTTGGCGCACTTCGGGGTCCTAACGCTGGGTGACGACCTGGTCCCCGACTTCCATGAGCAGAACCACATCCGCGTCACCATGAACGGGGCGGTCCTCATGGAGACGACGCCGGATTCCGGGCACGACTACGACGGCGTCAACCTCTTCGACGTCACCTTCCCGGTCGCGGGAACGTACACGGTGGCTTCCTTGGACGAATCAGGGGTGATGCTGGCGATGTTCAATGGGACGGTCGTCGATGTCCCGTCCAAGTCCCATGCGCGGGCGATGCTGACGTTCGAGGCACCCTCGTTCATGACCCCCGGCGTGCCGGCGACGTTCAGTTACGGCCTGCACGACGGCCTGCACGAAGACAACGTGCTCCTCAACCACACGGACGCTTGGTTTGAGATCTGGGACACGACCGGCCTGGTGTTCCGCACCAAGACCCACACGCACGACGAGGTGCAGGAGATCTCCTACACCTATCTTGGCCCGGCCAACCGCATCACCGCGCGTGTGTCCGCCTTCCAAGCCTACCCCGGACCTGCGATTGCGCCCTTCCTGCCTCTCGCGGACTCCGTGTCCATAGAAGTGTTCCCCATTGCAACCCCTGGCCCGCTCCCGTCCGCCGGGCCAGCCGTCGTACCGGATGCGCCCCTGGAGAACCGCGTCGTGACGGGCGAAGGCGGCGAGCGCTACACGCTGCTTGGCACCTACGACCCTTGGACGACTGTCGGCCCTTCGACACAGCTGCACCTTGCCGCGCTGGTGATGGATCCATCCACGCGGCAGCCGGCCCAACATGTTGATTTCAGGGCCACACTCAAAGACCGCGTCACTGGCATCGAGATTTTCTCGTCGTCGAGCTTGCACGAGTACGATGGCATCTGGGAGTTAACGGCGCAGGAGCCGGTCGGCGAGTACGTCTTGGAGGTCACGGCCAACCGCGGCAACTGGACGGCTCTCATGCAGATGCCATTCACGGTCGTGCCCCCGGTCGCCGCCGTCCTGCCAGGTGAGATGCTGCCGTCGGTTGCGCAACCGGTGGAGTTCGTCGAAGTGACGGGCCTCGATCAACTGCGTTCCGGAGTCCCCTTCACCCTGGGCCTGGCGATTCACGACGCCGCCGGCAACCCACTCCAGCACTCCGAGGTCGATTATCAAATCCTCGATGAATCGTTCCAGGTACCCCTTCTGACAGGCAAGCTGCACACCCACGAGACGGGCACCTTCGAACTCACGGCAGCCATACCGCAAGGCAACTACAGTCTGCGCCTGTCGCCCTTCGCCCTGGAGCCGCGGCCGACTCTCCTGTTTTACGGCCCGCCGTGCGTCGACGTCTACCCTGCATCCTCCGTGCCTTGCCACATCGGCAGCGAGATCCCGTTCACGGTCGGCCCCGGCTCCGGCTTTCCCGCCGCCGCGGACGCGGCCACTGAGGGTTCGGACCGTGGCGCCACTTCGGCCCCTGGCCCCGGCCAGTTCTTGCTCCTAGCCAGTCTCGTGCTTGCCGCCCTCGTGCTGCGCAAGCGAGCATGATTGCCCAGAAACCAGCATAAGTCGAGATACGCGCCGCAACGTCCTTGGATAGGCTGCCAGATAGCGAAGTGGTTCTGCCGTGAAGTCACAACACCGGCTGAAGTCGACTGCTTGGCGAGCATCCGTCGCAGGCTTGCTGGTTGCCGGAGGCGTTCTGTTTTTGGCGCAGCCCGGCTCGGCCGGGGTCATAGGGGCGAGTTCGACGGCGTGGTCGATTTTCGGCACGGCCGTCATGGCGCTTCTTGCCACCGGTGTCATGGTGCTGCTCGCGTTGCGCCGGCCCAAGGCGCACTAACTGCGATGGCCTGGGACGAACTACCCAACGCACGGAACCCACTGAAACGCCTTCAGTGCAAATCTTTTTTTCGTGCCCGCGGCGGCGCCATGCGCCCGGCGAGGGGCGAACGGGCCGCGCGAAGCGCTGACCGCCTTGGGACGCCAGAGCAGGCCGCGCACGCGGTGCGGTGACCGCAAGAGTCGGCCGTCCTCCCGGCGAGGGGCCGAACGCGGCAGCGAAGCGCCGCGTGTCGACTTCTGCCTTGGCAGGCTTGGGGCCGAAGGCTTGGAAAGCCGCTGGCCCCAACCGTGATGATCGACCTTTCTGAAGGTCGCGGGCGTGGCGGTAGCAAGTTGACGCGTGCGCGACGCGCCGCGAGGTTGCGTGGGCCGCCGGGAGGACGCCGTCGGCGGTTTTCCGGATTTGACGGGCGGCGACGGCGTCACCTACGGCGCGGCGTCGTCGTATCGGTTGCATCGGTTTCATCGGTTGATTGTGAGCGGCGTCGGCAGCCCCCGGCGGCCCCGCCATCGCCTGCTTCGGTCCGCCGGGCCTTGCGGCCCGGCATCAGCGCCGTCTCGCTCTTCGAGCTCGACGGCTCGCCCCGACCGGGGGCCTTCGTGCTGCACTCGAAAGAATTGCATCTTGAGGGCATGGTCGTCGAAGTCGGCGTCGTCGGAATTGTGAGCCCTCTGGGAGGTCGGAACCAACATGATGTACTTGGGCGCACGACGGAAAACGATGTTCTGCCGGAAGAGTTTTTGAAACCATTTCTAGGCTGCGACTAGCGCAACCCGATCTGTTTTGCGATGATCATCCTCTGGACCTCGCTGGATCCTTCGCCAATCTCGCACAACTTTGCGTCGCGAAACATGCGCTCGACCGGGTAGTCGCGGGTGTAGCCGTTGCCGCCGTGAATCTGAATGGCCTGAGTTGTGACCCACATCGCGGCCTCGCTTGCATACAATTTCGCCATGGAGGCTTCTTTCGTGTACGGCAGGCCTTGGTCCTTCCGTGTGGCGGCGCGTTGCAAAAGCAGGCGGGAGGCGTCGATCTGGGTCGCCATGTCCGCAAGTTTCCATTGGATTGCCTGGTTCGATGCGATGGGTTTGCCGAACTGTTTGCGCTCCTGCGCATAGGACAGGCTGGCGTCGAATGCCCCTTGTGCAAGGCCGAGGGCGAGGCTGCCGATTGCGATGCGGCCCGCGTCGAGCGTCTTCATGGCGCCCGCGAACCCTTGGCCGACTTCGCCCACGACGTGGTCGTCCGGAATCCAAAGGTCCTCGAGGTAGATTTGGCTCGTGATGGAGCCGCGCATGCCGAGTTTGTCTTCCTTCTTGCCGAGGCGCAACCCCTTCGCGCCGGCGGGGGCGACGAACGCCGTGATGCCTTGTGATCCCTTCGTCGGGTCGTTGCGGGCCATGAGGGTAAAGACGCCTGCGACGTGGCCGTTCGTGATGAACTGCTTCTGACCGGATAGCGTCCAGCCGTCGCCTTCGCGCTCGGCCGTTGTGGCAAGTGCTGCCGCGTCGGAACCGGAACCAGGCTCAGTCAAAGCCCATGCGCCGATTTTCTTGCCCTGCGCAAGGTCCGGAACATACTTTGCCCGCAAATCGGGCGAACCAAAGCGGTAGAGGTGGCTGATCCCCAGGCCGTTGTGCGCGGCCAGGCTAAGAGCGAGCGAGCCGGAGACGCGTGCGATTTCCTCGATTGCGATGTTGTACGACACGGTGTCGAGCCCCGTGCCGCCGTCCTGCTGGGCAACGGTCATTCCCATGAGTCCTAGTTCGGCAAGCCGCGGTACAAGCTCCGACGGCCACCAATCATCCTCGTCCATCCGGGCAGCAACGGGCTTGACCTCGCCTTGGGCGAACTCCCGCACCGTCTGGCGGATGAGCTCCTGCTCCGGTGTCGGCGCAAACTCCATGGACACCGTTGCGACGAAGCAGGAGGATTTCAGGGCTTTGACGGCACTTCACGCAGCCCGCAACTGGGTGGTAAGCGGAAGTTTGCTTCGTCCACGCAGCCCCATCGTCCATCCGATTGCCATGGATAGGATGGTCACGAGGAGGGCTCCAAGCATGGTCGTGAGGGTCAGATTGAAGCCAAGGGGAAGTGGTGTTCCCTTGACGTTGGCCAGAAGGGGTGGCAGCAGGATGGCTGCGACGGCAGACACCAGGGTTGCGATTCCGGCTCCGATTGCGGCGATGCGCACGACTTGCAGGGCCAGGGCGGTGCGAAGCGTCGATGCGGGGACGCCGATTGCGGTGCAGACGGCAAGTTCGCGTTGCTGCAAGGCGATTTGGCGCGCGATGCCGTGGCTTACAAGGAATGTCGGCAGGAGGAATAGTAGCGCACCGACCACGAAGACGACGGCTGCAAGGACGACCATGAGTTGGCCGACGTAACGCGCTGCAAAGGACGCCGTATCTTCAGTTGCCCAACCGTGCTGGGCCGCAACGTCGCGCGCGGCATCCGTGTTGCCGGCCGTCACGACGAGGACATTGGCAAGGGCCGCGTTGGCGGAAAAGCCGAGCAGTTCCCGCACCTGTGGCGCCGCTGCAATCAACGTCGAATCGTCCAATAAGTCAAGTCCGGTGTCAAAGAGGCCAACGATGTCGACGGGGCGCGTCACGAACAGTCCGGCGGCCTGCGCATTGGACGCCGTCTGGGCGCTTGTGATCTCGCACGACGTGGAGCGCACGAGTCCACCACGATGGCACAGGGTCGTGATGGGTGGCGGCTCGCGCAGCGCTGCGCGTTCGTCGGGCGTAAGGAAATTGCGCAGGCGGCTTACCGACATCGCGACCTCCACCGTGCCGTCCGTCGTCGGGCGCGGCATACGGCCCGCCACGATGTGCTGCGACATGCTGAGCAAGCTTGGATCATTGGTCTCGATGCCAACGAGCCCGCCGACGGCCAAGGTCCGGTTGGCGTCCTTGCCGTTTTGCCCCGGCGTCTCGATCGGGACCTGGCCCTCGTTGCCATACGCGTCGAAGACCGTCGCAGTGAGCCCTTGCCGACTCATGATGAACTGGGCCTCGACGCGGGCTGAAACCGTAATACCCCTGGCACGCAACTCGTCGTCGGCGCCAGCCTGGCCGGAGGCTGCGTCGAGGGTGAACCAGCCGGCCGGGATGGCGCCCGTGTCCACCGGCGTGATACGCAAGTCACCCGTGTAGAAGTCCGACACCCGCTCGAGAGTCGCGTCCTCGGTGCCGTCCAGAAGGCCGGCCGTGCCGACCATCGCAACGAGAGTGGCAGCAAGAACCAGCGAGGAGCCGAGGCTCCAGCGCCGGCCGTCACGTAGCCAGCCTTGCGCTAGCGTGGCAGCGGCCTTGCGGGGCCGGCTCACGGCGAGGCCTCCGCGGTGCTTGCGACCGGCCAAGTGGAACAGCGTGACCGCACGATTTAGGCAGCAGGGCCGTGCTATTTAGGCGGCAAGGGCCCGGTCAGTCGAGCTCGCCAGTCGTCCCACAGGTCGGGCACGTGACGGGCAACGGCAGGGCGCCGACCGCCTGGAACGGATTGTTGCAGGATGGGCAGCGTACTTCGTGCACCGGCAGGCCCGTGGCCTCATCGATGCCCAGCAGTTCGGGGTTGGCCGACTCCCAACTGTATGCAGTCCCGCCCGTTGCGTCCACCCTGGCGCGGCTGCGCAGGATGAAGAAGATTACGAGACCGGAGAGAATGAGAGCCAGGGCGATGCCGGCCAGAATCCACACCCACGGCGGGACCACAGCGGGAGTCGTGTCAACGAGTTCGCTGTAGCCTGTCGTTGGCGCTGGCTGGGTGAAGGGCGACTTGGCAAACACCATCGTGACCTTGTACTTCGAATCGGCGTCGGCACCGGGACTCGTGTCATGGCAGTAGCCAACCTTGAGCGAATCATAGTCGCCCGTGAGCATGCAGCCATTGGGCTGGCCAGGCCGGGGCAGGTCGCCGTTAATCATGCGGAAGATGCCCTGGTCGTTGCGCCAAATCTCGATGCCCGTAATGTCGAGCCCGGGCGGCGTTTCGAGCGGTGGCAACTCCCATGTGACGTTGTTCAGGATGACCGTCTCGCCGTCGCGAACGTCCTCTTGGCGGTACGGCGTCGTCTTCACGAGGTCATTGGCCTGGATTACGTCGGCATCACTCAGGGGCGTCACGCCGACAATCAAGTGGTAGTGCGCGGTTAGAGTCGAGCCGCCGCCGGACACTCCTGCGACGTGGAAGTACCACTCTCCGTCCGCGGGGACCAATTGTGTGGCTTTGCGGTCAGTCGTGGCTCCGTCGGTGGCCAGCACCACATAGTTGGGGTTCTGGTTGAGCGCGTAGTGGTACCGAATCGTCGATTCCGGCTCCTGCTCCTTGGTGATGGCTGTCCACTTGAAGGCCGCGGTCGTCTCGTCCGTCGCAACGCCTTCGGGATGCGTGTCGGACGAAATCGTGATGGTGCCCGTTGGGGGCGTTACATCACGCGTCGTCGTGGCTTTCTCCGATTGCGACAGGGGCCCCGCGTTGCCGAGGTCGTCGAGCGCCTCGCAGGCCACAAAGTACGACTTCTCGGGGTCAAGGCCAATGATCTTGACCGTCTGCGTCCGGCCCGGTTCAGCGAGGCTGCCTGAATCGGGGTCGTACTCGAACGAGATACCGTTGGCGTTCGTCTCGTTGCCGATGAGGATTTTGTCGCTCACGTAGCAGGTGTAACTTGCAACAGCACCGCCACCGACGCCGTCGTCGCCCGGCGCCGTCCAACTGGCCGTAAGACTGTTGGCGTTGGTGAGTTCAGCCACAATCCTGAAGCCCGAAATGGCTCCCGGCAGGAAAGTGTCGTTTTCCGGCAGAAGAGCGCGCGGGTAACTCGGCACGCATTTGCGCTCGAAGGACGGCACGGACGGTGCCGTCTCGAAGATGCGGCAGAAACGCGCGCCAATCTTGTCCGAGCTTTGGTCGGACGCCGTGAGGATCTGGCCCATTAGTAGCGTGGCGTTGCGTTCGCCGGCGTCGTGTTGCACGGGCTCCGTGCTCGACAGGCCGGCCACGTCCTTGATGTTCTTGTCGAAATACTGGAAGTCATCACGGACAAGACCACTGTGAGCGCCGTCATCCACGCTTTCACTGAAGCGGACGCTTATGTGATTGGTGCCAACGAAGCCCTCGATCCGGACAATCTGCGGCCCGGCGTCGTCCTGTTCCTGGACCGCAAACGTGTCGAAGCCAACCATCGGGTTGCCAACACGGTCGCGCAGGAACATCGGAGCCATCGGAGCCGTACCGCCCGTCAATTCGGGCTTGCTCCCCGTATCGTAGACCGCGTGCAATTCCTTGCACTGCGACACGCCAGGTCTCGTGAATATTTCCTTGGCCGGCGTGAAGAGCAAGATGAACTGGTCGTCGTTGCGCTTTGTGGCGACGATGGCCTTCTCAAGCGGGTCGGCCGGGTTCAGGTCCGTCTCGTACGTCCGCATGGGAGATTTGCCCGGCGGAACCCACGTGTCAATCGCGATATCATGGCTCGTGTACTTGATTGGCGTCGAGGAGCTGCAAGGGGTGAACTCGAGCGTCTTCAAGCCCTCAACGTGCCAATCCTTCGCGTTGAAGGTGGCGTCATTGACGGGTTCGCTGAAGGTCAGACGATAGCCATCGATGGTGCCGTCCCCGAACACGTTTTCGTAATACTTCTGGCTGGGCTTTGGCACGCCGTTGGAATCCAAAACTGGCGTGTCGTACGTTTCGGCGCGCCACAGCACGGGGGGGGCGCCGTCCGTCACGCGCACGGAATCCACGGTCGTCTGCAGCATGTCGCACATCGCGCTGGGGTGGTTCTGCAACTGGTTGAACGGCGCCGTCGGCGCCGTCATGGCGTGGGACTCGAACTGGCAAACCCGCGGCAGCAGGTTCGGGTTCGGTACGGGCGGCGAACCCGGCGGGCTCACGATATCCTCGTTGTTGATGTACGGATGCGAAGCCAGGTCAGAAAACAGGCCGGGAACCGGCGTCGTGATGTGGAGGAGCGAATCGGTCGTCCAACGGACACCGGTGAAGGCGCCGCGGAAGTACTCCTTACAGTCAAGGACGCGGGTCACGAAGGATCCGTCCGATTGCGTTGTGGTGTTGACAAGCCCGATGATGCCGGTGTTGTCGTTGGCAACGAGGCCCGTATCCCAACGGAAGCCCTGCGTGTAGGGGAAGGCAACGCCGTTTATGGTGACGCTGCCGGAGACCGCCCGGCACTCCTGGTGCTGCGGATCAACCATGCCACGAATCTCCTCGCGGGAATCCCAGCGCGAGAACGTGATGTACCCGGAGCCCGAACCGGTCTCGGTGTCGGCGCAGAACGTCGGCGCGGAAAGTGCCGCGTCGCCGCCGCCGCAGAAGGTCGCGTCGCCAACGGGTTCACTGAAGGTAAGCTGGATGCCGTCAAGGTAGCCGTTGCGGTCGGCATCGACGGTTTTGGCTTCCAGGATGCGTGGTGGCGTGCGATCGACGATGTCGATGTCGGCCTTCAGGACCGCGCCACTCGTGTCTTCGCCAGGGCCATAGTAGAGGTCAGGGTCGTCGCAAGGCAACACGCCGACTTGCTGGTCGACGCCCGGCAGCGTCGTCGCCGTCGGATCGAGGCTCCACTTGCTCGCGGAGCCGGGGGTTGCGTAGATGGTATTGCAGAAAATCTTCACGCGCGACGGGGTGAGGCCGACATCGACGGCGCGCGCCGCGTGGTCCATCTGCAGGATGGCGGTATCGGAGTCAGCCGCAAGGTAGTACGGTGCCTGCGACACGACCGATGTGCCGGTCCCCGTCGGAGGCGCCGGGCCAAGGAATCCTTGCGGGCCCTGGCCTGTGCCGGATGCTGTCGCGATGTCGAGGTTGCACGGATAGAATGGCTTGGGCGCTTTCGCCGTCGTCGTGTCACAGCTTGCTGGGCCGTTGGGCCCGCGCACGGGACCGTTGAATTGCAGTTTCAGCCAGTAATGGCAAGCCTGCGTATCGGTGAGCGCCGAGGGGCCGGGTTGCGCAACCGCGCTTTGGGCAGGATTGCAGTCGGGGTTACTGATGTCAACCGACGCGGCCTTGACCATTGGGAACGTCACGTGGGCGTTTGCGGGAGGGCGCGGCCAGGCGACGGTGGCCTGCGGGGCGCCGCCGGACCTGTACCAACCCCCATTGTCGTGCAAGTCGCGCACATTGCCATCGCAGGGCGCCGCCTCGAACATCACGACGCTCTGGCACGAGCGGGAAATGCCGTGGTTGTCGGCGCGCACACCGAGCATGTCGCCCTGGAAGGGGTGCACGTCGCTCGTGCCGAACATGAGACGATGGTTGGCATCCACGGGGTCGGCCATGTTGACGATGACCATTTTCCAACCGTCTGCGGAAACGCCAACGGTGCCCGCGGATGCAACCGCCGTGTGGCTGACGAAATCGAAGTAGCGGCACTTGGGCACCGGCTGGCAGACGGCGGAAACCGTATCGTACGGCTGATCGAGGGAGAAACAGCCCTGCAGGTTTGCGGGACCGGGGTTGCCGATGATGTCGGTGTCCGTCGGCATCGTGTTCAGGTTGTTCATGTAGCACAGGTCGTCGTACCGAACCGGCCGAGAGCCGCACGTTGCGGGCGGGCCGGGTAACGGGTCCACGCAACCGCTGCCCACTACGTTTTCGCTGAAGAAAGCGTGCATCTGCGTGCTTGCCGCCTCGACGCCACCGTTGTGCGCGGCGTCAAGGGCATAGACCGAGTACAACACCGGCGGGGCGCGGTCGACCGCGACGATGGTGCTGCCGCTGATTTTCTTCAGCAGGTTGCCGGCACGGTCCGTCAGCGTCTGGCCACAGCCTGTGCAGGGGTAGATGAGGTTCGGCCGGTCGCCCGTATCGTAGAAGGGCATTTCCGCCACGATGAAGTTGACGCGGCACGACGAGCCCATCGTGCGGACCAGGAGGGGCACGAGCGGGGGGGTCTGCACCGGGGGCGTCGTCAGGCCAACGACGCACAGGCCAAGCCCGTTGGGGTCCTGCTGCTCGAAGAAGGCATTCGTGATGCTGTAGGCGCGGTCGCGGCCCTTGGTTGAGATGCTGAACTGGCGGAAATCAAAGGTCTGCGGGTTGACCGGTTCGGTGAACGAGACGACGAAGCGGTCGATGTGGCCGTTGTGGTCCAGGTCCTGCGAATAGAAGCTGCAGACGCAGGGAATCGGGCCACCATTTGCGGCAGTGAGGCGTGCATCGCCGTTGCTGGGCTCGCGCACCTCGGGCGGCAGCGTGTCCATGCGAATCACCAGGCTGGGTGAGCCGGCGCACGCGCCCCCCGGGAAACCGCAATCGAGCGTGCTGGTTATCGGGTCCGGCATGAACTTGCCAGGGAAACCGGGCAGGGCCGGGCCGTCGAACGGCGGATTCGTCAGCACGCAACTGAACGTCGCTTGCGGGTTGACGCCAAACATGGCCGAGTTGTTGGCGGGGCAGGTCGTCTCGAACGGGACGTTTACATCGCCGGAATTGTACACGTTGACCTGGATGTGGAACTCGTCGGCCGGGGTCTGCGGGAAGGTGCCGAAGGCCATGCCGTCGTCGCCGTTCGGGCTGCCTTCCACCCGGAAGGCGATTACGACATCGAGGGCGTTTGGCAGGTTGGAGCCGCCCATGCTGCTGTCCTTCGGGTTCGGTGTCGCCGATTGGAACGTCAGGATGCGGGCGGCCGGGTTATCAGTACCCAGAGGGGTCTTGACATCGTTTTCGGCGTTCGCCGTAACCGTCCATCCAGGTCGCGTCGCGTAGGAAAACTCTGGCACCCACTTGATGGCTTTGGGCATGCACGGATCCATGGCGAGGCCCCAGACGTCCGTGCCGCCGCCGCAAACCGGGTATGAGACGCCGTCGCGGATGTAGTAGATGAAATCAATCGTGTTGACTGCGGCCAAATCGTTGAATGCGACACGCACGGTGCGCTGGAAACAGTCGCCGCATCCGCCGATGTCCCCGCCCTTTGGCTTGGCATAAACGACGGCGGGATGCTCCGGGTACTTGGTAAGCGGGTTGTTGAGGAGTTGGGGGGGTTGCGCCGTCGGGCTCGGCGGCTGCGCGTTCCACGGGTAGTAGTTCGAACCCGTCGCACCATCCTCGATGTAACGCGTAGCTTCGAAGTCTGGTTCCGTCGTAATCTGGACCTTGCCGCGCGGGCTGCCTGTTGCGGCTGCCTCGGCTTCAGGCGTCATGCCGCCAAGGACCGTGAACACCATCAGGAACGCCAGCACCAAGGGGACCAGGAGCTGTTTGCGGCTCGACTTCGATTCCATGCTTCGACCTCGTTTGGAGCGGCGTGCCAGCGAAGGCCACCTTGCTCCAGGATGTCCAATCCTGGCGGTATTTAAAACGCCAAGGAACAGATTCGGACTGAACCGAACAGGATTAGGACCGGCAGTCTTGTGAGGCGTTGGCCGTGCGGGAGCGCCTCGACGACCCGTTTCGGGCCGATAGATGCAACGCCTGCGCGATGGCGGCACTCGACACAAGCCCGAAGCGAGCAACGTAAGGAGACCAGAGGATGTTTCAGGACTCCTTCTGGTTGGTACGGGTTTTTCTGGGCCGAGCCCCCGGCGGGCAGCCGCAGATTTCGCAGATGACGCAGATTCCCTTCGGGAAAATCTGTGCAATCTGCGTCATCTGCGGCTGCCATGCGCTGGGCCACGGAAAAACAGGTTCGCCCCACGGGAGGTTATGAAATGACCTCGAGGAACCGGAGGATGAGGGGATAAGATGGCTTGCGATTCCTACTGCAGCAAGCCCGAGACGCCGCAGCTTGGGCAAGTGATCTGTAGCGGCAAATGTCCGACTGCCTGGAATGCGGTCTGGCAGGACGGGCAGCGCACGTCGTGGGCAGGCAATCCGGTCACCGGATCCATGCCGGCGGCGGTGGATTCGGGCGGAATTTCCTCGAAGGCCGCAGACTGCATGCGGTTGCGGCGAACCATCAGGAACGCAACGACCGCGATGGCGACCAAGGCCAGGGCCGCGGCCAGCATCCACCACAGCGCAGAGTTGTCGCGCTCAGGGGCCGCTTGCACCGCGCTGAAACCGGTGATGCTCCCGGGCGCCTGCGTTTGGTCCTTCAGGAAGACCATGTCCACGCGGTAGCCGGACGCCGAGGCGCTCTCGGTGCTGTTGTCAACCCAGATCCCTGATTGCAACTCGGCGTAGGACCCGGAAACCTCGTTGGCCAGGACGGCCTTGCATTCCGTGCCGTCGCCGTCGCAGTTTTCGAGCCGCCAGATTTGCACAGCCTGCAACTTACCGCCTGGTGGCAGCAAGGCCTGCACGGGCAGTGTCCACGTCACGGTGGTCTCGTCGTTGTCGCGCGTGGCATTCGTCCTTACGAGGCCGTTCTTCTCCTTGATGATGGCGGGGTCAATCGGCCCTTGTCCAACGATGATGGTGTAGTGCGCCGTTGCCGTCTGGCCGCCGCCGCTCAGGGCTGCGACATGGAAGTACCAGGTGCCAATGTCAGGCGCCACAATCGAGATGCTGGGCAAGTTCGCGGCACCCACGTAGAGGCGGTCCGTGTCGGTGATCTTGTACTGCGACTCCGTGTTCAAGGCGTAGCGGTACTGCACGGATGATTCGCCGTCCGTGGCATTCGTCCAGCTAAAGATGGCAGTCATCTTGGGATCGGCCCGGTTTGCCGGGTGTGTCGTGCTTGCGATGACTGGCGTCGGAGTCGGCGGCGTCCCGTCCTTGCCGGTCGTTGCACTCACGTCGTACTGGGCTGCCGCAAGGGCGACGCCGATCGGACGCATCCCGGAGAAGTGCCGGAAATTCTTGACCGATGTATCCGTCGCACTGCACGGCGTTGTCGGCAGCGCGAAGGTGAATTCGCCGGTACGCGTGAAGCCGCACGGCAACGTTGCGTTGTCAAATGCCTCGACCGCGAAGTGGTACAAGGTTTCCGATTGCAGGCCGACGATGGTGGCCTTCTGGAAGGTGCCCGGTGCCGCCAAGGCGCTTGCGTCGGGCGTAAGAAACGCCGTCACCTGGTCGCCACGCAGACGGACCACGTTTGCGCTGCCATCCAGCTGGACGGTCGCGTTCGGGTCGGAGTCACCGAGCCCGACGACGCCCGGGGCAAGGGACACGTTGAAGTCGCCCGGGGAAATCTTCTGCGTCGACACCTTGATGCGGTAGCCCGCGACCCTGCCGAACCCGGCGCCGTCGTTGCCAGGTGCAAGCCAGCCGATTGTCACTGAGTTGGCCGAGGTGAGGGAGTCGACGATCTGCAGGTTTGTCACGTTGTCCGGGCGGAAGATATCAATCGCGTTGCCGAGGTTGTGCGCCTTCGTGGAAACAGCCTTCTTGAGGACGACGGTCGGCGCGACTTCCCAAATGCCATTCAGTTCGGCAGCAACCGTGTCCGCGGCAACATCGTGCCGGGTGATACCGACATTGCCACAGGTCAGCGCTGGGCCGGTTGCGGGGCAATTGAGTTGCGCAACCAGGTTGTCCGTGCGCGCCACGTGAGCGACGGCGTTTTGGTCGGCGAAGCCCGACACGCCGTTGGCCTGGCTGTCAATGTTGTAGTACTGCAGGTTTGAACGCACAAGCGGGCCTTTGTTGCCGTTGTCAACGGGCTCGCTGAACCGGATGGCCACACTGTTGCGGCCAAGGAACCCCTGGACCGAAACGAGAACAGGCGCAGCATCGTCCTGTTCGAAGCCGTCAATCGGCTTGAGTGGCCGCATCTGGTTGCCTTGGTGGTCCTTGAGGCCATGCGTTGGGAACGAGGCGGGCGGCCCGAAGTAGGTAATGGCTGGGCGCTCACCTGTGTCGGGGTGGTCTGTCTCGGCAAACAGGATGGTGATGACGTTATCACGGTCGCCCGTGGTGGCGCCGGGGTCGCGAGTGCGCATGCCAGTAATCGTGCGGCCTTCGACGGCCCACTCAATCGAACTGCACGGGAAGGTCGGGCCTTTCTGCAGGTTGTTGTGGCAGAAGGTGGTGTCTGCAATCGGTTCACTGAAGGTCAGGCGGTAGCCGTCGAGCCAGCCGTTCCCCTCCAGATCGGGCGTCGTTGTGCCGGGCAGCAACGGCTTGGTGTCCACCGTCTCGGCGGAGAGCAGGATCGGCGGCGCTCCGTCTTCAAGGGTGACGGAACCGAGGCAACCGATGGGGCAAATCTGCGCCATCTGCTTGGCCTGGGCGTATGGCGGCGACGTCGGGGGGCCAGGGTGGGATAGGTCCGAGAACAGCCCGCCGTACTGCGTGGTAAGCGCCTCGCCGGCGGGGTCCGAGGTGCCAAGGTGGCGGGGCTGCAGAGCCGGGTTGATGATCTTGATGATGCCGTAGCGGTCATTGGCGGCGCCGTTGCCTTCACCGATGATCGGATCTTGCACGCCCACACCGCCGGGCGCGGCATCCGTGTCGAAGACGTACTTCGTAAAGGTGGGGTCGGTCGGCGTTGGGGACTTGTGGTATTTCCCGATTTGCAAGTCGGCGCCACCTGACAGGGGATAGCATTCCAGCGGCGGCGCTGCATTGTTGCGTTGGCAGAAAGTCGCGTCGTCCACAGGCTCGTTGAACTCGACGAAAACGCCGTCAATCTGACCGTCCCGATTCGTGTCAACCACCTGGGCACGCAAGATGGCAGGCAGGACGTTGTCCAGGAGGTTCACACCAAGGCCACCGATTGCGTCAGGGTCGGCGCACGGCACGAAGGCCGTCTGCCGCGTGCCTTTGATGGCGTTGCACTTCACGCCGATTTTGGCCGGCGTGTCGTCCACGTCGGTCGGGCGGACTTTCTCGTCGAGGGTCAAAATGGCGCGCGCGGACCCCGCGCGATGCAGAATCTGCGTGATGCCGCCGGGGCCCTGCCCGGTGCCGTCTGCGGCGATGACGTAGAGGTCCTGCAACGTGATGGGATTGGCGTCACCGGAGGCGGCGCTTACGGGGCCGTTGAAGTTGAGTGTGACCTGGAAGGTATCGATGTTCACGACGGCGTCGCGCACCAGCGGCAGTGAAGACGTCGCGCCATGCAGCGGCGGCCGTCGCGGCGGCGTCGACGGATCGACGTCGCAGTTGTTGGCGACATCGCAGGAGGCCGTGGGCACGCCGCGCAGCCCGGTCATGTCACGCACGAGCGCGTCACAGGGGTGGAAGTCGATGCCCGGGCAGGTGGCGGGGTCGGAGGCCATCTTGCGCAGCGCGAGAACGTCGCCAAGCGCTTGGTTGGCGTCTCCGAGGCCGACTTTTCCACGCACGTTGCCTACGCCACTTACGGTACAGCTGTCCGGCGGGTTTGCCGTATCTGTGGCGTCGTTAATGACGGGAAGGACGACGGTGTGGCCCGAGGTGTCCCCGGGCGTGTGCGTCGCAACACCGATTTGAGGCGAGATGCCGCCGCTGGCCTGGATGCAGTTTTGGCCACCCATGTCACTCGCGTTGGGCGGGACGCACATTGCCGGCGGGTCGGTGTTTCCCATTGCACCAAACAAGTAGCATCGGTCGTAGTAGTACAGGTCAGTCGTGCGCACGCAGTCGGTGCCGCCGATGCAAGTATCCGAGTCGCCGGCCGGGGCGGCGGGGTTGGGGCCTGAACCGATTACCGGTTCGCTGAAGGTGGCAATCATCGACGTGGCGCCCTCGTAGTCGAATACGCTCACGAGAACCGGCTTTGCGCCGTCGATTTCCTCGATGCCATCCTCGGTGATGTTGGCAAGAGGGTTGCCGGCAAGATCCGCGAAGGTCGCAGGTGAGCCGGGTTTCGGATACGTGACCTCGGGCTGGATTCCCGTGTCGTAGCGGTAACCTTCGGCCAGACGGAGTTTGAGCGCCCGCTCGAGATTGATGCAGGGCGCGGATAAACGGCATTCGTCGTGGCCGTCGTCAGTGCCCACACCCTTGGTCAGACTGCCGGTCGTGGTGGGCAAGACCGAGTACGGGATGGGTTCGCCGCTGCTACTCGCGTTGACCAGGAAGGCGCTTGGCACCAGCGTGTTCGGGTCCATCTCCTCGCTGAATTGCAACATGATTTCGTC
Source organism: uncultured Halobacteriales archaeon (assembly GCA_964627625.1). Classification (GTDB taxonomy): domain Archaea; phylum Thermoplasmatota; class E2; order JACPAO01; family JAHFTW01; genus JAHFTW01. The sequence goes on from CAZVJB010000007.1 coordinate 17,885, forward strand.
CAGAAGGCCGTTGTAGTTGACGTCGCGCGTGTACGCCGATTTGACGGCGGGCAGCGTGTTGTCCATGACGATGCAGAAGTTCGCGTCGTTGTTGACCTTCACCGGGAAAGAATAGGGGACCGTCGGCGTTGCCGGCTCAATCTTCGAATAGTTGAGTGCCGTGGACGGACTCAGGGCCGTTCCGACGAGTTTGTCGGCAAGTTTCAGGTGGGTTGCATCTTGGATGCTTGCGACCTTGTACTGATGCGAATCGCCGGCCACATGGAAGATGCTGCCGACCTGGTAGAAGCCGGTGAAGGCAGTTCCGGTCCCGACGACATCCTTGCTGCCGGCGGTCACGCTGACCTTGCCGGCGCCCATCGTGTAGAGGCTGTCGGCGGACGGGGTGCCAACGACGCGGAAGGCGACGATGAAGACCTGGCCAATGGCATCGCTCGGCAGCGTGCTGCCAATGAATTTCAGTTGGTTGGTGGTGCCTGCAGCCGCGGCCGCGTTTGCTGGCGTGACAACGGTCCAGCCGGGTGCCTTACTACCCTGTTCCGCCTTGCCCCACTGGATTTCCATCTCGGGCCCCGGCTTGTTCGGAGTTCCCGGACTCGGGCCGATCGTGTAGTCGAAGACGACTTCCGTGAGGGTGCCGCCGCCGGTGTTGATAACTTGGACTTGGCGGATTTGCCAAAGGCCATCGTCAGGTTGGGCCTTGATGGCAGGCGTCGTCACGGCGCCGGGACACGGTGAGAACGTCAGCGAGGCGGAGTCATCGAAGAAGGGGCCGACCTGGAGCGTCGTTGTCCCTGATTGGGCGGCCACGGGCACGACCGTCGGCGACAGCATTCCCAGGAGGAAAACCGCCGCGACCATCAGGATTCGCGCCGAGGCGCGGGAATTGTGCTTTCGGGAACCAGCCACCATGTTGTTGCCTCAAGGCACGCCGTCCGGAGCCAGGTGGCGCCGCAGCAGCGTTGCTGGTTCGTCCCATCTCTGGACGTATTTAAAACAACAAGCAACAGATTCGGACGTGACCGAACCGGCATGACTCAAGTCAGCTTCCGCATCGCGCGAGGCCCGGAAACCTGTTTGAACAAGACCCTCGACCCATTCCCGCAGTCCCCCGGCGCCGGCGACTTCTTGCAGGAATGGCAAGGTGATTCGCCCCCGGCGGGGCCGCACGGCCGACCTGGCGAAGCGCCAGTCGCCAAGCGGGTTTGGCAAGCCAAGCACGCAGCGAAGCGCGGAGGAAGGCGGGGGCCGCCGGGGCCCAGGCGTCCCAACCACCAAGCCAATCGAACCGTCGCCGGACTAAACCACGCAACTCACGGAAAATCACGGAAAATCACGGAAAATCACGGAACCATCCCGCTATCGGCGTTGCCGTGCATCCGCCATCCCACCTCATGCCGTGGTTTCCGTGGTTACGTAGAAGTCGGCAAAGACCGATTCATCCTGCAAGTCGCCGCCGCGCGTTGCAACCACCCAAAGCACGGAATTCCCGGAACCCTGCGCGATAACGGGCACCAACCCGTGCCGAAGTGAGGCCTTCCAGGACTACCTGAGTGTGCCGCGCACGCCGCAGTTCGGGCACTGAATCGCCAAGGGCTTGATTCCGACCGCGGCGAACTCGGTTGCGCACTTCGGGCAGGACAAGTAGTGCTTGTCCGGCGTCCCCTGTGCCGTTTGTGCCACGACCGCGGCCGGTGCCGCGACCTCTGGTGCGGCTTGCGCCCATTCGTCGGGGGCGGCCGTCGGCGTTGCGGCCTCGGCCGCCGCGGCTTCGGTTGCTTCGGGCGCCGGTTCATCCGCGTCGGCAAAGCCGCCGTCCTCGTCCTCGTCGCCGACATCGTTCGCGTGCACCTTGCGGCTGCGTACGACGAGTAGGACGACGACGAGAATCAGCAGCAGGGCCAAGACGCCGACGAGAATCCAAAACAGCACCGGGTCGAGGCCGAGGATGGTGTTGGAACCGGTGGCGGCTGCCAGGCTGTCGAAGTTGTTGATGTCACTCGATGTGCTTGCGAAGCCGCTGGCCTTGTTGTTGCCGTAGAAGGCAGTGACCTTGTAGGAATCCGCGGCGGATCCGACATCGCTGTACGAGTTTGCCAAGAACTCATCACTGAGCGCGCTCAAGGTGATTGGGGGCCCGTACACGCCGTCCACCAGTTTCCAGACTTGAACGCCGATTGCCGGACGCCCGCCGGCGGTGGGCGGAGTGTCCCAGGTAAGGGTGTTGGTGTCGCCGGAGTGCGTGACCTTCAGGGTCGTTGCAAACTCCGCCAAGGCCGCATCCAGTTGGCCCTGCGTGATGGGCAAAAGGCCGCCAGTCGTCGTGATACTAACTGGGGTCGAAGTGGCACCGACATCCGTACCGCTCTTGCCGGCCACCGTGAAGAAGTACGTCGTGCCCGGGGTCAGTTGCGAGACCACGACGGACTGCTCTTCTCCAGGTGCAGCGAAGGCGGAGGTGGATGGCGAAAAGGCCAGGTTGGAGGATGACACCGGCAGGCCGGGGCTGCCGACCGTAGTCGCGCGGTGGATTTCGTACCCGCTCACCGTGCCCGTAACGGAGTCCGCCCCTGAGGCGGTCCACGTAAGCGTGACCGAAGTGTCTGTCGGGTTGCTGGCCACCAGGCCAATAATCGGCCCTGGCTCAGCAGTGCCGTCCTTTTCTAGCGTCGCCGTGAGAACGTTGCTGAAGGGTGCCTCGCCGGCGGCATCAATCGCCGCGATGGCGAATTGGTATGTTTCGCCCGTGATGAGGCCACTCACTTTGACGCGCTGCTGCACGCCGGGTGCGGCAAACGAACTTGGCAGGAACGCGAGGCCAGTCGTCGTGACACCCACGCTAAACGAGGCGGCATCGGTAATCTGGCCGGGCTCCCTCTGGAGGGAAACCTTGTAGCCGGTCACGGTGCCGCTGCTAGCAAGGCAGTCGGCATCGGGGGCGATCCAAGTCAGCGTGACGAAGGTTTCGTCGACGGATTCGGCACCGAGGTCGGTGACCTTGCAGGGCTTGTCGGTGTCGGGGGCTTCCGGCGTCGTCGTCACCGTGTTTGAGTCGGTCCCGATGTTGCCATCGGAGTCGATTGCACGGATGACGAAACTGTATTCGGTTCCAGTCGTAAGGCCGGGGATCGTGGCCGACTTGGCGCCGGCAGTCAGGCTGACAGGCGGTGTGAGCGTGCTAAGGTCGACGCGGGTGGCGCCCACGTGCGAGAGCGGCACGAACGGCCCCGCCATGCGCCAGACTTCGTAGGTCGCAATTGTGCTGCCACCGAAAGTTGCCGGAGCGGTCCATTCCAACTTGACGCTGGTCGGAGTCGTGGCTGCCGGGTCGAAGTCGAGGACAATCGTTGCCGGCGGGGCGTGGCTGTTGACGCCGGAAAGGCCAACCTGGATGGAGTTCAACGCGAGTTCGCGGTAGCAGGAACCCGGCGGCGGATTGGGGCCACCAGGGAGCGTATACGTTGTCAGCGGGTAAGTGTAGAGCGCAGGGAGCGCGGGGCGCGCCGCGCAGCTTGCTTCCCGGATGTTGCCGGGCGTGAAGGAGATCTTGTCCGCGCCGGCTGCGATGTCGTCCGGCTTGAGGTTCGCGTTGAGCGTCAGAGTCACCGTGTTTGAGCCAACCGTGTGGCTGATACCGGTGATGCTCGTTGCGCCCGTGCTGGCGGGGCTGTTTACGTACGCAAGGTCGGCGCTCGTGATGGCGCCGGTTCCCGTCGCCCCTGTTCCAACGGCCTCGCTGAACTGGATAGTGACCACATTCGTGTTGACGACGGCGCTGATGGTCACCGCGGTCGGCGATGCGCCATCGCGTTCATCGGTGCAACCCGTCGGGGCCGCGCCGGGCAACTGGGCAGCAACGCATGCGCCGGTCGAGACGCCACGCAGCAGGTTGCCGGCTGCATCCTTCATGGTGCCGCCTGGGAAGTAGCCGACGTCAGGCAGAAGCGGCGACGTTGCGCGTCCCGTTGCTCCGTCCGGCTGGGACCCTTCGGCGAACTTTATCCAAATGGTGTTGTCATTAGCCGCAAGAGAACCGGTGCCCGTATCCATGCCCGTGATGGTCCGGCCGATGCTCCACTCGCCTTGGTTGTAAGACGCGTCGGCCATCGACTCGGAGAACTTGATGCGGACCGCGTCAATCTTGCCATCGTTGTCCAGGTCAGCCGTCTCCGGCGAGTCGTCGAGGACGTTGGTCGGGCAGGTTGGCTCGGAGAGGGGCGGGGTGGTATCCTGCGTGCCGCCTCCGTCTACGTCAAGGAACGATCCGGCACGGCAGTTGTTGAGAACAACCGGGCGGGCCATGTCCGCGATGGTGATTGGTGCGTTGGTCGCCAGATCCTGCAGCAGGTTGGCGGTCGTGCAGGCACCGCCGATGGCGTCGCAGAATGAGTCGGCGATGCGGGTCGTCGTTGGAACCGCAGTGTAGAGCAATTTGCCAGTCGTAATGCCGGTGCCCAGGTCCTTCGTGCCGGCGTTTGCGGCCGTCGAGTCCGGGTCGAGGCATAGGAAGACCGTGTCGTCGAAGGTCCCGACGCCGTACGGCGTCAGAGGAGTGACCTCGTTCGGGAAGAGTTGCAGCGCCGCGAAGACGGCCCCAGTGCCCGCCGTCAGCGAGTACGTGTTCTGGCACGAGCCGGCACCGTTTTGGCCGGAGGTGACGAACAAGATGGTCATCGCCTGGGCGCCGACCTTGACTGACCAGTCCAGGGCGTCGAGGTCACCGTCGTTTACCAGTTCGTTGAACTTCACTTGGACCGCATCGACGACGCCGTCGCCGTTGGCGTCGACGAAGCCTGCGCTGGCAATTGTCGGGGCGAGCCTGTCCGCGAACCGGACAGCTGCCGGCCATGTCACGAGGTTCGTGGGCGCCTTCTGGACGACTTGCGTGGAGATGGCCCGGATGCTGTCGAAGTTCGTGCAGCCGGCGTGCGGGTCAGGCACGAAGACCAAGAACGGTGCGCCAATATCATCTGTCGAGAGCAGCCCGTCCGTCTCGAAGACGATGACGTGAGCCCCGGTGCCGGCCGGAGCGATTGCGCCGGAGACAATCTTGGACAGGCTTGCGGCACCGCTCGGGCAGTTGCCGCCGCCAGCATTGCCGTTCTGGAACACGAAGTCCGAGACCAAGAGTGTCGTTGCGCCCGGTTGGGTGACCGGCTCACTCATGGTGGCCGTAATGGTCTTGGTCCCAGCGCCAGCGAGGGCGCTTACGAGGACCGGCTGCGCGCCGTCCGCGGGCGTGGTCGTGGAGATAACGCCGATTACGGCGCCCGTCGAGTCCAACACGGTCGAGCCGCTGTAGGTGAACGTCGGCAAGGCGCCCGTGTTCGGGATGAGGTTGCCAAACGCGTCCCGCTGCTCTTCGAAGCAGATGAAGAGGATATTGTCGTTGCCGACGTTGGGACTGAGTTCAGCCGAGTCGTGGCAAGCCGCGCCTGTTGGAGCCGTGCCCGCCGTGGTGGCGTGCGTGGCGACCGCTGTCGAGGGCAGGCCCGTTGTGACTCCCGTCACAATGGCGGGGCCACCAGGGAAGGTCACAGACCAAAAGCGCGAATCGAAACCGGACAGACGCAGGTCGCCCGCTTCAATGGAAGTGGCCGTGGCCCCGCCGACGTCACTGTAAAGCATGTCCGAGATGGAGGGGGCGGTGTTGCCGCCCGGACCCGCGACGCGGCGCAATGTGGCATCTACAACAAGGGTGGCAACACCAATGTCAAGGTCGCCAGCAACGACGGGCGTGCCGGCAGGCTTGTGGCCGGCCAACGGACCAGGGAACGCCGAGTAGCGGAAGTCGCCAGCGGCAACCGTTCCTACGCAAGCGCCCGTTAAATCAGCGTAGAAGGGATCTTCAGGACTGATCCCGGCGGTGGCGACCTCGACGCGGCATAGCGTGTAGCCGCCCGAGTAACCGGTGACCGCGGCGCCCTTGTCTGCATCGTTTGCGCCGACGACCGCGAAGGCATTCGGCGGGACGGCCGCCGTGATGACATCCTTGACGCTCGAGGTGAATGTCACCTTGATGGCGTCGAGGGAGCCGTCATGGTCCGAGTCAATCGTGACGGAACCTGCAACTGGGGAGGGGCCGACGCCGAACGTGACGCAGGGAACCGTGGCGCCATTCAACGGGTACGCAACGTTGCCAATTCCCGTCGGCGTGCTGGCCGGGGTAATCATCGGCGCTGCTGGAACGGCGTCGCGGATGCCCTCCGCGGCGGGAACCGTCGGGATGCGGGACTGCAGGCAGTCGCCGCTCGTCTGGTCGCTCGCGGTAAGGCCGCCGCCGGCGGGAACATTGAGGGTCAGTTGCCACTTGCGGCAGTCGCTGCTGACACTTGTCACGGACGAGACGCCGGTCGCGCCAGCCGAGTTCTTGTCTTGGTAGTCGAAGTCCACAGCGCGAACTTGGCCGTTGAACCATGTGGGCCCCGGGGTCGCCGCCGGGAACGCCGCCGGAGTGCCACATGTGGCCGCCGGCGCCGTTGCACCGGAACCGAATACTGGCTCGCTGAATGTGACGTACGCCGTGTCCGAGCCCAGCGTGCCCTGGACGAGGGACGGAATCATGACCGGGGGAGCGCCGTCATTCTCGCAAAGTTGGTTGTTGATGAAAGGACCGTCGCCGCCAAGTTCGCCGTAGATGGCGCAGTTTGCCGCCCCGGCCGCAGGAGTCGGCCCCGCAACGACGTTGTTCATACGTAGACCACCGGGGTTGAGTCCGGCTTCCGTGACGAATTTGGGCGAGCCCGTGTAGGTGAGATCAGGAATGCAACCGGTGTCGCCCACCGGGTTGAGGCCGGCCTTGGGGCTGAAGGTCACAAGGACTTCGCCTGAACGCGTGCCGAGAGTCGGCAGCGCCGGGGTAAGTTGCGGGTTGGCATCGAAGGGCGTCGTTGTCGTAACGCCGGTAACGGTGTACGTCGTGCCAACAGGAAGCGGACAGCGGGCCGCATTCGTCCAGGTCGGGATGGTGGCAGTCCACTGTGCGGCTTCCAAGGAGGTCGCGTCGATTCCTTCGGAGAACATGACGCGCATGCCGTCGATGTAGCCGTCGTTGGGCGCCGTGTCAACGGTCGCAGCGAACATGATGACCGGTTTTGCGCCGTCCAGGGTGGGAGCACGATAAATGTACGAGCGGAGGGCCGCATTGGTGCCCGCAATCATTTGGTTGCCCACCGCGGAGAGATCCTTCGTGAAGGTCGTCATGCACGGTTCCCCCACACGAACGACATCCACGCCGTCACAGTATGAGACGCGGGGCAAGTGGCCCGTATTGCCGGTTGCAAACGGGGTCGGGACCGTGCACGTTTCGGGGAAGACAACGTAGGTAATGGCGTCGTTGGCGCTGCCGACGCCGGTCGTAGGTTCGAACGACGAGTGTCCCGTCGCTAGACTTGGTGCCGCCTCATTAGCAAACAGGACGCGCCAGCCCGTCGCCGGGAATGTCTCGTGCATGTTCTCGTTCCAGAGGACGCGTATAGCGTCTAGGCAGCCGTTCGAATCTGTGTCGAGAGTCGTAAACGATAGGACGCGGGGCGCAGAAACGGTTGCGATTGTCGGGTTGGCGGCTGAACCCGTGTCGCTGAGGCAGAAGTCCTGGGGCGCCGGATCCAGCGGATTGCTCGGGCATCCGGCCAGGTTTGTGCCAGTTGAAGTCTCGCTGATTCCATTCGCTTTGAATCCGAATACTTTGGCGGCGTTGACGCGGACGTGTGTTCCGGTATTGGGGGCGGCGCAAGCCGGGGCGGTCTGCAGGACGTCGCACAAATTCGGTGGCGAGCCCTGGGCGGTAAGAAGGAGCCGGTCGGAGCCGCGTGTGTGGAATCCGGTGCTTTGGATGCCGGTCAAGCCGGAGCCGGCCCCAGTGATCATCTCGAACGTTGTCTGGAATTGTGTGATGTCGGCCCCCCCGCCGGCGTCAACAGGGCCGTTGAATTCGATGACCAGGTTCGGGTCGCCGGCACTCGCGTAGATGCGGCTGACGTACGGGGAGCCAAGGGTTACGGTGCGGCTCGGGACCACGTTGCCGGCCGTGTCAACGATAACGCCCGGACAAGCTCCACCCACGCTGAAGGAAACCGGCGAGGTGATCAAGTTGCCAAGAGGAGCGGTGAAAGTGACCCTGTAACCCCTGGTGGGGACGGTGCCGACGCCAGTGATTGGGACGGTCGTGTTGACGGCGGCGCCGACGAAGTTGCAGAAGGCATTGTCGACGTGAGTAGGGGCAGACCAGGTCGAGCCGGTGAGCTTGCCCACGTTTTCCGAGAAGGTGACAATCATGAAATTGTCCCCGGTCTTGGCGTAGGCCGCCTTGAGGACTGCGGTCGAGCCGTCGATGCGGCAGGGAGCCGCGCAAGCGCCAAGCGACGCCAGGTTGCCCGAGGGGCCCTTCGCGGGAGCGGCTGCATCAGAGGTGTAACCGAGTACCGGGGCCGTGTAGGTTGTGGCGCCGTCGGTCATGGCCCCGGTGTCCGGGTTAATGCCTTCAGGGAAGTAGAGCGTGAATATGGCGTCACTACCGATGTTTGCCAGTGAAGGCCGGTTGGCGACCGGGATGAACGAGCCGGCGGCGTCGGGACATGGGGCACCGGCGGTCGACGCCCAGGTGGGGGGGCCGGTACTGAAGCCGTTCGCCGGGACCACGACTGTGCCAGATCCCTTCCCTTGCGTCATGGTCCAGTCCGACGGCCGGATGGAGGCATCAGTGATTGCCGCGTTAAACTGGAACGTCACCGCATCGACGTGGCCGTTGCAGTCAAGGTCAAGGTACCATTCATTGGCAAGAACCGGCGCGGCATCGACGTTCTGACTCACGAGAGGCAGGACGAAAATCCCGGCGGTTGCCAGGAGGGCCGTAAGGCTGAGGGCCGAGAACGTTTGCAGGCGGCCGGCGGGTTGCGTGTTGCGCATGGGGTTGACCTCGATTGATTGCCTCCGGGGACGGTCTCCCTAGGGACAATGGCAGGTTCAACCATGAAGGGGATATTTAAAACGCCACCGAAGGAGTTTGGCTGATGCTACGACAACGCGTTGGCCCCCCGGTGGCCGCCGCGCCGCGACACCATTGAACACAGGTCGCCACAGCGAAATCCGGGGCTGGAAACGAAGCAATTTGCCCTGCACCTGCGATTATTCTGCCAAACGCATGGCATGGTGCATACAACAGAGGAGCGTTGGTGTTATGGGCGTGACGCCGGAGACGTCGGTGGACGTCCGCGGACGGCCATGGACGTCCGCGAAAGGCCAACCACTTTTCCACGGGGTTACCGAAACCACTTGTCGGGCTTGTAATGAACGTGGCCCGTCGCTTGTCAAACCACCGAACCGACCGAGCCGACCGAACCCGCCGACGTCGTTCGGTCGGTTCGGTATGCTCGGTGGTTGGGGCGGGCCGTCGGTCGGGACGTTTGGTGGTTTGGCGGGCCGACCCCCTCAGAACTGCGGCAACCCGCGCCCGCGGACATCCCATTGCGCGACTCGCCCATGCAACGCTTCATAATTGGTTGGGCACGGCCGGGTGCGTCGTCCGGCGCGGCCCGCCAGACTTTCATGACGAGCCCGACGAAGTATTTGCGGCGCTCCGAGTCGTCAGGGATAGGTGGCCTCTTGGAGTTCTTCGTAGGACGACCCGCGCCGCAGGCAAGCGATGATTGCGAGCGGCTTGCCCTCCCGGGCGACGATTTCCTCCAAGTAATCCCAGTCCAGTTCCTGCGTGGCGGAAATCACGCGGGCGCGCTCCCAGGCCGGACGTTCCCGCATGCTCCAGGCGTTCTCGGCGTATTGCCAGACCGTATCCTCCGGGCCCCACAAGTAGGCGACACCATCATCCACTTCGATGGCCACGACCCTGTCCTCGGAGCCCGCCAAGTCTCCACCCAGGACTTCGACGAGGATACCAGCACCCGCGAGCAACCAGCCGCGACACGCGTCGACGGGGATTGCGCCCACTCGAGTGAAGCCGTTGACGGCAAGGGCCCGCCGGAAGGTTGCCGCATCGCCGTAGAGCCCGACGGCCACGACGTCGAGGTCCTGGCTGCCCGCAATGGCAGTGCTCCGTTCTAGGCCGCGGGGCGTCGTGCTTGCGGCGTAGAAGTCCACGGCGGTGCCTCCGACCACGACGGGCTTGATGCCCAACGGCTCCCCAAGCGCCGTCAGGCCAGCCGCAACAAGCAGCCTCGCGTCGAGATCCTGGTTTGCCGCGAAGGCCTCCTTCGCCTTGGCAAACAGGCTAGCGGCGCCGGACACGCAGCCTCACCCCGGGTCGGCGTTGCAGGCGGTAGCGACGGGGCCCCAGACGTTCAAGCCGCCCAGACTCGAAATAGGACGCCCACCGACTCTTGGCAAGCGCAGCAAGGTCGCTCAGGCGGCTTCCGCGAGTCGCGCGCACGACCTCCTGTTCCAGGAAGCGAGCGACGCGTGGTTCCTCAAGCGGCGTAAAGCGATACGTTCCGGCCGCGACGCGCTCCAGGACGCCCGCCTGCTTGAGGCGAGTGAGGGTGCTATAGGGGCTCTGGATTGCCAACACGAGGCCTGCCTCACTGGCACGAAACGACTCGCTTCCGAAGGCCCGGCGGAGTACCTCCGTTATCATATTCGACCATTAGTGGAAGGTAGTATAAATGATTAAGTGTCCATGTTGCTTTGTCGCTAAACCCCTGACTTGCCGCCAAACCCGTGCCGCTGCGCAACAATCCATTTTCGTGGATTCCGGGGCGTCCGTGGTTCGTCCGGCGCGGGGCAACGACTGTCTCATGCGCCTTACTTGGCCGGACGTCGCATCATGAGAAGCATGAGCGCCACGAGGCTCGCAAGGACGAGAATAGCCGCAACCGCGATGACCATCATGGAACTGCTCGAGCCGGCCCCGGCGCTGCCAACACCCGTCATGGGCTTTTGACCCTCGACGCCGGCCAGCGGATTGCTAGCACCGGCAGCCAACTCGTCATTCCAACGCGAAATATCATCGGCAAAGTCATCCGAGCCATTGGGAACGCCATCGCCATCGCGATCACCGTCACACAAATCGCCAAAGCCGTCGGCATCCATGTCTTTCTGGTCGGCATTCACGTCGCTCCAACAATTGTCGGCCGCATTCAGAATCGCATCATCATCGGCATCCACGTCGCACGCATCGCCTACGCCGTCAAGGTCACGGTCCAATTGCCGCGGATCCGCATTGTCCGGACACAAATCAGCGCCATCGAGAACACCATCACCATCATCATCCGCATCACACTCATTGCCGACTGTGTCGCGATCCGTGTCAGTTTGATCCGAATTGGGAACCGTGATGCAATTGTCCTTGTAATCGTAGACGCCATCCTCGTCACGGTCCGTCGTGTCGCTCACACCCTCCTCAGGCGGGCCATACTGCGTCGGGCCTCCGGCGCTTGGACCCGATTCGGTGTCATCCAACGGCAATAGCGGCGGGTCAGGAATGTCATACGCCGCCAACAACCCACGGCCAGTTCGCTGGCGGGCAATCAAGGGGTGGCTGCTTGTCGATGCGCCAACGGTTCCGGCGGGGCCAGCACAGGCGCCGACACAGCCGTCCGTATACGAGACCATGACGCGGCCTTCCTTGTCGGTCACGATGTCATTGAAGTCGAGATGGTTGCGGCAAATATCATTGCCGCCGTAGGGCCAGATGCCGCCGCGTTGCACGGGGTCGGTCGTGGCCTTGTCGACCACCCAGGTCTTGCCCGCGTCGTAGGTGAACGCGACATACAGGTGCCAGATGTGCGCGCTTGCGCCCCCGCCGCACATGTCGTAATCGTCTGCCGATTCCGTGCTGCCAAGGAATGCGTAGGCGGCGCGGTCATCGTCGCCGGCAATCATTTCGGGGAATGTCGCCTGTTGGACTCCGACAAGCGCGCCAACGTTGAAGTATTTCGTTCCGGGGCAGGCGCCGTTGCCGGTGCCGACATCCTCCCACGTCGCGCCATTCGTCTTACTCATAGCGACATAGGCGCCAGCGGGCGCGCCGGCGACGGCCGATGCCTCGCCTTGGCCCAAGTAGATCCAACCATTGTCAAGCGACGGCGCAATCGAGGGGTCGAAGTGGCCGGGGCGCAAGAGCGGGCCGCCGCCCGTGCAGGGCTGTGGCGGGCTCGTGTCCGGCCGCAGGACCAACGTCCAGGACAGGGCATTGTCCTTGCTGTACATGAAAGCGGTCATGCAGCTAGCTGGCGCAGGTGCAGGAGCGCATGTAGCGAATGCGGCTGAGTCGGGCAGGCACGCCTTGTTTGGCAGATACACGTAACCCATTCCATCCGGTGCGTCGCTCCCCGGCTCGCCGATGTCATCGCCGTTATACATGCGGCTGATGCGCAAGTGGCCATGGATGCCATGGCAATCGCCGTTTCCTGGGTCCGTCTGACCTAGGTCGCCGCCGTTTTGGACGAATGTGATGCCGCCGTCGTAGGATGTCCAGCACGTGATGGCGCCGTACTGGGCGCAATAATAGACGGCACGGGAGCCCGGGACTGCCCACGAGGGCGGCGGGTAGGCCCAGGGGCCGGCGGCGATGGTTTCGTGGTCCCAGCCCGGCAGCGCACAAGCCTCAGCGACGGGGCGCCAAGCCGCATTGGGTTCGCCGGTGGTCGGGTCCACGCCATCGTTCGTGTCGGTGTAGGAGAGTTGACTGCAGCCGTACGTGCAACTGGCCGGCGGCGCAAGCAGGCTGCACGGGTCGGGAATCGGGGGCGGGGGCGGCACGGGGGAGGGCGGGACTGGATTGATGATGAGGCCACCTGCGAAGGTGCGCCCGCCGTCGAAGTCGGTGTAGAGGATGGGGTCGACGTTGGGAAGGGCCAAGTTGAGGGCCATGTTGAAGGGGGAATTGCAATTGCGGAATGCGCCCGGCGGACGCACGCCAATCGGGACCGCGTCGTCCCAGGAGGCGCAAACGGTCGTGTCCATAGCCTGGTAGAGTGCGTCCTTGCCGTTGCCGTGCACCCAATCAACGCCCATGGTGGGTTCGCAGCCGCACAGGGTACCCAACGTCGGGTCACTTCCGACATCCGTGTTGAAGTTGTAGTTGTCCCAAGTGTGCGCGCCTGAGGCGCCGAACTTTGTCGAGGTTGCAGCGCCCGCGGCGTCCGCCGAGCTCGTTAACTGCATGGGTACCTGGGGGATGACCTGGGCGGCAAAGAGCAAGGCGAGGCCAATCGCGACAATCGGCATCCTACTGACATACGGTTTCGATTCCACGGCAAGCACCAAGACTCCGGGGTGGCAGCACATGCCGTCCGCCCCAGAACGCTTCGCAGGTGACCTGCCAGCATATAAGCTTTGTCCGTCAGTCCAGCCGCGTAGTTCTCCTGGGAGCTCCAGAAAACGGCTCTATCGACGTCCTTAGGCTGGACAGGCCTTTGTGAATTGTTGGCTTTTGAGAATGGTATCCCAGCCGTAGCCGGCGTAGAAACCGGCCTTTTCAGAGCACTTTACCCAGATGAAGTGGCCAGATTTCTTCTCACTGCGCAAGGGTTCGCCGTCGAACGGATTGGTCGGCCAGCTCTTGCCAGAGGTCAAGAGTTCCAACTGCAGCGTCTGTGCATCGACTTTGTCCGGGACGGATCCACGCTTGGCTGCGTAGTCCCGGATGAGTTGGATAAGGGTCGTGTGCGCGTCGCCGGCCAGTTTCTCGGCAGGGATCACCTCTTCGATTGGCTTCGACTTTGCTGGGGGCACCAAGGCAAAGCCCAGTGACCCGCCCTTCCAGAAAGTGAATGGCGGTTCGGGAACGTCCTCAGCGAACATACGGCCCCAAACCACCTCGCCGTTTCTTGCCCCCAATTCAAGATGAATCGTGTAGGTGCGGCCGCCCCGCGGCAGGGCGCCCACGAAAGTGAAGTTCTGGCCCTGCTCAGTTTCCTTCATCGTGACTCGCAGTGCGGGGTCGCGGACAACCTGGGGGAGGTCCCAGACGGCGAGGAGCGGCGACCCGTGGTGGCCGGCGCTAAGGTCGCCCGGATACTCCACGCTGAACCAGCCAATTTGCTCGTTGGTGGTGTACGCAACACCGTCTGCCAAAATCGTGATTGGGCGCAGCCCACTGTGCGGGTCATCCGAGTGGATGCCAAACGTCGAACCCGACCAGTCGAGCACTGAATTCCCCGGCTTTTCGAACGGCTCGGACGGGGTCGGCTGCACCGTGATGGGCCCGAACCGCAACGCCTCGACGGCGCGGCGGACCTCCGCATCGGCCGCTTCGGGCCCGGCGCACCCGGCAAGCGCCGCCACCGCGATCAGGGCACATATTGATAGGGCCCGCAGGAGGTTCACGCCGCTCAAGGGAACGGGGCGGTTTTTAGCGTTGTCGTACACGCACGTGGCCCCCTTTCACGTCTTGAAATTGGCTGTGGCCTTGCCGGCCGCGACATCTGTGCCGGCAAGAGGGCCGTAGAATTCGAAATCGACCTGGTTGGGTTTCACCGATTCGGGGAACGGGTAGCCGACTTCAGCCTTCACGCTGGTGCCTGCGGGGGCTGTTTCGACCAGGATGCCGTAGTCGATGATGCGTGTTGTTGCGAGCGTGAATTTCGGCAAGTAGAACCCGAAGGCGGCGCAGGCGTTTTCCGAATCCGCCGTAGTGCGGGCGCGGGTCTGCGGGTCGAAACACAGGACACCGGTGCGGGTGAAGGTCGACGCGACGGATTTCTGGAATGTGATGACCGGCTCGTCCGCGCGATCCGGATAGAGGTAGTGTACGCCGATTGCGGTGCTCCAGCCCCGGACCTCCGAAGCCTCGGGGACGGCGCGCAACGTGAGGTATTCGGGCAACTGGATGCCGAACGATTGCAACAACGTCGCCTCGCGGTAGGTTCCGTCCAAGTTGCTCACATCGACCGGAATCCATGGCGACTGATTCGGATATGCTGTCGGCGTGCCTGCGTAAAATTCGACCCAGGCATGGAATCCGTTGACGTTGCCGGCGACGTAACCCGAAACCAAGCGGGCCGGGATGCCGGCGGCGCGCAGCAGGCTCACATAGGTTGCGGCAAGGTCGCGGCAGATGCCGCCGCGAACGCCGTTTCCGGCGCCATCCATGACGAGGCCGTCGCAATCGGCAGCCTTGCCGGTCTTGTCGGTGCAGTCGCGGCCGGCGGCGTCTTCGAGGTCCAGCAGCACCTGGCGCGGCGTGAGGAGGTGGTCGTTGTCGAGGCGCGACGTGTCGTAGTGCAAGTTCTGCATCATGTACTTGAGAAGCGCCAGGGCACCCTCGGTCGTTGTCATGTCGGGGGCCACAACTTGAGCCGCGATGCGTTTCACTTCGGCGTCTTCGGGAGCGACACCGTAGCCTGACCCCAAATATTGGCCTCCGAGCTGTTGGCTTGCTTGTGCCGGCGTTAGGTAGCGGCCGGGCTTCTCGATGTCCCAAAGAATTAGGTTATTGGAGTACCGCGCCACGATGCCGAACGTGTACTTGCCCTCGGGGAGGTCGACGGCCGAGCCGAAACGCACCTGGACCGTCACGTTGACGTAATTGCCCGCTTGGTCACGCGCCGACACGACAAACACCGACAAACCATCGACGAGGTTTTGCAGTGCCACGGGCAGGCTTGTCGCGACGACGGAGCCATCTTGCAAGCTCAGGACTTTCAGGCTGGTCGCTCCGGCCACGACGGCACCCACACCGAGAGTGTAGCGCCGGGAATCCTCGGCGTTCGCAATCATTTCGAGTCCGGTAATTGTCGGCGGCGCCGTGTCAATCATGATGCCGGAAAACGATTCCCATTTGTAGCCGCCCACCTTGTATTCGATGGTCCATGTGCCGTCCGGGATGGTGAGGGTCGCCTCGCGTTGGCCATCGGTTTCGACGTGACGGCCGTCGCTCGACCAGGCATCGATATGCACGGGTTGGTCCTCCGGGACTTCGACGTAGAACCGGTTGTTGTTGCTCCACGCGTTCTCGGCAACCTTCGTGTGGGTCGGGTGGTAGTTCGGTCGGTTGAGGTCGTCGAAGAAATCTGAGCATCCAGACATGAATGGGGAGGTGACAAGCAGGGCCACCAGGAGAACGACGCGCAACGCAATTCGCAGCGCCACCGCGTTGAAACCCTTTCTGGCCTGGGACCTAGGAGGGTTAGGCGGGATTGTCCTGAACGCGGCTCCCCCCTGCGATACCAAACCGCGGAGCTCGCGGAACACGCGGAAATCGTTCCGCGTTCTCCGCGATTTCCGCGGTTCGTCGACAGCGTCCGTAGGCCAGACGGAATTTCAAGACACCCAGGATTAATTCGTGGCAACAACCTCGTCCACAAGGTGAGCCGTTGCATCGCGCTTCTCCTTGTGCGATTTGAGAAAACCAAGAAGCAGGCCGACGGCCTCGGACTTGCACTGGCCACATAGCCGCGCGCCCGTGCGGCACTCGTCAAAGACAACCTGCAGATGCGAGTCGTCCTTCGCCAAGTGGTAGAGGTACATCTCGTAGACCGGGCAGATTGTCGGGTCGGCCCCAAGTCGCCGCTGCTCCTCCGCCGTTGCGCGCCCGCCCGTGACCGAGGCCTTGAGTTTCTTCTCCGCGGATTTCGGTTCCTCCGTCAGGTACACCGACGTCTCCGGCTTGGACGACGACATCTTGCCACCTTGCAGGCCCGTCATGAAGCGGTGAAACGTTGCCGACGGGCGCAGCAGCGCCTCAGGGTTGCCGGCTTTCTTCTCAGCCCGCGCAAGTGCCCCGTCAATTCGCCGCTCGTCCTGCGGCGTGCCACCTTTCACTTCCATGGTTCCGTAGGCGTCATTGCGACTGAAATCGCCGTAGCCTTCGTCACGCAAGGCCTTCTCTGCAATATCAAGGGATTTCGTCCTGTCTTCCGACCGTCGCACGCTCACCGTGAGCTGCGGGCCGCCTGCGCCGCGCAGCCAAGTCACGCCGAACCAGCGCCAATCGCCAGCAATGTCGCGCGTCAAGCGCACATGCGGATCCTGGTCGACCCCGACCGGCACGAGGACGGGGCGGGGCCCCTTCTCGTCCGTCTGAACGTGCAGGATATCGGCGGCCTGAATCAACGGGGCAAGCGCGTGCGCCATCGATGTCCCACCGGAGAACCCGTACAATGCCTGCAGGCTGGACCAGTTGACCTTCTGCGCGAACCGATGCGCAAGGTCCGTCACACGTTTGCGCTTCGTTTGGAAATAGAACTGCGCCGTTGCCGGGTCAAGCCCGAGGGCCAGCGCGTTGCGCACGTATTGGTCAAGCGCGACCTCCCGCGCCTTCTGCAAGGTCATGCCGCGCGCGGCGACAGCCTCGAAGTCGGCAAGCGCCAAGTGAACATCGGCGCCTTCATTTTGGTGTGCAATGACCTGCTCCAGCACCATTTTGTGGCCCATGTGCAAGTCGCCGGACGGCATGAACCCCGTCATGACGGACCACGGGTCATGCGCCTTGATGGCGTCGCTCACGCGTTCGAAGTCGCGGTGACCGAACACGACGCCGCGGCGGAACAGGTTGTGCGGTTTGCGGAAAGTGTCCCACTCCTGAGCGCCAAAGGGCGCAATGCCGAACTCGTCGCGCAGCCGCGCGTAGTCCTTGACCTGCCCGCTCCCCCACGGGTCAATCTGCACGCAGGGGACGAGCCGTCGCCGCTTCATGATGGCTTCGAATGCGATTGGCCCCGCACAAGGGCGGCACCCGCAAGCAATGCGACGACCCCCCAATCGCCGCCCGGAATCGGCCGATGCGTCTCGCCCGGTGACGCAGCACTCCAGGCGGACACGTAGGCCATGCCGGCCGCATCTGGAGCCGGTCGTACAACGGCCGTCCACGATAGTGGGCTGCGGCTCTCTGCCGTGACTCGGTGCGGGCCGGCCTCGACGAGTAGAGTGGCGGCTTCGCGGTCCCGCGTCGTTGCAACCCATTGGCCATCGACGGTCCAGTCTACGACCTCCGCACCGGTGCCGGCTGCAACAAGCCGCAAGTCGGAGGGTTCAGCCAAGAACGGATGCAAGACGACGAGCGAGAGCAAGACTGGAATCATTGCGCCACCACGGCGAACGAGGCTCCATAGGACCCGGCTGCAAGTCCGCCAGGCAGGTCATGGAGCCGGAAGGTTAGATTGGCTCGTTCGCCGGGGGCAAGGACGGGCAGCGGCGAGAGGGGGCCTGCGTACGGCGTCCACGTCACGTTGCCACTGAGCCCGACGCCCCAGCCAATCAGAACATGACCTTCGGCTGCGAACCCGGATGCGCCGGCGGCCGCGGCAAACGGGGACACATCCAAGAGCGGTGTCAGCGGGTTGGGCCCTTCGTTGCGCAATTCGATTGCGGCTCCCGCCGTCAACGCACCTTCGCCCGGCGCTGCGGCCACGAATTGCAGCGGTCCCTGCGGCATCACAACCACGAGGTCGCTCGTCCGTACAGGGATGGACGCGGCGGCCGAACTTGTGGCACCGGCTTGGTCTGTGACGGTGAGGTTCAGGCTCCACATTATCGGGGTGGGCGGCCCAGTGAGCTGGATGACGTGTACACCGCCGCCTGAGCCGGCAGCCAGCGCCCCGTCGCCTGACCGCAGCGTCCAGGTTGCCACGTCGTTGTCGCCATTTTGGTCAGAAAGGACTACCGACAGCGTGACGGGCCATCCCGGACGTACCGACGACGGCAAATCTCCGAAGGCGGCAACGGGACCAACGTTTGCGACCTCAACAACGAGCGTGCCCACGACGGCGCCCGGAGCAGCCGCCGGCGTCGGCGGACCCGTGACCCACTCGCTGCCCTCCTGCTGGAGCGATTGGCCTTTCGGAGCGGCAGGCGGCACGGATTGGTTGGCAAAACCTGATGGGGTAACGGCCGACCCGTATCCGAACCAGTCGACGACTTGGCCTGCCGCATCAACTAGGGTGACGGCGTCTCCTGCATTGTTCCAAACCGTCGGATTGCTCCAGGCGGGACCGCGACCATCCGCAATTCCGCCGCCCCAAACCACGACCCGGCCATTGGCGGGCACGCTCCAGCCCGAAAACGTGAAGGTGTTGACCGTGCCCGAGGCAGTCGGCGCATCGCGCAGCTTCCAGCCGGCAAGTGGAATCGCGGAGCCGGTGGGGTTCCATAACTCGACGAACTCGCGCTGGTCGAGACCGGCATCTGGGTCGGCAAGTATCTCGCTAATTCGCATCGACGCGACTTCGGTGACCTGGCCACCAGCGGGAAGCACACCGACAAGAAGAAGGGTCAAGACCAGGAGGCCAGGCGCGTGCATAATGGCCGCAAGGCCCGCGCGACCTTAGCAGCGGACGCACACGCCAAGGCGTGTACGATTCCACTCACCTCCCGGCAAATAACATGACTGGCAGCGCCGTACCCGCCCGAGGTGGTGACCGCGACTAACTCTACGGCTTGAACCAGGTGAGCTCTGCGAACTGGACCGCCCCACCGTTTGCTACTGCAACGAGGAAACTCTTGCGGACTCCATGCGCCATCCGGACGCCCATCGATAACCGGCTCCACGGCACAAGGTCCGTCGGGCCAACGCACTCGACGAGCCAAGTTGCATGCGTCGACGCGGCATCCGACGCGTAGCAGCGCAGCTGAGTACCGAACTTGAAGCCGGATTTTGGCACCACGCCGGCATTCCGGAGTGCAGAATAGACGGCGGCCACCTGGGCAAATGCAGCGCGGCCGTTCCGGGCCTCTGCCGCAAACTCGTCGATTCCTGAAAGCAGGCCGCGCCGCAGGAGCCAGTCAGCCTCCGCAAACGACAGATACAGCCCGCCTGGGCCAGGCGTTCCGAGCATGGCTGCTTCATGTTCAGGGTGGCCACCCGCTGGACCTGGAATCAAGACGCCTGCGTGGAGCAGTTTGCCAACCAGGGTAGGCAGAGTGGTCGGCAGGCAAGTTCCGGTCGGGGAGTGCAGACCAAGCCGGTAGTGGGTCACGACGCCGTCCCCGTCGACGACGCCAAGCACGAGGCCGGCCTTCGCCCATTCGATCAAAGCGAGGCCGCTGCAGGCGTCGTTTTCCGACGCCGGTCGGACGATGTACGCGGGCGGTCCTTGAATGCCGACACCGCGAGGCCACGCCGCAAGCCCTGACGGGGCATGGCGAACCGTGAGGCCGCGTTCGCGCAAATCCGAATACGCGAAGAATTCGCTTTGGCTCTCTGCCGCGTTCGGCAGGGCAGCACCCAGTATGTCGGCCACCGTCAGGTCGGCGCCGGCCACGTCCACAACGAGGCGACCGTGGCCGATGGCCCAGGCGGCCTCGACGTGGCTGAGCCGCAGCGAGTTGCCGGCCTGCGGTTCGCCCAGCCAACCACGATTGTACAAGCGATTCGCCTGCGCCGGGTCGGCAACTATGACGACGCCACCGCGCAACACGCCTTCAGCCGGCTTGGCCTTCGCCATGTTACACCCTGTCCCGCAACGCGTCCACGGCGCGCTTGGCCAGTCGTTCAACGATCGCGACCCGGCCGCGGCGCACGATGTACCACCAGTACGCCAATCCCGCAAGACCGAGGTCGCAGCCGGACGCGTTGGGATGGCCTCCGCCCGAGAAATCGCGCGCGATGAGGTGGCAGACGTCGGCCTCCTTCTGGCTGCGCAGGCTCACCTTGCCGTTCGGTCGAACATTGATGGCAACGAAACATGAGTGGTCGTGCAAAAGTTCGTGCAGGCCCGTGTTCTTTGGGAGCCAGCCGTAGATGACGCCGACGCGGGTTGGGCCTGTACCGTAGAAACGCGCTTGTGCAAGCAGCGTCTGCAAAACGTTGGCCTGTCCTTGGCGCTCACGTTCAGCCGCGGCCGCAACAACGGGGAGCACGACCGGCGTGTCCGCGGGCGCGGCCAGGTAGGCGGCAACAAACGCCTTGGTCCCCAGCTCGCTCAAGGCGAACTCCAGCGTCTCCGAATCGGGCGTCTTGTTCCACCACAAGTCGCGGTCGCGTACCGTTTCGGCCAGGCGAGCAAGAAACGCGTCATTGCGGGCAAGCGCGCGCTGCTGCAGACTCGCGCCGGATTCCGTGGCGTCATCGTTGACCTCCAGAATCTCCACCTGCGCCCGCAGCGCGGCAAGGTCAAGCCCTTCCCATTGCTTGTGGTGGTGGTCGCGCCACTCAATTGTCCAGCCCGTTTGCCGCAAGCGTGTGCAGGCCACTACGATGGCGGAGTATTGGTCGGGCTGCAAGGACAAATCGGCCACAAGCAGGCGCCGGCCGCGGCCCGGATACGCCGTGAAAAACTGTAGGGCCTCGGCCATCTCGCCAGGTTGCACGTAGCAGACGCCGACTTGCGCAGGGCCCAAGGCGCGCAGGGTCACAATCGCAGCGCCGACGCCATCCAAGCAATGGGCGTGGCTCACCAACAACGCGTCCTGCGCTGCCTTCTCGGCCGCACGCCAGGCGGCAATCCGCTTGGCTTGGCCACGGCGCCGACTACGCGGCACGATGTGGTGCGGCCAATAGAGGTTCGGCACGCCGTCTGGTGAGGCGCCGCGGTATTTGGAGACCGCGCCCCGCTCCGTCCGGGGCTGCGGGTTGGCGGCAATCCTATGACACCCGCCCGGCTGGGCCCCGTGTGGCCCTGCACGTCTACAATGTTCGCACGCGCCGCAAGGAAGCATTTGTCCCGCTTCGGCCGACTGGGCCAATCGGGATGTACGTCTGCGGCCTGACGGTCTATGATCACGTCCACATCGGCCACGCCCGCACCTACGTGCCGTTCGAAGTCATTCGGCGCTGGCTGGAGCATCGCTACCCCGGCCGCCTGCGGCACGTGCAAAATGTCACGGACGTCGAGGACAAGATTCTTGCCCGGGCAAAGGAGAAGAATGTCTCGCCGCGCACCCATGCCGCAGAGTGGGATGCGCGCTGCGCCGCACAGATGCTCCGCCTTGGCGTACGCCCCGCGGATGAAACTCCGCACGTGACCTCCTCCGTTGCCGAGATTATCCAATTCATCGCATCGATTGTGTCGTCGGGCTCGGCTTACGCGACGCCGGAAGGCAATGTGTACTTCGATGTGCCCGCATACGAAACCCGGGCCAAGTCGACGTTTCCGATATGCGGTTACGGCACACTGTCCAACCGCGACTACCGCCAGATGGAGGCCGGCACACGCAAGGATGTTGAAAGCGACAAACGGCACCCCGCCGACTTCGCACTCTGGAAGGCGGCCGACCCTGGCGACCACAACGACGCCAACTGGGATGCATCGTGGAGTCGGGGACGTCCAGGTTGGCACATCGAATGCAGCCTCATGGCAACGCGGGCCCTCGGCGATCAAATCGACATCCACGGCGGCGGCCAAGACCTCATCTTCCCGCACCACGAGAACGAGATTGCCCAAAGCCAGGCCAAGACCGGGAAAGCGCCCTTCGTCAACGTGTGGATGCATACTGGATTCCTCAACGTTGACGGCGAGAAAATGTCGAAATCGCTCGGCAACTTCGTCACTCTCGAATCCCTGCTTGACGAATTGCAGCGCGCCAACACAGACCCCGCCGCCCTGCGCTTGTACTTCCTGCAAACTCACTACCGTTCCAAGATCGACTTCTCGCGGCGGGGACTAGCCGAGGCAGCGCGCGCGCTTGAACGCCTAGAACGCACGCGGCAGCTTCTCTCCCAGGTCGCGGCCTCCCCGCGCATCGGTTGCGCCGAGATTGACGGCCCGTTGCACTCCGCCTGCGACGCACTGGACGCCGAATTCGCTGCGGCCATGGACGACGACTTCCACACGCCGGGCGCACTGGCCGCCCTCCATGCATTCCAGCGCTGGGCCAACGGCGCCCTCGACGGACAGCGACCCGACGCGCCGCTTGGTTCCAACGCCGCGGCCGCGGCCCTTACTAGCCTTGAGCGCTCGGGACGATTCCTGACCCTTTTCGACAAGGCCGTCGTAAGTCAAGCCGGCGCGGGCACCGGCGCGGGCAGTGCGGCCCTCGAGGCCGTCGCGGCGCGCCTTGCCGTGAGCTTGCCACACCCCCTCGCGGACGAGACGGCTTTGCCTGCGTTCCTGGCCGCCCGGGCGGCAGCACGAACGGGGAAGGATTGGCAACGCTCGGACCTGATTCGGTTGAGTCTACAGGAAATTGGCTACCTCATCGAGGACACGCCGACCGGGCAGCGCTGGCGGCGGACATGAGGGGCCGACGACTGCGCGATTCGCACGAGGGCCCGTACGACCGCAGTTTTGAGCGCGGCGCACGCTGGCTACTTGCACGCGGTGTCCACCCGAACCACTTCACGTTCCTGCAACTGCCAGTTTTCCTAATCGAGATTGCCGCCGCCCTCCATCCGGGCGACAGCGTTTGGCGCTGGGTTTTCGCACTCTCAACGATTCTCATTATCGTCCTGGACGGCGGCGACGGCATCTTGGCCCGGGTTGGCAAACTCCAATCCAAAAGTGGCGCCGTGCTCGACGCCATGTTCGACACGCTTGGCATTGCCATCATCCTGTGGGGCGCAAGCCAATTCGCCGCCGCCGATCGCCCCGAACTGGCCCACGTGTACACGCCGTGGCTCATGGTCTTGTTCTTCGCCAACATCGTCCTGTTTCTCCAGAACGCTCTCCTGGAGGAGAAGGTCATCGGCTACCTGCGCGGCCCGGTCGTAATTGGTGTTGCCATCCCTGAACTCCTGCTCGGCGGTCTCATCGTGCCGTCCGTCGTCATCGCATTTCTTGTGGTCTGGCGCACGCCGGCCACGATGCGTGCTCTTGCGCGTCGAGTTCCACTTTCTTAGTCAACGCGAAGTCGCAAGCGCCTCGCCCAATGCATCCACGGCAAGTCTGCACAGATGACGATGGCGCGCAGGCAGGTCGGGCACGGCGGCAAGCAAGGCCGCGGCCGAGATCGCGCGTGCGTCTGCTACGGAACGCCCGACTACAAGGTCGCAGAGGATGCTTGCGACGGCCTGCTGGTAGGGCGAGCCCAAGCACTCGAATGAAGCCTGGTCGACGACTCCTGCGCGCACGCATACGTGTATGACGAGGATGTCGCCGCACGCAGGATTGCCAGTCTGGCCGCTGCCGCTAGGACCTGCCAAGACGCCTTTGTGGCGTGGCGCGCGCAGTCGTTCGTCCAGCACCGTCACGACCGGGTATGGGGCGGGCGGTCATGAAGGTGCCCGAACGGCACCGCTTTTCCAGGGTGCGGCAGTCGGCCGCTCGTTGGCTGCCGCCGCCCCGTCGCCCTCTCGGAACCCCGCCGAACCAGCAGTCCGGACATTGGGTCGCGATTTGTGGCGCATAGTGCCCTTCGTGCGTCCCTACAAGGGCCGCGTCGCCGTAGGCCTTGCGACCAATGCAATGGCTCGGGTCTTCGATCTTCTGCCGATGCTTATCGTGGGCATCATCGTTGATCGCATCGCAACGGGCGGGATGTCCACGTTCGCCATGCGCGACTTTGCCTGGTTCGGCGTCGCAATCTTTGGCACGTTCGTCGGGCTTGCAGTCTTCCAATCCGCAAGTGACTACGCTTGGGACACGCTAGCGCAGAAAGTTCGCCACGATATCCGCACCGGACTCTACGCCCACCTCCAACGCCTCGACGTGAGCTACTTTGAGGACCGGCAGGCCGGCGACATCATGGCGGTCCTCTCCAGCGACGTTGACAACCTGGAGAATTTCCTCAGCGACGCCTCCACCTCCATCGTCCGACTAATTGTGACTTTCCTGGGCATCTACGGGTTCCTCATCTGGCTCGATTGGCAACTTGCCCTCGTGCTGTTTGCCCCGCTGCCGGTTGCAATATTCGTCGTGCGCTTCTTTGCCAAACGCGTCCAACCACAGTACCGCCGCACCCGTGAAGCCGTCGGCAGCATGAACGCTATCCTGGAAAACAACCTGTCCGGCATGGCCGTCATCCAAGCCTACACCGCCGAAGGCCACCAGGAAGAACGCATGGCGGCACGCAGCGCCGAGTACCGTGACGCCGCCGTCGCAGCCGCCGTGACGCGCGCCAAGTTCATTCCGCTTGTCTACATCATTGCGGGCCTCAGTTTCGCCGGCCTTATCGGCGTCGGGGGATGGCTCACATTTGCGGGCTACGGGCCAAGCCTTGGCGACTACGTCACGTTCATCCTGTTTGCCATGCGCCTCATCATGCCGCTCTTCATCCTGGGCATGTTACTCAACCAAATCCAGCGCAGCGAGGCGTCCGCCAAACGCATCATGGACCTGCTGGACACGAAGCCCGTCATCAAGGACTTGCCCGGTGCCGAAAACTTGCCGGCACCGCCGTCATCGATTGCTTTCCAAGGCGTGCACTTCGCCTATGCAAGGCGTGAACCCGTGCTGCACGGCGTCGATTTCACGATTCAACGCGGTCAAGTCTTGGGAGTCGTCGGCCCGACCGGCGCCGGCAAGTCCACCCTCATCAAGCTCCTTCTACGCTACTACGAGCCGGCACGGGGCCGCGTCCTAGTTGACGGAAAGCCCCTGGATTCTGTCCGGCTAGCGAGCCTGCGTTCGCATATCGGATACGTCAGCCAGGACGCCTTCCTCTTCTCTGGCACCGTGGCCGAAAACATCCGCCTCGGCAGCGCCACAGCACCGCTTGCCAAGGTGGAGGAGGCGGCCCGCATTGCTGGCGCCGCCGAATTCATCCAAGAACTTCCACAGGGATATGATACACCAATCGGTGAACGCGGCCTCAAACTCTCCGGCGGCCAACGTCAGCGCATAAGCCTCGCCCGGGCGGTCCTGCGCGACCCCGCGATTCTTGTCCTTGACGAAGCCACGTCGGCCGTCGACACGCGCACCGAGGAACTCATCCAACGCAACCTGCACGAATTCCGCCAAGGAAGAATCACCCTGGCCGTCGCCCACCGTCTCAGCACGGTGCGCCAGAGCGACGAAATCATAGTCATCGTGGACGGCGTCATCGTTGAACGCGGCGGCCACGATGCGCTCGTTCGGAAGGGCGGCGTCTACGCAGACTTGTGGCGCGTGCAAAGTGGGGAGAAGAATGGCGCGCGAGCAAACCAGTCCAGCGCTGCCCCTTCGGCCCGCTCCCAGATTGGGCCGCCCTGAACGTTCAAGAACGAGTGCAGTCTCGGCCACCTGCCGCGCGCGTACCCAAGCGGCCAACGGGAACCGGCTCAAGATCGGTTGTTTTGTACTTCACAGGTTCGAATCCTGTCGCGCGCACTCGGCGCTCGCAAGCGCGCGCCATCGTGCCCGCGAGGCTACGCCGCGGACGCGCCTCGGCGCGCCCGCGGCTATCCTGTCGCGCGCAACGGGACACTATGACGGCTGATTCCCCAGGACCCAATTGGCATGGCGTCATCGTCCGCTTTGGCGAGATCGGCATCAAATCGGCGCCCGTGCGCAGTGCGATGCTCGAGCGCCTGCGCGCCAACCTCGTGGACGGCCTGTTGCGCCATGGCGTCGAAGGCGACGTGCAGCGGCGCGGGGCGCGGCTCTGGATGGCGGGGCCAGACGCGGACGCGCTGTGCACCGTTGCAACGGAAACGTTTGGCGTCGTCTCGGCAAGCCCGTGCCTCGTCGTCCATGCGAAAATGGACGCCGTTTGCCAAGCCGCAGCGGCGCTTGGACTCACGAGGAATTGGGGGACGTTTGCCATCCGCGCCCGCCGCGAAGGGACGCATCCCTTCTCGAGCCAAGATGTCCAGGTGCAAGCAGGCAGCGCCGTTTTCAAGGCCGCCGAGGCCGCAGGCCGCAAGCCCAAGGTGCAACTAACCCAGCCGGATTTCGAACTGCACATCGATATCCGCCAAGACAAGGCGTACCTCTTCACGGAAGAACGCCAAGGTCCCGGCGGACTCCCGGTCGGCTCGCAGGGAAAGTTGGTGCTCTTGCTCTCCGACGAGGCCTCCTGTGTCGCGGCGTGGCTTCTCATGCGCCGTGGCTGCCGCATCGTCCCGGTCCACGCCGGGGACACGGGTTCCCTACCTGTTGACGCGGTTGCGACGCTGGCGCGCTGGGGCATGCCGGCCGAGGTCGACCTGCTGCCCATTTGCACCGGCAAGGTGCCGAAGCGGGTGCTTCTCGAAGCTGCTTGCCTTATCGCGCACGAGAAGCACGCCGACGCCGTGGCCACGGGCGAGGACCTCGCGTCCGATTTGTTGTTGGGGCTCTCGGTTCCAATTCTGCGCCCAGTCTGCGGCCTTGACCCAGGCGAATACGGCCGCGTACGGGACCGGCTGGCACTCGCGGGCGTCGTCTGGCCCGATTCCAGCCTTGATAATGCGTCGCGGGAGACTGCGGACACAATCCTTGCGTTGCGCCGGACGGTTGCGCCGTGACGGGTGGCCGCGACCCACTCAAGGTCCTTGTCGCAGGTGCTGGCGGCATCGGCCAGTTCATCGGTGCTCGACTCCAGCAGGGGGGCCACATGGTCACGTTGCTCGCGCGGCCCGTGCATGCTGAAGCAATCCGCGCCGACGGCCTGCGCGTTGGGGGACTTTCCCAGATGCACGGCCATCTCGACTGCATCACGGATGCAAGCGCGGGCGACGGCCCCTTCGACGCGATTCTACTCACCACAAAGGCGCATGCAACCGCGCAAGTTGCCAGGCAGGTGGCGCCGCTGCTAGCAAGGGACGGGGTTTTCGTGTCCGTGCAGAACGGCTTTGGCAACGGCCAAAAAATCGCGGGCACCGCGCCGTTGCAGAGCATCGTGGTGGCCATTACAAGTCATGGTGTGATGATGCACGAGCCGGGCCTGCTGGAGCATACAGGAACTGGTCCGACGGACCTGGGGGCCTTTTCGGTCGAGGGCGCAAGTAGTGCCGACCGGGCACAGTCGCTTCTGGCCGATGCCGGCCTGGAACCGGCCAAACACGGCGATATCCGGCCATTCGTGTGGCGCAAGGCACTCGTGAATCATGCCGTGAATCCACTTGCCGCCTTGCATAGCGTGCCAAATGGCCGACTTCTCGAAGCCCCAACGTGGCCCAAATGCGTAGAACTAGCCGAGGAGGGCTACGCCATTGCGCGCGCGGCCGGCGTCCCGTTGGCGGGCATCGCGGGCTCGGCTGGACTTGTGGAAGTCGTACGGGCGACGCTTGAGCGCACCCGAGCCAACCGCAACTCGATGCTGCAGGATGTCACGGCCAAGAAGCCGACGGAAATTGAGCAAATCAGCGGCCGGCTGGTTCGGCTCGCCCGGCGGCTCGGGCATCCCGCCTTCGCATCGGAGGAGACGTATCATCATTTGAAGGATCTCGAGGCGGCCTACTTGGGTGGCGCCGAATCCATGCGGATGACCCGCGAGGAAGCCGCGTGGGAAAGCGCACCGTTCTGAGCCACCGGGACGGGGGGCGGGGGCGGGGTGAACAGGTCAACTCCACGTGCAAAGGGTCATGTGTCGTCGCAGCGGTCTCGGAACATGGCGGGGCGGGGAAAACCCAGTGAGCGCACGCAAGACCATCCCTTTGGCGCGGTGAACCCACCAATTGTGCGCTCCAGCACGTTCACATATCCTACGGCCGCCGAAGGCGCACGCCGATTTGCGGTCGCTGGGGGCGCCGCGGGCGAGCCGGGCCTGTTCTACAGCCGCATGGAAAACCCAACGGTCCGAGCCCTGGAGGACCACCTTGCCAAACTCGAAGGCGCCGAGGCCTGCATCGCGACGGCAAGCGGCATGGGAGCTGTCCATTGTGCTCTCATGGGCTTGTTGAAACCTGGTTCCCGCCTGGTCGCCGACCCGTGCGTCTATGGTTGCACGCATACGCTTCTCAACAAACTCAAGGCCTGGGGCGTCCACGTCATCGAGGCCGACACATCCGACCCGAAAGCCCTCGCCCGTGCCATTGGTGACCACGTCGACGTCGTCTTCATCGAGACCCCAATGAATCCGACGTTGCGCCTCGTCGATCTGGAACGCGCAGCAAAGGCGACGCACGCCGCCGGTGGCCTCCTTGTCGTTGACAACACGTTTTGCACGCCCATCGGCCAACGTCCACTGCAACTCGGCGCGGACCTCGTCGTCCACAGCCTAACCAAGGGCATCAATGGGCACAGCGACCTTCTGGCCGGCGCCGTCATGGGCCGCGCCGAACTCGTGGCCAAGGCTTGGGATTGGCGCAAAGACGCAGGCGCAATTCTCGACGCCGACACGGCCTGGCTCTGCCTGCGCGGCGCCCAGACGCTCCGGGTCCGCTTCGAGGCCGCCGTCGCCTCGACGATGGAGATTGTCGGTGCCTTGTCCGCCGAGGGCCTCAAAGTCAGCCATCCCCTACTTGTCGGACATCCCGACGCCAAAGTTGCGGCTAAGCAGATGCCGGCCGGCTGTTCTGTGTTCACGATTGACCTCGATTCGCCTTCGGCCGCGATGCGTTTCCTCGACCGGCTCCAAGTTTTTGCCCGCGCCGTCAGCCTCGGCGGCTACGAATCCCTCGCCTGCCATCCGGGCAGTACAACGCACAGTGCAATGAAGGAGGAAACGCGCAGAAAGGCCGGCATCACGCCCGGATTGGTGCGCCTGAGTGTTGGCATCGAGGGAACCGACGTGCTGCTTGGAGACATCCTGCAAGCTTTGCAAAGACGGCCGGTGCACAGGGTAGACGTGAAGACCAGAAAGTCGGTTCGCGTGTCAGAACGAGCTTGACCTGGGTGGAATTCCGGTGGATGCCGTCGTCGCCTGCACCCGGCCGACCCCCCCCCCGGTCGCACCCCATGCCAACATGTCTCGGCAGCGACAGTGCTTCATGTGGGCTCGGGACAAGAGTCGGTCGATGGCGGCTGAAGCAACCCTTTCCCCTCTCCATGTCCCGCCTGCCTCCCCGCCCCTGGACGCCCACGGCACGATTGGTGCCTCCTTCATTTTGCAGCTATCGCACCCGCCGCTTGGGCTTCTCACTATGGTCGGCCTCTCCGGCGCGTTTGACGGCTACGACGGCTCGATCGCAACGGGCCACTTGATCGTAAACGCCATGGAGAACACGCCGGACGTGACGCTGTTGCACGTTAAGCCGTCGCGGCCACTGACATTTGCGACCTTGGCCAAAGAGGTCGACGAGATGGTCGGCCGCATCGGGCGCGAGCATGCCATCGCAGGCTTGCAGGTGACGCGCATCGCGTGGGTCGTAAAGGCCAAAGGCATCCCAGCGAAGATGCGTTCGGGTTTTGTCGCGATTGCTTAGACCTGGATGCCCAGAGCTGGAAACGGGCCCCGGACCCGACCCTCCGGACTTTTGCCTACTCCCATTCTACGGTCGCCGGCGGCTTGTCCGTAATGTCGTACACAACGCGATTGACTTTGTCTTTCAACTGCGGGTGATTGGTGATACCGCGAGCAATCTTGCCCAACACATCGTACGGAACATGAACCGCGGTCCCTGTCATCGCATCCAGCGAATCAATCGCCCGCACCGCAACGGTTTCGCCGTAGGCTCGCAAGTCGCCTTGGACGCCGACGGACGGCGTGTTGGTAAGGACGGCGAAGTACTGCCACGGGTGCTTCATCTTGCCCGCCTTCACTGCGTCATCAATTTCTGTCTCAACAATGGCGCAGGCTTCGCGAGCAATTTCGACGCGCGCAGGGGTCAGGTCTCCGATGACGCGGACGGCGAGGCCGGGGCCGGGAAACGGTTGGCGTTCCGCGACTTCGACCTTGAGGTGGCGGGCAACGGCGCGGACCTCGTCCTTGTAAAGGTGATAGAGCGGCTCGCACAGTTCGAGCTGCATGTCTTTGGGCAAGCCGCCGACGTTGTGGTGCGACTTGATGGTGTCGCGATTCTGACCGCCCGATTCAATCCAATCGGGCGCAATCGTGCCTTGAACGAGAACGGCGGCGCCCGTTTTCTTGGCTTCGCGTTCGAAGATGCGAATGAATTTCTCGCCGATGATTTTGCGCTTCGTCTCAGGTTCACTTACGCCCTTCAGGGCTGCGAAGTATTCGGCGCCGGCGTGCACGACGGTGAGATTCAGGCCCATGCGTCCGTACATCGCTTCGACGTCCTTAGATTCGCCCTTGCGCATGAACCCGGTATCGACGTACACGGCATGCAACTGCTTGCCAATCGCCTCGTTGACGATGGCTGCCGCAATCGTCGAGTCGACGCCTCCCGACACGGCAATCACGGCGGTGCGCTTGCCCACCTTCTTGCGTACGGCATCGACCTGTTCCGCCACGAACTCGGCGGGGTCGAACACCATCGTCTCGTGGGCCATGGCGCGGCCACTCAAACGCGTGGCATAAGCATTGGGGCCGGCCGGAAGCGGCTTTAGCGCCCACCCGCATGCGCGGGCCGTTGCCGACCATCCACCCGGTTGCCACCGCCATTCCGGCAAACCAGTTGCCGCAAAACGAATTGCGCGCCGTAGCCGAGTCGGTGCTGCCCGATTCGCCAGGAAAGAAGGAGATCCTTGAGGTCTTCGACAACGGGAGGATTCAGTCCCGCGCGTTGGCCATGCCAATTCCCTGGTACCTGGAACCGCACGGCTTCAAGGACCGCAGCGAGGTCTACGCCGAGGTCGGCCTTGCGCTTGTGGACATGGCGGCGCGCTCGGCCCTCGACCAGGCGGATCTGAAAGTGAAAGATATCGGCGGTGTCGTTCTCGTCTCGACAACGGGAATTGCGACCCCAAGTCTGGACGCGCGGCTTGCAAACCAAATCGGCCTGCGCCCGGATGCCCTGCGCGTTCCAATCTGGGGGCTCGGCTGCGCCGGAGGCACCGGTGGCCTCAACCGCACGGCCGACCTTGCCCGGGCGCATCCCAAAACGAATTTCCTCTTCATCGCGGTCGAACTCTGCTCGCTTTCATTTGATGTGGCCAAGGCGTTGACTCCGGGCGGCAACGGCGGGGCCGGGCCGGACAAGAAGAGCCTCATTGCGGCGAGTCTGTTTGCCGACGGCGCGGCCGCCTGCGTCGTGTCTGGAGACGAGGCGGCGCAAGGCCCGCTGCAGCACCTCGCGGGGGCGTCGCATCTGTTTCCCGGCACTGAGCGGGTCATGGGTTGGGACGTCATGGACCACAACCTCGACGTCGTCTTGTCACCGAAAATCCCGGACATCATCGTGAAGGAAATGGCGGGCATCGTGACACCTTTTTTGGCAGCGCACCTCGGCAGGGGGGTGCGACCCGATGCGTGGATCCTCCATCCTGGCGGGGCCCGCGTAATCGATGCCTACCAGCAATCGTTAGGCCTCACCAACGAACAGCTTGCATGGACCGCTGCCGCCCTGCGTGACCACGGCAACATGTCGAGTCCCACCGTCCTTTTCGCCCTGCAAGCCGCCATGGACGCCGGCCAGCCAGGGAAGGGGAAATCCGCCTTGCTCGCATCGCTCGGTCCAGGATTTGCCAGTGAACTTGCCCTCGTCACACGGACCTGAATGGACGCCTGGTACGCCGTTGCCATCGCCCTGCTGGGGGTTCAGCGCCTAGCCGAACTACTCTACTCGCGCCATACTGCCCGTATCCTTGTCGCTCGCGGCGCTGTGGCCATTCGACCTGATGGCATGACGGGGATTGTAGCCGTCCATGTATTGTTCTTTGTCTGCGTCATTGCCGAATCGACGTGGGCGCCGTGGGCCGGAGTGGGCGGAATTCCGGTGCTCCTGGCCGGCGGAGTCTTGTTTGCGGCCGGCCAACTCCTGCGCTACGCTTCGATGATAGCTTTGCGCTGGCGTTGGAACACGAGGGTTTTCGTCGTTGCGGGCGCGCCGCTTGTACGCACGGGACCGTACCGAATCCTGCGCCATCCAATCTACGGCGGCGTCGTGCTCGAACTCGCTGGCTTCGCCCTACTCAATTCACTGTGGGTGACGGCGATTGGAATCGCGGTCCTGAACCTTCTCGCCCTTCGGCAACGTATCCACATCGAGCAAGCCGCCTGGTCGGCGCCGAACCCCTCAAGTCGGTGAAGGCCATCCAGCGAAACGTGAAGCGTATCGGCGTCCTGGTCATCGCCGACGAAGTGCTTGGCGGCCATGTGCACGAGTCGAACTCGCATTGGCTTGCAGAGCAGGTCAAGCCGATGGGAATCAAACTTGCCCGCGTGGAAATCTGTTCGGATGACATTTCCGACATCGTCGCATCGACGCGCCGCTTCGTGTTCGACCTCGATCTCGACTACGTCGTGACGTCTGGCGGGCTTGGACCGACGCCGGACGACCGCACCATGGAGGGCATCGCCAAGGCCATCGGGCAGCCTCTCGTGACAACGCTTGCCAACCTCTTGTGGATGCAGGAACGCACCCGAAAGGGGCACGAACGCGGCTACTTCCAGACGCCCGAACCCAACGCGGGCCTGCTGAAGATGACGAAGTTGCCGGAGGGCGCGCAGGCCATGCCCAACGAAATTGGGACGGCTTTGGGCGCCATCGTCACGGTAGGCCCCAAGCCGACAATGCTCTTCACGTTGCCCGGAGTCCCGCACGAATTCTACCGCATGTTCGACGAATCCGTCCGGCCGCGCCTAGCCCCAGGCGAAGCCATCCACTCCGAGGAGTTGGTCCTGCACTCGGAGGAATCGCGCTTCTACGAAGTGCTTGCCCGATTGGAGGTTGAGTTCCCCGATGTCGTCCTGGGTTCATACCCCGAGAGTGGCCAGATCCGCATCCGCGCGACTGGGCCAAAGGGCCGCGCGCAGGAACTCATCGGCCAAATGCGCGAAGCCGCGCGAGACTACCTTGGCCCGCGGCGCTAGAATCCAGTCCATTCGACGCGGATGACGGTGTCCTTCCACAACACGAACAGGATTGGCCCGGCCTCGTGCGTCTGCTCCATCAGGAACGCTCGGAACGTCTCGACGGGAAGCCGTTCGACTTCTTGGGCAAAACCGCTGCTTCGTGCCGTGTCGAGGTAAGCATCCATGTTGTACGTCTCCTTGGGAACGATTTTCGGGTCGAGCGGATGCACGGTGGCGTTTGCGGCTTGCGCGGCCTCCGTCGAGCTGCGCCCAAAGTGGATGGCGACGGACGGCATCCCAGATTCCTGAATCTTGTAGGCAACCACGATGGCGGCAGCCACGACAAGTACTCCGGCAAAGAACAGCACGATGGGTTTGCCCGAGACACCAAGTGGTTCTGGTTCTGCCGTCAATTGAGGTCCTCGCGCGGCTCGCTCGTCGACTCTT
Source organism: uncultured Halobacteriales archaeon (assembly GCA_964627625.1). Taxonomy (GTDB): domain Archaea; phylum Thermoplasmatota; class E2; order JACPAO01; family JAHFTW01; genus JAHFTW01. The sequence goes on from CAZVJB010000007.1 coordinate 51,863, forward strand.
CCTCGCCGGGGCCAAGGAATGTATCGTATTCGGGAGTCGCGTCCTCCGACTGGCCCACCGCGCCCTGGACAAGAGTGTAAAGGTCATCGAGACCGGTGCCGTTCAAACTGCTGGTCGGAACAAGGACGTTCTCAAGTTTCAAAGTGTCAAGAAGGCGCGTCATCTGAGCGGCAAACTCGCGGCTCATGTTGGGCTCTTCCGCGAGGATGTCGTGCTCGAGGGAATCGGCATCGGCGGCCCAGGACAGAATCGTCTCCAAGGATTCCGGCTCGATGCGGTCCGCCTTGGAAAGAAGATAGACCATGGGTTGCTGGAAGCGGAACATCGTCGTGGCCCCGAGCATGAGTTGACTGGCAAAGCCTGTCGGCGTTCGCGCCAGGAACGGGTCCATGAGGTACGCGATGACGCTGCGTTCCGGATTCAGGGTCTCGACGATGTGTTTGCCGCTTGCGCGGAAAACGAACAGCTCGATTTGCCCGGGGGTATCGATTAAGATCTGGTCGGCCCGGAACGCCTGCAATTCTTCCATGACCTCCTCCAAGTTGAGGGCAATCATGTCGGCCGCCGCAATCTGCGCGCCGTTGGGTCCAAGACCATGCTCTTCCATGATCTCATCGAGGCGCACCCAGTCCCGGATGTCCACGTCCGGCGTGTACGGCAATTTCTCGGCGCCTGGGTCCATGTTCACAAGGACGGTACTGATGGCGTGCTGCTTGGCCCAACGATCGTAGGCCGCCACAAGCGTCGACTTGCCGGCGCCTGCGGTGCCAACGAAGTAAATGGTTGTCTCGTTCCCCGCCACGGGCCGCCGCACGGGGTCAGGGATAAATGGCGTTGGGTCGGGGGCCCAGCCTACAGGACGGTCTGCCCGATGGTTCGCGAACGACCGCCGCCGCGGACTGTCGCCATGTTGTCCACCCGTTTCTGGAGCAGCTCCGCGGTGCCGATATCATGGCGGACGAACAGGTGGTCGCCGTGAACGTGCTTGAGCGCGGCCTCGCATAGCGCGTTGGCCTCCTCGACGGTCGGGCCCTCGCCGAGCATCGCAAGGGTGCGGCTCGGCATGGTCGAGAGGGAACCGGAGGTCAACTGCTCGATGTTGGCGTAGTACACGGCGGCGCCGCCGCGCTTGACGTTGAATTCATCGACTTGCACGAAGATGCCGCTGCGCGGATTGCCTTCGCCGTAGCCGCGCGGCACGACGTACTTCACGACGGTTGCTTTGGGACGAAACGCAAGCTTTGCGCCCGCGAGTTGTCCTGCCAGCATGGCGCGCAGGATGTCGAGATACGGCGTCTCCAACAGGTGAAGGACATTCATGGCCTCGGGGTCGCCGAAGCGGGCGTTGACCTCGATGACCTTCGCGCCGGCTGCCGTGAGCATGAACTGCCCGTAGATTGTGCCAACGTAGGGTGTCCCCTCGGCCTTGAGGGCGCCAACGATTGCTTGGAGGATTTGCACGGCCTCGTCGTAGTCCGCTTGCGACAGGAAGGGTAGCAAGCCGTCCGCCTGCGAGTACGAACCCATGCCGCCGGTATTGGGTCCTTGGTCGCCGTCCTGCAGGCGTTTGTGGTCCTGCACAGCGGGCATCGGGGCGAGGTTCGTGCCGTCGCAAAACGCCATGACCGTGAATTCTTCGCCGCGGGCCAACTCTTCGAACTGGACGCGGCCGCCGCCGACTTTTCCCGTGAAGATGGATTGCACGTACGCCTTGGCGCCGGCAACATCAGCAAAGTGGTCGCCGAAGACTTGCACGCCCTTGCCGCCGGTCAGACCGACGGGCTTGATGGCCCAGACGGGTCCATTCTGGTCGAGAAAGTGCAGCGCTGCCTCCGCGTTGTCGAATGGGTGGAACGCAAGTTGGCCGGCAAGGTTGTGCTTTGCCATGAGTTTGCGCATGAACGTCTTGTCGGACTCGATGCGGGCGGCGGCCTGCGTGGGACTTGCCACGGGGATGCCGTTGGCGGCGAGGGCGTCTGCGAGCCCGGCAGCAAGCGGCGCCTCGGGCCCAATCACTGCGAATTCGACTTTCTGGCCGCGCGCCCATTCGACGACGGCACGAAGATCGGTTTCCTCGAGGAGGCGAAACCCAGTTGCGAGCTTGACGATTCCTGGGTTCCTGTGCTTCAGAACAGCATACACTTCGGCGTTGCTGCGGCGCAGCGCGGCGGCCATCGCGTGTTCGCGGCCTCCGCCGCCCACCAGAAGGACGCGGCCGGGCTGGCTGCGGTGCGGCGGCCCCTGGCCCTGCGCCGTCGCGCCGCCGTAAACGATGGTGTCGCCATCGGATGTGGGCGCCGCGCGGGGCGTCATGACGTACTCTTTGGCTGGACGGACCGAGGATTCTCCAGGTTTACGGATGTAGAGTTCGGTGTCCTCGCCGCCCATGTTGGCGCGCGACGGCATCGCGCCGGCGGGCCCTGCCATGGATTTGAAGTTGAGACTCGCGGGCGGCGCCGATGGCTCCGGCCGGCGCGGGGAACTAGAGATCTCGACGTCCTCGTCCTCGTAGAGCGACGTTTCCTCGTGGGACTCGTTTGCACCGCCGGCGGGCTGCGCGGGGGAAGGTGCGGGATCGACCGCTTTACCGCCGGGCGTCGTCCACCCCGCGCCGCCCTTCTTTGGGGAGACATAGATTTCAGCATCTTCCTCGACGGAGCCGGGGCGCTGCCCGTGCAGGTCGTCGCTGAGAGCGGCGGCCGGCTTCTTCTTGCCGGCGTTCGGGTCCTCCGACGTGGGCCCTGGGCTGCCGCGCGGTGAACCGGGCAGTTCCTCGGCGCCGCCGACCACTGGCCCCGTTTGCGGGGCGTGTCCTGCCTTCTTGGGGTTTACCGTGAGTTCGGTTCCGTCCGGGCTTGGGGCCGCGGTGGGTGCGACCTCTTTTTTCTTCTTTGGGCCGACCTGGAGGTCCCAGCCGGTGCCGGGCTCCGTCATGCTGCGCCTCCGATTGCTGCCCTGGCCTCGGGCGTGGCAAGGAGTTCGGAAACCGAGACTAGCGGATGCAGCCGGACTTCGACGGCCGCAAGCGCCGCGTGGCCGCCGGATTCGCGGTCCACCACAACGCATGCGTGTCCGACTTTGGCACCAGCGTCGCGCAGGACTTGTACGGCCTCGACGGTCGAACCGCCCGACGTTGTCACGTCCTCGACGACGAAGACGCGCATGCCCGCCGGGTCGCGGCCCTCGATGCGTTTTCCGGTTCCATGCTTGCGCTCGCCCTTGCGAATGATAAGAAGCGGCAGATTGGCTTCGAGACTGACGGCTGTTGCGATGGGAACGGCGCCCAATTCCATGCCGGCAACAGCGTCAAAGGGCCAGTTCTTGCGCGCCACGTCCGTCATGGCCTTGGCAATACCGCGCAGCGTCGTAGGGTCGGTCGCGGCGGCCTTGACATCGACGTAATACCGCGATTTGGCACCGGAAGTCAACGTGAAGTCGCCGAAGCGCACCGCACCGCACGCCAGGAGGGACTGGGCGACGGAGTTCATCCAGGAATCACCAGGGGGCGCCGGGAGATAAAGGGAAAGGGGTTGGCGCTGCTGGCGCGCCGCACGAGCCCTGGGGCCTGTCGTGCCTACGTGAACACGATGCTCAGCGTGCTCGGGACGACTTCGAATTCCCACATGACGACGCAGACGGCCGTGGCCGGCGACGTTCCCGTTTCGGTTGCGCCGACATTAAGATAGGTATCCTCCGTCGTTGGGTCGGTGGGGAAGGCGCACGAATCCGTGAACGACAACTCGACATCGCCACCGATTGCGCTCGACATTGCTGTGAAGGGTTTGCCCTGCATGGCGGGGGTCAATTCGAAGTAGACGCAGTCCCCGCCCGAAGTTCCGCCGACGAAGTCTTGGCAGCCGTTCGCTGACCCCGCCAGAGTGGTGCATGAAATATCGCACAATTTTGTTACGTCGCCCGAGAATCCGAGGGGCGGGGGGACGGCGATGGCGCTAACCAGTGCCTGCTTCGTCGCTTCGGCCCCGTCGTCGTCCGTCACAGTGAGAGTCGCCGTGAAGTTACCCGCCGAAGCGTACGTATGGGCGACGCGGCCGGAGGCAGTTCCCGTCCCCTCAGCCGTCGAGTCACCAAACGCAAGAGTCCACGACAACGTTGCGCCCTCGTCGGGATCGGAGACGGTGACGGTGAAGTTCACGCCGAGCGGCGCGTTCCCGGAGGCAAGGTCCACCGTAAGTTCAGCAACCGGCGGGTTGTTCTCCTCGTGCGGGTGCGAGGTCGTCGTGCTCGTCGATGAAGAGCCGGTGGTGGTTGTCGTGTCCGTGCCGGAGGACGAACGCGAAGAGGACGAATCGGCGTCACTCGACGTATCCGTGCCGGATCCGGAGCAGCCGGCAAGGATGAAGGCTGCCACTGCAAGGATTGCCGCAAAGCGCATAGGTTCCGGTTGGCGGGACGGTATAGAAGGGTTGTTGTATCCCGCTCGGCGACGAAAACCGTGCGCCTGTAGGATGATGGCGTCGTCTCCCGGTTTCAGTTGAGTTCGATGTCATCGATCCAGAAGCCGCCGGCGTCCCAGCCCGCGCCGCACGCGTTCGGGCCCCCGACGGGCGCGGGGTCGCTGCTGCACGAGACGTCGCTTGCGAAGACGAATTGAATGACGATTGGGCCCTCCTCGACCTGGATAGCGAACTGCGTCCAGGACTCCAGCAGGACCGCCTGATACACCATGTTGGTCATGGCGTCCACGGTCGGGCCGACGTTGACGTATAGTCCATCGTAACTGTTGTCCTCCGCGCCGCCCTTGGCCCAAAACGAGAGCGTGGCGCCGCCGGTCGGGACCTGAATGGTGGTTGCCGTCGTCATGCTGCCGATGTAGTTGTCCCCGTATAGTGCGTGCCACGACTTTGCTCCGCCCCGGAAGTCGTCCGTGACCTGGGCCCAGTCGCCAAGGGGATGCGGCTGCCCAGTCGGCCCCGGCGGCGCCGGTGCGGCGTAGAAGACAACCTCGTTGGCGAGCGTCCACTTGCTTGCGTCGCCTTCTGCGTCGTCCGAAAAGATGGCTGACGGGCCGCTTGTCCCGGTGGCCGAGATGTCCTTCGTCACGATGACCTTCTCCTTGCCGTCGTTCACTTCGAAGGTCGCGGTGAACGTTCCGGCAATCTCGTAGGTGAACGCGAAGACCAACGGGAGGGTGCCGGTCGTCACGTCGGCGGTCGCGTCGCCATCCGCGTCGAAGCTCCAGGCCAACTCGTCGCCGTCTGCATCATTGGCGTCGAGGGTGAAGTTGACCATGAAGGGCACGCCGCCGGCCACGGCCGATGGCGAAATGGTTGCGGTCGGCGGCCGATTTCCGGTTCCGCCGGTTGTGCTGGAAGGCCCGGACGTCGTGGTTCCGCCCGATGTGGAACCGCCCGGGCCCGTGGTCGGGTCGTCCGAAGCGCCGGTTTCCGTGTCGGTGGCATCGTCGCCCCCGCCGCCAGAGCATCCAGACAGTACGACGCAGACGACGAGACCCAAGGCCCACACGCGCATGCGGCGCATTTCGTCGACCCGCCTATAGATGTTGTGGGCGTCGCAGCTTTGTGTCGAAAGTCGGCGGACAAGCCGACTTGAAACAGAAGTAGGTGCACTACTCGATGCCCGCTACCGTCGCCGCAGTAACGCCGAAGCCACGTTCAGGACTATCAAGCGGAACCTCGGGGACGCCCTCTGCGAACCGAGGCACTACGCCCCGGGGCGGGCTTCAAGCGGCGAGCCGAACCATGAATGCCACAACGGGGTAAGCAACAGGCTGCCCGTGATTCCGCCTGACCTGACTAGCAGCCATCAAGGGCAGCCGTCAAGGTAGAACGTACACGCCGGAACCGGAATGGGCATGATCGGGCACGCCGGTCCCCCGATTATGTCGCACTTGACATGCCTATACTCGTAATAGACCTCGTTAACGACCACCTCGTTGAAGCAGGTAATTGGCTCCCAGAGTGGGAGCGGCGGATTCACGCAGGCGGTTGCATTCGCTTGGACCGGCGCCAATGCGACATAGACAGACAACAAGGCAAGTGTCAATACAGCTGTTCGTAGAATTTTCATCGTCCACACCCAAAAAAACATGGAGAACCCATCGCGGTAAGTATCTTTTGGCCATTGGGACGGGCGGGTCGAATCCAACAATTGGGTCGCGGAAGAGCGTTTCCGGCGGCTCCCCGACATCGTTTTGACCGGCCTACGAAGACCAAGAAAGAGGAGACGGCGCGATGCCCACAATGAATCGGGAGGAACCTTCGACACCTGCTTCGAACAGCGTCCAAGACGAGGCCATCATACGCGGAAGTGCGCAGCAATATCCACACTCGACAGGCGTCGCGCGGCCTTACGCAACCTGGATGTCATCGACCCAGAAACCGCCCAAGTCCCAGCCGGGCCCGCAAGCGATTCCATCGGCTCCGCCCACGGGGGCAGGCTCGCTGCTGCAGGATATATCAGACATGAAAACGAACTGGAAGACCAACGGCCCCGGCTCCGCCTCAAAGTAGAACTGCTTCCACTCGGGGATGGCGGCGGCTTGGTAGATGATGTTCTCCATCTGGTCAGCCGCGGGACCAGCATTGACGAACAGGCCGTCGGCGCCGTTGTCCTCGGCCCCGCCCTTGGTCCAGAACGAGACGAGTGCGCCGCCCGGCGGAATCTCCAGCGGAGCCGCAATCGTCATCGCGCTCACGTAATTGTCGGGGTAATGCGCGTGCCAGGACTGGGCCCCGGCGTGGAACTGGTCAGTGACTTGGCGCCATGGTCCCGAAGGGTGGGGCTGACCCGAGGGCACTGGATCGCCGGCCAAGTTGGGGTTGATGACGAGCTCGCTCGTAATCACCCACTTGCTTGCATCGCCTTCTGCATCATCCGTGAAAAAGGGCACGCCGCCATCTGCAGGGGCGCGGACTTCGATGATTTTAGAGAGCGTGAAGTCCGCCTTGGTGTCCGTGATAACGAGCGTGGCGTTGAACAAGCCCGTCGTCATGTACGTGTAGGCGAAACTGGACGGCAGGGTCGAGCCCGACTGGTCCGACTTGCCATCGTCGTTTGCATCGAAAGTCCACGTCAAAGGGTCCTTGTCCTGGTCGGAGCCGTCGAAGGTGAAGTTGACCGTAAGGGGAACGGCGCCGGCCACCGTCGAGGGAGCAAGGCTGCCCGTGGGCGGATTGTTGCCGTCGGCACCCGTCACGCGGGAACTTACGATGCCGCTTGTGACGATAGGGTCCGACGTATTGTCCGAGTCTGTGCTCTTGCCGCCACATCCCGCCAGAGCCAAAGCCAGGATGCACCCCAACGCGAGAATGCGCATGGAGCAAAGGTAGCCGCTCGCCGTAAATACGTTGTTGCAGACCGCCAATACCGCGCAGGGCCGCAGTGCGCGACCTTGCGTCTGCGATGTGTCACTTCGCGATGGCGGACCGGCTGGCGGCGTCGGCGAGGCGCACGAAGCCTGTCATCGCCGCCCGCAGCGCCGAAAGTTCGGGCGCCGTGATGTGCGCCGTCACCATCGAGCCTTCGACATCAAGGGTCACGCGGGCGCCTTCGGGCGCGTCCGCCAACTCGACAGCCAGAGCGCGAGCGACGGTGGAGGCGACGGCTGCACTCGCAAAAGGCAGCGCGATGTCGGCTTCATGCATGGGTGCGCCTTGCGCAATTTTCACTCGGATTTGAGCGCCTTGGCCACAGTGGGGCGCTCCTTGTAGAAAATCTTCGACCCGCAGTACGGACAGCGGATGCCGATGTTTTGAGCGTTGAATTCGACGCGCTTCTTGCAGACGCCGCATTTGTAGGCCAAGAGATTCACTCCTTGGCGACTTGGGCGGCCGGTGCTGCGAGTTTTTCTTGGACGGCGCGCAGCGCCTTCTCGGCTCCTTGTCCGGCGCCGGTTGCCGGCGTATAGGCACCGCCAGCGAAGGTGTACTTGCACTTCTTGCAAGACCAGATGGCCGTTTCCATACGGTAAACCGAGAGCTGGCCGCACTTGAGGCAAGTGTGGGCTGCCTTCTGGACCTTCTCGATGTTGGCGACTTGGCGGCGGCCGAGGGCGCCGTAGCGCGGGCCGAAGCGACCGGAGGTTCCGACCTTCTTGGTGTGGGACATGGGCAAACTTCCCTAGGATGGCAGGCTGACCCTGCCGCGACGGATGCGCGCACGAGCCCACTCATTTAAACGTTTAGGGGAGGGCGGTGGGATTCGGGCGGCTGCGCCGACCCGGCTGTGGCTCCCGGTCCAGATGGCCCCTTAAGCTGCGTCCAGAGGTGACCGGACGCCCAACCGATTCCGGGTAGCCACGTGCGTGTAGATTATCGTCGTCTGCACGTCCTTGTGGCCCAGGAGTTCCTGGATGGTGCGGATGTCGGTGCCGGCTTCCAGGAGGTGCGTGGCGAAGCTGTGGCGCAGCGTATGGATGGAGGCGTGCCGATGCCAGCAGCCTGGACGGCTTGCTTGAAGTGCTTCTGGAAGGCACTCGGGTGATGGTGATGACGCCGGACGATGCCCGTTCGCGGATCCGTGGATACACCGTCCGCAGGGAAAGCCCAGAACCAACTCCACTCACGCCCCGCATTCGGGTACTTCCCTTCGAGGGCAAGGGGCAAAGCAACGCCAGGAAGGCCGCTTCGCCGGTCGCCCTCGTGGAGAAGACGGACACGCTTCAAGTGCGCCTCCCAATCCTTCCGGAGCGCTTCTGGCAGGACGGTAGAGCGGTCCTTGTCGCCCTTCCCCGAACGAACGGTGAGGATGCCCCGCTCAAAGTCCACGTCCTTCATGCGCAGTTCCAAGCACTCCTGCAACCGAAGCCCCGCACCATAGGTGAGGCGAGCCATAAGGCCGTATCGGGAAGGCAAGCGCGAGATGACATCCACCACTTCTTGCCTCGAGAGGACGACGGGAAGGCGGTGGCTTTCCCGGGCACGCAACGCATCCACCTCGAGCTCCTTGCCCAACACGTGCCGGAACAGAAACAGCAACGCGCTGAAAGCCTGATTCTGCGTCGAAGCGGACACCTTCCCACGCACAGCAAGATGCGACAGAAAACCCTCCACGTCCATCGACGTGAGGTTCAACGGATCCACATTCGCGAAGGCTGCAAAGCGATCCACCCAACCCAGATACGACTTCTCCGTCCGATAACTCAAATGCTTCAACCGAAGCTTTCGCACCAAGTCCGACCTTGCAGCATGCCAAGCCTCCTGCCGCTGGAAGAGCGCCCAGTAACGAGCGCCCTCCCCCGACCCCCCTGCCGCCACCTCATACGCATAGGCCCGCCGCAACTCCGAAGCAACCCCCCGCTGCGCCAAGAACTGGGAGAATGGGACACGCCAAGCATCAGGCATAGCACCGTATTGGGTGGACGGCGGCATAACCCCTAGCAAGGGCTGGATGGATGTACGCCAACAGGAGCGGCAACGGATATGGACTACCCGTAGATTCTAGGCAGAAATTTGGATTTCCTGTTCAGCGGAACCGCTGAATAAGGAGTTCGGCGCGCGTTGCGGCCCGTTCGTATATCCACAACGGGCTCGAATGGACGCAACCGATGTCGCCGAATGGGCGCCTCCGTTGTATTGGAGCCCCAATGTCCGAGCTCAAAACCGGGAACGCGTGACCCTGGAGCGACTTTAAAGGGCTGCTCGACTCAATCGTTATATGCGCAAGGCCCGCTTTGTCCGTATGCGTGGCCGCGCCGTAGCGTCGGTGACCGGGTTGCTTGCCATCCTTTCGATGCTGGCCCCCGCGGCGACGGCCCTCGAAATCGATATCCTTGAGGAATATCTTAGCGGGTACGACCGAATCGAGGGTCTCGTGCATTGTGGCCGACATGACGGTTATGTCATGGTGCCCGACCAGCCGCCGCAAACCACGCCAGCAGGCGGCACAAACGAGATCATGGTCGAGCACAAGAAGTGGCACCTCGACCACGGCGCGACCCCGACCTACGTCCCGCCCGCCGACGACGCGGACCGCTTCGGGGACCACTTCGTCTATTGGCACCGGGAATACGTGGCCGCCTATGAGGCCTGGCGCGCGGAGAATGGGCATCCGGTGCTCGTAGGGGTGGATCCGGCGAAGCCGATCCCGGCGGATTTCGCCTACGAATTTCCGGGGCGCGGTTGTGTACCCGGCCGCGGTGACCCTGAAGTGATGCTCCCGACGTGGGCCACAGTGGAAGGAGGAACGGACGAGGACCCCGTGTTTGGCTACACGCGGCTGTGCGATTTTCAGGATGTGAACCAGTTCGGGAAGGCCATCGGGAGCCGCTACCATGCCAGCGTGCACGCTGCGATTGGTGGTGACATGGGGACTGGACAGGGACCTCGCGACCCCGTGTTCTGGGGATTCCACCGTTACCTTGACGATGTCGCGCTCGGCTTCGAGGTGATCTGCAGCGAAGCAACGACGGAAGGCGACCTTGCGGGGTCCCCGACGGCGCAATCCACGCCAGGAGTGGCCGCGCCGGTGTTGTTCGCGTTCATCGCGGCGGCCCTTGCCGGGACGCGCCGTCGCCGGTGAGCGCCGCGGACCACGCAGGACACAGTGCTCGTCTTCAACAGGAAACGGAATTGACCTTCGCCGCCGAACAAATCGGTCCAGCCGACTCGCCGCTTCGCGCCGAGCGGCTGACCTCCATCGTTATCCGCCATGTACTTGAAGGGCGGTCTTCCTACCCCATTGGCGAGAGGACTATGAGCGTAATCCTGTTCGTTCGCTTCAAGACGAGTCTGGCGTTCGATGAACTTGCGCGTCGCCTTATGGAACGGAAGCCGCGTTTTCTGGAGGTTCCTGGCTTGATCCAGAAGATCTACGGACGCGACCCTTCCACCGGTGACGTTTGCGGGATCTACTTCTTCGAAAGTCAAGACGCCATTGATGCCTTCCGCGACACCAAGCTCGCCAAGACGATTCCTGAAGCGTACGAGGCCACCGATGTCCGCCGTGAGGTATTCGAGGTGCTGTACCCACTCCGTGCCGACGTGGGCCCAATCAGCGACGCGAGCGATGTCGGATAACAAGTCGCTCAAGCCGACGGCTCGCCCGCTCGCCGCCTCACTTCGTTCGGCGTGCTCGCATCGCTCGGCGGCTTAGCTCGATCGTTAGGTGGATTCCTCCAAGGCGTGGCATCCAGGCGCAGGCACATCCCAACAACTATCATACGGAGGGCCCACCTTGTGGGCTAAGTAAGGTGTCATGTAGAGAGCCGCTCGCGAAGTGCCAGCAGTAGCCATCGACACATCGCCGTCGTCCTGGTACGAACTCTGGCACACGCATCCCGACATGGACGGTCACGGCAATGCGACCGCTGCCGCACGGCGCAAAGCCCTCGAAGCACTGCGAACAACGTACGAGGACATTTCGGCGCAGATCGAAGGTTGGTCGAAGCCGCATCAAGCGTGGGTGCTCATTGACCCCGAAGACTCGGGTCAGGACGCCGCGTATGTGCACACGCCGAACCCCAATCGAGACAACTTCCCCTACACCTTCGAGGGTGTCGACTGGGCGGCCACCGTGCCAAAATGGATCGTGAGCACCTTTCCGCGCAATCTCTACCGCCTGGGCAAGAGCAAGTATCGCGGCAATGTTTGTTACTGGGCGCAAAGGCATGACACCTAAGGTGCATCCACCTAACAAGTCGCTCAAGCCGACGACTCGCCCGCTCGCCGCCTCACTTCGTTCGGCGTGCTCGCATCGCTCGGCGGCTTAGCTTGGTCGTTAGATGGATGCCTGTATGGCTTCCGTGCAGCCTTAAGCAGACTCGTCATTGGCATGAATGCCCAAAAGGCCGGCGGAGCACAGGATGACCAGGAGTCTTGCGGACGTTGTTGATTTAGTAGGCGCCGATCGCTGGCAAGCAGCTTGTGCTGCCGCCGTCACCGAAACCCGCCGCAGCAACTACGGTTCCAAGGGCGGATCGTGGCACGGATCTGGCCTCGACCAGGTGCCATGGGACCTCCAAGACTTCATCTGGGACGAAACCCGATTGCCAATCGACAACTTTCGTTTGATGCAAGCCGTGGTGGGCCAGATGCCCACCTACGCGTACCTCCTGCAATTCACGTTTAACCTCGAGAGGTTTTCGGCCGCGGAGCGCCTGGAAATCTGGCAATGGACACGAAACTGCTTGGCGAACCGAGCATCACCCGTGGCGGTGCCAGTCGCGTATTGGCTATGGTGCGACGTGTTTGAGTCAGGAAGAGAGCCCGAGCGCGTCGCAATTGCACGCGAGGCGTTTGTCGAACTGACCAATGACATCGCGCAGCATTCCGTTCTCGAGGTCGTGCTTGAAAATTCGGGACCGGCACCTTGGGACCTGAAAGCCGTGCTCTACGACAAGCTCGTTCACGATAGCCACTGGCACCCGTGGATTTTTGAGAGCCTCTTGCGCAGTGCGGGGGACGTCTACGGCTACCTCGACGCAGCTTCGGCCCGCAAATACATCGCGAAATTGAGAATCCCAGGGCGAGAAGACGATTTGGAAAAGTTCGACCAGGCCCTGATGAATCCAATCCCCAAGCAATTCCCCCAAACGCTGTCTGACGCAATTAGAGCAGAGCAAAAAAGTGCGTGAATAGTCCGCAAACGCATCCATCTAACAAATCGCTGAAGCCGACGACTCGCCCGCTCTACGTGCTCGCTCACTTCGTTCGCATCGCTGTCGAGCATCGCTCGGCGGCTTAGCTCAGTCGTTAGACCGCTGACTGCGAATGGGTCCGCGAAACTGGGAGATGAACAACCCCGAGCAAGTGTGAGCCGTCCTCGAAGCGCCGCGACGAGTGAACTTGTCGCCTCAAAAACTATACCGGAACGAAGCGTCCAATGTAACATGACTAGAAGCGGTCCATTTGTGGCGGACCCCGCGGAGGCGGAGCTGCTTCGTGCGCAGGGATGGGAGCCGTTGTCGTGCGGAACGTGTAACGCCATTGTCTGGCGCAGCCCAACCGGCGCCTTGCTTAATGGCGTGGCGGCCTTCCAAATAGCTTCTGAAGAAAGGCCCGTGGACGGAAAGATGCTAGAGTGCTTCGGTTGCAACGAGATCCGTTGGGATAAGATGACGAGTCGGTAAGCCTCCCCTCGCGCTGATAGTCATCTCGACCGCGGTCTAACAAGTCGCTCAAGCCGACGACTCGCCCACTCGCCGCCTCACTTCGTTCGGCGCGCTCGCATCGCTCGGCGGCTTAGCTCGGTCGTTAGGTGGCGCAAGACCGCCCAGCGCAGTGGCTAAGTCCGGCATGGCACTCCGAACCATGGTCCGGATTGGCAGGAACGTGCCCGCGGGCCGGGGACCCATACATGGATGACGAACAAGCTCGCAAGATTGCGTGGTTTGAGCAATACACGGCTCAAGCCGGGCAAGGCGTCATTGCGCCCCCGCTAACTGGGATTCGCTATCCTTGTCCGTGTTGTCGTTACCCAACCTTGAGCGAGCGGGGTGGGAACGAAATCTGCCATTTGTGCAACTGGGAAGACGATGGCCAGGATGACCCGTACGCAGACAAGGCTTGGGGCGGCCCGAACGGAAGATACTCCCTCGCTGAGGCACGCCGAAATTTCGCCACTCACCTAATCATGTACGATATCTCGAGGCCCAGTACGCGGATCGGGGGCCACGACAGCCCGCTCGAAGTTGAGGCGAAGCGGGCAATGATTCAAGCATTCGAAGCCATGCCGAGCGCCTCCAAAGAGCAGCTCGATGGCTTGTGGGAGGCCGTTCGGGGCGCTGATACGGTACTGGTGTCCGAAACGAGTCGGAAGATTCGCGAATTCGAATCTGCGCGACGCGGGAACGGCGCCACCTAACAAGTCGCTCAAGCCGACGACTCGCCCGCTCGCAGCCTCACTTCGTTCGGCGTGCTCGCATCGCTCGGCGGCTTAGCTCGGTCGTCAGGCGGAGGCGGCACGATTCTGTCAATGTCAAGAAATGTATGAGGCAACCAACTTGCGAGCCCGTTGGCGGATATCCCGTTGTAGCTTTCCTTGTTTCTTCGAAATCCACTGGTGCTTCATGGTCACGACGGTTTCAGTTTCCACGAAGGACTTCTTGCGCATCGAACCTTCGTCCCAGTGGGTGGGCTTGACCTCGATGAAGCCCCTGCCCGCGCCGGATCCGCTTGTCATGGCACAACAGAGGTACTGTTTGCCGTGCCCCGGATACATGTCGTTGCTCAAGATTATCCAAGGTCTTTGGCCGCCGGTCTTGAGCTCCGGATCATTGTCGTGGTAAGCGTCTGGACCCCACACGACGTCTCCAACCGAAAAGGGCGCGGACATCTAGAACCAGTCGTCGGGATTTTCTGGCCCGAGGCGTTCATTCAGGTCCTTCGTGATGGCATGAACCATGGCAAGCTTGGCGCCTTCAATTTCCGTAGTTTGGAACCAGTAGACTCCTTGTTTGTCTAAGAGACCGGTTTGGTGCAAGCGCCGCAGGACTGCTCCGAGCGTGTGGATTTCAATGCCAAGTGCGTCGGCGATTTCCACGGCGCGCCACGCTTCACCCGGAGTTGCGCGAACGAAATTCATGATGCGAATTGGATTCGAATCGCCAGCATCACTGGACCGCGCCCCCTTCAGGAGGGTTGCTACTGCCATCGACATACTGACTCATATGTTAGTCATCGGTGATAAGCTTGTCGCCAACCCGCAGGATTCCGCCCCCGCCTGACAAGTCGCTCAAGCCGACGCGCCCGCGGCGGGCGCCCTCGTTTGCAGCCGTTGGAGGGCAGTCGACGTGCGCGCGGTCGGAGGCGAACGTGCGTAGGCCGTAAGGGTCTTTCGTGCCCGTCTGCGCGACGCCCACCCACGAGGTCGGAACACCGGCCTCGTCGAGCGCGCGAACCAACCTTGCGCGGGTGGCGGAGGCCGGCGAGCGGGTTTCAGAACCGGGGCTGACGCCGGGGGGCCGGCATCCCCAAGAAGTTGGGCCGCCTGCGGCAATTGTGGAGCCGGCCATTGTCGTGATCGACGGGGAATGCACCTTGTGCACGAGGGCGTCCCATTACGGCATGCGGCACGCCCGGCCCGGCATGCTCCGGTTTGTCGCGTCCCAATCGCCCGAAGGCATGGCGCTCCTGGAGCCCCGCGGCCTCGTCCCCCTTGCCAACGAGACCATGATCGCCGTCGTCGGCAATCGCAGCTTCGTCCGCTCCGCCGCCGTCGTCCAAGTCGCGGCACGCCTGCGCTGGCCGTACCGCATCCAGGCAGCGCTGTGGGCCGTACCCAAACCCATCCGCGATGCGGGCTATCGTTTCGTTTCCCGGCGACGCGCCCGGCTGCGATGACCGGCGGGTTTTCCCTAAGCTGCGCACTGCCCCGACCGTGCTGGAACTCGACGGCTCGCACGGCGAGGGCGGAGGCCAGGTCGTCCGCACGGCACTTTTTCTCGCCCTCCTCACCCAAAAGCCGGTTCGTATCACGAAGATCCGCGCCGGCCGCGAACAAGGCGGCTTGAAGCCGCAGCACGTCGCCATCCTGCGCCTCCTCGAAGAGATGACGGGCTCCACCGCGACCGGCGCGACGGCAGGCTCGACGACGATCGAGTTCCAACCAGGCGCACACCGCGCGGGTTCCTGGAACCATGACATCGGGACGGCGGGATGCATTCCGCTGGTCCTGCAGACCATTCTCCCGCTTGCCGTCGCAACGCCGGGAACGACGCGCCTTACCATCACGGGCGGAACCCACGTGCCGTTCGGGCCGACAGTTGACTGGCTGCAGGCCGCCTACATCCCGTGGCTGCGCCGACTGGCACAAATCGAGGTTAGGACGGAGCGCGTTGGGTTTGCGCCGCAAGGAGGCGGACGGGTCACGGTGGAGGTCCGCCAGGACGGGAAGGCGACGGACACGTTGACAGGTCTACGTATGCATGTGCATGCGAATGCATACGCACGCAGACATGTACAGGGCAAGGTTGCCCGCGTCGGCATCCGCAGCATCGCATCCCGCAGCCTGCAACGCGACATCGCACGGCGCCAGGCTCTCGCAGCGTACGCACAACTCAACGTCCTTGGCGCACCGCAGCTGGACATCGAGGAGGTCGAAAGCGATGGGCCCGGCTCCGCCGTGACTTGTCACCTGGAGGATTCCGAGGGCAACCGGCTGGCCTCGGACCGCCTGGGGAACCGGCAAACAACGGCGGAGACGGTCGCCAAGATTGCCGCGCAGAACCTATTGGAGGATTGGCGAAGCGGCGCCACCGTGGACCGCCACCTTGCCGACCACCTCGTGCCCTGGGTTGCATTGGGCGCCGGCGCGGTGCGCATTCCGCAATCGACGCTCCACCTCACCACGAATGCGTGGGTGTGCGAACAGTTCCTTGGTGCAAATTGTGTCCGCACGGACAGGAACCTTCTGCGCTGACATAGCTCTTCCTCAGGGCTGATTCGGCGACGGAAACCAGTGAACCTGCCCGGCAACATCCACTCGCGATTGAAAACCGTCCCGACTCCGGTGGCGCGCTGCTGCGCGACCAATCGCTGTTGGCCGTCGCGTATGCCGATAAACCAGGTGGTTCGGATGAAATCAATCTCTGGGAAAAGTCGTGGAGTCTGCCCGGCGTGGGCCGAACGCGGCCGCGAAGCGCCGCACGTGAGTCGGGCGTGGCGACGCGCGCGCACCTGCGCGAAGCGCGGGGCGCCGCTGGCTTGGGCCGCCGGGCAGCGTACCAGGAGAAAACAACCTGTGGAAAGGGCCGCAGGACTCGTCGGCCCCCGGCGGCCCTCGCCCGCGCCTCGCCTGCGGCTCGGCGGGCTTGCCACTCCCCGCTCGCGCCATCGCTCACGCTGGGCGCGGGCGGCCCCGGCCGGGGGCTTCACGTTTCATGCGACGCAATTTCATCAGGTGGTTCTGCTCGTCGCCGCCGACGTCGGACAGCACACCTTGTCCTGCAAGCCGTTTGTACCAACAGGTGGTCTGCGAAATCTGCGCAATCTGCGGCTCGGTCGGCGTCGGTTCGACAGGTTCAGCCGTTGAACCGCGCATCGCACCGAACCTTCGGTAGGCGCACCGTGAATTCTCCGATGAGGTGGGCCTTCGCTCAGTCCGTGTAATGCCCCGTCTTGACGGCCTTCTTGATTTTCTCGAAGACACCCAGGCCGAGGCGTTGTGCGTCGCGGCGGGCCTGCTTGATTTCTTCGACGGTCCACGAGCCGTAGCCGCCTTTTTGGCCGGCGCGCAGGTGGCCTTGCGGGTCGAGGCCGAGGGTGATGCGGGTGTCGCAGATGAGTTCCTCGTGCAGTTGCGGGTCGACCAGGACCTTGCCGTCGATCTTGACGAACGTGGTACTGAAGCAGGCGTTTTCCAGTTTTACTGGCAGCGGGCGGTCCTTGCCGTCGGCGAAGACGACTTCCTTCGTCTTAGGGCACGTGGCGGGGAGTTTTGCCGACATGACGGCGGCGAGCCCGGCGATGCTGCAAGCGTCGAACAGGTTGCCGTCGTAGTCGAGGATTTCGAGGTCGACGAAGACCGCCCAAACGTTTTCGCCGGGCTTCCAGGCAAGGGCCTCAAAGTCGATGACGCCGGATTCGCGCAAACTGCGGTCGGTCACGCGGGCCAATTCAATGGCCTCGATGCGGGGCGGTCCCGGCTCGAAGTTTGGGCTGGCCATCGGGTTGAGCTCGGCCGAGGTCATGAAGTTGCCACGGTTCGGCGTGTCCGGGTACGGTTTTTCCAATTGGACCTTGACGCCGGCCACGACTTGGGTGTTGCCGAGTTTGATGCGGGCTGAGCCTTGAGCGCGGCTGACGTAGTTGACTTGAATGTCGAGCTTGCGGTGCTCCATCGGGCCGCGGCCGTCCTCGCGCTTGCCGTCCCTGACGAGGGCGCGGATGAAGTCCTTCTTGATTAGCGATAGCGGGTTGTCTTCCATCTCAAGCACCTCCATTCTTGGGAGCTTTTTCGTCGGCGTCAAGTTTGGCGTTGAAGCGACGCAGCAACGCGTCGCGCTGGTACGCAACGACCTGCTTGTTGCCTTCGACGGCCATGTCCAAGGCCTTCTCGAACTCGTCGGGCGTAAGGTCGCCGTCCATTTGGAACAGCACGACTTCGCCCGTTGTGTGATTGAAGCCGATAGGCAAGTCTGCGTTGCCGTAATTGTCCTCGTCCTGCGCGAGGTCGAGAATCACGGTGTTGGAGGCCTTGCCGGCCGCGACGGCCGAGACAAGCCCCTTCATCGGGATGCCCGCGTCGGCAAGGGCGACTGCGGCGCAGGTGAGGGCCGCGCAGCGCGTGCCGGCGGCGGCCTCGAGGACCTGGACGAAGACGTCGACGGCACCGCGCGGGAAACGCTCGGTCAGCACGACGTTTTCGAACGCGTCGGCGATGACTTTGGAAATTTCTTGGCTGCGGCGGTCGGGGCCGGGGCGCTTGCGGTCTGACGTGGAGAACGCGCTCATGCCGTAGCGCACTTGCACGACGGCCTTGTCGGATTCCTGGAAGCGGCGCGGGTTCAGTTCGCGCGGCCCGTAGACGGCGCAGATGACCTTGTTGCCGCCCCACTCGAGGTAGGCGGAGCCGTCGGCGCGGTGCAAGATGCCGGCCTCGATCGTGACGGGGCGGATCTCATTGATTTTCCGTCCATCAAGACGGATGCCTTTCTTGTTGACCATTTCTTTTGTTGGATCGGGTACACCCATGGTTATTCCTCCTTTTGTGCAGGGATGGTTTCGGGGCCTGCACGGTGCCCCTCTGCGTTCTGCGCGGGGCGAGCCCGCTCGACGGTGATGCCGGCGTCTAGCCCGCCGGGACGTTTGGCTTCCAGCAAGGCCTTTACCGTCTCGGTGAGGCCGGGAAGGTGCGCTTGGCTCGCGATGGTCTGGATGACCTCCTTCGCGATGAGAATTTCGCCCGGCTCGCCATTCAGCCAGATGCGGCCATTCTGGCCGACGAAGAGCCAGCACTCGACGTATTCCTTCAACAAGTTCAGCATCGAGCCGTTCTTGCCAATTACGCGAGCGACCTTGACCGGGCCGATTTCGATGATTTCGCCGCCTTCGAGTTTCGACAGGTTGCGGTCCTTCAGGGTGACCTGCACCTTCTTTTGCTCGTCGACGAAGAGAATCTTGCAAAGCACGGCGTCGCCGGCCTTGAGGTAGGATGTGGTCTCGCCGAAATCGACGCGCCACGGGACTTCTGAGACATGCATCGGGGCTTGCCATGGGGCGCGGATATCGAGAATCCAGTTGCCGGGATTCGCTTCCACGACGATGCCGACCACGAGGTCGCCTGCGCGGGGCTCGTAGCAGCCGTTCATTGGAAGGACGCTGATTTTCTCGCCCATCGTCTGGAGTAGGCCGGGCGTGATGGCAACGAGGTTGTTGCCGACCATCTTTGTGCCGGGGCCGGCCACGGAGCGCTTGTCGCCGACGCGGTCGCCGGGCAGCACGAGTTGGCGGTCATTTGGGTTGTTCATTTTTTTCGTTTTCTCCTGGGAGTGTGTTTTCGTTTTGGATGGTTGGATTGTGATTGCACTGGCCAATGATTGCTAGGTGAGAAGTTTCGTCGTGACCTGGCCGTGGGTCACCGAATTGAGACGGTCGTAAACTTCAGTCTGCATGCCTGCGGGCATCTCCAGGACGACGATGAGCGAGCCGTCCGCTTGCCATTCTTCATTCTTCATTTCGCCGAGGCCTTTCACGACGCCGTACGTGTGGCCCGTGTGCTCGGCTGGAATCTTGATTGCAACGCGCACCTTTTCGAACGCGATGGGCATAAGGGGGCGCAAAAGTTTCATCGCCACCTCGACTTGTTCCTCGACGCGCTTTTGCGGATCCGCCTTGAATTTTGCTTCCTCAAGGGCGCGCTCGATGCGGTCGCGAGGATGCGGCGTCTTGGTCTGCGGGTTCCAGGCGTTACGGAGAATGGTTTCGACGATGCGCTTGTGTTTGGCGTCGGCCATTTTCTTGCGCTGGTCGGATGTGAGCTGAATCTCGCCCTCGACGAGAATGCGGCGGGCCACGGCGTCGAAGTCCGTCGTCTCAAACCCCTTGAGGAGGATTTCGTCGCTGGCCTTCTTCCCGTCGGTCCAATGCGTGAACACCGTGTCGACGGCCGTGACGGCGCGCAAGTCATTGCTGGAAACGGGCTCGTTCTTGCGCAGCTTCTCCGCCAGGTCGTGGGCCCGGTCCGGATCAACGAGAATCTCGTAATTCACCTGGAAGCGGTTCATGCGCGCCACCACGGCTTTTTCGAGGCTGACCATTATTCCTTCCCCTTGACCGCGGCCTTGACCTCGGCCTCGGACAATCGGCGGAAGCCGCCGGAGCCTTGTAGAACCGGCTCGACAATTGCGACCTCGAGGGCCTCGACGTTGAGTTTGTTCTCGGTTGCTGCGTGCAGGGCCTTGATGCCGAGTTGGATGGCGTGGTCGGTCGTGAGGCCTTCCTTGTAATGGGCCTCAAGCGTCTCCAGCGCCTGGGCACGGCCGGAGCCGACGGCGGAAGCGCGGTATTCGATGAGGGCTCCCGAAGGGTCGGTCTCAAACAGGCGCGGGCCGGACGAATCGATGCCAGCGACCAAGAGGGCGGTGCCGAACGGCCGACCGCCGCCGTACTGCGTGTAGGATTGCTTGTAGTCGCAGATACGCTTTGTGAGGGTATCGACCGGGATGGCCTCATCGTAACTCACGCGGTTCATTTGGGCCTCGACGCGGGCGCGGTCGACGAGGGCCCGGGCGTCGGCGACGAGTCCAGAGGTGGCGCAGCCGACGTGGACATCGATTGCGAAAATCTTCTCGATGGAAGCGGGCACAACGAGCCGGCTGCTGACGCGCTTATCCACGAGCAGGGCGACCCCCGTCTTGCTGCGCACGCCGACAGCGGTGGTGCCGCGTTTAACGGCCTCACGGGCGTATTCAACCTGGAATAGACGGCCATCCGGCGAGAAGACGGTAATGGCGCGGTCGTACGCTGTGGCTGCGTTCTGGGGCTGCATTGTTCACCCTGGTGGTGAACCACGAAGCAAGGCTGCTCAAACCTGCGCGAAAGAGTGCGCAGGCGGAGAAGCTTCTGGGCCCCCATCAGGGCAGCCCGCTTCAGGTTCTGTTCAAGCCGGCGACGAAGGGGTTGCATAAAAAGAGGGGGGTCGGCGTGCGGGCCTCCCGATTGCGGCGACGTGACGGATTCCGTCCATTCGGACGACCCGCGGATTCAGGGGGTTTGACCGATTCGTCGCGTTGCCCCGGCGGCGACTTCCACAACAGAATCGAACGACGCGAATTGCAAGGCGCGGGAGGCACGGCGAAGCCGGCGCCGAGCCGCGCAACCGATCCACTTAGAACACTGGGGACGCTGAACCGCCCGCCGCCTGCTGCCGGGCGAACCGCGGAGTTCGCGGAACCCGCGGAAACGTCGGGGGGAGGTCGCCCCCGGTCGGGGCGAGCAATTGCACGCGCGAAGCGCGGAAGAGCGAGGGTTTGGCACGCGGCGCGCGATGCGAAGCGAGCGATGGCGGGGGCCGCCGGGGGCGCAAGTCACGCGCACTAGGCGGCCGCGTAGACAAACGAGCCTGCCTGCCTCGAGGACACTACCAACAAAAAACGGAAAAAAGGGATAAGGGGGAAAGGGAGTTTCTCACATCAGCCGCTTAGAAGCGGTTGGGGCGAGGGGGAGCGTGCTTGGGGTAGCAGTCCCGGCAGTAGACGGGCCTGCCCTCGGTCGGCTTGAAGGGGACCTCAGTCTCCTTCTTGCAGTCCGAACAGGTTGCCTTGTGCATTTCGCGGGGGGGCCCGCGTCCAAATCCGCCACCGCCGCCGCCGGAGCGGGGGGGGCCTCGATCATCGTATCCCATGGTAATCAACTGACGGCCCATAGCGGACCATCACGTGGCGTAAACCGTCTTGATATAACCGGCTGCCGGCTGCGTCACGCCTCGCTCCTCCTGGAAACCCCGACGCCACCAGAGTTGGACGGGCACGGCGAAAACCAACCGGTGTCCGAATTCATTCATGTGTTCCCGCGCCGTGCCCCACGTGTGTTGGGACCATTCACCGTGATTTCGCACCCAGGTGAACTCGAACGGACAACGGCCTGTCCGTTCCACGCCAAGTTTGCAAGGCGCTTGGTGGTTCTGGGCCCATGTGGCCTAGGTAACAACATGAATGACCAAAACTCTACAGAATGGAAGCCGACGCGATGCGCCATGGCCATGGGCCTAGTCTTGACCAGTTTCATGCTGGCGACCGCCGCGCCTGTCTCCGCCAACTGCGACAACTACGGCAACCAAGTCAACGTGGGAAGCGAGACCGATTGCACCGTCAACCAGAGCTACTGCGATGGCACCGGAGGCTCCGGCGCGGGATCTGGCGCAGGCGCGGGTGCCGGCGGGGGAGTAAGCGCCGATGAGACCGGCGCCGAGGCAAGCGCGAGCTCGGGAACGAGCACGAATTGCTGCTCGGGAACGGAGCACTGCAACGAGGACGGCACAAAAGACGGCGACGCCGTCGGAGGCGAATCCGGACGAGAGGCCCCCATGCCCATCCCATTCCAGACCGACGCCACCAGCGCGGGTTACTCGAACGGCAACCTCTCCTTTACAACGCCGGATGGCGAGACCTCGAACTTCACGGCCTGAAGGGCTCGACCACACCTTTTTCCCCTTTTTCCAAACAAGAAGGTGACCCATGCGCCAACTCCCAATCCCCGCAATTCTCTGCCTCACGCTCATCGCCAGCCTGCCCATCGCAGCGGCCGAAACGTTTAATGGTCCCCCCGACCCCGAATTGTCGCCTACCCCGAGTGAAGGCCAGGGTTGCACGAACTACGGAAATCAGGTTCAACTTGGTAGCTCGTACAGCTGTTCGAGCGGCTCCGGATGCGACAATTACGGCGTAATCATCAACATCGGAAGCGCCTACACATGCACCGACGGGGCTTGCGACAATTATGGCATTGTCGTCAACGTCGGAGGCGAGTATTGCGGGACAAACTCAACAATGGTCTGCTACGGCGCGAACTGTGCGACTACACCAATATCCGCTGGAATGAGCGAAGGTGCAATGCTGGCCGCTGCGAAGTTTCCAGACTGCCCCCGCGTGAACATGACGTCACTTTCGGAGTGGCACCTAGAATGTGGCGACCCCAACCGCCCATGCGGAATCGGCCAGGAGCCCGCGTGCTGGACTGTACGGTTCCTTTGCATGAACGGCATTGTCCTGCTTGTCAAGGCGTACAACAATCAAATGCCTCCTGACAAGCACCATCCAAGCACGTGCCAGGGACAACCATCCTGGCCAGGGAATGGAACTGCAATGGTGTGCGGTGCTTGGTGCGGCACCACGACTATGGTGAGCCTTGGCGCCATGCCCACTACGTACGAAGCGTCCGAACTTGGGCCAGGTTGCCTTGTTAGCGCGGGAAACTGCACCGGCGAATGTACCTTGAACATCGTCGGGTACTGCGCGGGTACATGCACCCTCGTCAACGCAATCGGCTACTGTGCGGCAAATTCGACATGCTCGTTCAACGTGGGAAGTTTCTGCAACGGCCATTGCACGGTCAACGTCGGAGCGTCGTGCCAAGGAACTTGCATTGCCAACATCGTAGCGCATTGCGCATCCGACGACATGTGCGTTGCAAATGTCCTGGGAACGTGCTTCGGCCATCCGCCACCCGTAGCGGTTTCGTCGATAGAAGCCGGAGCGGGTTTTTTTTGCAACTTTCAGGCCGACCACGCTTGCGTTGGCTGGCAACCAGAAAACAGCCCGTGCCAAGCAATCATCCCTGACGACGCGTGCCCATCAGCACGTGGCGACGGAGTAAACGACGTGGTCTTGCAGCCCTGCCTTGCCGGCATAGGCACGACCTGCGTTCTCGAGCGCGATTCTTCTTACGGATGCCGCGTGAACATCGACAATTGGGGTTTACTTTGTGCACGACCCTAAGGCTTGCGCAATGCATCCTCAACAAGGAGAAGAAACCGTGACGAAAGATACCTTCACACGCAATGGGACAACCCGGCTGACGGCGGTTGCAACTCTGCTTCTGCTGAGCCTGCTGCTTGGTGGCTGCGCGGGGGCCGGAACGACCACCTCCCCCACCACGGTCAACACGACCAGTAGAGCAATTGCCGACCCGGACGTGGTTTACCTCCCATTCTCTTATACGGCGGCGGTCGGCAACCAGTCCGATCCCCTGCCGTACCATGTCAGTCCGGATTCATCCGTCATCGGAACCATCCGCGTCCAACAACGCGCGACCGACCTGCTCATCGAGGGGCAGTGGTCGTGTCGCTCGCCGGAGTGCGATTTTCGCATCAAATTGAGGACACCCGACGACGAGTACGTGATGTCAATCTCCGGCTCGGGCACCGTGCGCGCACGAATTCCTGCCGGAATGGTCCTAAGACAAGGCGATTGGCGGCTTGATGCCATGGCAGATTCTCCCGTCGTAGGCGCGACAGGCGAATTCCGGGTCAGCGTGTTGTACGGCGCATTATTTCCTGACGGCTACACGGCGTTTGCTTAGCCTGCGAGGGCGCTACCGTCGGCCAGGAGCTCCGGCCCGGTTGCCGCTACCGCCCTCCGTCATCATCATATACCACCCCTCTCTCGCGAAACCCGTCCAAAGCCTATGCCGCCTCGCTCTTCGGAGCTCGTCGGCTAGGTCCCGTCGGAGTCGATCAGGCTTCCACGGCGCAGACGCAGGACCCCCCTGGCCCTGGCGCTGCTGCCGTTGGTCGCAGGGGCGAGTCCAGCGGGGGACCATAGGTGATTCCCCATGGCATCCAACAAACCGCACATGAACCTCGTCGTGATTGGCCACGTCGACCACGGCAAGTCGACCCTCGTCGGTCGGCTTATGCTTGACACCGGACAGTTCCCGGCCCATGAAATTGAGCGCTTCAAGAAGGAGTCTGCCGAGAAGGGCAAGGGCTCGTTCTTCCTGGCGTGGGTCATGGACAACTTGAAGGAGGAGCGAGAGCGCGGTGTCACCATCGACGTTTCGCACAAGAAGTTCGACACCGAGAAGTATTACTTCACGATCATTGACGCTCCCGGCCACCGTGACTTTGTCAAAAACATGATTACGGGCGCTTCCCAAGCGGACGCCGCCATCCTGACCTGCTCGGCCCCCGACGGCCCCCAGGCGCAGACGAAGGAGCACATCTTCCTGGCCAAGACGCTGGGAATCGACCAGCTTGTCGTCGCCGTCAACAAGATGGACGCCGTCAACTTCGCCCAAGACAAGTTCCAGGAAACCTGCGACGCGGTCAAGAAACTCACCAAGCTCATCGGCTTCAAGGACGAGAAGGTCCAATTCGTCCCGGTCGGCGCCTTCTCCGGCGTCAACGTGTCGAAGCCCGCGCCAGAAATGGCCTGGTACAAGGGCCCGACCCTGCTCGTTGCGCTCGACAACTTTGTCCTGCCCAACAAGCCGACGGACAAGCCCCTGCGCATCCCGGTGCAGGACGTCTACACCATCACCGGCATCGGCACCGTGCCCGTCGGCAAGGTCGAAACCGGCGTTTTGAAGCCCGGCATGGCCATCCACTTCAACCCCAGCGACAAGACCGCTGAAGTGAAGTCGGTGGAAATGCACCACGAGCAACTGCCGCAGGCCGTCCCTGGCGACAACGTCGGCTTCAACTGCCGCGGTCTTGCCAAGAACGACATCCGCCGCGGCGATGTTGGCGCGCCCGTTGACAACAAGGCCAAGGTCGCCAAGACCTTCACGGCCCAAGTCATCGTGCTGAACCACCCGTCGGTCATCACGGTCGGCTACACGCCGGTCTTCCACGCCTACACGGCGCAGAACGCCTGCACCTTCACGGAGATCAAGAAAGTCATCCGCGCCGGCAAGGAACAAGAGGACAAGTCCTTCCTCAAGACCGGCGACCAGGGAATCGTCAAGATTACCCCGACGCGCCCGATGGTCGTTGAGAAAGCCACCGAGTTCCCCTCGCTGGGCCGCTTTGCCATCCGTGACATGGGTCAGACCGTCGCCGTCGGTGTTGCCATCGACGTCGAGGCCAAGTAAGCCTCTAGGGGCTTACCCCTGGAGGACGAACCATGGCCAACGCAAAGGCACGCATCAGCCTCACCGGCACCGACCCGAACAAGGTCGATTCGGTGTGCGCCCAGATCAAACTCATCTCCGAGCGCACCGGTGTCAGCATGTCGGGACCCATCCCGCTGCCCACCAAGAAGCTCACCGTTCCGGCCCGCAAGGCGCCGGACGGCGAAGGGTCTGAGACCTGGGACCGCTGGCAACTGCGCGTCCACAAGCGCCTCATCGATCTGGATGCCGACGACCGTGCACTGCGCCAACTCATGCGCATCCAAGTGCCGGACGGCGTCAATATCGAGATTATGCTGCGCTCGTAAGAGTCCCGCGCGATTCCTCTTCCTTTCCTTCTCCCTTTTTCTTCCTCCTTTTCTGGCTGGCCAATCAGAGGCAGCCGCAGATTGGTATTCCTGTTTTTCTGGCGGCACTTCGGTGTCCAAGCCCATCCCGGCCGCATCCTTACGTTAGGAAAACCGCGTAGCCCCACTGGCATTCCTTGCAGCGAAAGCATTTTGGTGCCCCCGGGCCGTCGTCGGCTTGGTGTGCAAGTGACAACTGACTTGGGCAAGCGAATGAAAATTGGGGTCGCCACCTTCTTGGTGGTGGCCGTCGCCTTGGCTGGGTGCGCCCAACCTGCGTCGATTTCCGCCGCGCGCCCTGCCGCTGCAGGGGAGACGCGCGAGTTCGATTTGTACGCTATGGAGGGAGTGCCGTTCAGCCCCATCGAAGGACGCAGTTTTCTCGCCTTCGCCTTCAGTCTCAGCCCGAACGGCCCTTTTACTATCCCGGGCCCGGAGATTCGCGTCCGGGAGGGTGACCATGTAGTTGTCCGCTTCCACGACACGGGGGTGGGCCACACCGTGCACTGGCACGGCTACAGCCTGCCGTGGGCCATGGACGGGGTACCCTACATGACGCAGACCATCCAATCGAATGGCGTTCCCAGCATCTACACATACGAGTTCGACGCGCTGGAGTCCGGCACCTATTGGTATCACTGCCATGTGGATGCACCAACACACGTCGACGCCGGTTTGTTCGGCGCTTTCATCGTGGAGCCGCGTGACCCCGGATACGACCCTCCCTTTGACCGCGAGGCGACCTTGATTTTGCACGAGCTGGATTCGCAGATGTTCCTGCTTGCCGACGCAGCCTTCGGGACCCCGCCGTCGCCGAGCAGCCTGCCGCCCAACCCATTCGACGCCGTGGAGGGCGCCGAGAACGGTGCGCGCACCTTGGTCGACCTTGCGGGCTTCATCACGGGACCGGAGACGGGGGAGGACCTATTCACGGCCGGCCCGCGCGACTATTACCCCGAATATTCCTTGCGGTATCGCCCGAAATATGACACGTTCATGATTAACGGCAAGGCCTTCCCGGAAACCGAGCCCATGTTCGTGAAGACGGACGAAACGCTTCGCATCCGTCTCGTGAATGCGGGCCAGCTTCTGCATACCATCCACTTGCACGGCCACCACTTCTTGGTCACCCACAAGGACGGGTACAAACTGGCTTCACCCTTCTACGCAGACTCGCAGGTCATCGGCCCCGGCGAGCGATACGACCTCTATGTGAAGGCGAACAACCCCGGGATGTGGGACGTGCATGACCACGGCGGCGCCTGGGACGTCGGAGCCTACGCAGCTAACGACCACGCATTCCCCGGCGGTATGAACACGATGCTGGTGTACGAGGACTTCGACATGGTGGACCTGCCGAACCCGTTGCCGGACGAGGCTGGCGCGTACATGGCGTTCGCTCCAAGTTTCGGGGGCCGACATGCGCGGCACGAACCCGAGCCGCGCCCGGCCTTCGACCCGGCCGCCCCGGCCGCAAACACGTATCGCTGAACGAACCTGGCGAAACACTTTTCCATCACCACGCCCGATTATCTACCATGGTCAAAGGAGAATACACAGACCGGGCAGTTGGAACGACGAAGCAGGTTGTCGGCAAGGCGACGGGTGACCGCGACCTTGAAGCCGAAGGCGACTTGCAAAAGACGCGTGGCCGTGCCAAGCGGCTGGTTCGCAAGATTAAGGGCGCGCTGCCCTAGGTTTCGACCCCTTGCCTGCGGCATCGTGCCGGGCCGCTTTTGCCTGGTAGAATTCGACGGTCTGCCGCAGGCCGTCCGCAAAGGCGATTCGTGGTTTCCATCCTAGCGCCTTGGTCTTGGATGCATCCAGGCTGTATCTCCAGTCGTGTCCGGCCCGGTCTTGCACATGTTCGAACTGGTCCTGGGGCCGGCCGGTTGCCCCGAGGATTGCTGCAACAACCTTGAGGTTCGTCAGTTCGTTTTCGCCGGCGATGTTGTAGATTTCCCCCGGCTTGCCCTTCGCCCGGATGACCTCGACGGCTTCGTTGTGGTCCGTGACGTGGATCCAGTCCCGCACTTGCTTGCCGCTGCCGTAGATGGGAATCGGTTTTCCTTCCTGGGCGAGAGTGATGGCTTTTGGCACGAGTTTTTCCGGGTGTTGGCGGGGACCGTAGTTGTTCGTGCAGCGCGTCACGTTCAGTTTGAGGCCGTATGTGCGGGCGAAACTTAGCGCAAGAAGGTCGGAGCCGGCCTTGCTGCTCGAATACGGGCTCGACGGGTCAAGCGGGTCCGTTTCCATAAACGAGCCCTTCTTGATGGAGCCGTACACTTCATCGGTCGAGATGTGGATGAATTTCGCAACGTCATTCTTGCGTGCCGCCTCCAGCATGCAATACGTGCCGAAGACGTTGGTTTGCACGAAGACGCCACCGCTTTCGATACTGCGGTCGACGTGACTTTCTGCGGCAAAATGCACAATGGCGTCCGGCGCGAACTCCCGCACAATCCCGTCGACTTCGAGGCCGTCGCAGATGTCCGCCTTGACAAGGCGATACCCCTTCTTTCCGTCGACTCCGGCGAGGTTTGCCAGATCGCCCGCGTAGGTCAGCTTGTCGAGGTTGACGACCTGCAGGTCCTTGATCTTCTTGCCAAAAAGGAGGTGGATGTAGTTGCTGCCGATGAAGCCGGCGCCACCCGTTACTATAATCCTCATCGTTCGAGTTCCCCCTTCAGTATCTGCAACGACTCTGCGAGGCGAAGGGGCGTCTTGAGTTTCGCCATCTTGGCGGTTGCCAGGCGTGAGTCCATTGGCCGACGAGCGGTCCACTGCAACGCGCTGCTCTTGATCGGCGCGATAAGCGAAGCAGGCAAGCGGAAGGTCGCGGCAACTTGCTGCGCCATCTCGAGCCGACTGCAGCCCTCTGCACCAGCCGTGTGGAACACGCCACGGGCGTCGGCATCGATTAGGGCGAGAACTTGCTCGACCAAGTCGCGCGTGTGCGTCGGCGTCACCCATTGGTCGTCCACGATGCGCACCGGTCGGCCGGCGTCGAGTTCGGCGACAAGCCATGTCACGAAGTTTTTCTTGTGCGGCCCGTAAACGATTGCGGTGCGCGCAACGACGGCGTCGGCGTCAGCGGCCAAGGCCTGCCGTTCGCCCTCCAGCTTTGAGCGACCGTATTCCTGCACCGGCCCCGTCGCGTCCGCTTCGTTGTATGGGCCCGAAGTGCCGTCAAAAACGTAGTCGGTCGAAATGTAAAGAAAACGCGCTCCGGCTTGCGTGGCGGCCCGGGCCAGGGCACCCGTCGCGGAGCCGTTGATTTGCGCCGCAAGGGCCGGTTCTTTCTCGCACGCATCGACGTTGGTCATCGCAGCCGCATGGACCACCCAATCCGGCCGCGCGTCGGCCACGATTTGTGCAAACGAGGCATCGCTGGTCAAATCCATGCTGACAGAGGCACCTTTCCACCCTTCAGGCGGCGCGACGTGGTAGGCAGCCGTGACCTCGTGACCCCGCGCTATGGTCATGAACTGCTGGCCAAACTGGCCGCTGGCACCCGTCACAAGGACGCGCATGTCAGCCGCCCGGCCGCCAGGTGAATGGGTTCTGGGCGGCGCCAAGAGTGGGCGCTTCGGCGTCGCGGGCATTCATGACCGGATTGGCGATGGGCCAGGCAATTGCCAGGGCGGGGTCGTTCCAGCGGATTGCTCCTTCATGGGCGCTGCTGTATTCATTTGTGACCTTGTAGGCGACGTCCGTCACTTCCGACAGGGTCTGGAAGCCGTGCGCGAAGCCGGGCGGTACCCAGAGCATTCGATGGTTGGCAGCGCTCAGAATCTCGCCCACCCATTCGCCGTAGGTCGGCGAACCTTTCCGAATGTCGACGGCAACGTCGATGATCTCGCCCGCGAGGCAGCGTACGAGTTTGCCTTGCGCCATCGGTTCGATTTGGAAGTGCAGGCCGCGCAGCACGCCGCGCCCCGTCGAATGCGAATGGTTGTCCTGGCGAAAGTCGGCCCTTATACCGGCTGCTTCGAATGCGCTGCGCTTGAACGTCTCCGCGAACCAACCACGCTGGTCCCCGAACACCTGAGGCTCAACCACGACGACGTCCGGGATCTTGGTTGGGTTGAACTGAAGGGGCATCCGGCGTCGTCTCCGTCACGTGGCCTGGCTGGGAATTCGCGCGATGTAGTCGTGGTATTCGTCCCGGTAATGCTTCGCAAGCTTTGCAAGCTGAGCGGTATCGATGTAGCCCATGCGCCAGGCGACTTCTTCGAGGCAGGCAATCTTGAGTCCTTGGCGGTGTTCGATTGTCGCGATGTAGCTTGCGGCCTCAAGGAGTGACATGTGCGTGCCGGTGTCGAGCCAGGCGGTGCCGCGGCCGAGCTTGACGAGGTTGAGTTTCTTGCGGCGCAGGTATTCCTTGTTGACGTCGGTAATCTCGAGTTCGCCGCGGGCGGATGGTTTGAGGTTGGCCGCGATGTCGACGACTTCGTTGTCGTAAATGTAGAGGCCGGTCACTGCGTAGCTGGACTTCGGGTTTGCGGGTTTCTCGACGAGTCCGATGACGCGGCCGTCGGCGTCGAACTCCGCGACGCCGTAACGTTCTGGGTCCTTTACGTGGTAGCCGAAGATTGTGGCGCCTTTGTTGTTGCGGACTTTTTCCTGGAGGAGGTCGGACATTCCTTGGCCGTAGAAGATATTGTCTCCGAGGATGAGGGTGACGGGGTCGTTTGCGATGAATTTGCGGCCAATCACGAATGCCTGGGCGAGGCCGCCCGGCTGGGGCTGTTCGACGTAGGTGATGCGTAGGCCGAGGCCGGTTCCGTCGCCGAGGAGGTCTCGGTAGAGGGGCAGGTCGTGCGGGGTGCTGATGAGGAGGATGTCGCGGATTCCGGCGAGCATGAGGGTGCTTAGCGGGTAGAACACCATGGGCTTGTCATAGACTGGGAGCAATTGCTTGCTCACAACGCGCGTGACGGGCCACAGGCGCGTGCCGCTGCCGCCGGCGAGGATGATGCCTTTCATGCGGGGGGCCGCAGGTTTGGCGGGGGCCGCGGCGGTACGCTTGACGGTCGATTTTGCCATGCGTTCGCCCGGTCGATTGTCTGGGAGTATAAAGGAGGCCTGGAAAACGGGACGGCGGCCCAACACTGGGCGCCCTGCCACGCCGGACTGGGATTCAAGGGAACGAATCGGGCATCACGCAAACGAAGCATGAGGCCCGGCGTGGGCCGGCGGGAGGACGCCGGCCGCCTGTGACGTGGATTTCAGGGATTGCGTAGTGATTTCTGGGAACATCGCAGTCACTGCCATGCAACACCAAGTCCCCCCGGCGAGGGGCCGAAGGCGGCCGCGAAGCGCCGCGTGTGAGCCGGGCGTGGCGGTAGCCCGAGACGCAAGCGAAGTGCGAGGACGGCGTGGGCCGCCGGGGGGCACTAGGGGGCGGGGCCCAAAAGCACGCGGCCGGCGTCCTCCCGGCGAAGGGCCGAACGGCCGCCCGCAGGCCGGCCATGTGAGCCGGGTGTGGCGGTCGCAGGCGACGCGTGCGCGCAGCGCCGCGGGGTTGCGTGGGCCGCCGGGAGGACGCCGTCCGGGGTTTTCCTGGTTCGATGGGGGACGCGAGAGTCATCTGCGGTCCGCCGGTCGGCGTCGTATCGGTTTCATCGGCTTTATCGGTTAATCATCGGACGCGTCGGCGGCCCCCGGCGGCCCCGCCGTCGCGTGCTTCGCGCGCGGCTGCCAAACCATAGCCGCCGAACTCGAAGAGTGAGGCGGCGTGGCCTACGGGGCCGAAGGCCCGTCGTGGCCTCGCACGGCTTCGCTTCGGTGCCAGCGTGCCGTCCGCCGGCCCTTGCGGGCCGCCATCAGCGCCGTCTCGCTCTTCGAGCTCGACGGCTCGGCCGGGGGCATTCGTGTTCCGCCCGCAAGGATTGCATCTTGACGGCCTGGTCGTTGGGGTCGGCGTCGTCGGAACGATTGAGGCCTCCCGGTGGACGTGGTACCAACACATTTGTCTGATTTCGTGCAATTCGTGGTCCCGCCGCCGCAATCCAATCTGCATTGGCACCTAACCCTTTCGCGCACCCTACCGCAAGAAGGAAGAAAGTTCACGCCGGTCCGGCGCAACCATGCAGCTGCATCGACCGCCCGGACGCTCCTACGCCCACCCCGAACCGTACCAGGGCTACCGCCAGCCGTTGCAAGCCAAATGGCGCCCGTTCATCCTGGAGCGCACCG
This sequence comes from uncultured Halobacteriales archaeon, assembly GCA_964627625.1. Classification (GTDB taxonomy): domain Archaea; phylum Thermoplasmatota; class E2; order JACPAO01; family JAHFTW01; genus JAHFTW01. The sequence continues at coordinate 84,399 of CAZVJB010000007.1, forward strand.
GAATCGTTGCCGCGTCTGCCATGGCTGGGACGACCTCGAGATGGCCCACATCACCGACGCCGTGGCATTCGTGCGGGCCGCCGGGTCGCACCGCGGCGTCACGTTCTCCTACCGCTGGGACAACCTTGTCACTCTTTGTGAGGGCTGTCACAAGGCAAGCCACTCCCACCGGCTGCAAATGCAGGACATGGCACACGCCCAGGCAGTGGCGAATCTTCAGGAACAATTGCGCCGGGTCAGGGGTTGGTCGTCGCCCTTCGCCGTGCTGCCGCCCGCCCTCGTCCCCCCAGCCATGGTGCCGCGCCGCAGCTTCCATGACACGCTGCGACTGAGCCCGCGTATGCCGGTTCCCACGTTTGCCAAGTATGCGGCGGATGGCGGCTTGGTGTTCCAGGATGGCGAAGCTCCCTTGCCCCAGGCGCGCCTTCCCCACAGCCTCTAGCCCGGCCTGGCCGAGCCTACGGCCTTTTGAGGGATGCGGCCGTTTGCCCGACCCGTGTTGATGGGGCGACGGTTCACCGTCCTCAACCTGGCCGCCCTCGTCGTCGGCGCGCTTGCTGGGCTTGCTGCAGTCGCATTGCGTTACGCCATTAACTGGGTCCAGAACGTTTCCTTCCTGGGCCACGCCGGCGATGCAACGCCGCGCGAAGAAAACGCGTTCTTTGTTTCGCGCTGGGGTTGGCTGGTCATCCTGGTCCCGGCCGTCGGCGGCCTAGCAATCGCCCTCATCCGCCGCTATTGGGTGTCCATCCGTCAGCACGGAGTCACCGAGGTCATGGCCGCCGTGCAGGCCAAAGGCGGCGTGCTCCGGGCGCGCTCCAGCATCGGCCACGCCCTCTTGTCTGCAATTACTGTCGGAACGGGGGGTTCGACCGGCCGCGAGGGTCCCATTGGTTACGTCGGTGCGACGCTTGGGTCGAGCCTCGGCCGCAGACTCGGCTTCACCCCACGCGACATCAAGATCCTCCTCGGCTGCGGCTTTTCGGCCGGCATCGCTGCAAGTTTCAACGCGCCGCTCGGGGCGGTCCTCATGGCCATCGAGCTAATCGTGCCAGAGTTCTCGACGCACGCCTTCATTCCGCTGGTCGGCGCAACCGTCGTCGGCGTCACGATTGGCAACATGTTGCTGGCGGGGCAAGCGACCTTCAGTGTTCCTGCGTTCCAGATGCATTCGTCCTGGGAACTCGTTCTGTACGTAGTGCTTGGCATCGTGTGCGGCCTTGCTGCCGTAGCCTTCATTCGCCTCATCACGTGGACCTACTACACCTGGGCCAAGGCGCGCATCCCCGAATTCGTGAAACCGGCCTTCGGCGGGCTGCAGGTTGGCATTCTTGGACTGACGCTCTTTTGGGTCACAGCCGGCAGTGCCGGGATGCATGACTACCACGTTTTCGGAACAGGGTACGCCACCATGACGCACCTGCTGGAAACGCCGGTTGCGGCCTTCGGCAGCCTGCTTCCCATTCTCGCCATCCTAGTCCTAGCAAAACCTATCGCGACGGCCATCACGATTGGGTCGGGCGGCGGCGGCGGCATGTTCTCGGTGAGCCTGTACCAAGGCGCGCTTTGGGGCGGCCTGATTGGACTTGCCGGAAACGCCATCGCGCCATCCATCGTCACGAACCCCGCCTCCTATGCCCTCATCGGCATGGGAGCGTTCTACGCCGCGTCGACTAGAGCCACCCTGACCGCAATTGTCATGATCACAGAACTCACGCGCGACTACGCAATCGTCATTCCCCTCATGCTGGCCGCCGTCACGGCCGACGCCGTCTCCGTCCGCCTATCCAAGGAGACGGTCTACACGGTCAAACTCACGCAGACGGGTGTCATCTACGAGCACGACCGCGTCCAAAGCCCGCTCGATTTCCTGCAGGTGAAGGACGTCATGAGCAAGGAGGTCAGCGGCCTGTCCGTCGACCTGCCCGTGGGCGAAGCCTTCAACAGGATGATTGACTTGGGCCACACGGGTTACCCTGTTCTGGGCCCCGATGGGAAGCTGACAGGTGTGGTGACGCGGCGCGACCTCTCCAAACACCTGCATGCAGGCAAGGGGGCGGAGACGCTCGCGGCAGTCGTCCCCGGACTCACAATCACGGCCTTGCCCGGCGAAACTCTCTACCTCGCCCGCGACCGGTTGTACCGCGAGGGCATCGGCCGGCTTATCGTCGTCGACCCGCTGGACCGGACCAAGGTCGTGGGCATCCTCACGCGTAGCGATGTCTTTCGCGCGGAAGCCGAACGCGATGTCGAACACGAGGATGAGTGGTCGTAATGAACCGCCATTCCGCTCTTCAGGACTTGTCGCGCGACCATCACGCGATGCTGCTGCACGCCCAACGCCTCGCGCATGCCGCCGACCGCACGCCCCAAGATGCGCTGAACGCAAGCCGCTCCTTCCTGCAATACTGGACTGGGTCGCTTCTAGACCACGTCGAGGAGGAGCAGTTCCACGCCGTCGAAGCCGCGTCCGAGACCGCCATCCAGGGCAGGTACGCCCAGATTCACGAGGTGTTGCGCGCCGCCGTCGACCAGCTGCGCATCACCCTCATGGACCCACAATACTTCCGCGCCACAGTCCGCTCCGTATCGGATGCCCTCAAGACGCATGTCTCGTTTTGCGAGGCGACCTTGTTCTTCGACTTGCAGACGAACGTCGCCGAAGCCGAACTCAAGAAGCTCGGCCACACGATGGCGTTGTACCGCAAGCAGCGCCGCCCCGCCTCGATTGGGCCCAACGCGACAGAGAACTGCTACCTCGGCTGAGTGCGCCCGCGCTGCGCCACCGCGACGATTAGCCACACCAGGACGGCAAGCAGCGCCACGATGAGCGCCACGCCGCCGGTGAGGGTAAGCCAACCGTCCTGCGAGGTCGCGGCGGGCGCATCCATGTCGCGGGTGCGCGGCACCTGGATTGCCGGGACGTCCACGTCGTCCGTGACCGATTGCTGGGCGCCTTCGAGCGAGATGACGGTGAGGCGCACGGTGTACGTCCCGGGGCCGGCATAGCGGTGCACGGCCACGCCGTCGCCGTCGAGCTCCTTGCTGGGGGAGCCGTCGCCGAATTCCCAAATGAAGGCGCCGGCCGGCGTCGTCGGCGTGAGGCGCGTCGCTCCGTCGGGGTCCTGGGTGGCCTGGAAGGCAGGCGGCGCGTCCGCAGCCAACGCGCGAACCTCGCCTTGCGCGATGGCCGACAGGCGGCCGTCGGATACTTCGACCACAAAGCGGAAGCTTGTGCCGGGCGGAACCTGCGGCATCATGAAGCTCGCCTGCGCGGCGTCGGCTCCGGTGATGGTGACCGCGGGGCCCTTGGTCTGCACCCACGAATAGGAAAGGGCGTCGCCATCCGGGTCGCTCGAAGCCGCCGCATCAAGTGCCACAACCGCGCCAGGCTTGGCTTCGGCGCCGCTTGCTGCGGCCACTGGGGCGCGGTTGGGCGTGGTGACCGTGACCTTCGCGATCACGGCCGGAAGCTCTAGGCTGCCTTGGCTCACGTCGAGCACGAAGTAGAGGGCCACCGCCTCGCCGTCCGGCAGGGTGGGTGCCGTGAAGCTGGGTCGGTCCGACGCCGCGTTTGACAGCGTGACCGGGATGCCGCCGACTTGTTCCCACAGGAACGTGAAGGGGCCGGGGCCGGATGCAAGGCCGTAGAGCGTCACGAGGGTGCCTTCCGCAACGCGTTGCGGCGGGCCGACTTCGGCCACGGGTGCTGCCGCTTCATCGCCCCCGGCGATTTCCTCGGGGTCGTCCCCGGGCTCGTCGGCCTCGGGGGGCAGCACCGGGCCGGGCGGGCCAATCATGACGGTCACCGTCTTCGTCGCGATGGCGGTCGCGCATTCGCCGTCCTGGACAACCAACCGTACGGTGTACGTGCCCGGCTGATAGTAGATGTGCGTCGCCATGCGGCCGGTGCCGACGTAGCCGTCCCCGAACTCCCAGTCCCAGGTTGCAATGCCGTCCTCTGCGTCGTAGGTGCGGTCGAGGAAGTAGACCTCGCGGCCCGGGCTCGCGACGGCAGGGCTGACCATGAACGAGGCCGGCTGGATGCTGTTGACTTCTACCGACAGGGACACCGTGCGCGGGGCCGAATTGTAGGTCCCGTCATTGATCCTGTAGGTGAAGCTGTCCGTCCCGGTGAAGCCAGCCGCGGGCTCGTACGTGAAGGCACCAGTCGTTGCGAGATTCGCGGTTCCGCCCTGGGCGGTTGCGCCAGCGAAGGGTATTGCCGTGTAGGACAATCCGGTGGGAATCTGGTCGTTTGCCATGACGCCAGCCACAGGAACCGCCAGGGTGCATTCCTGGTATGCCGTGTAGTCGTCGTCGAGTGCGACGGGCGGGTCGCCGTCCGCAATCGTGACGGTGGCCGACGCGGCTGCGCCAATCGTGTATCCCGATCCGGAAGCGAGGGTGAGGTCGATGGTTTCCGGCGCCTCATCGACGGCGTCCACCGTTGGTAGCGGGGAGTAAGTCACCGTCAAGTCCGTCGCCGCAAACGCGACCGTGGCGGGCGGCGTCGGGTAGTCCGTGCCCGCCGTTGCGGTGCCGGCCACGCCGATGTTCACGGTGATGGCGTGCCCGGTCTTGTCCCGCGTCAGGGTGAAAACCCCGGCTGTGGGCCCGACTTCGAAGGCGCTGGGCGTCGTCGCGGCGACGGTGACAACGTAGTCGTTGTCCGCAATCGTCACGGTGCCCGCGTCGGCCGGCGACGCGTCGATTGTGTAGGCCGCATCAGCGACTACGGACAGCGTGACCGTCTCCGCGACCTCGACAAGGGCATCGTTTACGGGTGCGATTGTGATGTCGACGAACAGCAGCCCGGAAGGGATGGTGGTTGAGGTGCCGACGGCACCGTAGTCGGAGCCCGCCGTGGCGCTGCCGGTGACCGCGAACGTCACCGCGAGGCCCGACGACGTGTCGCCGCCCGTGCGCGTGATGCGGATTGTCCCCGACACTGGGCCGGCTTCGTCGGCCGCGGCGGCGGGAACGCTCACCGAGACCATCGGCAGGTCGTTGTCCGCGATGGTCACCGTCGCGCTGAATGGGGCGCCAAGCGCGTAGCCGCTGGCTGCCGCAATGGTCAGGATGATCGTCTCCGGCGGTTCGTCCGTTGCGTCGTTTACGGGGCTAGCCGCGATGACCTTGCTCGCTTCGCCTGCGTTGAAGTGCACCGGGCTTGTGATGCCCATCGAATAGTCGCTTACGTCGGTGGCGGTGCCGGTAAGCGTGTAGTCGACGTCGATTGCTAGGTCGCTGTTCGTGCGCGTCATCGTGAATTGCCCATCCGTCGGACCCGACTCCGATGCTGCGGCAAGCGTCGCCGTGACCGATACGCCTGGGTCGTCGTTGTCGAGGAGGTTGACGGTCGCCGTCGCCGACGCGCCACCGGCCGTGTAGGGCACGGTCATGACGTCGAGCACCAGGATTAGCGTCTCCGTCGGTTCGTCGGTTGCGTCGTTGGTCACCGCAACCGTGACGTCGGCCGTGGCGGAGCCGGCCAGGATCGTGACTGTCCCGCTCGGCGCCGTGAAGTCGCTGCCCGACGTTGCCGTGCTGGCGGGGTCGATGGTGTAAGTCACCGTAACGTCGTTGGCGAGGTCCGGTCCACGCGTCAGCCTGAAGACCGCCGCGACGGGGCCGGCCTCGTCGCCATCCGTCACGCCGGACACCGTCACGTCCGGATCGTTGTCATCAATTGCGACATCCACGTCGGTAAACGTGGCGCCGTCGTAAATCGAGCCGGGGACGTTGGTTGTGACGGTGCCAGAAATCTTGCCAGTGTGGGGGTTGGTCTCGTCGTCGGGGTCGTCCACGACGGCGACCAGCACCGGCTTGTTAAGTGGGTCGAGGGCGGTGAAGGTGAGCGTGGCCTGAAGACCGGGCATGCTGACGTCCGTGTCCACGGTGGACTGCGCGTCCGGGGTCAACGTGACGGTGACCGTTTCTCCGGGTTGGGGCGGCGAACCCAGCTTGACGTCGAAGGTGTCCGTCGCCGCCACGTCGGCCTCGGTGAGAGCGACGGAATCGGGGTCCGCGTTGACGCCGGCAAGGTCATTGTCGGCAATCTCCACTTGGAAGGACGGCACGGTGGCCGAGTTGTACGGTGACAGCGGGTTGCTGCTCGATACGGTGTGCCGGAGGGTCGTGAAGTGGGGCTTCGTTTCGGCAAGCGGGTCGTCCTTGGCGGTGACGGTGACGGTCTTGGGGACGTTCCAGTCCGCCATCGTGAACCACAATCCTCCGGCAGGCGGGGAGATGGTGACTTGGTCGGGGTTCGCCCCGGGGTCCTCGTCGGGGATGACGGTGATCGTTTCGCCCGAGGCGGGGGGGCCCGAGAGCCGGACCTCGTACGTGTCGCTGGTGGGCCCCTCCTCGTCGACCTTGACGCCGGTTGCGACATCGATGAGGACGCCTGGCCCGTCGTTCATGGTGAGCGCCACGTCGTCGAGGTACACCGGGTAGCCGAGCTGCCACGGCGGGTAAGTCGTGACGCCGGGGTCCGGGTCGGGCGCCCAGTTCTGGTGCAGGAGCTGGATGTAGATGGCAGTAATACGCGCCGTCGGGTACTTCGTCTGCAAGTCGCCCTGCGTCATTGGGGTGCAGCCCGAGAGGCACGCGCTGCATTCGGCGTCCGTGTCGCGGAACGTCAAGGAAGGGTCAGTCGAGGAGAACGTAATCTGCTGCCAGCCGCCGGTGCCTGTGGGCGCGACAGGCAACAGGGGCATGCCGGCATCCTGGACGATGCAGACGTCGGCGACCGTGTCCTCGTTGACGTCGATGCGGTAGTAGAACTGGTAGCGTGCGTTCTCCACCGCTGGAACGCCGCTGGGGACGTTGTGCCACGCGGAGAAGGAGGCCATGTTAGCGAGGCGGTTGCCGAATGCGCTCGGGTACAGTTTGAGGCCGCTGACGGCGGACCACGAAGTCGTGCGGTCGGGGTCGGGGTGGCCGAGGTTTACCGAGCAGTCGTCATTTCGGACCGTTCCGGGGTAGGGCGGAGGCGCTGGCGCCGTCGGGCATTGCGTGTCTGCCTGGACAGCGGGGTCGTAGAGGAGTTCGAAGCCGTAGTCCGGCGTTGCTGGCCCTTCAAGGCCGAAGTTCTCTAGGCCGTTGTACGTCTGGGCCTGGACGTTTGGAATCACGATGAGAAGGGCGATGGCGGCGAATGCCATCATTGCGGGCAGGAGTGTGTCAGGACATTGGGCTTGTGTTCTTACGACCGACGGGACGACCATGGTTGCGCCTTCGGGGTCCGTGGCCTTGCGGCGGCAGGAACCCGTACTGGAACGCCCACCTGGGATTTGACCATTTTGGCCCGATTGCTCCAAACGGCCATCGAATTGCCGTCCGAAAGTCGCTTTCGCTGCGCACATTGGTGCAATCGCACCCAGCACGCAGTGTTCCATGGGCCTGCGCTCGGCCATGGCAAAGATAAGCGCTGTGTTTGTTCGCCGCCTCCTGGACCCTCGGGGTGGGCTCCCGCCCCCTCCGGTCGGGCGCCTTTTCAAGCGATGCCGGCGTCCCCGAAGCATGCCCAAGCCCCGCCCAAGTCCGCCTGCCCAGACGCCGATGCAGTTGCTGGCGGCCTGCGGCATCGCCGCGGGCAAGGCCGTGCCCGGAACGTCGGATGGCAAGTCGTGGTTCGGCCAAGGCCCCCTCCACGAGGTGCGCACCCCAATCGACGGCTCCCTTCTTGCCAAAGTGCGGGAATCCTCGGCAGCCGATTACGAGAAGGTCGTGGCGCACCTTGCGAAGCGCTTCCACGCCTGGCGCCTCGTTCCTGCCCCCAAACGCGGCGAAGTCGTGCGCATCTGGGCGCAATTGCTGCGGGAGCGCAAGGCCCAACTTGGCCGGCTCGTTTCGCTCGAGATGGGCAAGTCGCTGCAGGAAGGCCTCGGCGAAGTGCAGGAAGTGATTGACATCTGCGATTACGCCGTGGGCTTGTCGCGGACCATCGGCGGCCGCACCATGCCCTCGGAGCGCCCGGAACACCGCATGATGGAGCAGTGGCACCCGCTCGGGGTTGTCGGCGTCATCACGGCCTACAATTTTCCGATGGCAGTCTACGGTTGGAACGCCGCTCTCGCCCTGGTCTGCGGCGACACCGTTCTCTGGAAGCCGTCGGAAAAGGTGCCGCTGTCCGCAATCGCCCTCCACAGGGTCCTCATGGAAGCCTGCGAGCACGTCGGCGAACCCGGAGTCGCAGGCCTAGTCGTGGGGTCGCGCGACCCGGTCGGCCACCTCATGGTCAATGACCGCCGCATCCCACTCATCTCGGCAACCGGCTCGTGCCGGATGGGCCGCGAGATTGGCAAGGCCGTCGCCGACCGCTTCGGCAGGTCCCTGCTTGAGCTTGGCGGCAACAACCCTGTCATCGTGACACCGACGGCCGACCTGAACATTGCCTTGCGGGCCGTCTTCTTTGGCGCCGTCGGGACGGCGGGGCAACGATGCACAAGTACGCGTCGCTTGATTCTGCACAAGTCCATCGCCAAGGAATTCACGCAGCGTCTGCTTGCGGCCTACGCCAAGGTCAAGGTCGGCGACCCGTTGGACCCCAAAAACCAGATGGGCCCTCTAATCGATCAGAACACCGTGAAGATTTTCCTGGCGGCCGTGGCGCAAGCGAAGAAGCAAGGCGGTAAGATTCTCGCCGGCGGCCAGGCGCTTGCACAACTGGGCCCGTGCTACGTGCAGCCAACAATCGTCCAGGCGCCGAATGGCAAGTTTGCGCTTGCACAGGAGGAAACGTTTGCGCCCATTCTCTACGTGTTCGAGTACAGCAAATTCGAGGAAGCAATCGCGCTGCACAATGGCGTGCGCCAGGGACTGAGTTCGGCCATCTTCACAAACGATGTTCGAGAGGCGGAAACCTACCTCTCTGCCGCCGGCTCCGACTGCGGCCTTGCAAACGTCAACCTCGGCACGTCGGGTGCGGAAATTGGCGGCGCCTTCGGCGGCGAGAAGGAAACCGGCGGCGGCCGCGAGTCCGGCTCCGATTCCTGGAAACAGTACATGCGCAGGCAGACGAACACCGTGAATTACGGCAAGACGCTGCCGTTGGCACAGGGAATCAAGTTCGACATCTGATTGCCCGCCAAACCGCGAAGCCCGCGAACGCGGATCCTTCGCGCGTTTCGCGGCCTTCGCGGGTCGTCGGCGTATCGGGCTTCTTCAAGGCGACTTGCAGGGATTTTCCCGGTCGTACGGGTTCGTGCCGTCATGGACCGAAAGCTGATACATTTCCGAGCCGGGTTCGCTGCTCCTGGTTGTTTGCAGAGATGCAACTCGCAGGACGTAATCACCCTCGGCAAGCGAAAGGCAAAGGAGGTTCTCGCGGACCGTCTGATAACCGTGCATCGGCGTGGACGGCGCGTGAGCGATCGCTTTGCCCGCGTTGTCGTACAGGTCGATGGTCAGATTCAGGGTGCCATACTGGTAGATGGAAACGTTTCCGCCCAGGATGCGGTATCGGTACCAGTCCTCATCGCCAACGTTCAGGGCCTGGCCGTTGCTGACACGGAAACGGTCATCCGCCGTCACGCTCGCAGCATGTGAGAAATCGTCGTTTGGTTCGCCAAACGCGTTTGGGCCGACCGTGGCGAGTTCTTGCGCAAGGGCCAGTTCGCGCGGAGTGCAGTATGTCGCCCCGGAATACTCTGCCCGGAGCTCCTCGTAGAAAGCGAAAGTGACGGCGGTAACGTCGCGCTCGGACCTGGAATCGCTGATGCCCTCCCCGTCCACGACGACGACCTCATGACCTGAGATGAAGCCGAAGCGCGCTTGCCCTTCGCCGCAGAATCCCAGAGAATGTTCAATCCTGGGGATTGACGCATAGCTCAGGACCCAGACCTTGACTGAACCTGAACCGGAGGATTCCTGGAACAGAATCACCCAGGCCGTGTCAGGCAGCCCTGTTGTCTCAACGATGGATTTGGTCCGCGCCGCCGCGTCGGCAGGGACGTCGGTCGGGTTCGTCTTGGGGTACCATTCACCATCTTGGCAGTAGACGCACACATCGGGAATCGGAAGGAGATGGTATCCTTCCGGAGCGTCCGATGCGGCCAACCGTATGGAACGTTCGGGGCCCACGTCGGACGGATGCGAGGCGCACCCGGCCACGGAGGTCAGAATGATGGCAAGAGCCAGCCACGACTGCACGAAGAAACGGACGGGCGGCTGCAATAAAGATGTGACCGGATCGAATCAAGCAGCGACTCGTGGAAGCAGTACATGCGCCGCCAGACGAACACCGTGAATTACGGCAAGACGCTGCCGTTGGCGCAGGGGATTCGGTTCGATATCTAGGTCGGATTTCGTTGCAGGTCCAAGTGCAAACTATAGGCGTATAACCCCGGTTCGGTGGCGCTTATTCGCACAAGAAAAGTGCCGGCCGTCAATTCATAGCCGCCTTTCTGGTTGGGCCGTATCGCGGTCTGGCCGTCCTGCTGATAGAAGGCCGCAACGGCCGGAATGGGCAGGCGACCAAACCCATTGGACAACCCAATGACGAACGAAAAGTTTCCGCCCTCCGCAATGGCGAATGAAAACCAATCCGTGTCCGTTGTTGGAATCAAGGTTGCCTGCAATTCATAGTTTCCTTGGGAATTGGACTCGACTACGAAAGCCTGCAACGGGTCGTCGTTGGGTTCTTCGCCGGCCACCGGCGGGGTGAAAGAAAAATAGTACTCTGGAACAACGGCATCCCGAAATTCGGCCGCAACGCGCAAATGGTAAGTGCCCGCGTTAAGCAGAAGTTGCTCGTACACTACCTTGTCCGTTCGGCCGTTTGCTGCGGCAGTTCCCGATTCGTCGAAGATGGTTACATTCAACTCAACGTCAGATTTCATGGGGAGCACCATCCAAGAGCCAAGCCCTCCTGCCGTTGAAAACACGTACCAGTCGACGTCCCCGGCCGGAACCAGCGACGGGTACATGATGCGGTTGTCCTCCGGATTCAACGGGATTCGTGTAGCCGTTTCTCGATCGTCATTGGGTTCGAAGGAATCGGCCATGGCGGATTTTGGCGTGTGCGTGCCGCGTACGGAGGCAAGTTCCCGGTCTGTGCACAATGAGGTGCCGCCCACGCGGGTACGCAGCGTCTTCTCCAAATCCAAGGCGGCAAGATAGCTGGCACCCGTGACGTCTTCACGTTGGGAACCGGCAATGATCACGACCGTGACGTCGTCCTTCACGAATCCGTACCAGGGCTTTCCGCCACAAATGCGAAAGATGGCCTCCCAGCCGTCTGCATCGGAGGGCGGCAGCCAGTCGGCGCGCTTCACTTCCGAAGGGAATCGCATCGCGACGACGACGACGGATTGGGTCGGCCCGGACGTTCCGTTGAAGACGGCCTGTGTGGACTCAAGTGGGCGTTCGTCGCCACGGTAATGCTCGAGTGCAAAACCGATACTCGCCATGTTTGCGCCGGGGTTTGGGACCGGCACAAGATCGGAGGGAACCTCTCCCGGTTGCGGAAGGAAGTCCTCAATGGCAAGCGGCGCGGAACCACCGAGGCAGCCTGCAAAAAGTACGATGACCATTGTGACGGTGGCCATCGAAGCAGAAGACACATTCAGCCGTGCAAGGGCGGGCGTAAAACCATTGGGGCAGGGGCCGACAGGCCGCAAACGTTGCGAAAAAAAGGCACTGCCTCTGCGGCCCCCGCGGCGCAACGGCGGGTTCCGTGAACCAACTGGATTGCCGGGCGCGTTGGGCGCGCTTCGCTTGCCCTCCGCGTCTTCCAATTCGCATCCTTCGATTCCGTTGTGGATGTCGCCGCCGGGGCAACGTGACGAATCGAGCATCGGTCTTTAGAAGCAGGCTAGTCCGTATTCGCGGCATTCGCGGTTTCGCCGTTGTCGGTGCCCTCGCTTCGCATCGGGGGGCACGATACGCCTTCGGCATCGTAGGCCACGCCGCCTCGCTCTTCGAGCTCGACGGCTTCGGTGGTCTCGGTGAAATCGGTGGTTCCCGCGTCGTCGGCCGTAAGCCGCTCCCTGGGCCCTACGTCGTCGCCGTGTCCGCCGGCGTGCCCGGCAATTCGCAAAAGATGGCTTCCTTGTCTTCGACGTAGACTTCGACGGAGCCGAATTCTTTGGTTTGCACCGTCATGTGGATGCGGTTGCCGCCGCGCAGCAAGCGGCCCGGGAAATGTAGCGTGGCGTTCTCGCCCTTGCGGAAAATGAACGGGTTGTCTGTACCGATGCGGGTGAGGTCCATCCGGTCGAACGCCACGGCATCCGGTCGGTACGACATACCATTTACTACGATGTGGGGAGGGGCAAGAATCGTGGCAAGGCGTAGCGGGTTCTGCAGCGTGAAAGCGAACCTGCCATCGCCCGTCTCACGGAGGCTGCCTCTCTTGTAGAGGCGGCGTAGCAGGAACTCGGGAACGAGCATCATGGATACAATTGTCGGGGAGGAAGATAGGCATTGTCGTTTCGGTCCCGGCAGACGCCAAGACCGCGGATCACGCGGGGACAAAGCCGTGGAACGCTCGCACTCTAGGGCGGGGACATCTCGCCGGCCCGTTCGGGAGCCTGGAAATCAACCAAGGTTCCGCGCAGGGTTTGCAGGTCGATAAGCGGCATGCGGCACGGGTCGGGCGTGAAGTTGAGCATCTTCTGGTACGAGGTCTGGCTCTGCCAAGTTCCGCAGTTGACCATCTGGACGCCGCGATACATTTCGATGCCGGGGACGTGCACGTGGCCGGTGATGAAGAGGTCGGGGACGTCAGAGATGACGAGGTAGTCGTGGTGTTCTGGGGCAACCGGTGTCTTGTCGCCGTAGATTGGCGCAAGGTGGCGGGATTGCAGCATCTGCTTCATTGTGGCAAGCGGCTTGTCGAACTCCAGGTGGCGTGTTGCGACGGCGAAGTCGATGAGGCTGTTGCCATGATAGCCAAGCGTCGTAACGCCGTGCATCTTGAACGTCGCCGGGTTGGCAACGAAGCGCGCTTTGTGGTGGTCGAAGCGTGCGCGCACCTCGGCGGCGAATGCGGGCTGGGGCTCCGCCGGCCGGCTCGCGTCGTGGTTGCCGGGCTGCACCAGGATTTCCACGTGCTCCGGCACGGCCGCCATCCAGTCGCCGAACGCGCCGTACTGGTCGTAAATATCGGGGATGGAAAGTTCCTGTTGCTGACCCGGATAGATGCCGACACCATCCACGAGGTCGCCGGGAATGATGAGGTACTTCACGCGGCCGGCGGCGTCGCGTTCCCGCTTCGAGGATCCGTGTCCAGATAGCCACTTGAGCATCCGCGTCCAATTATCCGACAGGAACGTCTTGCTGCCCACGTGGATGTCGGACAGGAACGCCGCCATTACCGGTACGTCAGTGCCGCGCTTGCGATCCTGCTCCGGGATGGGAACATCGGGGCGCACGAGCGCATCAATGTACAACATGTCGCCCTTCCCGGAGACTTGTCCCTGCACGCCCACGACTTCGTCGGGAACAAGTGTTTCGGCCAGCGCCATGAGTGCCTCGTCGCTGTTGCGAACCAAGCCCATGATTGCGCCCGTCTCGTCCTCAAGCTCGATACGCTTGTGGCCGCTCTTCGTGGTGATGACTTCGACGACCATGCCGATGACTTGAATCTCCCGCGCCCCGGCCTTAACGCGTTCGATGGGGATGGCGTTGCGCATCTCGCGCCGGCCGCGCAGCATTTTGGCAATCTGGCGATAGCGGTCCTGGAAGTAGGCGACGAAGTCAGCCGTTGTGCCCTCGCACGTCGAGGAACCCGTCATGTCCGACACGACTTCCAGCCGCCCGGCGTAATCGGCCGCCAGGGGGCGCCAATCGCCGCGTGGTTCAATGCGCATTGGCTGTGACACGCGTCCCATGGCCGGGGTTGGCGTGTCGGCGCCGGGCCCGACTTCGTCGGCCTCCTCGCCGTCGGTTTCCGCCATGCTTTCCGGCGAACTGTCGTATACGAGCGCGGCGGCGCGCCGCAGCGCCTCTTTGCGCGCGCGGTCGGCCTCCGGATCCGCGGCGCGCACCGGCGGCGGCGGGCCCGACCGCTCCCGCTGCTGCTCCTCTAGGCGATTCCACAGTTCGCGGTCGAAATGGAACGGGACTTCGCGCAGGCTCGCCAGGAGGGCTTGGGCCCGCACGGCGCCGTCGGGCGCGGCCGTGAGTTCGGCAAGAAGTGTCGGCTCGGCAAGGGCGCCGTGCGACTCGAACAATGCGACAAGGTCCCGGCCGCGGTCGCCCTGGATGTCGGGCGCGACCGGTGCCAAGCTGGCCAAAGCATCCATCCCATTCTCGTCCAAGGCCGAGAGCCGAGAAAAGGCTACTCCAGGCCGGACAGGGCGGCTGCGACCGCGGCGATGGCGCCAGGATTGCGGCTCGGCTCCAGGAAATGCCCCGCTCCTTCAATCACGTGCACGTGGGCGGGCCGTTGAAATGCGCCGGCAAGGCGTTCGGCATCAGCAAGGGACACGAAGCCGTCGTGGTCGCCCACCACCAAGTCGGCGCGGCAGGCCACGCGCGGCGCATCATCGACGGGCCGCAGTGACGATTCGGAAAGGAGCAGGGGCGTGGCAACCAGCACGAGGCGGCTCGGCGTGCGCAGGGTGGCAAGCCGGCACGCAACCGCGCCGCCGAATGAATATCCTACAACAATCGGGACACGGCCCGCCGGAGCGGCAAGCGCATCGAAGACAGCCGTGGCGTCGTCGGTTTCCCCGATTCCGTCACCATAGGTCCCCTCGCTGCGGCCAACGCCACGGAAGTTGAATCGCACGACGCGGAAATCCGCGTCGGAAAGACCGGTGGCAAGGTCATGCACGAGCCGGCTGCCCATGGTGCCGCCAAACTGCGGGTGCGGGTGCAGCAGGATGACGGGTTGGCCTTCTGCGGGGCCGCTCAGGCGAGCGTCGAGGCGACCGGTTGGGCCGACGAAGAAACGGGATTCTTGGTCCATGGGGAACGGACGCGGTGGGATTCGAACCCACGACAAACGGCTTAGAAGTCCGGTGCCTTATCCGGGCTAGGCTACGCGTCCAGACGGAAGTGCAACACTTTCTCATCTTCTGGGCACGCAGGCGGCAGGCATCTTCACTACCCGATTCAACTGGGGGGATTTGGCGCTTGCCATCCCGCCTGGGGCGCCCGACCTTCAGAGGGGGTTGGCCCGTGACAGGGGCGCCCGCTTTGCAACGGCGGGGTTCGCATGGGGCCGTGGGCGCGTGGACGGACGGCGGTTCCCTGGAGCGGCAACCATTTCCGGTTGGACGTAGCGCAGCATTCGGATACGGGTCTGCAGGCTCACCAAGCGTTGGTCGACGCGCGCGAGGTTCGCGGTGCAGGCGGCGATCCGGGCCAGCGCCACATCGACGGGCACCGGCGTCGCCATGCCCACCGTGTTGCTGTCCACAACGAAAGAGTAGTAACGCTCCGCTGCACGAAGGAGGCCGGCAAGGTGGCGGGCACGGTTGGCATCGGTCTCAAGGCCGTGGAGCACGGAATCGTAGACAGTCATCGAAAGTTGCCATCGCCGGCCGGGTCATGGGCATTGCCGACGGAAATTCGGGCCGTGAGGAGGGAACCGGAAACTCATGAGAAAATGCGGTGCCCTTCCGGCTGCGGCGGAGGGCAAAGTGCCGATGTGCACCAGGAGGGCTTTGAAGGGGCGAAGCCCCTCAGTGGACAAGGAGGGATTCGACCGCCCGGCCCAACAAGTTGGGCCGGCCGGATACCTCGCGCCTTCGGCGCTCGGCGCGCGCGGCGCCTGCTTGATGGACAAGGTCCGATTCGGTCATGGGCGATGGATTTGACCCACCTCTTAGGAGGGCGGCCCGTGTGAGGTCAAAACATGCCCAGCGTCAACCGCGACAACTGGCCCGACCGCCAAGCCCTGCTCTTGGCGACCATCGCCAACCCTGAGAACCGAGAAACGACCCGCCGCCCCAGCCCCCGCACCGCATCCCAACGCGGCCACGGGTTGATGTGCTCGGCTTGCCCATCCGCTCGACGCGCGGCGTCCTGGGGCCCCAGTATGGCCCCATGGATTGATGGCGGGGTCTGCCCTGGCAGCGTTGTCGTGACGACCCTGGACGACTTCGCGCGGATTCGCCTCTCGGCACAGATTGCGTTAGCCGGGACTGTCAGTCCAAACGTCCCGGCCATCTACCTCACGACGACGAAGCCCGAAATCGTCCTCCTTGCCGTGTTCGACGGCGAGATTCTGGACAACCAACGCGAGGACCTGGAGGTGTCCGTCACGGAGATGCTCGCACAGGACCCCGACTGGCCGGTCAGCGTCGATTGCGTCCGAGTCGATGTGCCCCAACCCTGCAACCGCCTTCCGGGCATCACGTGGACGCTCTACGCCCGCAGCGAGGACATTCGCGAGGCCGAGATGGACACGACGACGGTCCGCAAGTCCGTGGACCTGGCCGGAGGGGAAATCTACGAAGTCGCATGGCGCGGTGACGCGACCTTCCGCATCATCCGCAAGAAGGGGCCGGGCGATGGCCTGTATGAGGCAACTCTGGGCGGCCCCCTTGAAGTCGGCGGCGGCGGGTTCCGGTGCTTGCTCCCGCGCAGCCAGTTCTCCATGGCATGGCTCACGCCTTTGCTGCGGCAGCCCGTGACCCGTTTCGAGGAAAGGCAGGACGGGACGGCGGTCCTGCGCCTTGCCGATGGGCGGGAAGTCCGAAGCCCGGCACTCCCAGAGGGCGAGAACTGGGAGTTCTGCGGCCCCGACCACTTGCTCATGACCGCGCCATTTCGTCCGGGCAAGAGGACTCCATGATTGGAGAGCCGCCGCAGTTCGGCCCCGAGTTCCTGGCGTGGTTCAGAGCCGCTACGGAGCGAGCATGGGCTTCCCACTCCGCCTGCTCCTTGGCCGACTACAGGGCTCGACGTGTGGGCGGGAAAGACTGGCGGCAGGGCACTCGGTGGGCCGGTGGCCTCACCGCCTCGCAGGTTGATGCCCTGGAAGCAAAGTGGCGAGTGCAATTCCCCGCCGACTTCCGCCTGTTCCTCACGACGCTGCACTGCACCACGCCGGTGCGCACGGGCGCTCACTACGAAGGGGAGGAGTTGGTGGCGGACACTGGCCCCGGCTTCTACAACTGGTCCAACGACGCGGAGATTGCGAAGGCCCTGACGTGGCCGGTGGAGGGTCTGTTATTCGATGTGGAGCACAACTCGACGTGGCTGGACACGTGGGGTCCACGCCCGACCACGGCGGCGGCCCGCGAGGCCGTCGTGCGGAAGGTCTGCGCCGATGCGCCCGGCTTCATCCCCATCCATGCCCACCGCTACATGCTGTCCAACGAGGCAAGAGTGGGAAGCGCGGTCCTCTCCGTCTGGCAGACGGACATTATCGTCTACGGCGTGGACCTCCGCGACTACCTGCTCAACGAGTTCGCGGACCTCCTCGGCTTACAGAAGAAGCTGACCTACGACCCGGCCAACTACAAACACATCCCGGTCTGGGGGCCGTTCATTGGTTAGTGCAACCCCCGCCTTCGACGGGCAGGTCCTCGACCTCTTGCGGCGCTACACTGAGCGGGTGTCCGTCCTCTATTCGCGCTTCGCCGACGCAGCCCAGTTGGCTCACCCTTTCGAATGGCGAAACAAGGGAATGGCTCGCGTCGGGCAGGTCGGTGGGTTCGACTACGCGTTCCATGGCGCTGGGCTGAAACTGGCACATGACTGCGAAGAGGTAGATTTCGACTTCGGACGCGCCGGAGAGTTGGGCGGGGCCGACCCGTGGTTTCTTGCTCAGTTCGCCGCCCGCACGACGGAACCCGAACTCGCCGACCACATGAGGTTGCGCGAGGGGCTGGCCGAGTTGGTCAAGCAAGGACAACTGGTGAAGCAGGACGACCTGTATTGGGAGCGTGACTACGCGCCGAGCGCGGTCTGGCCCCGGAAGCCGCCCGTTCACGTTGGCCTGGAAATCATGGCCCCTACGTTCTGGGTTCCGTGCTTGGGGCGCAAGTTGGGTGCTGTTGACCCGTCTCGCTTCGGCCTTTCGCCCGCCCTGACCAAGGACTTGGAGGCCTGGTCATCGCGCTACGACGGGCTGGTGGACGACCAGGGCTGCGTTAGCGACGCCGTGGAGCAGACCCTTCACGCCGAGGGGCTGGAGTTGTGGAAACGGGTTGCCGACGAGTTGGGCGACCGCTTCGAGGTCCACTACGACAGTCCCTGGAAGGGCGAGTCGTTCTGCGTCCGGTAGCCTTGCCGGACCTACCGGAGGGCGCTTAAGGGGGCAACAACCATCAGAGACTTGGGCCGCAAGTCACAATCCGTTGTCTATGGCCGATTAGTGGACAAGGAGGGATTCGAACCCCCGGCCTCTGCCTTGCGAAGGCAGCGATCTACCGACTGATCTACT
>CAZVJB010000008.1:0-94828 GCA_964627625.1 uncultured Halobacteriales archaeon
GAGGTGCGCGGCCGCGGCCTCATGCTTGGCGTCGACCTTCGGGTCCGTGCGCAACCGGCCCTCGACGGCCTGCTTGCGCGGCGTTTTCTCGCCCTGGGCGCCGGCCCTTCTGTGGTCCGCCTGCTGCCCCCGCTTGCCATCCCGATTAGCGTTTTGGACGAGGCGGTCGACGCATTCGCGCGAGTCTTGGCCGGCATGCAGCCGCGCGTCGAGGCACCCGTATGAACGACGTCGACCTGGTGGCGGCCCTCGTGCAGATTGCCAGCCCGACCGGCCAGGAATCGGCGGCCGTCGATTTCCTGCGCCGGCAGGCCGCCCTGGACGGCTTCCGGATGGTAGCGGACCCCGTCGGCAATTTTGTGGCCGAGGCGGGTACGGGCCCAAGGCTCCTGCTGTTTGTCGGCCATATCGACACCGTCCCTGGCCACATTCCCGTCCGGATTGAGGATGGCCACCTGTGGGGGCGCGGCTCCGTTGACGCCAAGGGCCCACTTGTCGCGGCGTACTGCGCGGCACGCCGTCATCTGGATTCAAGTGACTTGACAATCCGCATCGTGGGCGCCATCGACGAGGAGGGCAACTCGCGCGGCGCCAAGGCCGTACCCGTGGACCTGCGGCCTGCATGGATTGTAATTGGCGAACCCAGCGGTGTCGGGGCTCTCACCCTCGGCTACAAGGGCATCGTGCGCGGCTCGTTTGTGCGCGCCTGCCCGCACCACCACGGCGCGCATCCGGGGGCAACCGCGGTCGAGCAGGCCATCGCGTTCTGGCAGACCACGGTGCGCGATTTCGGCTTCGCCGACCACTTCGATTCCCTGCAAGGGCACCTTACGGCGCTGTCGACGGCAAGCGACGGCCTCTCTGATTCAGTCACCGGCCATTTCAACATCCGCCTGCCCCCCGGCGAGACGACGTCGGCAATCGAGGAACGCCTGGCCATGGCCGCGAAGGAGGCGGGCGTCCTGCTTTGCATCGAGGAAAGAGTCGAGCCTGCCTTGGCACCCAAGCGCACACCGCTTGTTGCCGCTTTCTTGCGCACCATGCGCGTCAACGGACACGAGCCCAGGCTTCTGCGCAAAACGGGAACCGCCGACTTCAACCTCTTTGCCAACCGGTACCCAAGCATTCCCATTGTAGCGTACGGTCCCGGGGACCCAGCCCTCGACCATACGCCAGAAGAACGGCTGCGACTCGACGACTTCGCACAGGCCATTACCATCCTCGACCAGGTCTTCCGGGAATTAGCGGCGTGGCCCGTCGCGCCAAATCCCCCACTTTCACTTACCTCCCCGACGCCGTGAAGGCCTGCATCATGCATGGCGAGGCGTGGCCCGTCTCCCGTACACCCCCAGGCCGGGTCAGGACGAGATGATGCAGGCCATCGAGGCGGCCCAGAAAAACGGCACCCACTTAATCCTGGAAGCCGGAACAGGGACGGGCAAGACCATTGCAGCCCTGGCCGCGTGTGTGGCCACGACCGGCTCCGATGGGCGCCGCGTCATCTACGCAACGCGCACCAATTCCCAGCAGGCACAAGTCATCGCGGAGCACGGCGCATTGGTAGATGCGCAACGCGGGCAGGCTCCGAACGCAATCCATCCGGGTTCGGATGCCCACGTAGACGGGCCGGGCCTGCTGGTGCCATTCATGGGCCGCCGCCATTACTGCCCGCTTCTGCGCACGGATCCCCGCTTCGCCGACGGCACGCCCGAGGAACTGGGTCGATTGTGTCGCGACGCCAAACGCAAGGCCGTCCAACAGCATGAAACCGGCAAGCCGGTACAGGGCTCCTGTCCCTTCTACGGCCGGCTCTTGCGCGATGGCCCCGGCCCCGTCGAGGCTCTGCTTGAGCAGGGCGGGCTTGCTGGCCCCGAACTTGGGGCACGCATTGAGGCCGCCGGCAGTTGTCCCTACGAGGCGCTGAAACTCCTCATGCCCAAGGCACGCACGGTCGTTGTGCCGTACGTTTTCCTGCTCGATAACCGTCTGCGGACGACCCTTCTGCAATGGATGGGCACGGGCTCAAGTGAATGCCACCTCATTCTGGACGAAGCCCACAACCTGCCGGATGCGGCGCGCAACCATTTCTCCCCTCGGCTGACGGTGGGTAGTCTACAACGCGCCCTCCGGGAAGCCGAAGAGTACCATGATCCAATCCTTGTCGGCCGCCACCTGACAAGCTCCGTCCTCGACGCGATTCTACGAGCCATAAACGCCTTGCGCCAGGAGCATATACGTGAAGACGGCCCCGGCGACGGTGGCGACGGCTTGGTTCCGCCGGGCGCCCTCGACGAGGCACTCCTGTATGGCTTGCGCATGCCGACGACGGAGTTGGAGCGCATTGCAGCCGACCTGGAAAAGTGGGGCGAGGTCGTGCGCGAAGACCGGAGGGCCAAGATGCGGTTGCCACGCAGCCACCTCGGCGCCGTCGGAGCGTTCCTGCACGCCTGGATGGCCTCCCGCGACGAACCCTACGTGCAACTCGTGACGGGTGGCGACAATCCCGCGCTGGAACTGTACTTGCTTGAGCCCGCTGCAGTACTCGGGTGGTTGCAAGAATTCCATTCATCACTCCACATGAGCGGGACGTTGCATCCGCTCGAGGACCACGCAACACTCTGCGGCCTCGGCGGCGCGGCGCGTCAGGTGCGTATTGCGAGTCCATTTGAGGCGGAACAACTGCGCATCTACGGAATGGATGGCGTCCAGCGGCGGTTTGAGGTCCTGCAGCGCGATCCCGCCCTCGCCGGGCGCCAGCAGGAACTGGCGCGCCAGGTTCTGGGCGTCTGTCCGGGCCGTACCGGCCTATTCTTCCCAAGCCACCAGATGCTGGAGGATTACCTTGAGGAAGGATTCCTAGAAGGCGTCGAGAGACCCATGTTCGTTGAACGGCGCGGCATGACCGCGACGGCCTTGGCCAATCTGGTTGCCCAATTCCGCATCGAGCCTTCCGGGCACGGCCTCCTGCTGGCCGTCTTGGGTGGTCGGCTGGCGGAAGGCATCGACTTCCCGGGCAAGGCGATGGAGCACCTTCTCATTTTCGGCGTGCCGTACCCGCGGCCGTCGGCGCGCCTTCAGGCGCTTGTCCACCACTATGATCGCGCCGTAGGCAATGGCTGGCAAATCGTCGTCCATAACCCGGTCGGGCGCCTCTTGCGGCAGGCCGTCGGCCGCCTGATACGCGGACCGGACGACCGCGGAACTGCCGTCGTACTTGACGACCGCGTGGTGCGGTTCCATGGCCACTTGCCACAACTGCGCATGGTCGGCTCCGTCCAGCAGCTTGGCCGGCCGCAACCCGACCGCGACTTCCGCACCGCCGACAACCTCGTTGCTCTGCCACAACTTGCCCTGAAGAGCCCTCCTGGAGAAAGGTAAAAAGACAACCCCTTTATATGCACGGGAAATAGAGGTGGCTACGGAAGAGGCAGCGCTGGAACTTTTGAGTGCATCCCATCCCCTCCTCGTGAGGCCAGTGCACCCTTCCTCCGGCAGGGTGGGCTTTACCGCTCATCCTGCCGGTTAATCCAGTTCCCTAGTGTCGGCCGGATTTCCCACTTGGCCGACGCGCGAAGGAACCGACGCTCCGTGTCGCCTACCACTTCGTTTTCTCGGCAACGTCGAAATTCCGAATGACGCTCAGCGTGCCGCGCTTGCTCATGGAGCGCACCTTCTTGACCTCGTCCGGCGACAATTCGATGTCCTCGAACTTGAGCACATCCTTGAGGCCGCCCTTTGGCTCGCGGGAACTGGGCAGGTTCATGGCTACGGAGACGACCTTGCCGGATTTCTTGATGGGGTAGCCAAGCGCCTGCAAGATGTCGAGGGCTTTGCCCGCCTCGATGTGGTCCAGCACTGTCCCGTTGCGAATCGGGACAATCTTGAACTCCATCATGCGTTTTTCTCCAGAAGGGAAGCAAGCACGGCCATACGGACTGGAACGCCATTGCGGGCTTGCTCAAAATACTTGGCCGCAGGCATGGCATCCACGGAGTCATCGATTTCTCCGACCCTTGGCAGTGGATGCATGATGACCGCCTTGGAGCCGGTGCGCGCCAACAAGTCAGCGTCGATGCGGAAGTGCATCTTGACTTTCTCGTAGTCCGCGGCGTCAGTGAACCGCTCCTTCTGCACTCGCGTGACGTAAAGGACGTCGGCCTCGCGTGCTGCCGTCTCAAGGTCGGTTGCGGTAACGTCCTTGGCCAGTGCGGGGGGAAGTTCCAGGCCGGGAGCGGCAACCGCAATGGGCTTGGCACCGAAGCGCTGCAGTGCGGGGAGGAGACTGTGTACGGTGCGGCCAAACTTCAAGTCGCCAACGAGCGCGACTTTCAGACCTTGCAGGGCGCCACGCGTTTTCTGCATCGTGTACAGGTCAATGAGAGTCTGCGTCGGGTGTTCCCCGGGGCCGTCGCCCGCATTGACCATCGGCACACTGGACACCTTGGTGGCGCGTTTGGCGGCACCTTCCTTTGGGTGGCGCATGACGATTAGATCCGCATAGCCGGCCAACATCCGCACCGTATCCTCCAAAGTCTCGCCTTTCGTGGAACTCGTCGTGGCCGGGTCCGAGAAGCCAATGACGCTTGCGCCCAGGCGGTGCGCCGCTGCCTCGAAGCTGAGGCGCGTCCGGGTCGAGGGCTCAAAAAAGGCGGTGCAGACGATGCGGCCATCAAGGTCGTCCTTGTGCCGCACGCGAGAGTTGGCCATCTCGTCCGCACTGCCCAGTAGGGCGCGAATCGTATCGTCGCTGAGGTCGTGGATGCTGACCAAGTGTTTCATGGGGAAACTCCGGGTTCCTGTGCCGCGGGAAGCGTCGCGTCTGGCGCTCCCGTAAAGAATCCCGCAAGGCGGCGTAGCCACGGGGGCGTGATGAATGTGGTGACATGCACGCCAACCGGCCCAACGATGCAAACCCGTTCCATCGCAGCGCTTATCACCCGGACCCATGTCGGCCGTATTGCCCGGGTCCAGAACAACCGGGCCCGTGGTCTAGGGGTTATGACGGCGCTTTTACAAAGCGCAAGTCGTCGGTTCAATTCCGACCGGGCCCATCAACTCCGCGGCCGAGCCTGCCTCGAAGGCAGGACTTCTTCCCAACCAGCCCCGTAGTCTAGTGGTCAAGGATAGGGGCCTCTGGAGCCTTTGGCATCGGTTCGAATCCGGTCGGGGCTATGCAATGCGCGGCGCCAAGCGCCCGTGAGCCGGACACGACCAGATTTGCCTAGGCCGTCCAAGCCGCGCAGGAATCCCGGCGGTTGCGCCTGCGCGGTCCAGTCGCGTACGTTTCCGAGTCTGCCAGAAAAATGCGCGCCTCGTCGGTCCAGCGGCTGCATTGCGTGGGGAGTGGGTCTTCTTCGCCCGGCATCCGTTGCACGATTTGCGCTGGCTGCAATTCCTGCAAGGCCGCGGCGACCAGGTGTGGCGGCGCGACCGCAAGTTCTCGAATGCTGGTAATTCCCACATCCGCCAGGCATTTTGCTTGTTGTGGGGAGACCGATCGCAGCATCGAGAGTTCGGCGACGGATTGCAGCCGGCAGAGCACAGTCGGATCCATCTCGAGTTTGGCTGCGAGGATCTTGCGGTTTGCGTAGAGTAGGTCGATGCCATCCGTGATGCCAACCTCATGCAAGCGGGCCGCGTGTTGTTCGCTTAGCACCTGCACTTTGACGACGGGGAACAGGTTACGCCTGCGGCGTTGCAAGATGCCGAAGACCACGGCAAGTACCGCCAAAGCGGCCACGCAGGCCAACGGAATGTAGCTCCAGAACCCCTCCTCCGGGATGAGGCCGGACGTGTAGTAGAGCCCGATTGCCCAGAACGCGTTGACTGCGATGACTCCGAACGCCAGCGCGAGAATCAGCCGGCGTAACGGAATCTTCGCAATCATGCCGATTGTGGCGGCAAGAAAAACGCCTGCCCCTACACCGGGGAACCAGACAAAAGCGACGAGCCCAAGTAGGCCCCACCGCCGCAAGAAGGAGCGCTTTTCGACCGCGGTCTTCTCGAGCGATAGCACGATGCCGCCAAGAAAAAAGGCGCCGCGCAGGCGATCAATTCCAAGCCAAACCAAGGGCAGCGTGAGCACCAACGTCACAAGGTCGTCGACGACGGCGGTTGCGAAAATCCACAACGGCCCGGGCGACGAAGGCTGGGTGTACGCGTACAACATGGCCGCCTCGCGGCCGACGGCAAAACTGAGGCCGAACATCTGCACTAGGGCGCCCAACGTGCCTGGGTCGACGATTGCGAGCAAGACTACCGCCATGACCGCCAGGCCCAACAGGGCAAGGGATGCCCACAAGGATTTGCGCAAAATGGTCGGCAGCCGGCGGCGGTCCTCCCGGATGCGTACGCGCAGCGCCATGCCGGCCGGTCCTGGCACGGGGGTACGCAAAGGTTCCGGGACGTTCGCGCGCGGCGCAGAGATTCGGTGCCAGTCCGGCTCCGAACCATAGCCCTCCATCACGGGAACCATCGACGCCGCAGGTATTAACAAGGATTCAGACCCCTTGCCTGTCCGTGTCCGGACCGCGCCTTCAGGTGGTTTTTGCGGCAATCTCGACAGCAACGTCGGGCACTTGGGCGATTTCACGAGGCGACGCTAGAAGAAGCCCATGATGCGGCCATTGATGACGACGAGGGTCGCAGTCGCAGCCACGAAGCCGGCGGTCCAGATCCAGGGCTGCCAGCGCCACACCTTGCGACCATCGAGGGCCACGCCAAATACGACCACGGGGAGCATGTTGAACCACGCCAGCACCGAATTGACTTGGGCGATGAGACTGAAAATCGTCGGAATGGTCGCTTCGGGATTGATGGCGATGCTGAAGGGAAAAGCAATCCAGGCGATAATGAAGTTCAAGGCCGGCCCGACCAGGCTGATGACGCCGGATTCCTTGCGGGTCACGTTGCCTTGGATCCAGGTGGCGCCGGGCAACGCGGCAAGGATTCCTGGAGGGAAAATGGCCAAACCGAGGGCGATTGCCAGGCCGACAAAGGCCGCGCGGAATTCCGCCCAATGGCCGTAGCGCTGGGCCACGATCTTGTGTGCAAGTTCATGCAGGACGAATCCGGTCATGACGGCCAAAAACGACGCAATGACAACGTCCACCTTCGGCACGAGTCGCGCAGGGAAATCGTCGGGCCCCCGGATGACGGCGAAGGCAAACGTGAGAACCGTGACACCGGCCAGCAAGTGCAGCAGTTCGATGCCGCTGAAGCTGATGCGTGGCCGCCCGCGTCGGGCTTCGGCGGGGGGCAGGTGCTCGTGGAAAGGGTTACGGGCGTCTATCATGTCACACCCCGATGCCGCGGACATAAAGGAGGAGGAAGACGAAGTGCGCCGTCACGGAGCCCAGCGTGGTAAGGGATGCAACCATCAACACACGCACGACTCCATTGGTCCAGAATTGCCGGCCGCTCTCAATCGTCTTGATGGCTTGGAATTCTGCTACTACTGGTGCCCGCACCTTCGCTTGCACGAGTCCGGCCAGCATTCCCGAACTAAGCCCGCGCACCGGGATAAGGCTGGTAAACGGTGCCGCACTCGCTCCGGTAAGGACGGCCAGCGGATGTCCTAGGGCTATTGCGGCACCGAGGCCGGCAAGGACAAAATGGGTTACAAACCACAACCCGAAGGCGTTGTAGACGTCTTCGGCGTTACCGCGCAAAACGAGGTAGGCAACCAAGCCGGCCAAGCCGAGCGGGACTAGGAGAAGCAGGACCTTGCCGACCGTGATGCGGCGCTTTGGCACCTCCAAGAGCGGCGCGCGCGGCGGAATGCTTTCAGGAACTGTGAGGTGATTGCGGATGCCGGCCAGGTGGCCCGCGCCGACGACGGCAACGAGGGTGCCCTTGCGCGAACATTCCTCGATATGGCTTGCCATGAAGCTGTCGCGCTCGTCGATGAGGGCGACCTTGATGTCTGGAGCGTACTTGGCGAACTGGTCAGTCATCTGAGTGATTGCGTCCGACTTGAGCATCGCCTCGACGTCGACGGGCGGCAACTCGCGGTCGTCCGGCATGAGTTGCTTCATGACGTGCCAAGTCAGGCGCATCTTCGCCCAGAAACCCATCGCCGCAAAGCCGCGCTTTAGGGTGACGGCGATACTGCGGTCGATTAGGACGACGTCGGCGCCGACCTCTTCGGCGACCTGTACAGCCCGCAGGAGCTCTGATCCCGGCGCAACGCCGGTTGCACGGCCCATCTGCGCCTGCATGGCCGAAAGATAAATCTGCAGCAGGAAGAGGTGCTGCTTCTTTTCCCGCAGAACCTTGAAGATGTCGGTCTTCTGCCACGCTTCGGGGTCGCGCAGCGCATTCAGCCGGGCCGTATCCAACTCGACCAGGACCTGGCGAGGCCGCTCTTGCCGAATTGTGCGCTCGACCTCCTCGACGCTGGTTGCCGAGATGTGCGCCGTGCCGACCACCACCACCCCGTCACGCATGGTCTCAATCAAGGCGGCGCCGAGGGCCACGACAGAACCCGGAGATAAGAGGGGTTCGGCGACGGCGCCCGGCCACGCAGGCGCCGCTCTGGGCACCGCCGTGCGCCGGCCATGGGCAAGTCTGCGACGCGCCGCCGCCGCGTCCCTGGCCGGTTAAGCTCAAGAGCGGCCCTTCTGTCGCAGTCGCATGGGTGCCATCATCGTGACCGGAATCCCGGGCGTCGGGAAAACCACGGTCATGGAGTCCGCGGCCAAAGCACGCAACATCCCCATCACCGTCTACGGCAGCATCATGTTCGAAGTGGCAGCCGCCAAAGGACTCGTCAAATCCCGCGACGACATGCGCAAACTCCCGCCGGCCACCCAAAAGGAGATTCAACGCGAAGCCGCGCGCCGCATCGCCGGCATGGGCGACGTCATCGTCGACACCCACTGCTCCATCAAGACGACGACGGGATACTTGCCGGGGCTGCCAGCGTGGGTCCTCGAATCGCTCCAACCGACCGCCGTCGTCCTCGTGGAAGCGTCGCCTCAGGAGATCCTCGCGCGCCGTCGCAACGACGCAAGCCGCAAACGTGACGACGACTCCATCGAGGACATCGCAGAGCACCAGGAATACAACCGGCGCTTCGCGGCCGCGGCGGCAACCCTGACCGGCGCCACGGTGCACACGGTCCACAATCATGACGGGCAAGTCGAGGCCTCGATCAAACAGATTCTCCCCGTTGTTGCCCACCTGCCCGTCAACAAGGCGGTGCGCTAGTGGCCGACGCCGCCGCGGCGCCGGCTGCCCCGCCCCGCCAGCGCATGAGCATGCTGACCATCATCAGCCTCGCGGCAGTCATCGTGGTGATGTTTAACACCGAGTTGCGCAACGAACTTGGCCGCTATGCAGGATTTGCAATGGAGCCGATGATCGGCTTCGGCGGACGCCTGCCGGTCCTTACCATTCTACTTGCCGGCGCCATTCTCGTAATCGTATCCACGGTCGTTCGTCACTTTACCACGGATTGGCTAGAGACGGCGCGCATTCAGGCTGGCATGCGCCATTTCCAGAAAGAAATGATGAAAGTGCGCAAGGAAAACAACACGTACAAGATCAAGATATTGAGCGAGTACCAGCCTAAGATGATGCAGCAGAGCCAGAAAATCCAGATGGCCCAATTCAAGACGATGCCGCTCATGATGATAATCGCCGTACCACTTTTTGCCTGGCTTGGTCTGTGGCTCTACAAACTCGATTACACGTGGTTCTCCTCTCCCTGGAACCTGAACATCGACATGTTCACGACCAACGGCATCGTCTTTGGGTCGAGCGTTTTCCCACACTGGGTCCTATTGTACATCTGCCTCAGCATCCCGCTTGGCTCGCTTGTCGCGAAAGCCATGAAGTACCTCGCATGGAAGGAGCGCTGGCAGAAGCGCCACCCTGAGGTCCACGAATGACAACGGTGACGGTGGGCGGCCTACCGGGAACAGGGACAAGCACGTTGTGCAAACTCCTGCAGGAACGGCTCGGCATTCCGTACCACTACGCCGGCGCAATCTTCCGGGAGGAGGCCAAACGACGCGGCCTCAGCCTGGCCGATTTTGGCGCCCTTTGCCAAAAGGATCCATCGATTGACGAGGCCCTCGACGACCGCCAACTGTTCCTCCTGAAGCGCGGCAACGTCATCCTGGAAGGCCGTCTTTCCGGTTGGCTTGCCCAACGGCATCGGCTTACAGCCCTCAAGATCTGGATCCACTGCGACGAGAAGGAGCGCGTGCGGCGGCTCGTGCAGCGCGACGGTGGCGACCTCGAGACGCAACGCGAGGCCACATGGGCCCGCGAACAATCGGAGGCTGACCGTTACCAGCGCTATTACGGCGTGGACCTCAAAGAGATGAGCTACTACGACCTCGTCCTCGATTCCACCGGCACGACGCCGGAGCAACTTGCCGAGCGCGTCCAGTTCTCCTTGGCCGAAATCACGGCCGGCAAACCTTGAAGGCTGTGGGCAAGGTGCAGAGCGCATGAATAAGCCGACCGTCGCCTCCGCCGCCCCGGCCCGCGAGGCGAGGCCGGTCGTGCCGCAGGTGGGGGGGCGCCGCTCGGGCGTCCTGCCAGCCGAGCGCCCGCGCAAGCGCCTGGTCCGCATGGCCGCGCAGACCGATGAGAAGTACGGCAAGCGTCCAGAGGATCGCAGCATGGCGGAGATTCTCGGCGCCGGCGTCGTGCCGCTGGACAAACCGTCGGGGCCAACAAGCCACCAGGTCGCAGCGTGGCTGCGCAACGTCCTCGAGGTGACGGAGGTCGGCCACGGCGGCACACTAGACCCGAAAGTGACCGGCGCACTGCCCGTGACGATCAATGGCGCCGTGAAGTCGGTCTCGGCCTTGCTCACGGCAGGCAAGGAATACGTATCCGTCATGCGCCTGCACGAGGAACGCAACGAGGGCGACATCCGCCGTATCGCTGCCGGCTTTGTTGGCAAAATCAACCAGACGCCACCAGTCCGTTCTGCCGTGGCCCGCCGGCCGCGCATACGGCGCGTCTACTACCTTGATGTCCTCGAAGTGCAGGGACGTGACGTGCTCTTTCGCGTGGGCTGTCAAGCGGGCACATACATCCGCAATCTGTGCGTGGACATGGCGCGTGCCCTCGAGACGCGCGGCCACATGCAAGAGCTGCGGCGCACGCGAACCGGCTTGTTCACCGAAAGCGACCTCGTGACACTCCATGACTGCCTAGACGCACGCATCTTCTGGCGCGACGACAAAGACGAATCATTTCTGCGCGCTTGCGTGCGGCCGGTCGAAGCCGTGACCGCCCACCTCAACGCAGTCGTGGTTCGCGACTCCGCCGTGGACGCCGTCTGCCATGGCGCCCCGCTTGCCGCAATCGGGGTGGCCCAACTCGACGCGGGAATCGAGGTCGGCGAAGACATCGCAATCCTGACGCTGAAAGGCGAACTCGTTGGCCTTGCCGAGGCAAAGATGACGAGCCATCAGGTCATTTCTGAGGAGAAGGGCATTGCAGCGGCCGCGTCGCGCATCGTCATGCGCAAGGGCACGTATCCGCGGACGTGGAAGAAAAAGGCCGCCGTCGCGGCGACCGAAGGATGATGCCGCTTGGCCCTCTGTCGGGTCGAGGACATCGCGGCCCTGAACAATCATGACCTCGTGGTGACGTCCTGGCTCCTCGCTGCGGGCCTTGGCGTCGTGTTGTGGATGGGCGGGCGCCTCGCCAGTCGCGCCGGCAATGCGTGGCGAGCGGCAGGATTGGCAATCATGTGGATTCCCGTCTGGCAAATCCTCCTTGCAGCCGGTCCCGAGTTGGCCAAGACTTTCTGCGCCGAGGGCAACGTCGGTTCCTTCCTGCCGGGGGCGCCCGGCCCAGCGCCCCTTGCCGACTTGTCGCACCAATTTATCAGGCACCTCATGACACTCACCTTCCTCGCCGTGGGCGCCTTGCTGTGGCTCCAGGGCGAACGCCCGGGTTGGTGGCGCAAACCGACGACTCGCCTCATGGCCGCAGCCTTGGAGCGCATCCTTCCGATGGGGCGGGGCGAAATGGTGTCGTTGCGCATGGGAATCGCCTTGTTCCCGGTCTTGGCCGCGGTGAACCTCGTTCTCGTCGCGCTCACCGGCCTTAGTGTCGTCTACCACGACAACACCACGCTGTACCATGCCGTCATGCTGAGTCTTGCCGCAGGGTTCGGCGAGGAGTTACTCTACCGCGGCGTTTTGCAACAGGGCATTCGGCGTGTCCTGTCGGGCATAGGGGTCCGTCCAGGCTGGCTGGCCGCGGCCCTCGCCATCATCCTTCAGGCCATCCCGTTCGCTTACGCCCACGAGGGCTACGGCGACCTCACATTACTGGGTTTCGCGCTCGCGTTCGCGCTCGCGGCTGGCCTACTCGTGGAACTCTTCGGCCTCTGGACGGCAATCGCGCTGCACGTGCTCATCAATTTCTACAAATTTGCCATGACGCCAGCCGGCAACCCGACACTGTTTGCGGTGGCAATCTTGGCCGCCCTGCCTATTCTCGTCATCGCCGCAGCAGAATATCGGCGCGTCTGGCGTGCTGTCCGCCAGCACTTCGCGTCGTGATTGTCCACGACATTCACAGTACGCTCGCTGCGCTCGCGCAGCGCGAACCTGCGCCATGCCGAGCCCAAGGCCGCCTGCCGCACTGCGGCGGCCTCGGGCATTCCATCGCGCCTCGCCTGCGGCATCGGCGCTCGGCGGCGCTGAAAGCATTCGACGGCGCGGCCCGGGCTACGCGGGCCGCCGCCGCGAAACCTTTCAGCGCCGAGCTCAAGGCCGCCTGCTGCGCTGCGGCGGCCTCGAGCATTCCCCTGCCGGCGCCATAGTCGCCGAGCAATCGGCGGCGCATTTTGGTGCCTCGCTTCGCTTGTCACGGGAAAATACGCCGAGGGAGAGATTTGAACTCTCAAGGGCCTTTCGACCCACAAGCTTTCCAGGCTTGCGCCCTACCAGGTTAGACGACCTCGGCAACGCCCCGGCTCCCCTTCAGAGACGGACTCTTTCGCGCACAACGGGCCCATATTTAATCCGGCATGAGGTGGGCGACCTCATGACGTGGCTATGGCAGATCATGCGCCCACTAGCCGTGCCCCTCGTCCGTATCGGTCTGCGCACCAAAGTCAAGGGCCGCCACCATATCCCCAAGAAGGGCGCGGCAATCATTGCGTCGAACCACCTGTCCGCGCTTGACCACGTGGTGTTGCCGATGGCGACGCGCCGCACAATTATCAACATCAGCAAGGCCGAACACTTTGCCAAACCCATGAAGGCGTGGTTCTTCCGCGGTTGGGGCATCATCAAATTGCAGCGCGGCGCCGGTGACAAGGGCGCCATGGAAGCGGCCAAGCAGGCCATCCGTGCCGGAAACTTGTTTTGCATTTATCCGGAGGGCACCCGCAGCCGCGACGGCAAATTGCACAAGGGCCACACCGGTGTGGCTCGCCTAGCCCTCGAACTACGCGTCCCTGTAATCCCCGTCGCAATGATGGGCACGTACGAGGCGAAGCCGAAGGGCGGCAAACTCAAATTGTTCACTCCGACCGCGGCCATCGTGGGCGCGCCTCTTGACTTCTCGAACGACTGGGGGAAACAAGACAATAAGGCCATCTGCCGCCGCATCACCGACGACGTCATGCTGGCCATCCAGCGCTTGTCCGGACAGGAATACGTGCCGGAATACCAGCACAACCCGGACGTGGCATCGCACGCCAAACCGGCCCATCCAAAAGAGGCGTAGATTGCCTGTCACCTTGTGGATTCGCGCAAACGACATCGAATCGGCCGATGCTCAACGGTTCCTCAAGGCCAACAAATACGGCGCCGACCAGGTGAGAGACGTCGCCTCGTTGCCGCCGGCAGGCGCGGAGTGGGCCGCGCTCGGGAAGGGTTTGGGCGGTGACCTTTGGCCGCTGGTCGACGTGCGGCATCCACGTTATGGCGAATGCTTGCCTCGGGGAGTCGAGGACATGGACGATGCCGGCTTGCAGGCCGTCCTGGAACGCCACCCGGAAATCATCCGCACGCCCGTCCTGCTTACGCCGAAAGGCGCCGTTGCCGGATTTCGCGAACGCAAGTGGCGCGATTTCTTGGATATTGGCAAGGGACGAAACTAGCGCAGCTCCCAAATCAACACCAAATCCAGGATGAAGAGGACCACGATTGCGATCTCTAAAATGAGGCTGCGGCGGTGATTGGCTTCCTCCTCCGCCAATTGGAACATGTCCTCCAGGGTTTCCATCTTCGCGGCAACGGCGCGTTCCCAACTTGCCAGGTGAAAGGAGTCGCGCAGGTTGGTATGCAGTTTTGCGACATACCATTCGCCAAACAGTTTTCCCGTGTCGTGCAGGCTGTCGGTAAGCCGCGCGAAATCGACGCGCAATTCGGAGATGTCCTTGAGGGCGCCACGGGCGCTGCGAAATAGCCCGCCTGGTGCCCACAGCCGATCTAGCGCCTCAAACGAGGCATCGAGGCGGTTATCGAGGTACGCGTCGTAGGTGCGGAACTCCAACAGTTCGAGGTTGGCCAGTTCCATGACATCAAGGACGTCCTCGTAGGCGCCCGCCTGGGCTACGACCACGGCATTGTCCCAGCCAATGACGACGGCGTCCTGCTTGTAGTACCGCACGGTGTAGCGCAGCGCGGACTCGACGACGGCCGGGACGATGGAGCCCGGCTTTTCTCCCGCGATGAGGGCCGCAAGGGATTCCCGTTGCCGTTGCAGCAGATCGTCGGCGACGGGGTCGGTGAAGCAGTAAACGACGTAGGTTTCTGGCTCGACGCGGCCCGGGTAGGGCTCGACGAGTGCGTCCTTGAGGTCGCGCTGAACTTCCATGAACCACCTCGCGGCGGCTTGGGCAAGCGGTTGGTCGCGGACCTTAAGGCTGCGGCCGAGTTCCTGCCAATTCTCCAGGTCCACGGCTTCGGCTGGAACGCGGATTCGCACCGCCACGACTCCGACGCCGTGCACGCGGACTTCGACCTGAGTTCCAGGGGGCGCATCGGCCTCAGCGAAGCGGACCTCCTTCGGTTGCACAAAAGCGAGGTGACGCGGCACTTGCGAGCGTGAAACGAGCGGGGCCGACTCCGGCAGTCGATTCAGCAGCCGCCCCACACGGTCCAGGTCGACTTCTGCACCAACATCGAAGAGGGTCATGTGCACCAGTTCGCCCTTCATCGCCATTGCATGTCCGTGGGCGGGATAGCGGTTGCGGCAAAGGTCAAGCGCCCGCTGCGGCTGCGCCCGACGATGCTCAAACTGGGCGCGCACAACTCCATCGCGGGCGGCCTGCAGAACGCCGTGACCGAAGCCGAATCCATTGGTGCGGAAGGGTTGCAGATTTTCTGCAAGAACCAAAGACAGTGGACGGCCAAACCACTTGCGCCGGAAGAAATCAAGGCGTGGAAGGACGCGATGGCCGCCTCGGGCCTCAGTCCGGCGATGGTGCATGATTCCTACCTCATCAACATGGGGAATCCCGATCCGGTCAAGATGGAGGCCGCAAGGCTCGCGTTTCTCGACGAACTGCGGCGTACCGAGCAACTTGGGATTGCCTACCTGAACTTCCATCCTGGCAGCCACATGAATGAGAACAAGAAGGCGCGCGACGACCGACCGTGGCGGGATGCCTGCCTGGATCGCATCGCGGCTTGCATGACGCGTTGCATCGACGAGACGAAGGGCGCGAAGGTGATGCTCGTCATCGAGAACGCTGCGGGTCAGGGAACCAACGTTGGCAGTTCCTGGGAGGAGGTTGGCCGCATCGTTGACGCCGTCGGGAACAACCACAGGGTCGCCGTCACCGTGGACACGCAGCATGCGTGGGGCGCCGGCTACAATTGGGCGGACAACTACGATGCAATTTGGGACTCCTTCGACGACGCCGTGGGCATCGACCGTCTTGTGGCGTTTCACCTCAACGACTCCAAACAACCGTGCGGGTCACGACTCGATCGCCACGACACATTAGGGGAAGGCGAAATTGGCAAAGAATTCTGGCGGACTCTCGTAAACGACCGACGCTTTGACGGCAAACTCGGCATCCTCGAAACGCCGGAGGGGCCGGAATCCTGGAAGAAAGAGATTGCGTGGTTGCGCGGCCTGAGGAACGGATGACGCCGCGGTTCCATTTCCCGTTCAAGGCCTGGATCGCCGGCGGCCGCGTGCCAGACGCGCCGCGCGCCGAGCGAGGCGGTTACACGGGGCTCTGGGGCGCAGTTTTTGGGCTCACCGTGATGCCAGCCATCGTCCTTGGCTGGAAGCCCTGGTGGCCGGTTGCTGCGGCCGGGCTCATGGTGGCGCTTTACGCGTGGCCGCAAGGCGCGCACCGCATGGTTGAATTCGTGCTCGGACGAAGCCTTCGCTTTCCGCTGGGTTGGTACATTCTTGCTACTGCTCTCGTCGCGGGAGTGGTCTTCGACGTCGCCAAGCGCACGTGAACCATGCCTGCCGGCGCCCGACGCGAGAGCCCCTTGTTTGCTCTCCTGCAAAAGTCGGGCGTCGGCCGGGGTAGCGCGCCAGCGGATGGCCGGCCATGGACGTCCCGAAAGGTCCTTCCAGGTTCGCTGGGGGCAGGCGAAACCACCGCCCGATGAGAACACAATGCGAGCTCCCGCGACGGGCGTCCTCCCGGCGAGGGGCCGAACGGCCGCCCGCAGGCGGGCCGCGTGAGCCGGGCGTGGCGGTAGCAGGCGACGCGTGCGCGCAGCGCCGCGACGTTGCGTGGGCCGCCGGGAGGACGCCGTCCGAGGTTTCCTGGTTTGACGCCGCGTCGGTTTGTCCAGCCGGTGGGGCGCCGCGTCGTCGTATCGGTTTCATCGGTTGATCGAACGGCGCGTCGGCGGCCCCCGGCGGCCCCGCCATCGCGCGCTTCGCGCTCGGCTACCAAACCCGCGCACGGCACCGCTTCGCGTGCCAGCTTGGCCCCGGCCGGGGGCGTTCGTGTTCCAACTGCAAGAATTGAATCATGAGGGCCTAGGCGTCCAAGTCGGCGTCGTCGGATTTGTGAGGCCCTCTCGTCGGTCGTTGTACGAACACGCTTGGCGGGCTTCGTGCAATTCGTGCTTCAGCCCGGAGGCGTTACTCTTTCGGTTTGTTCGTTAATTCGCAGAAGGCCATTTTGCCGCTGAGTTTGTTGACTTTCACCCAAACGGTTTGGCCGACTTGGCCGCCGGGGACGATGCAGAAGAAGCCTTCGTAGGCGCCTTTGCCTTCGCCGCGTTGGCCTGGTTGCGTTAGGCGAACCTCGTAGACGCCGCCTTCTTTGACGGCGGCTTCGGGGCGGCGGGCCTTGCGTGCCTTGATGGGCGTATGGGCTCCGCACGCTTCACAACGTAGGATCTGCACGCGGGAGTCCTTCTCCATGTGCGTGTCTGGGGCGCCGCATTCGGAGCAGCGGACATAGGTCTCAACGTAATCGTCGAGGGCGGCCTGAATCTTGGCGTTTGAAACCTTGCCCGTAAAAACCAGGCGGTCACCGTCGACGGAGCCGGCCGTGCCAATTTGCGAGAGTAGGAACTTCGCGAGGTGATCCTGGTCGCGGCGCGTCGAGGTGAGCATTTCCTTGAAGTTGCGCAGCAGCGTCATGCGACCTTCCGGGATGATTTCCGGCTTCGGCAACGCCCAGCGGTCCTTGTTGCCGACGTTTTGCGGCAGGTTCGCTCGGGCCCGCTTCAGAAGCGTAAGGTAGTCAGTCGGTTCCATGCCGTTGGCCAGGCGGGTTGTTGGGATAAAGGGAGGGGTTGAGGGGCGCTTCGACGCCATTTCGTGCGTTGCGACATGCTTCCCGTGCTGCGCATTCCTGACCGCGCATCGGTCATGCGGGTTTGCGGTAGGTTCGCATCGCGTACGGCTCGCGCAAATCTTGCAGGCATGGCAGCCAAAGTCGCGGAAAAATCGGTCGCAAGCCCCCACCAATCCCCTATAAGTGCCCTGGACGTCCCGCAACCGTGGGACCCCCCGCCGGCCCGACTGCCCCTTTTTCGAGCCTCCCCATGGTGGCCGCAACCGAGCGAATCGGCGTCGACATCGACCCATTGGACAAGTTGCACGACCACTGCGGCGTAGTGGGCATCGCCGCCAACCAAGACGT
This sequence comes from uncultured Halobacteriales archaeon, assembly GCA_964627625.1. GTDB lineage: Archaea > Thermoplasmatota > E2 > JACPAO01 > JAHFTW01 > JAHFTW01. The sequence goes on from CAZVJB010000008.1 coordinate 18,065, forward strand.
TGCCTCGTGGCTTTACTATGGCATGCAGTCGCTGCAGCACCGGGGCCAAGAATCCTGCGGCATGACCACCCTGGACGGTCTCTATGAACTGCGCACGCACAAGGCGATGGGGCTCGTGGACCAAGTCTTCGACTCAAACGTCGTCAAGAAGCTGCGCGGCCACATCGGAATCGGCCACACGCGGTACTCCACGTCGGCAGGCTCGACGGAGGAAAACGCACAACCGCAGGTCGTCATGTCCGGCCAGGGAGGCATCGCCCTAGCGCACAACGGCAACATCCCGAACGTCGAAGACCTGATGGACGAACTCAAAGCAAAAGGCTGGGCCTTCTACTCGGGCAACGACACGGAAGTCGTCGTGCGCCTCTTGGCCAACAAACTCGTAAAGCATGAAGGCAACCACGTCGGCGCCATCCAGGAAACCATGGGTCGTCTGCAGGGCGCCTACGCGTTTGCGATGCTGATTGGCCAGGAACTCTATGGGGTGCGTGACCCGTACGGTATCAAGCCGCTATGCATCGGGAAGTTGCCAAACGATCAGGGCTACATGATCGCTTCCGAATCCGTCGCCCTCGACGTCGTGGGCGCCACCTTCGTTCGCGATGTCAAACCAGGCGAAGTCGTGCGCGTGCGCAAAGGCCAGGTCGATAAGGTCGCCCACCTGCCGGCCGCCAAGCCGGCGCGTTGCTTCTTCGAATTCGTCTACTTCGCCAGACCCGACGCCTGGATGGATGGCCGTCTCAACCAAGAGGTCCGGCAGCGCATCGGCCGCGTCCTTGCGAAAGAATCGCCCGTCGTTGCGGACTTGATTGTGCCGGTCCCCGACTCGGGGCGCAGCCACGCCCAGGGCTTCGCCGAGCACTCCGGCATCCCGTACGTAGAGGCGCTCATGAAGAATCGCTACGTGCACCGGACGTTCATCATGCCGACGCAGGAGTCGCGCGACCTGAATGTTCGCCTCAAGTTGAATCCCATGCGCCACCTCATCGAGGGCAAACGCGTGGTTCTGCTGGACGACTCAATCGTGCGGGGCACGACGATGAAGCGCATTGTGGACCGCGTGCGCGAGGCCGGAGCGAAGGAAGTGCACGTGCGCGTCGGCTGCCCGCCCATTGTGGCCCCTTGCTACTTGGGAATCGATATGAACACGCGCGACCAACTTGTCGCTGCGACGAAGTCGACTGAGGAAATCCGCGCGATGATTGGCGCTGACTCATTGGCCTACATCAGCCACGACGGCTTGTACCAGGCTTTGGAGTTCCCCGAATCCGACCTCTGCACGGGCTGCATTACGGGCCGCTACCCGGTGCCCGTCTCTGGTGAGCATCTGCGCGATGGAACAGCGGTTCCTGGAACGCCGCCGCCGGCAACGTGTTGCTAGCAGACCACGCGACACCTTGCGTGGCCACGTCCTCGTGCGGCAGGAAGGAGAGCAATCCCCGGATCAATCGAGTTGTACGCCTTCGTGCAGGAGCAGGTCCTTCTTGAGTTTCATGCCGCCAGCGTATCCGCCAAGCCCGCCGCCGGACGTCACAACGCGATGGCATGGCACGATGGGTGCGACGGGGTTGTGGTGGTTGGCTTGTCCGACGGCACGGCTTGCTCCGGGCCGGCCGACCGCGCCGGCAATGTCGCCGTAGCTGCGGGTCTCACCGAAAGGAATCAAGTGCAAGGCGAGCCAGACGCGCTTCTGAAACTCCGTGCCCTCCAAGCGTACGGGAAGGTCGAAGTCGCGGCGTGCTCCGCTTGCGTACTCGGTGAATTGCCGACTCGCCATGACCATGAGCGGGTCATCCGAGGCTTCATGGAAATGGGCGGATGGATAGCGATCATGCAATTCGGCCAGGAAGCGCGTGGTCGTTGTGCCTGGCAGCGCCGTCTGGACAATTGCTCCATCCACGGCGGCGACGTGAAACACGCCGAAGGGTGTTGCAACGCGACTCCAAGACCCTACGTTGCTCGAAGGAGTCCGTTGCAGAGCTCGGGCCGCGTCGAACTGGGAGTTCATGGCGTGACCCACAGGTGATAGCGCCGCATGGAGATGAACCACGCGGTGACACCCAACCCGCAAAAGAGAATGCCGATGCGCATGGTTGCCGAATTCGGCCCACCCTGCAGGTTTCCGACAATCATGAGAACGAGGCCCAGATTGGTGCCGTAGTAGGCCCATTTGGTCTTGCGAAACGGGACCGGCGCCAGGCTCAAGGTGCGAGTGGCATAGCCCATCAGGAGCATGGCAAAGCCACCGAACAAGATGCCGTGGACGTGGGCGAAGCTCAGAGCCGACCGCAGCAAGGGGAGTCGCTGCACCATGAGCTCTGGCACGGCGTTTAGGAAAATCCCGAGAAGTACGCCGGCGACGAGCCAGAACACGCCCGTAAACGTCCAAGGAATGTAGGCAAACTCCGGTGTCACACGCTGGGTCGGCGACTTGTTCTTCATGATGTTGGCGCCAAGGACGCCCATGAAGACAAACGCCCCGAAGAAGAGGAAGACGCCGCCAGCGATGAGAAGGCCCGTGGCTGCGGGTGTTCCCTTTGCCATGAAGCCGCTGCCAAGCAGGAGCAGGCCGAGGAGGCTGCTGTGCAATTCGCCCTTGATTGCTCCGGCAGCGATTGCCGGGACGCCCGAGAAGCGGGGCACGACGATGTGGGAAAGACCGTAGACCGACAGGAGGCCGTACCCGGCAAGGAGAAGGTGAACGCCCGCAAGCCGCATGCCCGCTAGCAGGACTTGCACGCCCTCTGTGGCCGGCGCCGGCGTATCTCCCCAGTGGGTGAGCCCTGGCCCGAAGGAGATGGCAAGCAGCAAGAGTCCGATTGGCAGCACGTAGTGGGCAAACCTGAGCTGCTTGAGGCAAGCGTCATCACCCTTGGAGAGCGGGTTATGCACGACATCCACGACGCTCGCACCAGGCAGAAGGCGACGCAGCACCAGAAGTTGCGCCATGCCGGCGCCGGCAAGGAGCAAGAAACCAGCGAAGCCTGCAACGGCAAAGGGCAGTACCGGCGGGAGCGCCGCGGGAAAAAGCTGACCAACGGCAATCAGAGCAGAGCCAAACCCGTACAGGCCAGCAAGGATGCGAGCATCGTCGGGGTGAACCGACAGGCCGAGGTGCTGCTCAAGGACGCGAAACTGCAGAAACGCCAGGCCGGGCATCAAAAACCCGGCAACAAGCACCCAACCGTGCGCCGCCGACCACGCGGGAAAAACGTAGCCCGCCGCGGCGGCGGCCGTTCCAAGCACAGCCAGCGCGACACCCCCGGCCAACCCCCAGAGGGAGCTTGCAAGGATAGGCCGGGCATTGGACATGGGTGCCGCCAAGCCGATTGGCTAGAAAAACGGCAGGCTGCAAAGCGTGGGGGAATTGCGTCGGGCGCGACCTTGGCGACTCAAGCGCGCGGCGCACTGGAGCCGTGCCGGCAGAGCGTCTCCATCGCGGGGAGGACCTTCTGGACCCAGTCTTCCCAAGAGGACAGGCGGTCGGAGGCGCTCTTGAGTTCGTTGGCCTGCTCTTCGTAGACCTTGTAAAGCTTGGCGAGCCGCTCGCGTTCCTCTTCCAGGAGACCCTCGATTTCCGTCACGCGGGATTTGGATGCTGCGCCCTCGCGTAGGGCGACCATTTCGCCTTCCCATTGGCGTAGTTGGTCTTGGCCGCGAACTAGATCTCGGTTCAGGTTCTCGACTTCGATGCGCAAGGTCTGGTTCTCGCGGACGGTGGCATCATACTCTGACTTGTAGCGGGACAGCGGCTCGAGGCGGGCGACTTCGCGGCGCAGGCCTTCGACGATGCGCTCGCTTGCGGCGAGGCGTTCTGCGCCAGCGCGCGCCTGGTTCAATTCGTCTTCTTGGGCCTTGTAGGCTTCCCACAGTTTGGCCAAGCGGTCCTGTTCGCGGGCCAATTCGCCTTTCAACGAGTCGACTTCGCCAGCGGCTCCGACGGCTTCGCTTTGCAGGGTTTCCATGCGGACCTCGAGCTCCTCAATGGACTTCACGAGGTCGTTGAGGTAGCCCACATCGAGCATGCCCTTGATCTTCTCCAGGCTGTTGGCCTCTTCGCGGGCGCGGTCGCGTACGCGGGCAATCTCCTGCGAAACGTGGCGCAGGTTGGCCTTGATCTGGTCAGCACCCTGGTGGGTGGTGCGGGTGATGGTGGTGCGGCGCTCGATGACAGATGCCATGGATTCCCTTCAACTCTAGACCAGGAGGCCATCACTTAAGGGCTTTCGTTTCGCCTGCGCCGGTCCGAACCCGACGGGGCGGTCATGCTCCAGGAGGCGCGGGGACGCCGGTCTTACGGCGCGGGTCAAATCAGCCGATTTCTGGGGAACCGTAGGAGTCCTTGGGCGCCTTGGCCGCCGTGGCGGCGGGTTGTTGGAATTGGATCTGGGGCATCGGGATTGGGGGCGGCAGACGGATTTCTTTGGCCAGGCCTACTGCCTCCGGAACGGCCATTCCCATGATGGCCGAATGCACGAGTTGCGCCATTTCGGGAGGGAGGTTGCGGGAAGTTGCCCAGCCGTCAGCCGCCGTCCCTGCCGCGGGGTCGGTGAACGAAAGGGTGCCTTCAATCTTGACGACACCGAGGGGGCCGTAGGACGTCGTGTAACCGAACTCGACGCGCATGCGGTCGGAGGCCTCCTTGGCAACGAGGGTAATGGTGGAGTTGTGGTCGATTCGAATCTGCTGGTTCGGCTGCATGTCCTGGTAGCGCCTGGCCTCCAGCGACTTGAAGACAATGTTGGTCACGGGCACGGGGTTGGGCAGGGAAGCCAAGGATATGAAGTGGCATCTTGGGGCTGGGCGTTCGGGAAGGGCCGCGTCGACGACGGACGGCCGAACCACGCAAGTCACGGAAAACCACGAAACGCAAAACCTGCTTGATGAAGACCTTCGACCCATTCCCGCAGTCCTCCGACGGCGGCGGCGTGTTGAAGGAATGGAAGTTGGATTCGCCCCGGCGGGCGAGCCGATTGCGCCGCGTAGCGCGCGGCTGGCGGGGGTGTGGCGAGCCGGGCGCGATGCGAAGCGAGCGCTGGCGGGGGCCGCCGGGAGCGGACAGCGGCGTTGGGGGATTCTTCATGAACCCGATACGGCCCATGAACCCGATGACGCCAGCCGAGGCATGCGATGCATCGTCACAATCGGGTTCATCGTCGGCATCGGCGTCATCCGGGGCCCGCCAAGGCAACGCCACGACCGATTCGTCATGCATGAGGCCGCCGCCGGAGGAGCAACGATTGCAATCGCGAGCGGACTTGGCCAAGCAGGTTCTATCCGCCGCGCCGGCGTGCCCGACTCGTGCCGCGCCGCGCCGCCTCGCCTCTTCCCGTGCGCATCCGCAAAGGCCGCGTCGGCGACTTGGGTTGGGCCTTCCAGCGGCAAGCCATCGTCTACACCAAAGAGTTCGGGTACAGCCAAGAGTTCGAGAAGTACCTCGCGCGCGGCCTTGCCCCCTTCCTCGACAACCTCGACAGGTCCCGGGACCGGCTGTGGATTGCCCAACGCGACGACGCGGCAATCGGTTGCATCGCAATCCAGCACGACGCCGACCGCCCCGGTTGGGGAAAGCTGCGTTGGTTTTTCGTCGAGAAGGAAGCGCGCGGCCTTGGTGTTGGAAGGCGACTCATGACGGTTGCGTTGGCGTTTGCGCGCCGTGCGGGCTACGACGGCATCCAGCTTTGGACAGTCGATGATTTGGACGCGGCGCGACGCGTGTACGAGGCCGCAGGATTCCATCTTGCAGAGACAACGGCCGGGTGCGTGTGGGCACCGTGGGGGAAGGAGCAGAGATGGGAACTTCGCCTCGGCACCGATGGCACCGCCATGGCGCTCGTCCGGCACGTGAAGGCACGTAGTGCCGCTCCAAAGCCCTAAATGGCATGCGACCCTAGGGGAATTCCCGTTGCGTATGACGAAGTATGTCGTCGTCACCGGCGGGGTTTTGTCTGGCCTTGGAAAGGGCATCACGACGAGTTCCATCGGGACTTTACTGAAAGCCCGCGGCGTCTCCTTGACGGCCGTGAAAATCGATCCCTACCTCAACTCCGACGCGGGCACGATGAACCCGTTCGAGCACGGCGAGGTCTTCGTCCTCAACGACGGGGGCGAAGTCGACCTCGACTTGGGAAACTACGAGCGGTTTCTCGACATACCGTTAAGCCGGGAGAACAACATCACGACGGGGAAAGTCTACAAGGCGGTGATTGACAAGGAACGCCGGGGTGACTACCTTGGAAAAACCGTGCAAATCGTTCCCCACATCACAAACGAGATCCGTGAATGGATCAAGCGCGTTGCCAAGAAATCCGGGGCCGACATCTGCCTCGTCGAAGTCGGGGGGACCGTCGGCGACATCGAGTCGGCGCCCTTTTTGGAGGCCATTCGCCAACTCCACCGCGAAGTCGGCCACGAAAACTTGGTTCTGATTCATACGAGCCTGGTCCCCGTGGTCGGAGCCGTGGGCGAGCAGAAAACCAAACCGACGCAGCACACGGTGCGCGACCTCAAGGGCATCGGTTTGCATCCGGACATGATTGTCTGCCGCAGCACGCAGCCGCTTGTTCCTGAGATTCGGGAAAAGATTGCGAGCTTCTGCGACGTCGACGAGTCGGCCGTCATCTCCGCGCACGACGCCCGAACCATTTACGAGGTTCCGCTCATCCTGGAGGAGCAGGGCGTCACGGATTACATCCTGAAGCGATTCTCGATGAAAGCCAAGGTCCCGGACCTGGCCCCTTGGCGCGACTTGGTGGACCGCATCCTCAATCCGCATCACGAGGTCACAATCGCTTTCGTGGGAAAGTACACGGACCTGTCGGATTCGTACCTCAGCATCAACGAGGCGTTGCGCCACGCCGGTGCGAGCCTCGATGCCAAGGTGAAAATCGCCTACATCGAGGGAGAAGATTTGGAGGAGGACGACAAGGAAGCGTGGCGGAAGTTGCGCGAGGCCGACGCCATCCTAGTCGGGCCCGGCTTCGGCGCCCGCGGAACCGAGGGCAAGATTCGCGCGGTCCAACACGCACGTGAAGCCGGAATTCCGTTTCTGGGAATCTGTCTCGGCTTCCAATTGGCCTGCGTCGAGTACGCACGCAATATGTGCGGCCTCAACGGGGCAAACTCGACAGAGATGGACGCCGATGCAGCACACCCCGTTATTTGCATCCTGCCGGAACAATACGAGATTCGGGAACTCGGCGGGACGATGCGCCTTGGGGCCTACGAATGCGTCCTGTCGCCCGGCTCGCTGGCGGCGGACACGTACGGGACAAACGTTGTAACCGAGCGGCATCGGCACCGCTACGAGATGAATCCCGAATACATCGCCAAACTTGAGGCGAAAGGCATGATTTTCAGCGGCCGCATGCCGGATCACCCTATCATGGAAATCATGGAGTTGCCCCGTGATGTTCATCCCTACTTCATCGGCGGCCAATTCCATCCCGAATTCAACAGCCGGCCGCAGAAGCCGGGCCCGTTGTTCGTCGGCCTAGTTGAGGCGGCCTTGATTCAGAAAGGCGTCCTAAACCCGGGACCGGAACCGGTGGCCGCGGCGTGACGTATCGCCTGCTTGGCCAAGTCCTCGGGCGATTCCGAGGTTGCGCCGACGGCGGCGTGTTGGTGCATGACCAATCGCTCGGAACCTATTACGGCGCGCGATTCGGCCCGGCGTGGGCCGTTGGCAGGCGGAATTTCATTGCATGCGACTATGGGCACCTATAGGTCGCAACATGTAGGTCCATGGCGCGGACGGCGCGCAGGCCCGTGATCTGCGAAATCTGCGAGGCACCGGCAAGCGGCGGCATCTGTGTTCCGCCGTGGCTCGCAGCTGCGCCGCGTCGGCGTTTTCCCCTTATGGCACGATTCCGGGCAGGCCCATGAACCCAATACGTGCCGATGAACCAAATCTCGCTGTGCGCGTGTCAAATTGGGTTCATCCCGGCAATTGCGTTCATCGTCCCCGCCCAAGCCGGCCATTGGAACGACTCGTGCCGTGAATCCTCACGCCGGCGCGGCCACGCCCTTGCAATTTTGCCATTCCATCAAGGCCTACGCCACGCCGCCGCATGGGGAGGGCGGGAATGGTTCGAAGGTCTTCATGAAGCAGGTTTTCGGTTCCGTGATTTTACGCGCCTTCGGTAGTTTGGCCGGCAGCGAGAGCCCTGATTTCTTGCAAATCGTGCAATTCTTGGTTTGGCAAGTGGCGACAGGCTTAGGCGTCCGTGCCTGCTGGCCGATACTGTGCAGGTCCTGGACCTCGGCCGCATGGAGTACGGCGAATGCCTTGCCCTGCAGTTGCGCGTGCGCGACGCGCTGATCGCCGGGCGCGGCGAGGATACCATTCTTGTCGTCGAGCATCCGCCGGTCGCAACGTTGGGACGACGCGGCGAGTCGTCGCACGTTTTCGACCCGACGTTGCCGGTGTTTGCCATTGATCGCGGTGGCAAGGCGACCTACCATGGGCCTGGCCAACTCGTGATTTACCCGATTGTCCACTTGGGCGAAGGCAACCGTGATGTGCGCGCCTGGGTGCAACACCTCGAGGGCTTCGTCGTCGACTTGCTTGCTGCCTTCGGCGTCGCAACCCGCGCGAAATTAGACTTGCCGGGCGTTTGGACAATCCAAACGGACAAGAAAATCGCGAGCATCGGAATCGCCGTGCAGCACTGGGTTAGTACGCATGGCATCGCCGTCAATGTAGACGTCGACCTACGAGAATTCGAACGCATCGACCCATGCGGCCTCGGGGCGGCCGTGATGACAAGTCTTGTGACCGAGGGCGCCAACGCCGACATGGACCGCGTACGCATGTGGGCCGTCGAAAACGCAATTGCTCATTTCAGTTCATTCCGCGTTGAGCACAAATTAGTGCACATATAGTGCAATGTGCAATGTAGTGGCTAACAACGCATTCAAAGTGTGTTGCATTTATAGTCTAAATACTATTTAAGATTTATATTTCCTGGACTTGCCGAAGCGAAACTAGGCCATTTTTCTCCCGGCTCGAGCCTATTTCCAGCGTGGTACGCGTAGCCCTCTACACTCGCGTGTCCACCGAAGACCAGGCCAGGGAGGGCTTCAGCCTCGACGCGCAACTCGAGCGCTTGCGTTTCTATGCCAAGGCCCAGGGCTGGGAGGTTGGAGGCGAATACGTCGACGAAGGTCATTCTGGACGCACGACGAAGCGACCGCAGTACTCCCGGATGATGGAGGAGCGGGCGAAGTGGGATACTCTCCTGGTCCTGAAGATGGACCGCATCCACCGCAACAGCCGCAACTTCATGGCAATGATGGACCAGTTGCGTAAGGAGAACAAGGAATTCGCATCCGTCACCGAGAGCCTGGACACCTCCACCGCCATGGGCCGCTTCGTCATGGACATCATCCAACGCATCGCCCAGCTGGAGTCAGAACAGATCGGCGAGCGCGTCTACATCGGGATGGAACAGAAGGCCCGCACAAGCCGCGGACCGCTAGGCCGACCTGCGCCGTACGGCTACCGCTACGACAGAACTGGAGCCGAAGCCGTCCTGGAGGTCGTGGCCGCCGAGCGGCACGTGGTGGCGGAAATTTTCCGCCGCTACCTTGCCGGCGAGGGAAAAACGGAGATCGCGCAGATTCTCGGGAACAAGGGATTCAAGACGCGCCGCAAAGCCGAGTGGACGTTGTGGAATGTGTCGGACATCCTCACGAACCCCGTTTACGCCGGCGCCAACCACTGGCAGGGGAACCTCCAACTTGCTACACATGAGGCCATCGTCGACCCGCGCGATTTTGACCGGGTGCAGGACCTGGTCGCGGCGGCAAGCCCTAAGGCGCGGACGTTTCGGCTGACACGGCTTGCAGGCACGAACCTGCCAAAATCGCACTAATTCATTATTCATGTACGCATTGCGCGATTTAGCAATGTATTCGCGTTCTCTGAATACTTGAGTTGCCCACCCGACATTTTGTAGCGATGGCCGACCGCACTTGGCTGAAAAGTACATTTCTTAACATTCTTGACCAATTTGCAAACAAGTTGTGGCGTGGCTAAAACAACTCATTGCTATCAAGCGTCTTTTCTAGCGGGGGAATTTGCCATACGGTCTACCGTATGGCAAACGGATTCTCCAGGAGTGGCGCCTGTCGAAGCCACAACGTCGAGCCAAATCCAGTATCGGCGTCCACGGGGTCAACAAAATCGCGCGCCACGTGAATACATCGCATACCGGCGCAATATCGCGAAATAGTGCGACTAATGCGTTTTTCTTCGGTTGATGGCCAACACAAGAATGTCGGCCTCGATCTGGCCGAGTAGCCGTGCTAGCACAAGGTAGGTGATTGTCAGCAAGCCCGCAAGGCCCCCGACCACGCCGGCCGCGCCCCGCAATAGGTTCCAAAAGCCGCCCCATGCCGGCACGAGGTTTGCCAACGTCGTCGCCGCAGCGCTGACTAGGCCAAAAAGAAGAAGCATTCCCACGATGCCCTGGACAGAATTCCAGCGTTTCAGGGTGGCAAGTCGTTCACCGAGCAGGGAGTCAGCGGGCGGGTTCAGGTCGAAGGCGCGCAAAATGTGGGCGTGGCGACCGGCCATAATCCACCTGGTGCGGCTCCTGAATGGGTACATGCCGCACGGAAGCATCGGCTGGGCTTGGGGCTACCGGTAGCGCTCGCCAGGGATTGGGTGGCGGGAAAAAAGAGGAGAAGGGGAAAAGGGTGGTCACGCGGGCACACGTTCAGTGTATTCCCACTCTGGCGTAACCACACGGATCCAGACGAATAGGTCCATGTGATGCCTCCCACTGGTTTCCCTTCTGGACGGGTACGGCCTCCCAGCCGCTGTACGGGTGTACAAAGTCCCGAGGGGAACACGTACTACGGTCTGGACGTTATAAGGCGTTCCAAGTGAAGCTCTCCTGCAGATGCAGCACATGGAAAATTGAATCTGGTAGACCGGAAGACCTCCTCCGGGCGGCCGCTCACAGTATTTATAATGGCGATGTCGCATCAATAGTGCGCGAAATAATCGTGACAATGCGCAATAATGCCAATAAGATGCGATATGCGCTAATCCAGGAGGGTGAACAGGACATCGTCCTGGCCGACATCGAAGACGCCGAGGCGAGCGCCCGCATCCAACCAGCCGTGGGCGTAATTGACGGTCGCAAAGGCGTTCACGAAGTCGCCGTCCTTGTGGAAGTGCAAGGCATCGTCGTAGTAGCGACGGGCCATGTCGAGAAAGTTGTCCGCGATGCGCGCAGCAAACGACTTGGGCGGGGCAACGATCTTGACCTTCTCGAGCGCGCGCCGCGTCGTTTCCAGGTACTTCGCCATGCGTTCCGGGGTGATCGTCACCTGCGCCACAGGCGGCGGATGGCACCAGCACTCTTTTGCCGTTGCCCCTCAAGGTCGCGATGAAATTGGCACGCCGTACGAAGCGGGCACCGAATGCAGGCCGGTTCCGTCTCCTGGAAGCAGGCATTGTCGGCAATCTCGCGCAGCAGCCGCAGCCTCGCATCCGGGTCACGATTCAGTGCCGTTTCCAGGTCGGAAACAATCTGCAGGGTACGCTCGGGTAGTTGGTGGGCGCCAACCAGGCCAACGCGGGACGCCACGCGGTGGATTTCCTGCGCGTCAGACGTCAGCCAGACGGTGCGTGCCCGGGCCGGCATGTTCCGGGCTGCCGCAACGGCTTGCAGTCGCCGTGGCGCGGGCATCTCCTGTGCAGACGGTTCTTCCCGCCAGGCCGGGCTGTCGTCGTCCTCCGACGCATCGGCAAGTTCCGTTGGGGCAGCCGCCCGCGGCGCGGGGGCCGGCGGGGCTGCCCGTGCGGACGACGCCCGCGAAGATTGCGGAGCTAGGGAAGCCGGGGCCGGCGCGGCAGCGGGGGCGGGGCCGGTGGGGTGCACGGGCGGCACGAGGTCGACCTCGTCCACCTCCTCGTCCTCGTCTTGGTGCAGGACACTGACGCTGCGGCCGCCGTGCGCTGTCATGCGGGGCCGGACCGAGACAAAGACAGGCTGGGTAAGGCCGCCGCCGGCAACGAGTGCTTCGCCGACCGCGAGGCGCTGTACTTCGTCCGCGACTTCATTGGAGATGCCTTCGACGCTTTGCACGATGGCCTTCAGGTCGTTCGGATTCGTGACTTTGAGAACCACTTGGGTATTGCATTGCGACAACACGTTCTTGTCGATCTTGGCCGGCCGCTGGCTCACAATCACGAGACCGAGGCCGAACTTGCGGCCCTCGGAAGCCACGGTGCGGATAATTGGCCCGCTTACGGCGTTGCCGACGTTTCGTTCCGGGCAGAAATTGTGGGCTTCCTCGACGACCAGGATGTGCGCCGGGATTTCGCTGCGCTTCCGCGCCTCCCAGAGCATGCCGGCGATGCGCGTCACGACGATTTCTTGAATGTCCGGATTGACGCCTTTGAGATTGATGATGGTGCACTGACCGGGCGATACGAGTTCCCGCACGGGCGTGCCCCGAATGTCGAAAACCCTCGTTGACTCAAGGACTTCGAGGGCGTTGAGGACATTCCACTTTGCGTTGGACTTGTTGCGGTTCACGCCGTCCATGATGTCGCGCAGCGTGTACGCGGGAAGATGCTCCTTGACTTCCTTGATTGCCTGATACAGGACGCCCACTTGGCCGCCGGAGAGTTTGCCGCCCAGCATGTCCACGATTTCGCGTCCTTCGAGGTTGATGCCTTCGAGTACGAGGCGCTGGGCGTCCGGGTTGAGGTTGGTATCGAGCGCGTATTCCTTGACTTGCGCCTGGAAAGATTTGGGGCGAATCTTGTAGCGGCTCATCGCTTCCAGTTCAGCCTCGTCGATGTTGGGGCTGCGCAGGCTGCCGTATTCGCCGTGCGGATCCAAAATGACGAGCGGAACCTTGGCCTTCAGGAACTCCTCAAGGATGACGCCGACCGTGTAGGATTTGCCGGCGCCGGTTTTCGCCAGCACGGACAAGTGCTTCTGTGCAAGCGTGTCCATCGAGAGGGTAACTGGAATGCGGCTGCCTTTGACGAAACCTAAGTAGGCGCCTTCGTCGGGTGCATTTTCCAGGCCCAAAACGGCCGTCACGAGTCGTTCGTCAGCCATCTGGACGGGCACGCCCGCACGGAAGGGGCTGCGCGGCGTCTGCACGCGGCCCTGCATGTCACGCCAGCCAATTATGTGAATCGAGGCAGAGAGTTGGTCCTCCTGGTCCGCCGCCAGCCCCTCGGGGATGGCGACGGCTTCCTCATACGTAAGGCGGCTACGGCGCACGACGGCGTGGACCTGGCCGAGCACGCGGTGGCCTTCGGACTCCACTTCAACGTAGTCCAGCCGTTTGAGCTCGCCGTCTGCGACCGCCATCTCGAACGCGGTGGCTGACGCGTTGCCGTAGATGATGCCAACCTGGCGGCGCAATCCCATCGTTTCCAGGAGTGACTCGCTGAAGGCCTATTTCAGGAGTGGGAAATCAGCCGGGCATCCCGACGGAAGGACAGTTCGTCCGCCAAGCACGCCGAAACCGCCGAGGCAGCGACGCCCAAACAAGGATTGCAGGGATGCTAGTGCGATTGTGGGGACTTTCGAAATTCCCAAGAATCGCGGTCTGCTCCCTGAAATCCGAGGCCGCCGGAATCTAGGCCACGACCGATTCGTCATGCGTGGCGACGCCGTCGTCGCAACATCGGAATCGTCCGAGGACGTGACCATGCAGGAGTCGAGGCAACGGCTAAACGTAACCGCGATTGCGACGGAATCCCGGAATCGGGCCAATGGCTGAAATCGGCGGCCGCAGGCGGCGCCCCTAGATCTGCCTGGATCCCCACATCTCGTCGGGAATCTGGTTGTAGACCGTCGCCTCGGTGGGCTGGGCTTTCTTGCGGCGCCGCACCTCGCGCTCCTCCTCGGACATGAGGAAGACCTGGTTGCGCTTGAAGAGCCAGTAGTGGGTGCGCCACTCGCGGCCGTCGTACAGGGTGGTCTCCTCGCGCTCCGTCGTGAGCATGCCTTCTTCTTCAAGGATGTAGAAGAGTTGCCGATCTTCCGGCTCGAGCACGTTGTCGATGACGCGGTCGTCGAAGCCGAAGATGTCCATGACGAAGTTGGCGTCACGTTGGGCGTCCCCTTCCTCAATTCCGATGCGATTCGAAATCGCCATTGCAAGGTCTTCAAGAGTCAAAATGCGCTGCGTCAAGAGAAATCCCCCCGCGGGTGCACTTGGTTTGTTGGATGGGGTATTTAGACCTTATCCGGCTTTCCGCGTCCTTGACCGGATTTTGCCGCGTTTCCAGGTAGGGACGCATCTGGGGCCGCGACCTTTGTGCCGCGGGGCTGCCCTGTCGGTCCCAGAGGGGGCAGATAAAGCGACTCCTCGTGACGCAGCACCCACACCACGCCACCTTCCGGCACATAGCCCTCGGCCGGCCGAGGCAAGTCAACCGTGTGCAGCGTCACAGGGTCGAGGACCTGCAGACTCGCATCGTCCTCGCTGACCAGCACGGCCTCGCGCAAGATTTCGGGTCCGCCAAGCCGCCGCAGCGCAGCCTCCTCGACCTTGTCGCGGCGGTGCGTCATCAAGTCAACGACAAGGGCCGTGCCACGGTCGATGGACAGGACCTGAACTAGGCCTTCGTCGCCCAAGCGCGCGAAGTCGCCCACCGAGTACAACCGGATGCGGACGAGGAAGGTCACCCGGAAGAGGTCCACGCCCAGCTTGCGGCCGGAAAGTTTGGCCGTCTCGACAACGCTGGCCTTGAGGCGTTCTCCCAGAATGCGGGCGATGGCCCTGGTCCCTTCAATGTCGCCCAGGTAGTAATCGAAGCCAAGCGGCACGGCGCCAGACTTGGTCAGGAACGCCTCGCGGTTGCCGGAAGCGCGCTGGCGGTCGAGCTCTTCGCCGACCAGCTTGTGCGACCACTCGATCTCGCGCGGCGTCAGGTCGCGGTTTGTGGCGCGCAGTTGCACAATGGCGGCATAGTAGCCGCCGAACATGCGGCTGCACCGGTCGCATACGCCGCGCTTCATGCGGACGATGGTGCGCGCCGAATCGCTGACAGGCGTGCCCTCGACGTCCCCGGTCAGTCGCAACGTGTGCAAGAACGTGCGCTCGTCCTGCACGGTCTCCTGGTCCTCGACGACCGCGTTGCGTACCTGCTCGTGGATATGCGTTGCTTGGCGGGCAGCTTCCTCGCGCAGCATATCGAGGCCTGTGCCTTCCTCGGGCGTGAACCAGTGGTTGCCCACAAGTCGGGCGTCGCAGTGGGCACAGAGTTCGACGTCCAAGACTTGTGGCACGACCAGAAGCGGCGCCTTGGCGATGAAGCACGGCGGGCAACAGCCGCCGATGAGGCGCGGCACTTGGGCACCGCATTCGACGCACATCTGCAGCGCGTCGGCCGTCATGGCAAGTCCATGACAAGGACCTGCGCGTGCGGGACGCCGCCAATGCGCAAGACGTTTTGCGGGTCGACCAGACCCATGTCAATGGCCAAATCCACGGTGCGTGGCCCGACGAGGTTGGCCACCGTGCAGCCGCGCAGGAAGGATTGCAAGCCCGCGCCGTCCACGCGTAGGCCGTCGTAGAATCCGGGTGACACATCCAGGCGGAACTTGCCTTCGGTGTGGAGGGTGCCGACAAGCTCCTCGTCGCAGGCAGCAATCAACCGTTGCACCCCCTGTTGGTAGGATTTCACTGCGAACCCGTTTGCGGTCTCGGTCACGATATGGCTTTCGCGACGAAGAGGCCCTACATAGCCGTGCGGGGGGCGCTTTGCTCTCGGCCGCCTGGCGGCCGGATGGCGGCCGGACGGCTTGGTTATACGGCGTCGGTCGCGCGGAGGCCTGCATGGGTCAGCTGAGCGCCGCGTATGTGCCGCTGCCGCCCTTAGCGTACAGGCTGTTGCCACGCAAGCCCATCTCGAGCGCCTTGCGCGCCGCATCGGGCGCGATGCCTTGCCGGCTCGCTTCGGCAAGCACGTCTTGCTCGGACGCGTATCCCTTCTGCGATTCCTTGGCGAGATTGCGCACGATGTCGAGGATGACGCGCATGCGGTCGTGCTGACTGTGAGTGACTCCCGTCGTCACGGCATCAATGTCGAATTTGCCCGTCTCGCGGTCGACGCCGACACTGCGTAGGAAGGATTCCACGATACGGATGGAGCGCTCTGCGTCGTCAATTGTGGCCTCTTGGCTGAGTCGAATGCGGGCGCTTGCCTCGGCAATGCGCACGAAGGCTTCGAGGTTGCGTGCCGTAAGCGGAATGGAACCGTCCGTTGCCGCGCCACGCAGGTCGACGTAGTACGACTGGATGCGCAGCAGGGCTTCATCGGTTAGAACCGGGAAGATGTTGCGCTTGGCATAAGCGACATATTTGCGCAGGAATTCCGCGTCCAGCTCCGGCTCGACGCGTTGCATGAGGGCCTCTTCATCCTCGCGGCTGTATGCCCCGGTTGGATGGGCGTGCCGGTGTTCCCGGACTTCGCCGGCCTGGTGGGTCTTGAGCACGTGCGTCGAAAGGCGCGTGTCGCGATCCCGATTGGGTTTGTCGAGGAGGCTGAAGATGAGGTCAAAGCGCGACAGGAGCGCCGGGGGCATGTTGATTTGCTCGTACAGCGGGGAAAACTCGTCGAAGCGGCCCATCTTCGGATTGGCAGCACCGATTACGGCGCAACGCGACTTCAAGGTCGCCGAGATTCCCGCCTTGGCGATGCTGATTTCTTGCTGCTCCATGGCTTGGTGCATGGCGGATTGGTCGGTCTTCTCCATTTTGTCCAATTCGTCGATGCAAGCAATGCCTTTGTCCGCGAGGACCAAGGCGCCGGCCTCCAGCGTCCATTGGCCTTCGCCGAACTCGTCCTTCACCGCCGCGGCAGTCAGGCCAGCAGCGCTTGTACCCTTGCCCGATGTGAAGATGGCGCGCGGGGCGAGTTTTGACAAGTAGCGCAGCAATTGCGATTTTGCGACGCCGGGGTCGCCAACCAAGAGGACGTGGATGTCGCCGCGGCTGCGGCTGCCGTCCTTGTAGGTTTTTTCGACGCCGCCAAAGAGCGCCATGATGAGGGAGTCTTTCTCGGTGTCCAGCTCGTAGATGGTCGGCGCGAAACTGGCGCGCAGTCGTTCGTAGATGCGCGGGTCTTCGCCAAGGCTGAGGATTTTGTCCTCCTCCTCGGCCGTGTATTGGACCTCCGAGAATTCCTGCTGCTGCAATTCGACGCTGACCGCTTGCAGGACCTTGTTGAACTCGACCTTTTTTTGACTTCCTGTGCGGCGCGCCTCCGTCGAGAGGATGCCGTTTACCAGGACACGGTCGCCAGGGGCAACGCTGTGCACAAGGTCGTCGCGTAAATGAATGGTAAGGCGCTCTGGCTGGGCGCCGCCGCGCAGGCCCTCTGGCGCTTCCTGAATCTCGAGTTTTTGGTGGTCGAGGTACCGCGATTCTTCCTCTAGGAGGCGCCACGGCCGCTGGGCGTCGCAGGTTTCACACAGCACCGGTTCTTGCAGAAGTTCCTCTTCCTGGATAACGTGCATTCGCGTCGTGCAGACCTTGCATTCGAAGACGGCTTCGAGCACGGTCGGGCGCACTTCCGTAATTTTCTTCACGAGTCCTTCGACTGCAAGGAAGCGCCCGAGGTGTTCGCTGCGCAGGTGACGCACCTGGGTCCGCTGCGATTCGGGGACTTCCTTGATGCGCAGGTGCAGTTTCGGTCGTGGGTCAACCGTGACGTCAACCTGATGGAGGACGTTGGCACCAATGCGCAAACAGTGTGCTGGCTTCTGCAGGAAATAGTTGGCAAGGTCCGGGTCGCGCAATTGCAGGTCGTTGAAGGCGACGGTGACGCTGCGGACCTCGGGGTAGTCGAGTGCTGCCTGCTGGATTTGGGCCTTGCAGTAATCCTGGAAAAACGAGTCCCACTTGGCGGCAAGTTGCGCGTCTTGGACGTTCATCTGGACGGCGGTGGGTGGCATGGTCTGCATTGGTAAATGGGCTCCAATATGGATGAATCTGGCCGGGGAGGTAAGTGAACCTGCGCGACGAAATGCCGCCAATGCGACCTTGTATTTGATGCGCCACGTGAAGGGGTTTTCGTGCGTGCGACAGGAGGGAATGCGCTGCATGGGAAAGCGAGGGGTGGGTTTCTCCTAGTGCACCGAAGGGGTCGCGCACTTTCACCGGCCTGTGCGAATCCTTCATGCCGGTGGCCGGGCTGGCCGATTCGTGCACATCAGCCACCCCCTCTTGCGGGAGGGGCTAGTCGAATTCCGTGGCTACCAGGCCAACCTGGCGCGCATCGCCACCGCGCGGGACACGCTCGTGGTCCTTCCCACGGGCATGGGCAAAACCGTCGTTGCGACACTCGTGCTCGCCGACGCCTTGCGCGCCGGCGCCCGCCGCCTGCTCATCCTTGCGCCAACGCGCCCCCTCGTCGAACAGCATGCCGCGAGCCTTAAGGCGGTTCTGGCCGCGCCCTACGATGAACAAATCCACGCCCTTACCGGAACTACGGCTCCGAAGAAACGCGAGACGGCGTACACGGCGGACGCAACGATTGTGACCGCCACGCCCCAGGTCGTGCACAATGACATCATAGGCGGACGCCTCGACGTCGCAACATTTGATTGGGTCGTCTTCGACGAGGCCCACCGCGCCACAGGGGACTACCCCTATGTCTTCATCGGGCACGAACTGCAAGCAAAATCAACCCGAACCCGCCGGCTAGGCCTCACCGCGAGTCCCGGCCACGATGCACGCAAAATCGATGAGGTCCGGCAAGCCCTGGGCTTGCAGCACGTGGAGATCCGCACGCCGGCCGATGCCGATGTCGCGCCTTATGTCCAGGCAATCGAAATGGAATGGGAGGCGCTGCCGCTGCCTCCGACAATGGCGCGAGTCAGCGCCAAACTGCATGAAGCCCTCCTGGAGCGCATCAAGGCGCTCAAGGCGCTCGGTTTTCTGCAGGGCGGCGGCAATCGCCCCAACCGGCGCGAACTCTTGCTCCTCGGCGCCGAATTGCAGGCCAAATTGGCCAAGACAGCGAAGCCAGAATCCTCGCTTTTTTCCGGCCTCTCGATCCAAGCACAGGCCATGAAGATTCAACACGCAATAGAACAAGTAGAGACCCAAGGGGCAGCCGCCTTCGTCGAGTACATCAACAATCTGCGTGCCGAGGCGCAGGCGGCCAAAGCGAGCAAAGCCAGTCGTGCTGTCGCTGACGACGCGCGGGTGAACGATGCGTACCTCGTGGCGCGGCACGACGACGCAGAGAACCCGAAGCTCGGCCGCACCGGTGTTCTCGTCCAACAACAAATCGACCGCGACGCCGCGGCCCGCATCATCGTCTTCACCCATTATCGTGCCACCTGCGAACTGGTTGCGGCCCATCTCGCCAAAATCCCCGGCGTGCACCCCGTAGTATTCGTTGGCCAACAACGGAGTGGGAAGCAGGAAGGCCTCTCCCAGAAGCAGCAACGCGCCGCCCTCGACCGCTTCCGCGCCGGCGAACATAACGTTCTCGTTGCCACGTCGGTAGCCGAAGAAGGCCTCGACATTCCCGACACAGACCTCGTGGTCTTCTTCGAACCGATTCCGAGCGAAATCCGCAGCATCCAGCGCCGCGGCCGCACGGGCCGTTCCAGGGCCGGCCGCGTCGTTGTGCTCATGACGAAGGGAACTCAGGACGAGGCGGCGCATTGGTCGGCGCGCCGCAAGGAACAACAGATGGTCAAAGAACTGCAGGGCCTGCGGTCCATCGTGGCGCGCAAGGAAATCGAAGCGTCCACTCCCCTGACGCTTGGGCCGCCGCGCACCGGCGCCCAATCGACGCTCGAAGCCATGGCTCGCGGCCGGGATGCGCCCCCGATCGGAGCCGCGCGAGCGCCCACGGCGCCGTCAATCGGGTTGCGTCCCCGCATCATCTTCGATGCTCGCGAGCAGGCTGGCGGCGTCGTTCGGCACTTGCATGAACTGGGCTGCGAGTTGGAGGGCCGAACCCTCGACGTCGGGGACTACGTGCTGTCCGACCGCGTCGTGGTTGAACGCAAGACCACCGCCGATTTCGTGGACTCCTTGGTTGACGGCCGGCTTTTCCCCCAATTGAAGGAACTGAAGAGTTACCCGCGGCCGATCCTGGTCGTCGAAGGCGAAACGTTGCACGGTCACCGCAACGTCGCAGCCGAAGCGGTTCTGGGAGCCGTGGCGTCGGTCTCCATCGACTACGGTATCCCCGTCTTGACGACAAGGGACACGCTCGAGACGGCGCGCTTCCTGCACGCGGTTGCCAAGCGGGAGCAGATGCGGGATAACCGCAAACTCGCCGTTCGCCCCGGCAAGCCCGCTACCGACCAGGAACAACAAGTCTTCCTGCTTGGCGGCCTGCCGGGTGTTTCGGCAGTATTGGCCGAGCGCTTGCTGGATGAATTCGGGACGGTCGAACGAGTGTTTGCCGCGTCCGCCGTCCAGCTTGCCAACGTTGAGGGAATTGGGGAACAGAAAGCCAGCGAAATCCGCCGCATGCTGGAGCTTGCATGGCTGGCGCGGGCCGTGACCCGTTAGGGCTGGGGACGGCGCTGCCGCGGCCAAGCGAACCTGTCCTGTCACCGCAAGCGTTTAAGAAACCCCCCTCGTCGCCGCGTTTGGGCAGCAGGCGGCTTCCTCTCCTAGGTGACTCCCATGGCAACCCGCATCCAGAACATTAACTCCAGCCTTGAGATGCTCACCGAGGACACCAGCGTGCCCCGCAACATCCGGCGCGCTGCCGAGCAGATCAAGGCGCTCCTTTCCGAAAGCGACAAGCCGTTGGACATGCGCAAGGCCAAGGCCATGAGCACTCTCGACGATATGGCCAACGACCCCAACATTCCGCTGCACGGGCGGACGCTCGTGTGGAACTTGATGAGCCAACTCGAGACGCTGGCATAGACAACAATCGGTGCACGCGGTACCGCCCGCTTTTGGGTTGCATATAACCTGCTTGGCCAAGTCCTTCGGCGATTTTGCATTTTCGACGACGGCGTCGCCACGCATGACGAATCGGTCGTGGCCTTGCCTGGGGGGCCTCGGATGAACCCGATTGTGACGATGCATCGCAGGCGTCGGCAAACCTCATCGGGTTCATGGGACGAATTTGGGTTCATGGGTGTTCCCCCAACGGCGGCCGGTGCCCCCGGCGGCCCTGCCCTCCACGCTCGCTTCGCATCGCGCGTAGGCCTGCCAAGCCCTCGCGTGACTCGCGGCACTCGTCTGCTCGCCCCGCGCGGGGGCACTTAATCCTTCCATTCCTTCAACAAGGCGCCGCCGACGTCGGAGGACGAATGATTGGGTCGATGGTCGTCATAGCGCTGTTTTTCCCGAAATCCCTGCAATCCTTGTTTGGGCGTCGCTGCCTCGGTGGTTTCGGCGGGCTCGGCGGATTGTAGGCCGGTCGGGCTTCATCGGGGGGTCCTCGAAAATCACCCAAACGGAGCGCCTATCTGCCGCCACCGAATCGCCAACACCGTGCCCGAACTTCCCGTCCTGTTGCGCATTCCGTTCTCGCATTTCTGTCGCAAGGCCGAATGGGGTCTGTCCCACGCGGGCATCGAGTATGACGCCCTCGACGTCAAATTGTGGGAGATGAAGAACGCCAAGCGGGCCAACCCGAAGGAAGGCACCGTCCCGGTGTTGCGCGTGGCCAACAAAGTGGTTTTCGGCAGCCACAACATCATGACCTGGGCGGAGGAGTACAAGGCCGGCGACGCCCTCCCGCTCTATCCGCACAAGTGGGCCGTCCACATTGGCTTGTGGGAATCCTGGGCGGACGAATCCGTAGGCCCCGTGACGCGGCGTGAAGCGTATAGGGAAATGCACGAACGGCCGAAGTCATTTCGCGGTTACCCCGACGTCAAGTTCTGGATGACGTTGCCCCCTGCGCGCCGCCTCTACCTTGGGGTCCTCAAGCATTACCGGACACGGCGCTATGACGCGACCGATCCGGCCGCGATGCAAGAGATTGTTGCAAAGGTCGCCGAGCGCCTGGCAAAAGCCGGCACAGATTACCTATTTGCGGACTACCCGACGGCGGCGGATTATGCAACGGCGGCACTATTGGAGCCGAGCCTGCCGTGCGCGCGCCGGCGCGGCTACGACCAGGAGCCAGGCTGGGGCGCCGTGCAGGATTTCGTGCAGCGGGTGCGCCCCGCCAAGACCACCCGGCATTCAGCCCGCCGCGTTCGGGAGGCGGATTGGCGTTCGTTTGAAACCATCCACGCCGGCCACCATGGAAATCAATAACATCCGCCGCGCCCGGTCAAGTCTCGATTCCGCTACGTCGTAACCGAGAAGTCATTTCATGGCCTCCTGTGGGCCGAACCTGTTTTCCCGTGGCCCAGCGCATGGCGGCCGCAGATGACGCAGATTGTACAGATTTCCCCGAAGGGAATCTGCGTCCTGTGCGAAACCTTCGCCTGCCCGCCGGGGGCACAGCCCCGGAAAACGCAGGCCAATCAGAAGGAGTTCTGAAACAGCCTCTAGCCGTCCCTTGCCCGGCAGCGTCATTTTGCCTTGCTACTGGGCCTTGGGCGCCAGGACGCGCGAATAGAGCAGCCCCGCTGCCGCGCCGCCCAAGAGTGGGCCGATGATGTAGACTGTGGCGTTGGCCCATTCCTGGGCCGGCAATGCGGCGCCGAACCAGCGCGCCGGGTTCATGGCGCCGCCCGTGAGCGGGCCGCTCGCGAGTATGCCGAGCGCGACGGTGAGGCCGATTGCCAGGCCGCCGATGCGGCCGCCGAAGCGCGCATCGATTCCCGTGCCGTAAACGACGAATACCAAGAAAAACGTCAGGATGGCTTCGATGAGTATGCCCGCGGCAAGGCTTACGTCCGAGCCCAAAGCAGGCACGCCGGCTGCGATCGTCGTCGTACGGCCCGAAAGCGATATCTGGGCCAAGAGGCCGCCCGTCGCCCCGCCGGCCAACTGGGCAAACACGTAGCCGACGGCGTCGGGGCCACGAATTTTTCCGCCCACCCAAGCGCCCAATGTGACGGCGGGATTGAGGTGGCCTCCTGAAATCATCATGGTGGCGCTTACCATGACGGCAATAGCAAGACCGTGCGCAAGAGCGACGCCGGTTAGGCCGGCGCTGCCCATGTTGGTAAGAACGAGGACGCCGACGTAAATGAGGGCGAACGTGCCCACGAATTCGGCCACGAGTTTTGCGTTAAGGGATCGGTCAGCCATGATGCGCACCGCGGCAAGCCGCTACCTCGCTATGGCGCGCGCTGTATAAGGGCAGCCCGTTCGAATCCTGTCGCGCGCATTCCAGCAAAGGCGCCCGTCGCCGCGCGACGGGCCTGGCTGCTGAAAGCCGCGACAGGTTCGCCGATGCGCCGCAGGCGCGAGGGATCCTTGCGGCTGCGCTTGCGTGGCCGCAAGGTTGAATCCTGACCCGCGCAAGGCCGCGTTCCGGGAGGGCCTACGCGCGGCGGCGCATGACGACGACCAGTAAGGCGACGACAAGGCCGACTGCGACCAAGGCGGCGATGAGCAGTGTTGCCCAAGCCATGCCGGAGGCCGCCGGGGCACCAAGACTGCCGGTCTTGGCGGCAAGGCCAGCCGATGCACCACCGTTGCCGCCAGGCGAAACAAACAAGTGCTCCTCGCAGAGGTCACCGATTTGGTTGGCGTCGCCGTCGGCCTGGTCTAGGTTGGCGTCGAACCGGCAGTTGTCCTCTACGTTCAGAATCGTGTCGCCATCGAGGTCCTCGTCACACACGTTCCCGTCGCCGTCGGCATCCAGGTCAGCTTGCCCGGAGTTCGGGTCGTCAACGCAGTTGTCGGCCGCGTCCATGACGCCGTCGCCATCCTTGTCCACGTCGCATTCATCGCCGGCCGCGTCAAGGTCGAAGTCCAACTGGTCCGCGTTGGCCACGAAAACACAATTATCGCCGGCATTTGCGATGCCGTCGCCATCGACGTCGGCCTCCGCGATTTCAGCATCGACACCGTCGTGCGGGGCGCGCGGCTGGACTCCATTGTCTTGGGGAATCGTTGGCTCTATGCACATCGCACCCTCCGTGACCGCGATTATGGAGATCGTTTGCGAAGTGAAGCCATTGTTGTCCGTAACTGTGAGGGTCACGATATAGTCGCCGGCCGTCGGATAGGTGTGGGTCGGGTTCTGGTCCGTGCTTGTCCCGCCGTCGCCGAAGTTCCACATCCAAGCCGCGATGGGCGAGGAGCCTGGCGTCGACATGTCGGTGAACTGGACGGGGCGGGGGCCGCACCCGGTGGAGCGCGTCGTGACCTTGGCGCCGGCTACGGGAGCGCAGGGCCCAGCGCCCGGCGGCGAGGGGCATGGAGGGATGATGACGGGGTAGGCCTCACTGCCGATCCAGTAGGCCGCTGAGGCGCCCAGCCCGATCAGGCTAATGACGGCCTTGTCCGACGTGTAGACGTGGTGCGTCTGCCCTTGCTCGGCCAGGTCCATGATGTGCGTGCACGAATAGCCCGTGCCGGAGATCGCGCGGGTGCGCGAAGGGTTGACGGGCATCGGCGCCGCCGTCCCGACGGCGTCGCGGACTTCCGTGCCCGTTGCGTGCGCCACGATGATGTGGTTCTCCCACGCAGGGAACGTGTAGATCCAGTGGTCGCCGGCTTGCGTGTTCTCGATGGGGGCTGCCATGGCCATGGCGGGGTCGCCCCAAGTGAAGCGGACGACGGGATTGTAGTTCTGGACGTAGCCCAGCGACGGGGCCTGGTTGTTCTTGGCGGCCCAGACGTCGGCGCGCGCCATGTACTGCATGACCATGACGCCCTTCGTGGCTGTCAGGACGACGTCGTCGGTGTAGTAGAACGTGGACGGCGTGGCTGTCACAATTGCGGTCGTGATCGGCGAAGGCAGCGCACCCGGGGCCGGAGCCATGTTGGCGAAGGCGATGGCGGCCATTGGTGGGGGGGTTGTGGAGACGGGGCGCGAGAAGGTCACCTGCGCACTCCCGCTGATGGCGTGGACGCGAATCATGTCGATCTGCCCGGTACGGTGGCCGCCCGAGGCGCCCGTCACGTTGCGGTAGTTGGCGCACAGGGGATACACCGACCCGCCCGAGGCCGCCGGGAGCATCTGGTCGTTGAGGGTGTCGCAGGAGCCATCCAGGATGTTCGAGCAGCCGGCCCCCGCGAAGACGGCGACGGGCGACGACGCCTTGATGCGGGTCCCCGTAACATCGAATGCCTGGTTGCATGCGGGGCACGTCGCGCTCGGTGCGTGGTCGCCCATCACCTGGATGGCCTGGCCGCGGTCGAGAACGTACGAATACGTGTTGGGGGGATTCATGGTGGGCACCTCGTCCGGGGCGGGGCAGGCGCCGTTGACCAACTGGGCGCAACCCAGGCTGTGCGCCGTCCGGACGGAGGGCGTAATCTCGACCGTCGTCCCTTGCTTCTTGGCGATGATAGTGACGAAGCTCTCTGACGGCGGCGTGCAAAGGTAGGCGGGAGTGCAGTGCACCTGGGGGTACGTCAAGGCGGTGTATTCGGTGCCGAGCTGTGACGCCTCGAGAATGTGCGTGCCATCGGCGTTGTTGCCACCAAGCGCGGCGCCGTTTGCGGTGGTCAGCTGGATGACCTGGAGCGGACCGCCCGTCGACTCGACCGCGTACACACCCGCGTAGCCAATCATGGTTTTCGACATGTAATCCGTGAACGTGAAGGTGAACGTCGATCCCCCGGGAACCAGTGTCGCGGCCTGCGGGACAAGACCGCCTGGGGTCGACTTGCTGAACGTGGCCAGGACGGGCAAGGCGGTCGGGCTGAGGTTCGGGTTCGTGACCGCCACGATGGTGGAGAGGTTGGGCGGTCCCGTGTACCCCTCGTCGGGCATGCCCAGGACCCAGTACTCCTCAGCGCGAACCTCGTTGGCCAGAAGCAGGCAAGCGGCCGCCGTGGCCAGGAGAAGCAGGGTTGCGACGCGAAGTGAGGATGCCATCCGACTACCCAAGGGACCAGCCGAACTAGGAATATTTAAGGAGTTTCGTACACGGCCATCGCGCTCAGAGAGGCCAACGCGAGCATCACGTTTCGTGTTCCCCGCCAACTGCCAAACCGTCTTTCCGTGGAACCGGGTCTTGGATGCCAATTTGTCCACCATGGAACTCAGGCGGTCGACGGAATCCTATACATATAGGCTTTGTCGTGCGTACCGATTGTTGTGGAGTCCAAGAATTATGTCGCAGCCTTGCTTATAGCCGGCAGCCCATCAGGAGGGTGGTAAAGCTCTCTGACCGCCAGATTGCCTGGTTCGTTGGAGAAGCAGCCAAGGGGAGGGAGGGCGCGCGTGTTTGGGCTGAGAAGTGGGGCGTTTCACCGCGGCATTTGCAGCGTTTGGCGAAGCGGTACCGCGACCCGGGAGTCGTGCCCGTGTTGAAGGCGAACCGGCGCCCGAAATCGAAGCCATTGACCGCTGCGGACCGGGAACTCATCGAGGCGGAGTTTCGTGTTTGCCACAAAGGCGCCAGCGTGATTCACAAGCGCCTGGCCAAACAGGGCCACGAGTTACCGAAGATGAAGATCCACGCCCACATGCGCCTTGCCGGACTGACGCAACCGAATCCGCGCAAACAACGCAAGCGCAGTCGAGTGCGTTACGAACGCGAACACAGCGGCAGTCTTCTGCACAGCGATTATCACCGAACCAGCCAAGACCACCCGTACGTTATTTTGTGGCTGGACGATGCCAGCCGCCGCGTTTTATCAGGAGGAGAATTCCCCGAGGAGACCGCGCAACACGCCATCGAAACCTTGCAGGAAGCGCTGCGGGTGGCCGCCTTGAGCAACTGCGTGATTCGCGACGTGAACACCGACCGTGGAAGCCAATTCTACGCCAACAAGCAAGTCGGCAAGAACGCCGGCGAATCACAGTTTCAAGCCTTCCTTGCGACGCAGGCCATCCATCACGCAGTCAGCCGCGCCAACAACCCACAAACCAACGGCAAACTCGAACGCCTCTGGCACGAATACGACAAGCACCGCTGGCGCTACGCGAATCTGGCCGAGTGGATTGCGTGCAACAACGACCAACTCCACACGACCTTGTGGACCGAGCTCTACGAAACACCCGACGAAGCCTGGCAACGAAAACTTCCACCCGAAAGCCTCCTCGGCCTCCACTTACGCCAAGTCGAAGAAAACCTCACCCAGACCCGGCAGGTGACCCCCCTTGCGACATAATATCAGGACTCAACAGTGTAACCGCACTAATGAAACGCAACGCGGGCCGCTTAGGACTTGCGCCGGGAGATGACGACGACCAGTAGCGCTACAAGGCCGAGAGCAGCGAGGCCTGCCACCAACAAGACGGTCCAGCCGGCACTAGCCGGAGCAGGCACCGTCACCTCACCCAACTGCGGGGCGGCAGGGGTTGCCGCGCCACCGCCACCGTTGGGCGAAACAAACAAGTGCTCCTCGCACAGGTCGCCGATTTGGTTGGCGTCGCCGTCGGCCTGGTCTAGGTTGGCGTCGAACCGGCAGTTGTCCTCTACGTTCAGAATCGTGTCGCCATCGAGGTCCTCGTCACACACGTTCCCGTCGCCGTCGGCATCCAGGTCAGCTTGCCCGGAGTTCGGGTCGTCAACGCAGTTGTCGGCCGCGTCCATGACGCCGTCGCCATCCTTGTCCACGTCGCATTCATCGCCGGCCGCGTCAAGGTCGAAGTCCAACTGGTCCGCGTTGGCCACGAAAACACAATTATCGCCGGCATTTGCGATGCCGTCGCCATCGACGTCGGCCTCCGCAATCTCCGCTTCGACGCCGTCATGCGGAGCGCGGGGCTGGACTGCGTTGTCTTGCGGAATTGTCGGGTACATGCACAGGCCACCCTCAGTCGCGGTCACGACCGACGTTGAACTGGACTGGAAGCCCATATCGTCCGTCACGGTAAGGGTGACAATGTAATCGCCCGGACCAGGGTACGTGTGGCTCGGGTTCTGGTCGTAGCTGATGGTTCCGTCGCCGAAATCCCAGAACCAAGCCACGATTGGGTACGCGCCGGCCGTCGAGCTGTCGGTGAAGTCGATGGGGTGTATGCCGCATCCGGTGTCGACGCCGATTGCCTTGAACGACGCCTGAGGTGGCGGAGGCGGGACGATGATGGGGGGCGGCGAGCCCGTGTCGTACATGAAGGCGGCACTCAGGCCCAGGCCAACCATCTGGCCGGTGATGGCGCCCCCGGTGAGGTCCACGAGGTGATGCGTGTTTCCGGTGTTGGAGTCCTGGCCGTCGAGCAAGGTGGTCGTGCAGCCGTACCCGGTCGTGCCGATGGGGCGGGTGCCCAGCAAAGGGGAGCCGTCGAGCGAAAGGATTGCGCTCATCGGATGGCCGACATAGAGGTAGTTCTTGAACGACTCGGGGGCGTACAGCCAATGGTCAAACGTCCCTTGGTCGAGCGGGCGCACCTGCATCTGCGCAGGGTCGCCCCAGCCGCGTGCGGGTTGGCTCGTGACGATGAGGTTCGCACCCGGGATGAGGATACCCAGCATCGGCACCGGCAGGGTGCTCTGGACCATGTATTGTATGAAATGGATGGGCGCATCGGAAGTGATGACTGTGTCGGCCTTGAAGTAGAACAGCGAGAAAGCCGTGTCCGTGACGAAGGCCGAGCCGACCGACCATGGGCCGGCAGGGCCGGACCCGACGGGGACGCCGAAATTCACGTTGGCCGGACCGGAGACGGAGCGGATCATCATGGCGTCAAGCTGGCCCGTGCCGCTGGGCAGCGAGGCGCAGACGACGTAGAGCTGGCCGACGCTCGCGTCGGGGAGCATCTGGGCGTACGCGAGGTCGCAGGTCGTGTCCTGGGCGCGCATGCAGTTGTTGCCGGCCCAGACGGCGCAAGACGTCGAGCAGGTGACCGTCGAGCCCGTGAGGTCGCAGCTGATAAGGCCGCCGCGGGCATAGGCGTTCTGCGCCGACGGGCTCTCCACGTGCAGGGCCTGCCCGCGATTGACGGTGTAGGAGTAGGCAGTGCCCGGCGTCATGGCGTAGACAGCGCCCGGAGCCGGCGGCGGCACGGCGCTCCCCGCGTTGCGGCAGCTCGTGACGACGGTAACCTGGGTGCTGTCCTTGATGGAGACGACGGTGAAGAATGTCATGTCTTGCGAGAAGGCCACGACGATGAGGGAGGTTCCCGGGTCCTTCCACGTGCCGACGCGGTAGGAATCGCCCAGCTCTTGTTCCGGAATCAGGCGCGTGGCCTCGACGCTCGAGGTGCCAACGGCGATGGGGCCAATCTGGAAGACCTCATATTCGTTGGACGGGGTCTCGATGTAGTAGACGGCGGAATCGCTGATCTGGCTCCCTTGGAGCTGGTCGTCATAATGAAACACGCCGGTTGCGCCGGAGTCGATGGGGAGGCTCATTATGGGCGCGGGGTCTGAGGCCTCCTTGTTGAGTGTCACGATGGGCGACGGTGTTGCCGCGGGGCCATAGTAGGTGACGTCGACGTTGGTCGTCGCCTGGGGGGGGCCAATCGCCGAGCTGCTGGACGGCACACCGATGGTCCAATACGTGTCCGCCGACACGTCCTGTGCCATGCCGACAAGGAATATCGCTGCCCCGGCAGTCACGATGAGACCCAAGGCAAGCCGACCGTTGTTGACCGCCATATCAAACCTAAGAGGCAGCCCCCCTGGCAGTAGTTAAGGTTTGTCAGGCAGCCAGGACGCCGGCAACGCGCGCCGGTCAACGCAAACTACAGGTGTTTGCGGACTTCATCGGACCCGATCCAAACCGTGGGGTCATCGGATTTGGCAGCCCACTTGACGATTCCTCCGGCATCAAGCACCATGACACCACGTTTTGCCACATTGACGACGCCCGCGACAGTTCCTGTTTCCCAGATTTTTCCGACGACCTCGCGGTTCGGGTCCGAGATGATGCCGTGCGCCAGGTTATGCTCCTTGGCAAAGTGCACGTTGGAAAAGTGACTGTCCGTGCTGAACCCTATGACCGTGGCACCGAGCCCATCGAACACCGCGAAGTTGTCACGCAGGTCACACATTTCCTTGGTGCAACTACCGGAAAACGCCAGCGGGAAGAAGGCGAGCACCAGAGGACCGTCAGCGGCGGCCTTCGCGAACGTGAACTCCTTGGCACCTTCCTTGGTGGCGATTTTGAGCGTGAAGTCCGGGAGTTTGCTACCGACTGCAGGGATGGCCATGAAGGCGGCGAGGACCACGTCATACAAAATGGCAACGACCGGCCGCCGTTGCTGTGATTTCAGGCGCCTGCTGAATTCCATCAACCCAAAGGGCCAGACATGTGGGAGAACCGCTGATGACACCGGATTGGCGCATCGTCCGCCCAGAGCGCTGAAACCGCCGAACACGACGACGCCCAAACAGGGATTGCAGGGATTTCGGGAAAAACTGCGCTATGACGACCATCGACCCAATCATTCGTCCTCCGACGTCGGCGGCGCCTTGTTGAAGGAATGGCAGGATGAATTGCCCCCGGCCGAGCCGTCGAGCTCGAAGAGCGAGACGGCGCTGATGGCGGCCCAGAAGGGCCGCGGGACGGCGAGCGAATGCCGATGCGCAGCGAGGCAGAGTGAGGGTTTGGCAAGCCCGACTGCGCAAGCGCTAGCGCGCGCAGGGCGCGGGCCGCCGGGGGCACGGCTTGGGTCGGCATTCGGAGACCTGGGATTGCAGGGATGCCACCACGATTGTGGGGAATTTCGAAATTCCCAAGAATCGCCGTCTGCTCCCTGAAATCCGAGGCCGCCGGAATCTAGGCTACGATCGATTCGTCATGCATCGCGGCGACGTCGGCACAACCACGGAATCGCAGGAAGGACTGGACCAATCAGGTCCCTGCGCTATGCGACGATGCCGCGCAGCTTGACGGCCTCGGCGACGCGCCCGACTGCGACGACGTAGGCTGCCGTGCGCATGTCGATGTTCATCTTGCGGCTCGTGGCGTGCACGGCATGGAAGGCGCTTGTCATCTTGGCGTCGAGCTTGGCGTAAACCTCGTCGGCCGACCAATAGTAGCCGTACAGGTTCTGCACCCACTCGAAGTAGGAGACCGTAACACCGCCAGAGTTGGCAAGGAAGTCCGGGATGTCCAGCACACCGTTCTTGTGCAGAATGAGGTCAGCCTCGGGCGTCGTCGGACCATTGGCAAGTTCGAGGACAATCTTGGCCTTGATCTTGGCCGCGTTGCCGCCGTGAATTTGGTTTTCGATGCCGGCTGGAATCAGCACATCGACCTTGAGTTCGAGCAGTTCCTCGTTCGTGATTTTCTTGGAGCCGGGGAAATTCGAGAGGTGGCCCTTGCGCGCCTTAAAGTCGTGTACCGCCGCGTAGTCGAGCCCTTTCGGGTTGTAGATGCCGCCTTTGGAGTCGGAGACGGCCACGACCTTGCAACCGAGCATTTCCGTCACGAGTTTGTGGGCAAAGTCGCCGGCATTGCCGTACCCTTGAATGGCAACCGTGGCACCCTTGAGGTTCAGCCGCGTCGTCTTGGCAGCTTCGCGCAAGTGGTACATGCCGCCCTTCGCGGTCGCATCGCCGCGGCCCGCCGACCCGCCCAAGGCAAGCGGCTTGCCCGTGATGAACCCGGGCTCGTTGGCGCCGTGGATGACCGACATCTCATCCATCATCCACGCCATGATCTGGGGCGTCGTGTAGACGTCCGGTGCTGGGACATCCTTGTAGGTGCCGACAATCTGGTGGACGGCGCGCACCCAGCCTCGGCTCAGGCGCTCCAGTTCCCGCGGGCTCAACTTCTTGGGGTCGCAGATGACGCCGCCCTTGCCGCCGCCGTACGGGATGTCGGCGACGGCGCATTTCCAGGTCATCCAGGCCGCCAGCGCGCGTACGGTGTCCGCGGTCTCGTCGGGGTGGAAGCGGATGCCGCCCTTGGTGGGGCCGCGTGCGTCGTTGTATTGGCACCGGAAGCCGGTGAACGTCTTGGTGCGCCCGTTGTCCATGCGGATGGGGATGCGCACTTGCAGGAAGCGTTGCGGCTCCGAGAGGTATTCGTGCATCGCCTTGTCGAGGCCCATCACCTTCGCGGCCGTGGCCAATTGGCTCTGGGCAATCTTGAACGGATTGAGTTCCTCGGGCGCGACAACGGCGGCCTTGCGGGCGCCCTGCATCGCTACGTCGGCGACACGAGCGCGGCCCCCATTGGCCTTGGAGGTCTTCTTCACTTGGACGGTGGTCTGTGTTGCGCGGGCCATAGGTGGCACCCCAACGAGGGTGCGTCGCGATGTTGGGTTTGGCACTTGAAGGAATCGATTGCGCCGGCGCGCGCATCGGACCGCCGGAGCGTAGCGCTACATCACGCAGCCGGGGTGAATGATCCCGTTCGCGAAGAGGATGAACGGGAGGGCGAGGAGCAGGAGCTACGCGCAGACGCCGATTGCAAGGACCCGGCGGCGACGATGGGCGGCGGCGCCTCGCACGACCACGGCGACAATGAATCCTAGGATGAGTATCGCGGCCAGCAGTACGAAACCGAAGAGGGGCGCGAGGTCCCCAAAACCCCCTGAACACATCTAGTCGTCCAACCGTGGCGCAAAACCCTCTTTCACGACGTTCAACACCAGTCGCGTCCGCGTCTCCTTCACGTGCTTGTGCTGCAGCGTGCCTTTCACGAAGCGGTCGAGGTCCGGCGTGTCCTTGAACTTGCCAATGAAGACCGTGTCCATCTCGCCCGTCACGTCGTAGACCGCGACGATGTGCGGATCTTTCGACAACTCCTGCTGGACTTCGAGGAGGTGGCCGCCGGCAATCTTGAGTTCGATTAGCGCGCAGATGCCGAAGCCCAGTTTCTGCGCATCGACCTCGGGCAGGAAGCGCTTGATGATGCCTGATTCACGCAGCCGCTTGATGCGGTTGTGGACCGTGCCCACGGTCGTGCCGGCCGACGCTGCGATTTCCCGAAACGGCGTGTGCGCATCCGACATGAGGATGCGTAGGATGCGCCGGTCCAGGGCATCAATCACGCTTGCACGATTTTGAACAAGGTTTAGTAAGTTGTCGAAAGCGTTCGACAGTTTCTAGGCACAGCAGGCGACTGAGGGTCGCCGCAGCGGTCGGGGAATCGCGACAGCGCTACCGAGGCGTGACCGCCCCATCCTTCGTGCGGCCGGACGGCCGCGGTAGGAGTGGGCACGGGCCCCGACGGCGCGCCGCCACCCGGTTTGCGGGTTCGGCGCGCATGGAGACATTCGGCACACCAGAAGCAAAACCAATTTACGGGACGCACGGGACTTGCATCGGAAATCTGGCATGCCGTTCCGGCGGCCTTTTCCCCGGAATGCTCGGTTGCAACGCCATGGCAGACTCCATGATGCCAGGCCAGCGTACGACCATGAACCCGAACCTATGGTGGTTCATCGCTGCCGGCGGCATCGGCCTTGTCCTTGTTGCGACTCTCATCGCATTTTTCAATGGCTTCGGCGAACCGCCGATGGCGGACGAGGACAAGGCGCCAGCCATCTTCATGCTGCTTGGCTACCTTGCCTTCGTCGGGGCGCTTGCCCTCATGGCGGCGTTGCAGACCGCTTGGTCCTTCGGCGCCCGCGCCGCCATGCTCCTCGGGGCAGGTTTCTTCGCCTTGACGACCGGCGGGGCCCTCGGCCGCTTCATCTAGAGCCGTTCGAACAGGTCGGCCACGAGCAGTGGCAGGAGGACCGTGGCATCGCCTTCGACGGTTTCCCAGACGGCGTCTTCCTTGACTTTACCCCAGCTGACGGCTTCGCGCACGCGGGCTCCTGAGAGGCTGCCGTCCCATTCAGGGGCACTCGTGATGTAGACGACGGTGTCTAGGCCGCCGCGGAACTGCGACCACCAGATAACGTGGTGCTTGCTGATGCCGCCGCCGATCATGAGCGAGCCAAGGCGTTTTGCACCGAAGACGAAATCGGACAGCTCCTGCTCGTCCTTCAGGAGGTCGAAGCGGATGTCCCGGTGCTGCTGGTACGTCATCCAGACCTGAGCGCCGACACTGCCGTCCGTCGGCCCGGGCACGAAAACGGGAATTTTGTTCTTCCAAGCCCAGTACAGGATGGACTCGTCGTGGTTCGTTTCGCGGCCGGCCCATTCGCCGAGCTTGGCGCACAGTTCCCGCGTGCCGAAGTGCTTGGTGCCAGATTGGTACCACTCTTCAAGAAGCGGCCGCAGTTTGGCTTCGAGGACCTCGCCGTACGACGTGTTGGGAACGAGGACGTTGCCGAGGCGGTTCACGCCGGCCTGATGCAGTTCGCGGTCGTCCATCTCGAAGCTGCCGGAGTAGTAGTCCTCCCACAGCCGCGCCAAGTCGTGGTCAAGCGTGCCGCACGTCGTGATGATGCAGTCGACGAGTTTGTGTTTCACAAGGTCGCGGATTACACCGCGGGTCCCCGTTGCGCACAGGGCCGCGGGAAACGACAGGATGACTTTTTCGTCCTTGTTTGCGACCATGCGGTGGAGCATGCCGGACGCATCCGCGAGTTTCTTTGCGGTAAATCCCCCGCCCGCTTCCCACATCTGCATTAGTTCGCGCACCCGCAGCGGCTTCGAGACGGAAAGGTCGCGCACTTCGGGGTGGGCGCTGAGGTCCAACGCACCTGGCCAGGCGCCGCCTCGGTTTCAACGTGTTGGCCATATCGGGGAGGGACGATGAACCCAATGCCGGAAGATGGACCCAACGCCGATCGGGTTCATCCCGGTTAATTGGGTTCATCGGCTTCGCCCACGTCAGGCCGCGGCAATGACCAGCGGCAGCGGCGTACGCTCAACTTCCAGCCGCGACGCTGTCGGGTGGACTTCGCTCAGCCAGGCCGTGCAACCCAATTCTTCCAACTCGCCGGCCTCTGCCAACTCTTCGGCAACCGCGGGAGCCGTCTCGATGCGGTCCCCGACCACGGCGACCCACTCGATCGGAACTTCGTATTCGGTTCGCAGTCGTTCGGCGACATCGCCCAGCACCAAATCGGCGCGCGGCTGTAGGACACCGAAAACCAAAGTGCCTTCCTCGGTCTGCTCCTCGAAGGGCCGCATCGTGCGGTCGGCGCGGCGGCGGAAGCGCTGCATGAGCTGGATTGCATCCTTGTACGGGCTTGAACAGAAGTGAACGGCAAACTTCGATTTGCGGACCTTCCACGCATCGAGGACTTGTTGCGCCGTCTCGCGGCTGCCCTTGACGCGCTGCGATTCGTCGTCCGCGGTTTCGTAACCGAACCGCTTCAGATTCGCGATGTTCGGGTCCGAGAATTCCAACTCGTTCATGTTGAGGCCGCTGGCTCCCATCTCTTCGAGATAGGTAGCCATGACCAGGATGTCGTCGGCCTTGCCCGGGATGCAGGGAATCTCGATGGTCGTGGTGAGTCCGACGCGCAGGGATTCCGCGATGGCGGCGTGGTGCCAGGACTCGGGCATGCGAGCATAGTCGCGGGAATCTGGGTGGAAGCGCATCTCATCGAGGCCGGCTTCTTTGAGTTTGGCAATCCACGCGATGTCGAAGGCGCAACTCGTGTAGAGGTGAATGTGGAATTGCGGGCCGTACTTGGCCTTCAGGACCTTGCATATTTCTACGACGCGGTCGGGCACGACCATGGGATCGCCGCCCGTGATGCCGGCGCCTTTTGCACCGATGAGGTCGCACTCGTCCAAGAGGTCATCCCACTTTCCCGCGTGGATAGGACGTTCGTTAGCGAACATGACGTCGCGGTACATCTTGTCGCGCGACACCGGGCAGTAGAAGCATTCCTTATCGCACAAGCCCGTCACGAAGAGGACAAGTTTGGCGCCTTCGCGGCATTGGATGCAGCCCATCGGGAGGACGCCGACGTGCTTGCTGCCCGCATATTTCTCGCCCGACATGGGCAGTTGCGTCAGTTCCGGTCCTCCCAGTGGGTGGGCCACGTCGCCTCCTGTCCAGCAGGCTACTTAAGATTTGAGTCGAGGGCGGGGCATCTACCGGCCCCAAGAGGCAACGGGGTGGTGATAGTTCAGCATCTCGCCGATTGTCGCCATGCTCGGGGCCGGCGCGAGGCCCCACTGCGCGACGGTCCAGCCCGTAGGATTTGCCTCGCGGCGCCCATGCTCCGGGCAGTGGTACGATTCCGTGGCAAGGCCATGGTGCGAGCTGATGGTGCGGGCAACAGCGGTGCCACAAACCGGGCAGGCGCCTGTTGCGAGTCTCATGCGGGCCATGGCAAACAACAAGCCATGACGGGTATTCGGAGCCTGCCCCGGGGCGAGTGAAAGCACCCCGTTCGTCCGGGGCCACAGGGATGATAAGGGCCCGGCGCCCGTCCCGGCACATGGAAACGCGTCCGGCCCTCATCATCACCCTCGCCCTCGTCGCCTTCGTCGTCCCAGCCCTTGCCGGCTGCTCCACCCCGGAAGCCGTCGAACCGGTTGTACGCCCGAGCGAGTTCGCAGTCGTGGACGCCGCTGGCGCACCGGTGCCCTTCGCGCAGGTCTCAGCCTTCACTCAACCCATGTCGGGCGACACGGGCCCCTCAATTGCAACGCCGGCCATCCGCATCTTCAACGCCGATGCAGGCGGGCGCTTCCTGGCAAACCAGTTGCCGGCTGAGGCGAACTACGTCGTCGCAAGCGCGGCTGGAAAAGGGTCCGCTTCGGCCACCCTTGACGGCCCAGGCGTCCTGCAGTTGTCCCCGACGGTGGCCGCCATCGCGGCGCTCGGGTTCGAGCCGCACGTCGAGCTTCTATGCACGACGCCGGACCAGGCGCCGGCCGCCGACTGCGGCCAGTTCGGCGAGCCGGTGGTCGAAGTCGCCGGCGATGGTACCATCTGGGCCAGTGCCACCTGCTGCGTCTACAAGGCGCCGCCCATCTGGGTGTCCCGTGACGGCGGCAAGACCTTCCCGCAGATGCGCAACGCGGACACCGGCCTCGTCCGCGACGCGTACGGCATCGAGGGTGACTTCGCAATCGACGACGCGGGCAACGTGTACTTCTTCGACATCGCGGTCGCCACCATCTGGTTCACGAGTTACGACGCGGCGGGCAACCACCGCTGGACCCTACCGTGGATCGCCGAACCCGCCGTGGATCGCCCCTGGGTCCGTGCAGGCGTCGAGGACCAGGTCTGGATCTTCTACAATGCCTTGAGCGAAACGCGGGTCTACGCAAGCACGGACGGCGGCATGACATGGTCCGTACAGCCGACGGCGGTCTTCCCGTGCGGCCTCGGAAACCCGGGTCAAGGCCCGACGCGCAACGATCTCTATGTCGCGGCGGCCTGCGGCGGAGGGCTTACTGTCTGGTCCAGCCACGACGGCGGCGCGACCTGGGACGATGGCGAGGAGGTCCCGATGCCTGACGTGAAGTACAACAAGAACGCCGGTCGCGGGCTTGAACTCATGAACCCGCCCGTTGCCGACGAAGCGGGCAACGTCTACCTACCGTTTACGCACTACCTAGACGGCAAGAACCAGCAGA
The DNA here is from genome assembly GCA_964627625.1 of uncultured Halobacteriales archaeon. Classification (GTDB taxonomy): domain Archaea; phylum Thermoplasmatota; class E2; order JACPAO01; family JAHFTW01; genus JAHFTW01. The sequence continues at coordinate 55,471 of CAZVJB010000008.1, forward strand.
ACGCCATCTTCATGGCGCGGCGCGCGCCAGACGGCGCCTGGGCGGTCCCCGTCCAGGTCTCAGCGGCTGGCCTCAACCATCTGCCATGGCCCGCGGCGGGCCGCGGCGGCCATGTCGGCCTGGCCTGGTACTTCGCCGAGGGCACGTTCGACAAGGAATCCTCGGCCGACTGGCACCTCATGGCCGCGGCAAGCGTCGATGCCGGCGCGGTAGAACCGCACTACCAGATGGCCCTCGCGGACACGACGGTCCTGCTGCACGGCTTCTTTGGCCGCATGCTTGGCGACTTCATCGAGGCGGACCTCACCCCGGACGGCCGCATGGTCGTCGTGTACGCAATGAATGACGGGACCGACCTGACCAACCTCTTCGTGCAGACCGATGGCCTGCTGGACCTTGCGCCGGAACGCTTCCTCAACGGACCGCACCCGGCCTGACGTAATCTTTGGTTGTGCGCGTTTGCTGCTCCGGCCCTCGTGAGCCCGGCGGCCCTCGCCAGCCACGCTCGCCTTGGGCATCGCGCGCGGGCTTGCCAAGCCCGCGCTCCGTCTTCGCCGAGCGCTCGCCCGACCGGGGTTTTTCCGGCGGATTCCGGTTCTACCGTCGCCCTGTGGTGTCAATCGCAGGTGCACGGATCCATTTGAGGGCGCGCCACTCATCGGGTTCATGGTCCCGCATCGGGTTCATCGGCCTTCCCCAAAGCCGCGGGGAATTTCCATGAACCCGATTCATGCGCATGAACCCGATTTCGCGACGCGCGAATCATCCCGGGGGGGGGGGGGGGGGGGCGACGCCAGAAAGCAGCAGTCGCATGTCGCCTGCGGCTCGCTCCGCTCGCCGGCGCTCACGCGCCACCGCCACCTTTCCATTCCTTCATGAACGCGACGACGACGTCGGAGGACTTCGGGAATGGGTCATCGGCTGACTTGACGCAGGCTTGCGCGCATCGCCCGCACCAGGTGGGTTTGAAGAGGCCTAACGCCAGGTCGAATACCGATCAAGGATGTTGAGAATCCTCTGCTGCGTCGCCGCGTCGACGATTTTCTCTTTGACTTTCTCCATGAGCCAGACCTTGGCTTCCTGGACGGCGTCGCGTGAACCCTTGGCCCACATGGTCTGAATGAGTGAGTTATGCTGCTCGGGCGCAACCGGGCTCGCCTTCAGGATGTCCTGCAGGTCGTACTTGAAATAATTCGCCTTGGATTGGTCCAGCATCTTCTCGCGCTGGCGCGACTCGCGCGTGTTGCGGTTCGTCTGGTTGTGCTTGGGCGGACGCGGGGTGCCGGGGACGGCCGGGACTCGGGGTGCGCGCAGGCGACGTGCCACGCCACTCCCTTAGCCGCCTCGGTATAAATGCGGCGCGGTGACGAGGGCGCCGCACTTGACAAGACATGGAACATGGCGGGAATCGCACCAACCGGTGGCGCCACGCGCGAGCGCCACGCTCTTCAGCACGTATACCGTCCCCCTGCCGTGGTCGCAAAGAAGCCCAAACCGACGATGGCCGGTCCCGACGCAGACGAGGGCGTGCGTCGCATCGCCTGGGCGCGCCGCCACATGGGACTCCTGTCGGCCATTCGCACGCGATTCGAGGACGAGCAGCCATTCGAAGGCTTGCGCATCGGCATGGCGCTACACGTTGAAGCCAAGACCGCCAACCTCGCGCTGACACTCGTGGCTGGCGGCGCAAATGTCCGGCTTGCCGGCTGCAACCCCGAATCGACGGATGACCGCGTCGTTGCCGCCCTAAACGAGCACCACAAGGTGGCGACCCGCGCCCGCAAGGGGCAGACAAACAAGGAGTACTACGACGCGCTCAACTGGGTTTTGGACTTGAAGCCGCACTTTGTCATCGACGATGGCGGCGACTTGGCATTTCTGGCGCACGGACGACGCAAGGATGTGCTCAAGGGGATTCGCGGCGGCGCCGAGGAAACCACGACGGGCGTTGTGCGGCTGCGCTCCATGCACGCCGAAAGGAAACTCAAATTCCCCGTCGTCGATATCAACGGCGCACAGATGAAACACCTCTTCGACAACCGTTACGGCACGGGTCAATCGACGTTTGACGGCATCTTCCACGCGACAAACCTCCTCGTTGCGGGCAAGAACGTCGTGGTGGCCGGCTACGGGTGGTGCGGCCGCGGCATCGCGACGCGGGCCAAGGGCTTGGGCGCCACAGTCACGGTGACCGAAATCGACGCCGTGAAGGCCGTTGAAGCAAGGCTGGATGGTCACCACGTTGCGACGATGGAGGAGGCGTGCAAGAGCGCTGATTTTATCATCACGGCCACCGGCTGCAACTCCGTCGTGGACAAGCGGCACATCCCACACTTGCGGGACGGAGTCGTCCTGGCAAACGCCGGGCACTTCGACAATGAGATTGACAAGCCCAGCCTCGCAAAAGGCGCCAAAGAGGTCTCCACCGCGCGCGCCGGGGTCACAACGTACTTGCAGCGGGACGGCCGCGAATTGTATTTGCTTGCCGACGGCCGACTCGTGAACCTCGCCTCGGGCCAGGGCCACCCCGTCGAAATCATGGACATGAGCTTCAGTTTGCAGGCGCTTGCGATGGAACACCTTGCAAAAAACGCCGCAGCGATGAAGCCGGGCGTCCACGCCATGCCGCCGGATATCGACCAGGAAGTCGCCCGCCTCAAGCTTGCGACCCTTGGAATCCGCATCGACGCGCTCACGAAGTCGCAACGCGACTACCTTTCCGGCTGGGAGCACGGGACGTGATTGCGGCACCCCCGGCCGCGTCGAGCGACATGCATGCGCGGTCCCGCCGGCCCGCCTTCGTCGCCATCTACGGCCACACCAACCTCGACGTCCACCTGCAAGTCAAGGAACTCCCGAAACCGGACCAGAGCACCCCCGTCCTGCATCGGCGCTCGGCGTGGGGCGGAACCGCGGCAAACATCGCCTGTCAGGCCGGCGGCCTTGGCGTCCCTGTCCGCATCTGGTCCCTCGTCGGCGACGACCTGCCCGAAGCCTGGCGCAAAGCACGCGAGGCCTCCAGCGTAGATGCGTCCTGGCTCGAGGTCATCCCGGACCTGCCAACGCCGGCCTGCTTTGTTATGACCGACCTGCTTGACCGGCAAACGTATTGCATTGACCAGGGCGCCATGGCCGTGATGACCGAGCACCCGCCGCCAGCCGCCCTCCTGGACGGCATCGCCCCCGGCGGTTGGCTGCATCTTGCCACCGGCGACCCGTTGGTCTACGCGGTTGCTGCTAATGCCGCGCGCGACAAGGGCTTGCACGTTGCACTGGATCCCGGCCAGGAAATGCGTTGGCGCTATGACCGGCGCGCCTTCGAGGGCCTGCTGAACCTCAGCCACGCGCTGTTCGTGAACGAGGAGGAACTGCGCGTCGCCGGCGACTTTCTGGGCTACGGCGCACCCGAGCAATTCCTTGACCACGTGGATACTGTGGTGGTTACCCGCGCGAGCAAAGGCGCCAGCCTCTACAGGCGGAAAGCAAAGACTCTACACTTGCCGGCGTTCCCGGCCAAAGTCGTTGACCCGACGGGTGCAGGCGACGCGCTGCGAGCCGGTTGGTACGCCGCGCTGCACGCCGGCCATACGATGGAGACGGCGCTGCGTTGGGGGCTGGCAGCCGCCGCCATCAAGGTGCGCCACGTCGGCGGGCAGGACCACGTCATGACGCGGGCCGAACTTGACGCGGTACTCGCGCAGACATCGGCGGCGTGACGGCAACTACTGCGTGGACAGGCCTCATCGGGTTCACCGGTCGGATTGGGTTCATGCGTGTTCCCCCAACGGCGGCCGGTGCCCCCGGCGGCCACGCCATCGCCTGCTTCGCGACTCGCCCGATCCCGCCCCGCTAGCCCATCTCTGACCAGTCGGCGGCGTCCTCCCGGCGAAGGGCCGAACGCGGCCGCGAAGCGCCGCCCGTGAGTCGGGCGTGGCGGTAGCAGGCGACGCGTGCCCAAAGCGCCGCGAGGTTGCGTGGGCCGCCGGCAGGACGCCGTCCGACCTCTTCCTAGTTTGACGACTTCATCGGTTGGTCGAGCGGCACGTTGGCGGCCCCCGGCGTCCCCGCCATCACCTGCTTCGCGGCTCGGCAGCCAAACCCGCGCACGGCATCGCTTCGCGTGCCTGCTTGGCCCCGACCGGGGGCCTTCGTGTTGCAATCCCAAGGATTTCATCTTGAGGACCTGGCCGTGGAAGTCGCCGCCGTCGCAACGATTGAGGCCCTCCAGGTGGACGTGGTACCAACACGTTTTCCGTGCCTTCCGTGGTTCGGTCGGTGGCGAACGGGCAAGGTTTGCGCAATTCGCGTCATGCGCGCTTTTGGCGTAGAGTTGCGCGAAATCGGCGTGCGTCGGATTTCTGCACGGTCAAGCCGCCGCCAACTTCAAGGCCCCAAGCACTTGGGCCGGACCATGGTGGAACCCGTCGTCGTCGTGATTGGCATCATTGCAGGCATTCTGATTCTCCTGCTTCTGGCGTCTTCGATTCGCATTATTCAGCCATACGAGCAGGGCCTGTACATTTTCCTGGGCAAGTACCAGCGCAAACTCAACACCGGCGTCAACCTCGTGATTCCGATGGGCTCCCGCGTCGTCCGCTTGGACATGCGCACCCAGGTCCTAGAAGTCCCGCGCCAAGAAGTCATCACCAAGGACAACTCGCCCACCAATGTGGACGCCATCATCTACACGAAAATCGTCGACCCGGAGCGCGCCACCTTCGAAGTAGCCGACTACCGTTTCGCCACCGTTGCCCTTGCCCAGACGACGCTGCGCAGCGTCATTGGCGACATGGAATTGGACGAGGTCCTGAACTCCCGCGAGAGAATCAACGCCCGGCTGCGCGACACACTCGACGAGGCGACTGACGCGTGGGGCGTCAAGGTCGAATCCGTCGAGATTCGCGAAGTGGATCCCGTCGACCGCGTCAAGCGCGCGATGGAGGAGCAGACCTCCGCCGAACGTGAACGCCGTGCCGCAATCCTCAAGGCCGACGGCCAAAAGCGCGCCGCCATCCTGGAGGCCGAGGGCCTGAAGCGTTCGCGGATCTTGCAGGCCGAAGGTGTGCGCCAGTCGCAGATCCTTGAGGCGGAAGGCAATCGCACGGCGCAGATCCTCAACAGCCAGGGCCGCGCGCAGGCGTTGCGGATTCTGGCGCTTGGCGCGGTCACTCTCGACTCGAAGGCGTTGTCCGTGTTGTCGCTCGACGCCCTCGGCCAACTCGGCGAAGGCCCAGCGACAAAAATCATCTTGCCATTCGAGGTCACGAAGGCCCTTCAGGGCATTGCGAACCACCTCGGCATCGCTCCCGACGCAGCACCCGGCAAGACCGGCGACGCAAGCGCGCTGGAGAAAATCATCGGCTCCGCCGACCACGTGCTTGGCGACATTCCGCGCCACAGCGACATCAAAAAGGAACTCGACAAGCTGTCTCGGGAGATGGAGCAGGAGCAAGCCGAGGCCGAGCGCATCGTCGACCGCAAGGGCAAACCCGGCGCGAAGGCGGACGCGTAGCCCGCACGCAACGGTTCATGTATTGCAAGGCCGCGCCGGCAACGCAACTCTGTTGGCAAGCCCCAGGTGAGCGTTCGGCTAAAACCAACCCATCACCGGACCTATATACGGGAGTGCAGCACATGCGAGTTTCATGCGCGGCATCGCAGCCCTCATCGCTACGGCCATCTTCCTGCTAGCCCCCACGACGGGGCTGGTCCCGTCCGTCGACGCTCAGGTCCCTCAGGTCACCAACACTTCCACGCTTGACGGAACAGTGTGCACCGAGGCAGGAAATGAGCACAAGGATGCTTCGCAACCTGCCAACATGTGTGCCATCTATCCTCTGCCTGACGCGTCCGTCCACCTCACGAGACCTGGCGCCCTCGGCACCGCGGCGGGCGCTGTCGACCAGACGGTAACGTCCGACGCCGACGGAAACTTCCACTTTGATTCGCTTGAAAACGGCGACTACGACGTCGTCGTGACCCGCACCGGATTCTCACAAATCGCCCTCAAGATCACGGTGCAGGGGGCCACCGAGCATGACCTGCGCCTCAACGGCCTCAAGGTCTCCGGGTCTGGACAAGTCGTGAGCCCAACCGGCGCCGGGGTTGCGGACGCCTACGGTACCATCTGCTGCACATCGGAGTATGGGCACACGGGCTTTTCCACCGATTCCACGGGGGCTTTCAAGTACAACACAATCGCGGGCTACCGCACTTTCAGCGTGAGCGCCCAGGGCTTCGAGCCGCTCGGCGTCGAGCTCTTGACCGATGGCTCGAAGGTCGCACTTGAGCTCTCCGACAGGCCCCGCGAGGACGCCGCGCTCACGGGCCGCGTAACGGACCAAAACGGAAATGCCGTCGCGGGTGCCGCAATCGACGTCTATGGCAACGGCGGCGGCTGCTGCTATGACGGCCCGTGCTGCTACGACTACGCCTGCGCCCAGCCGGCATCCGAGCCCGGCTCGTCCTATTCGTCGCCGCCCTGCGCGATGCCAATCTATTACGGTGGCAACAACCAGACAAGCACCGATAAGGACGGTCGCTACGCGATGCGCGTCTACGGCGGGAGCTCTTACAGCATGCAGGTGACGCTCGTTGGCTATTCGTCGTCTTCTGCCTACACCTTCGTGGACAAGGGCCAGACCGTCACCACGGATTTCCAGGTCATGAAATACCCGGACAAGACCGCGCACTTCAGCGGCCGCATCTCCGACGCCCAAACCGGCCGCGGCCTGCAGTTTGTCTCCATGAGCGTCAACTCGCCCGAATTCGGCATCTACGAATGCAGCGAGCAGAAGTCGGACGCGCAGGGCTCCGGGGCGACGGCCGGCGGCTCAGCCGGACCCACGACGGCATACGATTCGCCAACGCGCGCCGAAAGCTCCATGGTGTACAGTCCTGGGTACTACGGCCCAACTGGCTGCGTCATCAAGATTGGCGATGACGGTGCCTTCGACGCGATGCTGACGCCGGGCTATGCAATGGTCAGTGTTTACTTCGACTCGTGGCGCTCCTGCGTCACAACGACCAACGCGGACCGCAGCTCGGTCACAAAGTGCGGCCCCGAATACTTCCCCTGGATGGGGAGCCTCAACCTGTCGGAAAACGGCGACACGGTCCTCAATATCGCGCTCAAGGCGAAGCCACTGCCCGACGCCACGGTCTCCGGCTACGTTGTCGACGCGAAAACGCAAAAAGCCATCCCGGGCAGTTCCATTTCGTTCTACAATCTGGACAACAACGCCGGCGGCTACGCGCAGACAGATGACGACGGATCCTACAAGGTCGGACTGCGCAGCGGATACCACCAGGTCACGGTCTACATGAACGGCTACTACACGTGGCAGGGCGTTCTTGATGTTCCGGCCGGCGAGTCGCCATTCGACGTGACCGTCACGAAGGGGCAGGAGACTTACGGCGGTTGCTACGATTGCTATGCCATGGGTGGCGGCTACGCCAAGGATGCAATGCCGCCATCCGCCGTCACGGGCGGTCCTGGCGCAACGACCACCACCACGGTTTCTCCAGGCGAAGCGGGCAACGACGGCGGCAGTTCCTCCGCGGCAGTATTCGAGGACCTGCACGGCGGCCTCGGCCCCTACGATGCCCAGGAGCGGGCCAAAGTGATGCAGGATGCCGCAGGCGTCGATGCGGGCAAGTCGAGCCCTCATCTAGAACTCCTGGCCCTGGTTGGCATTCTTGGCCTGATCGCCTTCGTCCGGCGCCGACGCCAGCATTAGGCGTTCGCGCAATCGTCGTGGCCCGACGCCGGCGGGCTCACGTCGCAGCCGCAATGTCGCGGGCGACCTTGGCCAGTTCCAGCAGGCCTGGTGCGGTGCGAACGCCGAACCACGTGAGCGCTTCGCCGTCGACGACGCGCACGCGCTCGACCGTGCCGCACGAGCCAAACGGCGCCGTGTCGACGGCAGCGCGGCGTTTGTGGAACGGGTACGGCTCCGTCGGCAGCAGCGTCCATTGCGCCGCCGAGCGCGCGACCTCTTCCGGCTTGACCTCGAAGTAACGGGCCCCGCCGTGGCTGGCAAACGCGTTGCGCAGACCAACGGCGTCGAGGATAGCGCTTGGGTACGCGGTGTCATCGAACGTCATCCATGGATCGTGCCAAATTGGGCAGAAGGCACGCACGCCCTGGCCGGCACCGCGCACCTGGGCGGCCGCTGCCCGAATTGCCGCAGCGTGCCTCCGGCCGGCCGCCGACGCGTCGCAACGCTCGCCGAGCCGGGCGACAAAACCCGCGGCGTCCTCGACGGTTGCGATGTCCGACCACAACACCTCGATGCCGACCTCCTGGAGGGCCTGGACCAGCGCCTTGGGATTTTCGTCCTTGTCTGCAACGACCAAGTCCGGGTGCAACGCAATAATCTTCGGCAAACTTGCATCCTTCGTTCCACCGACGGCAGGGATCGCGTCTACCCACGGCGCCGGGTGGATGCAAAAGCGTGTTCGTCCAACGACCCGCTCCTGCATGCCGAGGGCATGCAAGGTCTCGGTGTGGCTCGGCACGAGCGAAACGATGCGCTGCGGCCCGTCCACGCCTGGTCCAGGACGGCCGGCCTCAAGGCTTTGTCCGATTGGACCTAGTTCCCGACCACAACCTTTAGGCGGCCGCCGCAAGTCAGAACTGTGTGGATTCGGCTGCACCTGCACCCGGGCGCAGCCGCAAGCCGGCGGAGATAAAATTGCCCGCTGAGGTCGGAAGTCCGGCTCCGGTTGCCGCAGGCGTACCTGCTACGCCCCCGTTGGATGCCCCAGCCGAAGCCGAGTCTGCCCCAGCAAGTCCCCCAGCGCCAGCGAAGAAGCCCGGATGGTTCACGGGCAGCAAGCGCCCCCCTCGCCCGCATCCATACGCCGATGAACCATCCACGCCGGCGGAGATGGCGCACGACGCCCGCAACGTGGCACTCTTCTGGTTGGCGCTTGCGACGGGCATGACCCTTGTCGGCTTCTTCCTTGCCAAACTCTACAGTTCCCATCTCGGCGGGCCACGCGCCACACCTGACTGGGAAGCATGGACAGAGGTGCCGCTGTTTGCCGGCTTGGGACTGCTGGCCTTCGGATTCATCCAGAAAGCCTGGGCCAAATCTGTCACGATGGCAGGCTGGCTGCTTTTCGCCTTCTATTGGGCCCTCGTGGCGCAGGACCTCTTCGTCACGGAGAACAGCGATTACGTCAACCTGTTTTTCGCCATTGTCGGGACCTACTTCTTCACCTACCTCGCGTACCACCAATGGCTCTCCGAGATGCGCCGCGTCGAGAACCACACGGTGCGCTTCCTCAACATCAGCACCTTCGTCGCGGCCGGCGCCTACTTCGTCATCGACAAGATCGACACCGTGCGCGTCTGGCTGATTGTCACCGTGTCCAACCACACGAATTGGATGTTGGAGTTCTTCGGGCAAGGTTCGCAAATGAACCTCATCTTCAACGTGAACCCTGGCGGCTCCACGTCGGACTTTGCCGACAGCACGGCCTCCATCGCGTCGTTTCAGTACCAGAATTTCGTCAACACCTGCCCAGCCGTTCCGGCCGACTGGTGGGGCAAGTTCATGCATTGGCAACCCGGGCCAGATATTGCTTCTTGTGTGACGAGCATGCACCCGCCGCACGCGCATGAGATCCTCCCCGTCTCAATCATCCTCGCCTGCACGGCGCTGCAATCCATTATGCTCTTCGTCGGCCTCTTCGTCGGCACCACCGCGCCTTGGAAGAAGCGCATCATTGCAAGTGGCATCGTCGCCGTCGTCGTGTACATTCTCAACTTGCTGCGCAACACTGGAATCATCTGGTTCTACGGACAAGGCGAGGCAAGTTTCTGGATCATGCACGACGCGGTGGGCAAAGGCGGCTCCTTGGTTGCGATGGTGGCAATCGCGTTTGCCGCTTTTGCTTGGTTCCCGGAGTTCCTCAAAGAATTAATTGGCGTCCTGGATTTATATCACCGCGACGGCCCGGTCGAGCGCGCCTTCAAAATTGGCCGCAGACGGCCGACGTAGCACGACAAGGCCAGCCGCGGCGTGCTCGCCCTGCCGGCGGCAAATGCGTGAGGTTTCCTTGGTTTCCGTGTTATGGGTAGTTCGATGGACGGCGGGCAGTTCGGCGGGCTCGGCGGACCGTTGGGCGGGCGGGGCACGCTGCACAGGTCCACACCGCGCTTTACGACCATGCACTAGATTCCATTGTGCATGGCGCCGCCGGCAGCGACCTGGCTCGACAACAGCCCATCCCTCACTCCCATGCCTGCCCCGTCGCATTCCTATCGCATTTAAACGCGACGACCCCTGCTTCGGTCGCCATGGCCGGCCCCTTCGGTCTCATCCTCGCGGCCGGCATCGGCTCGCGGCTCGGCCACGACTTGCCCAAGGCGCTAATCGCGTGGGAGAAGGGCACAATTTTGGATCACCAGTTGGACCGTTTGGCCGCAGCCGGTGTTGCCGACGTGTGGGTCGTGGTCGGATTCCAGAAGTCGAAGGTATTGGCCCAAGCGCAGCGCCGCAAGGCCGGGCCAAACGTGCATTTCGTTACGAACACGCGATTTATGGATACCAACACGGCCAAGTCCATGCTGCTCGGGCTGCAAGCAATGCCGCCCGGGGGCGTCGTCACGTTGAACGGCGACGTCGTCTTTGACGAGGGCATCTTGGACCTTCTTTTGTCCAAGGCGAAGACGTCCAGCATTGCCGTCGATCCACGCGTCTGTGGCGACGAGGAAATCAAGTACCGGACCGCGCAGGGAAAATTGCAGGAACTTAACAAGCGCACGCACGGCGAGGGCGAAGCCGTCGGCATCAACTACTTCGCACCTGAGGATCGGCCACTTCTGGAACAGGCCCTTGGGTACGCAGATGATACCAGCTATTTCGAGCGCGGCGTCGAGTTCATGTTGCCGTTTACTACGCGGCCCGTGCGCTGCGTTCCCATCGGTGACCGGCGTGCCATGGAAATCGACTTCCCCGAAGACCTCGACGCGGCGCGCCGTTTGTTCAGGTGACCCTTGATCGCCCGCCAATCCACCCTGGTGGTCGCAAACTCGGTGCTCGGTGCGGCACAGGGCTTCCTTACCTTCTTCGTCATCCTGCGCTACATGGGCGTCGAAACGCTCGGCGGTCGCACCTACGCGTTGGCACTCGTGTCAGTAATTGGCATCGTGGCGCGCCTCGGGCTGCCAACGACGCATGTGCGCAATCTTGCCAAGGGCGAGGATATCGGCCGCGCCAACGGGACCTTTTTCGGCCTGAAGCTGGGCATGACGGCGCTCTTCATGCTCGTCGGGATGGTGGGCGGTTTCCTGTGGTTCGGCGTGCTGGACAAGGGCACCTCGGATACGACTCCCGCAGCGTTGTGGATTGCTTACTGGATCGTCGTCATCCAGTCGTTGCGTGACATTCCAGTCACGACGTTTCAGGGATTGCGTCTCATGCGCGAACGCGAATCGGTCCTCTTTACCAACACGCTCGTGACGACGGCGGGATCGCTCCTTGTCGCAGTCGCCTACGCCTCCTCCTACGGACGCTGGTTGCCGGTGCCGGCCGTCGGCGCCTGGGCCAAGGATGTGCTGGGAGTTAGCGGCCCCATCAGCATGGAGACCGGCCTGACTTGGCTCATGCTGGCGTTTCTGATTGGCGAAATCATGGCACTCCTCGTCGCAGTCACCCTCTTCGTTTGGCATCGCATCCCCATCCTGCGCCCCGCCCCTGGCATGGTTCCCGCGTACCTGCGGTTCACCGTTCCTCTCATGTTGCTTGCGGTCGGCGAGGTGCTTACGAAATGGGTGAGCTTCGTTGTTCTCGGATTCTTTGGAACCAGCCTCGAGGTCGGGGAGTATGCGGCCGTCGCCAAGTTGACGGAGGTGCTGTTGCTACTTGCGCCAGGCATCGCAATCGTCCTCTTGCCCGCCTTGTCCAACCTGCACCGCCACAAGGACGACGCCGGCGCGCTGCGCATGACGCGGGAAGCTGAACGCTGGATTTCGCTGCTGCTCTGGCCGGTGGTGGCGGTACTCGTCGTTGCCCGCGGATCCGTGGTCCACGTATTGTCCGATCAGACGGCCGGTGCGACCGCGGCACTTGCGATTCTCGCCGTGCAGGGGCTGCTCGCAAGCCTGGTCATCCCAGTCCAGATGCTCGCGATCAGCTCAGGCGCGCCCCGACTCGCAGCGCGTGCGGTCATTGTCACCGCGGCCGCCAGCCTTGTGCTCGGCGTCCTCCTAATTCCAAAATCCCTGCTGGGAATGCCCCTCCCAGGTTGGGGCGTGACTGGCGCCGCCGTTGCGGCACTTGCCGCCACCGCCCTGGCCGTGTTCCTGTACGCGCGCCCGTCGGGCGCCTGGAAAGGCCACACCTTTTCGCCGCGCATTTGGCGCCACGCAGTCGCCGCCATGGGCGCCGGGCTCGTCGTTTACCTCCTGCCGACGGCGGAACGTTTCATCACGTTGGCACTCGTAGCGCTTGCAGCGCTTGCAGCGTATGCGATTTTCCTCGTTGCGTTGGGGGAGCTGCGCCGCGACGATTGGAATTCCCTGCGGGCCCTTGTGCGCCGCACGGAGGCCGAAGCCAGTCAGGCCGCGCCCACGGAGGAATTCGTATGACGTCACACTTGTCTGGCCACGTGAGTGTTGTCATCACGATTCGCAACGAGGCTACAAACCTGCCGCGACTGCTGGAATCGTTGCTGCCTCAGAAGGGGTTGCGACAGGTCATCGTTGTCGACGCCATGAGCACGGATGGCTCGGCCGAGATTGCCGAGTCTTTCGCCAACCGGCTTCCGATTATCGTCATCCGCAAGGCGTGTGGCCGAGGTGAAGGCCGGAACATCGGTGTTGCCGCCGCTACCGGGCCCTTGGTGGCCTTCACGGACGGCGATTGCGTTGCGCATGCGGACTGGACGTCCCGACTCGCCTCGGCGTGGGGTTCCAATCCAGACCTCGTCGTCGCTGGGCGAACGGTCTTGACGGGCTATGCACCCTTTACGCGCCTACACCGTGTTGAGTTGCCCCAGCGCGGCCAAGACACGACATGGCCGAGTTGTAACCTCGCCTACCCGAAGGCTCTGCTCGACCGGCTCGGAGGCTTCGACCCGGCCTTCGTCACCGCGGAGGATATCGACCTCAACTTCAGGGCCGTGTCAGCCGGCGCCAAAATCGTGCACGATTCCGACGCGATCGTATACGCCCGCGCCCGGGGTACCCTGCGCGGTTTCGTGCGACAGGCCTACTGGAACGGCTACGGCCGCAAGCAGTTGACACAGAAGCACGGCCGGCTTTGGAAGGACTACTCGTTTCGCCGGCTTGCAACCATGCACGGTGGGTCACCGTGGGCGCTATTGCGCATGGCCGCCGGCCTCGTCGGCTACCTCGATGCGAAACTGGGCCGCCCCCCTCCGGGGCCATAGACCTCGACCGGAAGGTTTTCCTGGCGACCAGAGTCGCAATTGGCCGTGCGAGTCACGATTCTCATCCCCACCCTAAACGAGGAGGCGGGCATCGGCCCGACACTCGACCAGGTGGACCGAAACGCCTTCGCCGAGCGCGGCTGGGACTTGGAGTTGCTCGTCATCGACGGATCATCGAAGGATAAAACGCAGCACGAGGCCGAGCTGCGCGGGGCCCGCGTGGTTGTCGAACCGCGCCGCGGCTATGGTCGCGCCTACAAGCGGGGCTTCGACGAAGCACAGGGCGACTACATCGTGACGGCCGACGCCGATGGCACGTATCCGCTTGAGCAAGCGCACTTGCTCGTCGAGCAGGCGGTGCGCGACAACCTGGATTTCATGACATGCGACAGGTGGGCCAAATTGCGGCCAGGCGCGATGACGCCCAAGCACCGCTTCGGCAACTGGGTTCTCTCCACGACGGCGCAGACACTTTTCTTCGTCCGCCTGCGCGATTCGCAAAGCGGCATGTGGGTCATCCGGCGCGCGGCACTCATGGAAATGCCCTACGAGAAATTCAGCGACGGGATGGCCTTCAGCCAAGAAATCAAGATTGATGCCATGAAGCGGCACGGCAAGCGGGCCGTGGAAGTCGCCGGTGAATTACGGCCACGAATCGGTCGTCCCGTCTTGCAGTCGTACCGGGATGGACTCAGGAATCTTCGCCTGCTGTTTGCGCGCCGCGTGAACGGCAAGTGGCGAAGACAATAGAAGTCATTTCGCGGCGTCTTCTATTGAAGATCGATTTTCGGGGACCGACGAGCCGCAGATTTCGCAGATTTCGCAGAACCCGACAGGGGACAATCTGCGTAACCTGCGAAATCTGCGGCTCCGTTTCCAAGGCCAGCATCGAAAAACTCCGTAACCCAGAGCGGGGTATGCAACAGCCTCAAGTCATGGCTTCGGCAACACGGCCGGCGCCAGCTTTTCCAAATCGGCTTCCAGTTCATCACACAACGCCACGTGCAACGCCTGAATCTTGGCCCACGCCGCCGGCAACTGCTTCGCCACATACTTTTCGCCAACCATCGCCATCGTAAGCCGGAGCTCCCCCGAATACAGGTTGTCGGCGTGACACACCATGCGCTCTTCGAGGCTGCGCGGCGAATAGTCCTTGATGGGAAGCCCCAGCTCCATGGCCTCGGCGGCATCGATGCCGCCCCCGGTGTGCCGCTCGACGACGCAAACGACGCGTTCGTCCCACCCGTCCGTGCGCAGGAGTGCAGCGCCGACGCTTGCGTGGCGAATGTCTTGCGTAACGCTGCGGCCAACGTCGTGCAACAAGGCACCCTGCTGCACGAGTTCGCGCCGGGGCAGAAGGCCGGCCCGTTGCGCCGCGTCGCACATGGCGACCGCAAGGGCTTCGACCGCGAGGCAGTGGCCGGGCACCCAGGCAGGCGGTTTGGCGGCAAGCAAACGCTGCCAGGCCGCGCGCCGTCCGTCAGGCGCCGGGGAAGTGGGGCTCAAGCTCAAGGATGCGCTTCTCGAGGGCCTTGCGCACTTCGCCGGTGCGCACGGGCTGCATCGGTTCGTGGCAGACAGGGCACTGGAACTGGATGTCCATGGCGTCCTCGAAGAGGATGCGTCGATGCTGAGCCTTGCAGCCGTAGAACTGGTGGTCCACCTCGAATTTCAGTTGTTGCCGCAGGTGCAGCAATTCGTCCGCCCACCGGCGGCGCAGAATGTACTTGATCTCGTTCAGGTCGAGGTCCCAGGTGAAGGTCTCCCAACCTTTGGCGTCCGTGTCCTTCGCGTATTCGGCAGCGTGCGCCTCCATGAGCCGGTAGAGCACCTTGCGTACGGCGCTTGGTTTCTGCTCCTTGTGGGCTTCGACGATATCGACGCCGGAAGCGGCGGGGTGTTCCTGAAGGTACCTGGCCATTGCGAGGCTGTCCTCGCCGGCCTCCTCGAGAATGTAAGCTTGCACTTCCGGGTCCTCCAACGTTGGGGCCCAGTCATCGTCGCGCACGGACATTGGGTGGCAGAGCGGCATGCGCGGCATAATCGTTTGCTCCCCAGGACATGGCAGGGCTTTGGTTAGGTGGTGTCGCGCACACGCTTGCCTTTCGGTGTCGGGATGACTTGCAGCTTTGCCCCGGCGTACACGTCGTTTTCCCAGGTGCCGGCGCGCAGCCGGTCCAAGGCAAGGGCAAGCGCAGCTATCTCGGAATGGGGCTGGGAGCCGACCGCGACGTTTTCGTCGGCCATCGCGTAGAGGTCGCCGGGAACTTTCTCGGCGCCAACCACCAATAAGACGTTGCGGCCGCGCTTTGCGATGCGTGGCACCGCGTCGCCAAGGGGCATGCCGTACATGGTGAGGTGGACGACCTGGCCGCCTGCGACCTGCCAGGCCTTGATCGGGCCTTTCCAGCCCGTCCCTGAATCAATCGCGAAGGATCCGCCGAAGCGCTGCGTGACGGCGCGCACCGAGCGCACAATCTGGGCATCGTCCTCCGCGATGTGGATGGCCGATGCGCCGAGGGCGCGCGCCGTAAGTGCAACGTGCGTCGTGACGCGCTGGTCGCGTTGGGGCCTGTGGCCGAGACGGAGAACCTCGATTCTCACGGTGCACCTTTTCCGGCGGGTGCCTCGGGCCGGAACCGCACATCCACGTTGAGGCGGTCGCCGTCCTTACAAGGTAGGGCGTCGCGCAGGCACACGGGTGCGATGACCTCCAGCGTCGTTGTGTAGTGGCTGCGGTCGGGCAGGATGGCGGCGCAGGACGTACCGGCGACAATTGCGGGGTGACAGATGACGCCACCAAACGTTCGGCCCTCGGCTGCGAACGCCTCGATGACATGGACAGGGTTGCGACGCAGGAACCCCAACTTGTTCGCCTCCGCGCCCGAGAGTTCGAGATTGAGGGTGCCTGGGTACGGGGTCCAGCCGAGCTTCGATTGGAACTGGCTGACGTAGCCGCTGCGCGACAGGTAGTAGCGACCTTCGCCCAAGCCGGTCTTGACGGTGCCGAAAAGGCTGATGCCGTCGCGGCGTTCGAAAAGGCGCTGGTAGGCGTGATGCTCGGAACGCAGGACCGAGGCGCCCTGCGACGTGATGCGGATGCGCTGCTTGCGGACACCCATTTCGCGCACGATGTATTGGGCGTGGGTGAGTTCAATCAGCCGCCGGCTCGCGCTCTGCTGAGACAGGTCCAATAGCGCTGCGAACTCGCCACTTGCCAAATCAATGGCGTCATCCATGGCGCCTAGGACGGCAAGCTGCTTGAGCGCCTCGACGTCGCTGGCCCTAGTCACGAAGGCGGCGACACGCAGGCTGCCCTTTTGCCTTTCCCTGGTCGGGTCGCCGCAGTTGCGGGTCCGTTGCCATGCGTGAACGCAGCCAGCAAGTCGGCGTAGAGGGCTTTTTCCGGCCCCCTGGCCGTCGCGGCCAAGCGCTGCACAATCAGTTCGGGCGTGCTGCGGGCCAGAACACCCATGCGCGGCGTTCGGTCGACGAGGAGCCGGTTGCGGTCATCGAGGCCGGTGGCCTCGATGCCGTCGATCCGGGGCGGCGTTGCCGTGCGGGCCAGAATCTGCGGCGCCAGATGCGTGACCACGAGTGCCAAAGATTGACTTGCGTTGAGACGATCCAGGAAGAAACCCAAGATGCGTCCGGCCGCCTCCAGTTCGGTCACGGATTCCACTTCGTCGGCAAGAACCAGGCGCCGTTCGGAACCCAACACGACCGGGAGGAAGCTCTTCAGGAACGCTTCGAAGGCGCCCGCATCCAAACTGCGCCGCGCGGTCACCACGTGCACCTCGGCGAACCAGGGCACCTCGACGTCCTCGCCGACAACCGGCAAGCCGAGGCGCGCCATGATGGCAAGTTGCGCCAAATGTTCCAGGAGGGTCGTCTTGCCACCGGAATTCGCCCCCGTAAGAAGTGCCACACGTTTTTCCTTGCCCCCCAGTCGGTATGCGATGCGCTGCGCGGCCGGTTGATCTGCCAGGCTGAGGTGGATGGAGGAGGAAAATGCGAGTCCGTCGCCGAAGCGGGCCGGGTGCAGGTCGTAATGCAGCGCAAAACAGCCGAGGGCAAAATCAGCATCGAAGGCGAGCCAATACTCTAATTCCGCAGTGACGACTGCTCGCAGCGGCGCTAGCTGCCGCGCGGCCGCTACGCGAGCCTGGTAGACCTGGATCGATGACTGCGAGCGCAATGCCGCGCCCAGCCGTTGCAGTTCGTCCTCGTCAACGTCCAGGGATGGGTCGTTGGAAAACGCCTGGACGGCGACACCAGTGCGTTCGCGCATGAGGTCCTTGCCGTGGCGTAGGGTTTCTTCGACGGCCCTTTGCAGCCCGGCGGGGAGTTTGCGGCCGATGGATTCCAGCAGTTCTGTCCCCGACACAGACAGGCCGGCAACGCGAGACCGCAGTTCCGACTTCAGGACCGCCTGCAGGGAGTGCGCCTCCTTCATTAGGTCTGGAATGGGTCCGCTGGGCGGGACTAGGTCGAGAAGCTGGAGAGCATCGCGTGCCCGTTGTGGCCGATTTAGCAACGCGGCGAGCGCGTCGGCGGCTTCGATTGCGCCCCGGTTGCAGCTGAACCAGGCAAGGACGGATTCCGGCGCCACGTCTTGGGCGGACGCATCGACTGACATTTCGACCGCGTTCTCGATGCCTGGCGCTTCGGCTTCGTCGAGGATGAGAACTAGTTCGTAGTCGCTTGCCTGCGCCAGCTCCGCCAAGCCCGCGATTGCGACCCAGCGGTGCACGCCGGCGCGGTGCAGGCGGTCTTGGACTTCTTGGCTTGCAACCAGGAGGCGACCGCCTTCCTGCTTCGGCGCAGGCTCCGCCGGAAGCCGGATCTTGCGCAGCAAGCGATGCACTTCGCTCCGGTCGAGGGCTGCCGCAGTGGCTTTGTGCGCCATGACTGCCGCGACGTGCTTTTTGGCCGTCGCCGCGTCGGGCTGGGGCGCCAAGAGCTTGAGGCGGTTGCGGCCCGTGGACGTTGCGGCAAAGCGGCACAAGGCTTCGAGAATCTCGTCATGGAGGCGCCGGGCTTGCGTTGTAGCAAGGAATTTGTCCTCCGCAACGCCGCGGACCTGCCGGACCAATTCGGCGGCGCGTCGCGGCGAGACTCCAGGCACGGCCGCAATCCGTTCCAAGTCGCCGGCGCCGGCTGCTGCGAGGAATTCGGCCTCGGTGCGAAAATGCGTGCGCAGAGAATTGGCAAGGTGCGTGCCTACGCCAGAAAGTTGCTCGATGGCAAGCACGGCCTCGCTCACGCCGACACTTCCCAGAGTTCCCTGTTGTTCGGGTCTTGCGCAAGAGTTGGCGAGCCGGGTGCGACCGGGACGCGGCGGTCGGTGCGCAGCGTGAAGCCGTCATCATAATGATAGACCTGGAAGTATTGGTGGCCGAGGAATTCGCCCGTGACCTTGTGTTTGCGCTTTTGCCCGCCCACCCAGCGCCAAATCTCGACGGAGTCGAAGAGCGGATCCCATGGAACCTCGAAAATCTCCTTCTTCTTTTGCCCAATGCCTGAATGGGCTGTGACCTGGAGCCAGCGTGTTCGTTCGCCTTTCTTCTTGCCGACGAGGTCGATGCAGCCGAAGACGTCGTTGGATTGGCTGACCCAGAACGGGCCCCGCTTGGCGCCGGTGCGTATGCAGCGGTGCACCTTGTAGCCCTCGGCCTCGAGGAGTTTGATTGCCAGGAGTTCGATTTGCTGGCCCTTCTTGGACGCGTTTGCGCGCTTGCGGTTCTTCGGCTTCTCCGGGGGGCCGGGCTGAGGCATTGCCGGCGCGGCAGGGTACGTCGGGTCGGAAGGCACGGACAAGAAATGCGGGATGTCGCGTATGGGTGTGCTGGGGGGCGGAGTGAAAGCACCTCAAGGAGTTGTCCTGAAAATGGCCGCCCGCTGCGATACCAAACCGCGGAGCGCGCGGAACACGCGGAAACTGTTCCGCGGTCTCCGCGATTTCCGCGGTTCGTCGGTGGCATCCGTGGCCCAACCGGAATTCTAGGACACTCCCGCACCTCAAGGGGTTGTCCTGAAAATGGCGGCCACACCCAAGCATTCGATTCCGTTGTGGAAAGTCGCCGCCGGGGGCAACGTGAGGAATCGTGCAGCGGTCTTCAGCCGCAGGTTTTACGGCAGGCGCGCAATTCGCGGTCTGGCAGGCTCCCGTTTCGGCTGGCCCAGTGATTGTCACTTTTTCGCCATACTATCCCAAGGCCTTATGTTGGGCCTCAAACATATCACAAGTCGTGTCCGCGCTGCGTTTGACCGGACATCGCTCCGGGACCCTAGCGGATTCCCTGGTCGTGGCCCCATGCGACCCGGCCTGCAACCTCCCAATCCACCCCTACACTAATCGGACGTGACTGCCGGCCATCGGCCGGCTTCTTCCCCTCTCTGCCCAGAGTCAACGAGGCTGAACCTATGAAAGTCCGAGATGTCATGACCCAGGCCATCGTTACGGTGGCGAAAGACCGCAATTTGAAGGATGTGCTTGCCATGATGGAGAAGCACAACATCACGAAGATTCCCGTGGTCGAGGAAGGCAACCTTGTCGGCATCGTGACCGACGGCAAAATTGCCGACAAACTTGGCCGCGAACATAACCGCGGCATCCAGACGACGACGCTGCACGCCTCCTCCGTCATGGAGAAGGATTTCCTCATCGCACACCCCGACGAAGATTTGGCCGTCCTGCTGCAGGATGTCGGTAAGCCGGGCCTCACGATGGTCCCCGTTGTACAGGGCACGAAACTCGTCGGGATTGTCACCAAGGCGGACCTCTTGAAACTCGTCCGTTCTGATGTGAAACTCGGCGCCATCATGAAGAAGGAATTGCAGGCCGTGAGCCCTTCCGAGCGCCTTGTCCATGCCCGGCGCCTGATTCTTGACCACGACATTGCGCGACTGCCAGTTCTCGAAGGCGGCAAACTGCATGGCATCATCGCCGAACACGAGATTGCAGGCGCTTTTGCCGGCTTCAAACAAGCCGACGCCCATGTGCAGCGCGCCAACATCCGCGACCTGCAAGTCGGCCCTTACATGATTCGCAAGGTGATTACGGGCCACCCCGACATGAGCGCAAAGGAAGCGGCGCTCGTCATGCTGAAGGAGCATGTCGGCGCGCTACCAGTCATGGCGGAAAACGGGCAAATCCAAGGCATCGTGACGCGCACGGACTTGATTCGCACCTACGCGCCGCCGCCCTCGGCCGAGCGCCGCAGGCCCACCTCGCAGAGCTGATGGGGAATCCAAGGTCGTGGTCGGCAAGACCGAGGCCCCGCCTTGGCCACGTCCTGTAGCGATTCCGCCCTTGCCCCGGCGGCGCCGCCAGCCGCGGTTCTGCTTGCCCGAAACGCTTTTTCATGCCCCTACCGCTGCGCATGGCATGTCCTTTCGCCTCGGGCCGGCCTTGGCTGTCCTGCTGCTAGCCGCAATCCTAACCCCGCCCGCCTCAGCGCAAACCCATCGCTGCCCCGTCGACGACAGCCTGCTTCTCATCTTCCGCAACCCGGACCTGCAGCCGGGGGCCGACGGCTTCATCCGGGCGCAAGGCCAGTTCTTCGTGCAATTCCAAGCGATTGGGGCGGCCGCCGACCAAATCGCGGTCTTCGGCTTTAGTTTTGGACCGTTCACGCATGACTTCGATGAGCAATCGTGCGGCGTACCGGAAGGCGCGCCCTGGGTGACTGGAGCCTACATACCGAACTACCGCGCCGACCGCGACGCCACGGATGGTTTCTTCATCCCCATCAAAACGTCGCTCGTACCGGATGGCACCTATGCCGCCGCCGTGCACGCTTACGATGTGAACAACAACGAGATGGCCCGCTTCTGGGCGAAGGCCATCGTCGACAATTGTGACACCCAGCCGACGCCGGCGCAGGAGACGTGCGAGGATGAACCCGCGCAGATGCAGGCGCACGACAAAACGGCGCCCTGGCCCATCGTCCTGCCGGGGGACGGGCAAGCTTTGGCCGGCCACAAGCTCACGATTGAGTTCGGGGAACCGCTTGCCAAGAAGACGGTGTCCCTCAACGGCCAGGATATCACGGCCGAATTGCGCGACTGGGATGGCCGCCTCTGGGACGCCGACTACTCACCCGACTACGGGCCGGGAGGCGCCGCGGGCATTATCGCCCCACCGTGCAGCGGAGCACCAGGCCAGACCTGCGTGACGTACGGGCCTTCGTTTGAGTGGACGGGGCGGGACCTTACGGCAAACGACGTCATCCGCGTGGAGGCGTTCGATTTGGCAGGAAACCGCGCCGTCAAGGACATCCATATCGGCTCAAGTGTTGCGGGCGGAGCCGTCACGGACACCCAACCGATTCTCTCGTACACCGTCGACCAAATCGGCAAAGCCACTGGCCCGGGACAGTCCGCAACGTTCCACTTCAACATCACGAACAACGGTGCAGGCGTTGGCCACCCGTTCGCCAAGGCGAGCGTGCCCGCCGCGTGGGGCTGCACGACCGCAAGCCCGTGCTTTGCATGGGATCCTGTCCACGTCGTCGTGAATCCCGGGGCGACGATGCCGCAGAAGCTCGTCGTGACGCCGCCTGCCGCCATGGCCTCGGGTGCCTACGATGTCAACGCCACACTGACCTACACCAGTAACGGCAAGGAGATTGTTCTCGCGCAAACCCTCAAACTTGACGTGCTAGGCGGCACCGGGCCCGTCGCGACTTCGTCGACGACTGACACGCAGGCGTCGCCGATGCCACTTGCGGCGATGGCAATCGTGGCGGCGCTGTTGGCAGCGCGGCGGCGGCGCTAGGCTCCCCGGTGTTCGTCGCTACCGGGAACGCGGCCGTTTGCCGCCACCACCTAAACGTCGTTCAGACGCTTGCCAGCCTCGCTTTCCAGGAGGCAACCGGGGGGGCCACGCGCCAGAGAGCCTTCCGTCGGGGCTCTTTCCTGAACGCTTTTATAAACGCCTGAAGTGGGCCAACGCAGGGCTCTTCTCCAGGGGAGGCCCAACAGGGTTCAGGCAATGCCCAGCTACACGTTCCGCTTCGCCGGCGAATCAGGGGAAGGCGTCATCTCGGCGGGCGAGATTTGCTGCCTTGCACTCTCCGACATCGGCTTCAACGTCTTCACCTTCGAATCCTACCCCGCCGAAATCAAGGGCGGCCACTGCTGGTACCAGGTGCGCTCCTCCAACGAGGAAGTCCTCTCGGCCGGCACGGGCGTCGACTGCTTGTGCGCCTTCAACCAGGAAGCCATTGACAATCATGCAGCGACGGTCGGCAAGGGCGGCGTCATCTTGTATGACCCCGGCCAAGTCCCGACGCCCCCGACCCGCAGCGACGTCCACCTCTACGCCGTCCCTTTCGATGAACTCGTGAAAGTCATTGGTTCGCCCAAATCGAAGAACGTCTTCGCAGTCGCGACCGTCGCAGCCCTGTACAACATCCCTGCCGCGGAAATCAAGAAGACGATGCAGAAGAAGTACAAGGGCAAGAACCCCAAGCTTCTCGAACTTAACGACAAAGCCGTGGACGCCGCGTACCAGCACGTTGCGACCCTTCAGCTCAAGCACCAGGGCGGTCTCAAGATTGGCGCCCACGAAGAGGAGCGCATCCTCCTGAACGGCAACGACGCCATCGCACTTGGCGCCCTTGTTGCCGGCTGCGACTTCTATGCCGGCTATCCCATCACGCCCGCCTCAAGCATCCTCGAGACTCTGGCAACCGAGATGCCGAAGTTCGGCCACACCTGCATTCAGGCTGAGGACGAGATGTCGGCCCTGGCGCACTGCCTCGGTGCAAGCTACGCGGGCAAGAAGGCCATGACTGCGACTTCGGGTCCCGGCTTCAGCCTCATGCAGGAGTTGCTCGGCCTTTCGAGCACGGCCGAGTTGCCGGTCGTCATCATCAACTGCATGCGCGGCGGCCCGTCCACGGGATTGCCCACGAAGCCTGAACAGTCGGACCTGAACGAGATGGTGTACGGCTCGCACGGCGAGGCGTCGCGCATCGTGCTTGCCCCGTCGGGCGTGCGCGACTCTTTCTTCCAGACCATCTGGGCATTCAACATGGCGGAGCGGTACCAGGTCCCCGTCATCCTCGCAACGGACCATTCGCTGTCCAACCGCACGGAGAACATCCACTTGCCGAGCCTCAAGGCGACGGGAACGCCCATCGTGTCACGCAAGCTTGCCACGGCCGAAGAACTCGTGGACTACAAGCGCTACAAGTTCACCGCGGACAACGTCTCCCCGCAATCCATCCCCGGCATGCCGGGCGGCGTCCACGTCGCAGAGGGCCTCGAACACAACGAGTACGGCAACCCCAACTACACGGGCCCGAACCACGAGGCCATGATTGCCAAGCGCATCCACAAGATTGACGACGCGTGGAAGTACCCGATGGCGACCGAGCGCTTCGGCGACGAGAACCCCGACGTCCTTGTCGTCACTTGGGGCAGCACCAAGGGCCCGGCCAAGGAAGCCATCACGCAACTCCTTGCCGAGGGGAAAAAGGTCGGTTACCTCGTCACAAAGATCCTGAGCCCGCTTCCGAAGGAGGGCTTCCTCGACATCATCGAGAAGGCCCCCGAGGTCATCGTGGCCGAGATGAACTACACGGGCCAACTCGAAGGACTCCTGCGCAAGCATGTGGTCAAGCATTTCCACCGCCTCAACAAAGTGCAAGGCTCGCCCTTGACTTGGCTCGAGATCAAGGAGAAAGTCGATTCCGTGCTCGCCAACCGAAAAACGACGTCCCCGCCAGCCATCCACCAGACCCGGGAGGTCGTGCGTTGAGCCCGGAAGGTGCGCTTGCCAAGGTCCCGTCCCCCGGCCACGCCTTGCCGGAATCCGACCACGTCGCCCCCATCAGCAAGCCCCTCCCCGTCGTCGGCCAAGACCTCACGGCGAAGGATTACAAGGGCACGCTGCCGCCCGTCTGGTGTCCTGGCTGCGGTGACTTTGCTGTCCTTGCCGCCATGCAGAAGGCCCTTGCTGACCTGAAGATTGCGCCGCATGACCTCACCTTCGTTTCGGGCATCGGCTGCAGCAGCCGCTTCCCGCACTTCATGAACGCGTACGGCTTCCACGCGGTCCACGGACGTAGCCTCCCCGTCGCAGTCGGCCTGAAACTCGCCATGCCGGAGAAGACCGTCATCGCGGTCGGTGGCGATGGCGACGGCATGGCAATCGGTGCCGGTCACTTCGTGCACACGGCGCGCCGGAACCCCAAGATTTCCTACATCATGATGGACAACGAGATCTACGGCCTCACGAAGGGCCAGGCCTCGCCAACATCCGAGCTGGGTCTCAAGACCAAGTCCACGCCTTTTGCCGGAACCGGAAAATCAGCGGACCAGCCGCTAAACCCGATGGCGCTTGCCATCATTTCGGGCGCCACATTCGTGGCCCGCGCGTACTCGGGCAAGGTCAAGGAACTCACAGACATCATCAAGAAGGCCATCTCCCACGACGGCTACGCCTTCGTCCAGGTCATTAGCCCGTGCGTCACGTTCCATGACATCTATGAGGCTGCGAAGGCCAACCAGCGCAACCTCGAGACGACCCACGCCGTCGGCGACAAGTTTGCGGCCCTGCACGCCGCCATCAACGACCACTGGGCGACCGGCATCTTCTACGAGGAAAAGCGCCAAACCTTCAACGACGCCGTCGCCGTGCAGAAACTCGAGGCGGAGCCGAAGAAAGGAACAGGGCTTGCGGCCCTTGCGACGCGCATTCTCGCGCAGGGAACTGGGTAGCCGCCCCCGGACGAACCGCGGATTTCGTGGCGACCTGCTTGCAGTAGGCCACGAGCGATTCTGTGGTTGCGACGGCGGCGTCGCCCTGGATCAAGAATCGGTCGTGGCCTTGTCTTGGGGGCCTCGCATGAACCCGATGCCGACGATGAACCCGATTGCCAGGTTGCAATCGACGCGTCGGTGAACCGTATCGGGTTCATCGGGCAGATTGGGTTCATCGGTATTCCCCAACGCGGGCGTCCGCCCCCGGCGGCCCTCGCGGGCGGGGCTTCGACCGTTGCTCGCCCGGCCGAGGGTTTCGGTCGATTCCTGTTCGACCGGCTTTCTGCCGCGCAAATCGTCGGCGTGCGGGTCGACTCTCAGTCGTGCCCGGCATCGGGTTCATGGTTCCGCATCGGGTTCATCGTCCTTCCCCAACACCCCGGGGACTTTTCATGGACCCGATTCCTGCGCATGAACCCGATCTTGCGACTCTAGCGCCCTTCCCTGGGCCTGCTGTCGAAGGAAGCAGCGTTCGAGTATCGCGTGCGGCTCGCAATGCTCGCCGGCGCTGCCGCGCCCCTGCCTTCATTCCATTCCTTCAACAAGGCGACGACGCCGTCGGAGGACGAATGATTGGGTCATTGGCCTTCGTACCAACGGGCTGTACTGGCGGCGGGTCAATTAGAATGCGTCACGAATCATTTCGGGAACGGTCAATCTGCGTAATCATGCTCCCAGTCGCCAGTCATCGCCACGCCTAGGCATTCCCAACAGAACGGCTTGATCAGTTTCAGCGAAATCGGCGGTTAAGGCAGGGGCGTTCCCTACGCGCCCTCGCCCGCTCCCGTCTCGCGTAAGTACGCTAGCACGGCGTCGCGGTACGCCGCGCCTGTGGCCTCCATGACCGCCTTGGCAAGCGGTGCCCAATGTGCTCCCGCTTCCTTC
Organism: uncultured Halobacteriales archaeon; assembly: GCA_964627625.1. Taxonomy (GTDB): domain Archaea; phylum Thermoplasmatota; class E2; order JACPAO01; family JAHFTW01; genus JAHFTW01. Next base: position 81,535 of record CAZVJB010000008.1, read on the forward strand.
TGGTCGTGGCTGAAGGTGCGTTCGCCTTCGGACTCGAAGCCAACGGCACACAGGAACGCGTACAGATGGGCCGGGTGGCGGCTTTGGGGCACGAGTTTGCGTACGTTGGCCAAGAGGTGCGCGCGGTCGATGGTGCGCGCCTCCCTGGTGAACGCATCGATCCACATTCCGAGTTCTCCGAGGCTCGAGGAAATCTCGGGCAAATCCCGCGTTTTGGCGCGGCGATCTGCCTGGTCGTGTGCGAGGCGCAAGATGGTGCGCGGGTCGGTACCGGGATGGGACTTGGCAAACGCGACTCCTTCGCCAGGCAGCAGAACCTCGATACCGGACGGCAACGCATCGCGGTGTTCCGACAATACGTCGGCCGCGGCGCCCTGCGGCCCGACGTGCCCGCCGGCCGTTATCTGGCGAACCGGTTCACGTTCCCACGGGGCAAGGTCGAGGTGGTCGAGAAACTTGTCCTGGTCTGAGCCGAAGTCTCGTCCGGCAAGCACATAACGGCCGGAGCCGCGCGCTTCTTTGTGCCACGCCTTGAGGGCCGCTTCGATGAGTTCGGCCTCGTCAATCTTGCCTTTCTGATAGGACGTCAAGAGAATGTCGCTGAAAGGCACGGTCGCGCCGCCGGCCAGCAAGGCGGCAACCTCGACTGGGCGGGCCGGCCGGTCGGAGACGTAGCGGTTCGTGATGTGGCTGTGCAGGTTTTTGGCCTTGTGGCCGCAGGCGCCACAGACCTTGATGCCGGGTCCGCCGCGAAACTGCAGGCTTACCTGTGGCCGTTCTTGGTGGGGACAGGCTGCACCATCGCCGTCGGGTTGGAGCTCGATTTCCGTGCGTTCGGCCAAATCGTCGAACCACTCCCGCGGCGGCATGGGTTTCGTGCCGCTGCACCACAATTGCGAGCCGGCAAAGAGGTGCAAGTGGTGCTTGACTGCCATAGGGCCGTATGCGAGCATTAGGGCAAGCGGGTCATCCCAGTTCTGCACGCCGAGCTGGCAAAGTTTCCGGACATGGCCGCGCAGGAGGAAGAAGCGGCGGTTGCCGTCGATGCGGGCGTCCATCATGCGGGGCGCCTCTTGCAGTTTTGCGACTTCGCGGGCGATGCGGATGGCCCCCACGAGGCCCTTGTCGAAGCGCGCGCCAAACGGCAGTTTCCCTTGATTGAGCCGACGGCGAAGACGCGCCAGGCCCGACCACTCAGGGCCGATGGCTTCGGGAAGTGCAAGACTTGGCTGCTCGGCGACTTGCCGGACGCGTTCCAGGAACTGCTCCTGCACGTTCTCCGTGGCCGTACGAATGGCGGACTTGCGGCGCATCTGCGGCATGCCCGTCGCCTTTGCGCCGGGCGGTGGCTTGGGAAGGGGGGTCATCGATGGTCACCCTCGGCGCGGGCTTGCCCTTCAAAGCGGGCTCCTTCGCGGGCAAGGACGTAGAAGGGGCCGAGCACGACGTACAGCGCCATGAAGCCCAAGAGGCCCCAAGTCAAGGAGGATTGCAGTGTCGGATTGTCGAACGTGACGAGTATTGCAAGTAGGATTGCGACGGTGCCGACTGCAAGCCAACCGCGCATCTTGGGGAAGCGTACGCGCGTCACCATGAGTATGCCGAGGTAGAACGCGGCAACGGCGATCAGCCAAGGAGACGCATTCACTTGCACAAGCGACAGCAGCGTCACGGCCGCAGCGGGTGTTGGCATGCCGGAAAAGTAGTGGCGCGTCTTGCCGTCGTCGCGAATCGATTCGAACCGGGCCAGACGCAAGAGGCCGCAGAGCGCGTAGAAAGCAAGGGGCACAACCAAAGCGACGATGCCGACCGTCGTGCGGCCGGCAAGTTCGAAGCTAAGAAACGCCAGCACGGCACTCGTTGTGACGAACGTCAGGGCATCCGCGAGGGTATCCAAGACACCGCCCAACGGGCCGTTCCCTTTGCCGAGGCGCGCAACGGCGCCATCTACCCCGTCCATGATGACGCCGACCATAACGAGCATGATGGCGATGCGGATGGAGTGTCTCTGGGTGGCCGGGTCCGCGCCGGCGGCGTGGGCAGCGACCATGAGGGCGGTAAGGCCCATGAGAGCGTTGAGGAGCGTGAAGAGATCTGCAAGACGCAGGTCGCGATTGATGCGTTCCAAGCCGTCCCATTCGTCGCGCAGGGCGGCGTGGAAGTAGGCCCGCAAAGTCAAACCGGCTCCCCCAGGCTTGAGGAGGCGGCACGCACTTTCTGGTCCATCCTGGCGGTCCACTTGACCCGGCCGGCGGGAATCAGAAGGTCGCAGCGCGAACCGAAGCGAATGAGGGCGATGCGTTGGCCCTTAGTGAGGACCTGCCCTTCCTTGATATACGGAACGATGCGGCGCGCGACGGTGCCGGCAATCAGGATGATCTTGATGCGGCCGATTGCGGTTTCAAGGATGGCTTCGACGCGTTCGTTGCGCTCGGATTCCTTCTTGAACGCTGGGACGTGGCCGCCAGGGTGATGCAGCAGCGAGACGACGGTGCCGTCGAGGGGCATGCGATTGACGTGCACATCCTTGGGCGACATGAAGATGGATAGGCGTTCGACGGGGCCAAGATCAGCATCCTGCACGACATCGATGGCGCGGACCTTGCCATCGGCCGGACTTGCAACGCCGGCGGCGGTGGTACGCACGGGATCGCGGAAAAACGCCAAGAAGAAGGCGAACACGAACAGTGCCGCAACCGCAACCCAATACCAGGCGCTGACGCCGGTGCGGTAGCCAATCGCGGCGAAGAAGAACGACGCAAGGGGCGGGACAATCAGCCAGGACAGGCTGCCACGGGCAAGCCGGAGCACAAGGCGCCGACGGAAGGCGGGCTCTTAAGCGGAATCGTCGGGCCGCCCGGCCGGTTGCATAGGGCAAAGTGTGCTATCTCGAACGCGCGAACACCTGCTTGATGAAGACCTTCGACCCATTCCCGCAGTCCTCCGACGGCGGCGTCGTCATGAATGAGGAATGGCAGGATGAAACGCCCCCGGTCGGGGCGAGCAGACGAGCGCAGCGAGTCGTGCGAGGGTTTGGCAAGCCGGTTCGCGAGCCGAAGGCGAGCGTGGAGGGCAGGGCCGCCGGGGGCACCAGCCGCCGTTGGGGCAAAACGATGAACCTAATTTCGTCCCATGAACCCGATGAGGCCCACCGAAGGTTGCGATTCATCGTCACAATCGGGTGCATCGTCGGCATCGGGTTCATCCTAGGCCCCCAAGGCGACGCCACGACCGATCCGTCATGCAAGCAGCCGCCGCCGGAGCACCGACGAATCGCCACCGGACTTGACCAAACGGCCGCCGGTCCATCTCGTCCACGTGGGGATGCATGATGCCCGCGCGAGCCCCATTACTTCTTTGGCCGGCTCGTCGGCATTTTGCCAGGTGACTTCTTCGCGTTTGCCGATGGCGCGCCGTCAGCGGCGTCCTTTTTCTGGCCCTTCGACTGGCCCCCGGCGGCGGCGCGCGTCGACTTTGGCGGGCTCGCGCGTTTCTTGCGAGACCCCGCAGCGCCTGGCGGCGGGCTGTTGCCCGACTGCTCGCTTGGCGCGCCGGCGAGCGGCCCGAGGTCGACCCACGCCGGCGGATTCGGCTGCGCGGATGCCGTCATCGCAATTGGCCCTAGGTCGGTCCAGGCCGGCTCTTGTGCAGCTGGTCGGGCGGCCAAGCGTGGAATCGGACCCAAATCGACCCAGGATGGCGGCGGCCCCGGCGGCGGCGTGCTTTTCTGTCGTTGCACGGCGACTTGTGGTGCCGCACTTGCTGCATGGGCCGAAGCGCGGACCGGAGGTTCAGACGCACGGCCGGTTGCAGCAAGGGTTGTTCGCGGTTGTAGCCGGGCTGCCCACCGATTCCGCGCGACAAAATAGGCGACGAGGAAAACAATCGGCACGACCAAGCCAACACCAACGATCACCATGCCGATGCCCCCAGCCCGCGTCATTGTCCAGCCAATGAGGTCGTCCTCCGTCCCACTTATGCTGATGAGGACGTACACGACAGCGACGCCCAGGGCCACGATTGGAAGGCTCGTTACAATGGCCCAAACCAGAAGAGTCCGCGGCATGCGTTTTGGCGCGGCCAGGCCCGGCGCCCCGGCGACGCCGCCCGCTCCCGCTTGCCCGACCCTTGGTCGGCCTTTTCGACCCCCGATTGCGTAGGCGATAAATGCGGCGGCAAGAACAGCGATGGCGATGACGGCGATTCCAACCGGCGATGAAAACGCTTGCCCGAAATTCGGCAAATCGCCCCCCGCAGCCGGTGCCTTCGCGTCAGGCGGGGGCGGTTCATGCGTCTGGCTCGCACTTTGCTGCGTGGCGCTGGAACTGCAGGCGTCCCCCTGCCCGTCGCCGTCACTGTCCGCCTGATTATCGTTGGGGACGTAGGGGCAATTGTCTGTGCCGTTTTGGATGTCGTCGCCGTCGATGTCGGGGTCGCAGGAATCACCGACGCCGTCGAGATCCATATCCGCTTGGTCGTAGTTGGGAACGCTGGAGCAGTTGTCCGCAGAATCGGTAATGCCGTCGCCGTCCGTGTCAGGTGACTGGCCAAGCACCGGCATGGAAAACGCGCCGAGCAGCAGGCCTAGAGCCAAGCTCAAAGCGCCAAGCCGCAAACGGGACTCCAGGACCACCATTATTGAACCCAGAACGGGGGGCATCATGGTTGTTCCGGTCAGTGGGATGCCAGATACGGGCGCCCGGACGGCAGCGCCGGCCTTCGGCTATTTTCCGGTCGAGTATGACGATGCAAGGTTCACGTTCCCTTGCGGCAAGATGGCGCACCCGTGATTCACAGGAGACTTTCCCGTAACCGCGCAAATGGGTTGCGTGGCGGCCCCGCGTCGGAAGCGAACTGCCTTACCTTGCAGGCTGGCTTTTTTCCGAACAGCGCGACGGCATTGCACCACGATTCGTCCGTCGTGGGGGAGTTCGACCTATCCCTTTGGCTGTTTCCTGGGCGGCCTTCCAGGATTCTTGACGCTGCCCGTTGATGGCGTACTTCCATCGCTACCCACGGCAGGTTCTTCAGGTTGGCTCCAGTTCTTGGGCCGGGCCGTCGTCCGCTTGCCAGTGGGCTTTCTTGTGGTCGCTTGGCCGCTCGGTTTCGAGCCGTCGCCTGCATCTTCGTTCGTTCCTTCAGGAAGCGGCCCCAAGTCAATCCAATTAGGCGCATCGGGCTTCGTGGTCGGGTCCACCGGCAGCGGCCCCAGGTCCATCCAAGCCGACGCTGCCGACGTTGCCGCCGCTTGTCGAGGCGAGGCATCCGGGATTGGACCAAGATCCGTCCAGGCCGGCGCCATCGCGCGCGGGTGGGTGGGTGTCCACTGCTGGAGAGCAGCCTGGCTCGCCGTAACCCCGGCTCCGCCAGGCGCGCGGAGGGTGGGGCTTGGTAGCCGGCGCATTGCGGGCACGGCCGGTGCCGTTTGTTGGCGAGTAAACCAGCGTTTGCGTGCGATGAAGTAAGCGACCAGGAGCGCAATTGGTACGCCCACGCCAACGCTAGCTACTATCATACCGAGAATCTCCGTCAGTCGGATTCGCGTGCCACTCCAGTGGACAAAGTCAGGCTCCGATGGGTGTGCAGTGGTCAGGAAAACCAATACCAAGAGTCCGTATACCATGATGGGCAGGCCCGACACGATACCCAAAACCAGGAGCGTCTTGGGCATGCGCTTGGATTCGGAAAAGCCCCGCGTTTGATTGTGACTACGGTCAAAGGCGGGCGCCCTGCCTGCGGCGGCACCGGCGACTTCGGCCTGTCCCGCCTTCCTTCGCCCTTGGCCGCGCGCGATTGCGTAGGCGCCGAGCCCCACCACCAAAACGGCCGTCCCAAGCATCGCGAGGCCAATTGGTGTCCCAAGAGCTTCCCCCAAATCAGGGATATATGCCGCGCCGCCGAGCTCCGGGGCACTCGTGGCCGCTTGGGGTGGTTCTTGCACTCGAACCACTTGCGGTGAGGCCGACTGGGCGGCGATGATGATTGTATAGTGTGCGGTCGGCGTTTGGCCGCCGTCGCTGAATCCCGCCACGGAAAACGTCCACGTGCCGTCCGAGATGCAATAGAACTCCGCGACGCGATTCTGATTGGCTGCATCGGCACTATTGACCACGTAATTTGCAGCCATGCCTAGCGCGTAGTGGTAGACCACCGGACTTTCTTGGTCGTAGACTTGAGCCCACGAAAACACTGGATTTCTGTCAGCGGATGCCGCGTTTTGGCTGTGCGTGGTGGACGAAATGGTCGGCAAGCCATTGGGCGGCGTCATGTCCGCATACGTTTGGCTTGACGTCGTTGAGGATGGCCCAGCCGATGCGGACGTTGACGTCGTGGTCGATGAGCCACTAGACGCCGCACACGAGGAAGAGGAGCCGGTGGAAGCACACGCATCGCCGACTCCGTCCCCATTGCTGTCCACTTGATCGGCGTTGGAAACGTACGGACAGTTGTCGAGGAAGGTGCCGGGCGGCGCCGAATTGGGCACGCCGTCACCATCGATGTCCGAGTCGCAGGCGTCGCCGATGCCGTCGTGGTTGCTGTCGCTCTGGTCATGGTTGGAGACGTAGGGGCAGTTGTCGTACGAATCTGGAACCCCGTCGCCGTCACCGTCAGGCGCAGCCGTGGTGGGGGGGCCTTGCGTGGTCGTTGATGGTGGGGCTGACGACGAGCTTTGGCCCAGCACGGCCGCTGGAAACGTGGCGAGCAGCAGGACCAGAACCAAGCTCAGCGCGACGAAGCGCAAACGGGACCCCACGAACACCATTACCGAACCCAGAACCGCGGGGCTCTTGGTTGTTCCGGCGGACTGTAACTGGCCAGCCGTTTGAAGCTCCTCCTGATGGTTGCCGACATCGCGCCCGGCGTCCCCGTATCTCAACAGGGGAACGACGGCACCGAGCCTCGGACCGCTGACGTGTTCCGCGCCGACCGACATTTTAAACCATTCAAGCAATGGCAACGCGTGGTTGCTCCTCCTGCCCATCGCATGCGCTGCCCTCGCTGCTCCTTTGTCATCGTCACGGCAGAGGAAGCGCCGGTCTGTCCCAACTGCGGATACCCGCGCCATGACACTCGGACTGCCGGTCCCGCCGTGCGCCCAGCCGTTCCCGGTGGTCCTCGAACGACGAACGCCCCGCCGCAGGCCCCCCTCGCATCCGCCAAGGTTGCCCGCAAGTCGAAGCCGGTCGCACGCATGCCCGCCGAGCGCGAGTACGAGCCGGCCCCCGCGGCAGCGACGGTGGAGCTCGGGCCACTCTTGGTCGAACGCGAACCCGCCCCGCTGCCCGCCGCGCGGCCGGCCGCCCCGCCCATCGCATCCACACCCCCCCGAGCGTACCAGACGCCTTCACAGGTCAAGCGCTGGACCTGGCTTGACGCGTTCTGGAAGGCCGCCTTCCCGACCTTGGCAGCGGTCGCATTGGCGGCCACCATCTTCCTCGTGCTGGCGGCGGTCGTCCCGACGGATACGGCGCCGGCCCAGCCGGGTGCCGCGACGCACTCATGGGCCACGGACACGCAAGACGCCCTGAAGCCGCTCTGGGAGGGAGCCGGGCTCCTCGGCCCCGTGCCCATCCTGCACGACGTCGCCCGCTACACGCTCTTCCCGGCCCTCGAACTGGCGCTCTGCGCGGCGTTCTTCCTAGGTCGGCGTACGCTGGCCTTGCAGGGGCAGGTCGTCTTGGGAGCCTTCGCAGTGGTCACGACCCTGCTTAACGTCGACCTTTTGGCCAAGCCGGCCGGCCCGTTCGGATTGGTGGCAGGCGTCGCTGTGGCGTTCTTGGCCCACCGCACGCTGCGGGCCGAGTCGAGCCCGTCGGCCCTTGACTGGGCGGTGAAGTCCGGACGGAGCGGGGCGCAATGGCTGCGCGAGCGTCGCGCCGCCGCGGACGAGGCGGAAGCCGTGCTTATGCAGGAATTGGGTTCGGCTCTATCGGCATCCACCGCCGGGGTGGCGAAGATGCCAAATGGTGTAGTCGTGGCAGGCGGGGAGACTCCACTGGCGGAGATCTCCCGGCGCAGTTTCTTCGGCGCCTCCAAGTCGTGCCTGGTGGCCACCAACCGGCGCGTCTACTGGCGGGGCCGCCGCTTCCTGCACGGCCGGGGCCAGGTCTCCATTGATTTGCGCCACGTTGAGGCCATCGAGGTGACACGGCGGCCGAACTGGTTGGCCTGGGTCGGGCTCGTGGTCGGCGGCTTGGGCGGCCTTGGACTCATTGTCCCTTCCATCGCGCACTTCAGCGTCATGACTGGCGTCGGGTTCGTCCTGGTGGCGGTGGCCGTGCTATGTGCATTCTTCCTGTTCTTGAAGGCCATCGTGGTCCGGACGTCGGGGAGCAGTGCCCCGCTGCCTTCCTTCCGCGCCTCCGAAACCCGCATGCACGCATTTGCCACGAGTGTGTGGCACGCCAAGGACGCGATGCACGCTGCCGACGGGTAGTTGGAGGCCACCCGCGCCAGCCCGATAGAGGCTATGCGGCGGGACGCCCCCCACCTGGCGATAACCATGAGGGTGGCGAAACCGTTGGTATCCCAAGATTCCAGCCCCACGCGCCGCCGCCGTTGGTGCATGTTACTTAAGAAGTAGGGCGTCGTCGTGATTGTATGGCTATTACCGAGGCCCAAATCGACGAAATGGCATCCGAGAAGATGGCGATCCGATTTGGTGCAGGCAAGGAATTGAAGAACTTGCCCAAGTATTTGCGTCCGGAGGAGACCTTGGTCAACATGTGCAAAGGCGAATTCGCGGGCAAAAAGGGCATCTTGGTCGTGACTGACCATCGGGTCGTCTTCCTGGAGTCGGGCATGTTCCGGAATACGGTTCAGGACATCCCGTTCGACCAGATCAGCTCGGTGGCCACCCAGAGCAGGATGCTCAAGGGCGAAATCGTAATCATGGCCAGCGGGGCCAATCAAACCTTTGCGGACATCTTCCCAAAAGCGCGGGTTGACGAGATTGGAAGCTACATTCGATCTCGCATGGGTTCACGCGCCCAAGCGGCCGCGCCGCCGCCAGCTAGCGCCCCTGCCGCGGACCCGGCGGCCCGCCTTCAGAAGCTACAGCAAATGAAGGCATCGGGCATGCTTACAGAATCTGAGTTCCAGGCAAAGAAAGCAGAAATCATCAGTCAAATGTGATTCTGACGCGCATGGCTTAATCGGCTTTCCAGTTGCAGTTACGAAACTTTTTGCAGGGCCCCGCGGGAACGGTCAGTGCCTACGGTTTGCCGTACTGCGCGTCGTATTGAGGCCTAGTGAGGGTAAGACTTCTGACCGTGTCCACTCTCTCAACGATATGCACTGGGTCTTTGTCGTCCTGATTTTCGCTGTCGTGGCCGGATGCACCGGGAACACCTCCACGTCCGCGGGCGACTATTAGGCGGTTTTCAAGTCGCGTCTGTGGCCCGTATCGGCGTGTCTCATGTGTCCCCTCCGGCGGGCACTCGTGGCTTAGGCCCCAAATCCACACGTGGGGCATTCCGGCTTGGCGCCTGCAAGGACGGGCACTTGGGTTGAACAGTTGGGGCACATCATGAGCCGGCCATCCTCCTCGGCGGCGGGCGGCGGGCTGGCTGCGCCTTCAGTTCCTCCATTGGCTTCCTGCGAGGGCTCTTGCGTCGGCCCAACGTCTGCAACGACGGCCGACTTGCGCTTCTGCTTGCCCTTCTTGCGCTCGGTCTTGGCGTTCGGCGTGGACGCGCCGCTCGAGTCCTCCGTTGACTCGTCGGGGAGTGGCCCCAGGTCGCCCCATTCCGCGGACTGCGGTTGATCGTCCTGGAGCGGGCCGAGGTCGGACCAAGCATTCGACTCGGCGTCTTGCGGCGCGTCACCTGGCTCGGTTTCGGCCGTGGAGGGGATGTCATCCTCGCTCTGGCTTTCAGTGGCGAGCGAAGTTGAGTTCCGGCGTCCTTTCCGTCGGCCCTTCCTTGACGACCCGGAGGACCGGACAAGGTTGCTCAGATGTTCGTCGGCCGTCGCAGGCTCATCCATGGTTGCGTTCACGTCGGCCGGCATCGCGGGCGACTCCGTGTCGATTTCGATTACCGGGGCAGGAGACTCCTCCGAGGCGGCCATGACGAGCATTCCCCTGCTCCGGCCTCGCCGGCGACCGATGCCATAAGCACCGGACGCTAGCACTAGACTGCCAATAACCAAGGCCATGATTCCCATTGGCGTGACGAAGGCCTGACCGAGATCCTCGATTGCCGCGATTTCGATGATGCGTTCGGAGAAGTGCGGGACCCAGATGAGGACCTGGTCGCCGCTCGCGCCTTTCACGAGCAGGTACTTGGCCGGGCCCTTGTCTGAAAGGTCGCTGGTGAGATCCTTTATGTCCTTCGCTTGCGGCACCAGTTGATTGTCGAGATAAACGCCGATTTTCGAGTCGGCTCCCTTCCACAAGGCCGGGTCGACGTTGAAGAAGACGACTTGCCCCGGGTGGGTGACCGAGTCCATCTTTACGCGGGCAATACTGAGTTTGTTCTCTGATGGGACGACATTCATGGTGACGCCGGGCGCATACACAAAGGTTTGAGCCGCTCCAACAACCGGCGCCGTCGGGGTTCCCGTGTTAGCAATCGTCACAACTCCGCTGACTCTGGCGGCGACTACGGAGCCTAGTAGACTACGCACCTCGTTTCCCAATATGGCGGCTTTAATGGCATTCGCAATTCCAATCGCCCCGGCTGGCGTTGGATGCGGCATGCAATTGATGACGAGTTGTACTTCATACTCCACTAACAATTTACTGGTGAGCGGGATATCTTTTGTTTTCGGCCTGTCGGGGGTGTTGTCACAAACTGGCATCGGACGGGTCGCATTTGGGAACTCAAAATGAAGGTCCTGGCCGCCAAAAATCCAAGGGTCGGTGATGTTCATTTGGAACCGATACGCATAGACCCAGGTCTGATCTTGTTGTGCGGTTGGTGGTCGATCGTTCCGGCACATGTCGTGGCCAACAAACGCGTGAGAAAGAGGAGCCGAAATCAAGCCATTGCTGGCCGCCACTTGGCCAAGGACGGAATTCAACCGTCCTAGTACCTCGTTGGCTGCGTTCCAGGCTTCGGTTTGAGCTCTTGCGACCTGATTCTCCCGGAAATCCGAGTTGTCTGGCCCGCGGCTTTGGTCCTTCTTGGCAGCCATCGGAATAAAGGCATCGCATGTTCCGTTTGCCGGGCTGGGGAACGGATTGTAGTATTGAGTCAAGACTATGGGCACGTTGGGGCCCACCTCATCTCGGAGCCGGGCCACGGCCTGCGGCAGATTGTTTTGGATTTTTCCCAGGTTTTGCTCAAATTCCGGCCCTTCGCAAGGCCCCATGCCCGTATTATTCAGCAGACTCTCCAGACATTCCGCGAAATGGATGTCGTTTGCTCCAATCGTGATGGTAATCAAAGCGGCACGGGAAGCCTGGCCAGAAGAGTCATCTTGCAGGCGGTTAATCTGTTTGATGAGCGAGCCATAATGGGGCGGATTGTTACAGGGGTGCATCACGCAAGACCCGGTTACGGCCAAGTTCCACACATCCAGACCCCGCTGCTTGGCAAGAACCGCCGGATAGGCCTTATCACTGTTGGCAGAGCCGTCGGCGGGCCCACCCAGACCGTGGCCGGCGGCAACGGAATCGCCCAGCCCAATCAAGAGCCCTGGCTTCACCTTCGTGATGGTCGTTGTGCCTTCGTTGCTTGGACCCCCCGGCCCGAAACTATTGACCGCGCGTACGGTGTAGTAATACGCCTGTCCATTCGTCAAGCCTGAATCCGTGCAGGAGAAGAAGTTGCCAGTTTTGGCGCAATCGCCGCTTGTCAACAGGTTTTGGTTCCCCGGGCCCGAGGTGGTTCCGCGGAAGACTTGGTAGTTGGTGATTTCTGCCCCACCGAAGGAAGATGGAGCTGACCATACCAAACTCACCTTGGTGTCCCCCGCCGTGGGCGTTTGAAGCGTCGGAGCGCCCGGAATCGTTGCGGCGGGAGGCCCGACGGTGAAGGCCTGGGGCCAGCTGTTGTCCGAGCGCTTGGTTGCGTCCTCCATGACGGCTCCGTTGCGGTTGACTTCGCAGATTGCCTTGTGGCTCCCTTGCGTCGTGCCCGGGAAGTTGAGGGTGGCCGTGTCTTGTCCGCCCGGGCGGAGCGTGCCGTAGGTTTTGGTTTGCGCCGTCACGCCGTCAATCGTGATGATGATGTCGAAGCCAGCGGCGGCGGTTCCGCCACCGTTGCTGAACTTGCACGTCGAGGTGTAGGCTTGACCCGCTGCGGGGGATGCGGGGTTGAAGGTGATGCTGTTGATTACGAGGTTTGCAGGCGTTACTACCACCGTCGGCACCGCAATGGCCGGACTGCTCCCGTCGCCTTGGCCGATGGCGTTGACCGCGCTGACGATGTAGTCATACGACTGTCCATTGCTCAGGCCTGTGTCTGTGCACGAGAGGACCGCACCGAGGTTGGCACAGTTTCCACTAATGACGATTTGGCGGTTCGAGCTCGTGGTGCCGCGAAAGACCCTGTAGTTCGTGACGGTCGACCCGCCGTCGGACGAGGGTGCTGACCAGACGAGACTCACTTGGGCGTTCCCGGCAGTACCAGCAAGGCCAGTCGGCCCACTAGGCAGCGTCAGGGTGTGCGGCCCGACGTTGAATGCTTGGGCGGCACTGTCGTTGGAGGTCTTGCTCGGGTCCTGGGCCACGGCACCATTTTGGTTGACTACGCATGCCGCGATGTGTTGGCCAATTGTGGTGGCGGGGAAGGTCAATGTGGCGCTGTCGTGGCCATTCGAGGCCAGCGTGCCTTGGTACGTTACGCTGCGGGAGGTAGAGTCGTCAACGGTGATGATGACGTCGAACCCAGATGCCGCCACCCCGCCCGCGTTGCTGAACGTGCACGTCGCTGTGTACGTTTGGTCGTTGAAGGGCTCAATCGGGCTCAGGGTTACGCCGTTGTAAGCGACGACCAAGTCGGCGGCGGTTTGGATTGATCCAGGCGTCGCCGATTGCTCGCCGGTTGGCGCTCCCGGCCCGAAGCCGTTTACGGCTCTGACCGTGTAGTAATACGTCTGTCCGTTCGTCAAACCGGTGTCCGCACACATCAGCGTTAACCCGGGGTTGGCACAACCCCCAGTTGGGACAATTGAACTGCTTCCGGTTGAGGTACCACGGAAGACGCGGTAGCTCGTGATGGCCGAACCGCCATTCGAGACGGGGGTACTCCAGCCAACCCCCACCTCGGTGTTGCCCGCAGTCAGACTCAGACTCTGCGGAACACCGGGAACTGATCCGCCGGTTGGCGTGGCCGATTGTTCGCCA